>CAXXWF010000002.1:0-2500 GCA_963665865.2 Syntrophomonadaceae bacterium | reverse complement strand
TGCGTCTGTGTGAAAATTATTTTCTGTGTGTGTGTGTTCTGTCATGGCTGCCGTTTGCCCCAGAGTGCTTCTCTGTCATTCTTTCTGTCTCTCTCTCCATTCTTACACTTTAGTCTTGCTGTGTGTCACAAATCCTGGGCATGACAGCTTTTTCCTCTGATTTTCTGTTTCATTTTCCGTCAATTTTCTCACTGTGAGCAATTTTTTCCTCCCTCTCCCTTGACCCATGTCTTGTCTACTGTATGCCAAGCTGCCTTTTTCTTTGTCTCTGCCCAAGAACACATTTGTTTTCAGCTGTTCGTCGCTCTGGTTGCCATTCAGAGGCCACTTTCCACTCACTGACTGCCTCTGTGTGACTGCCGCTCACTTTGTGTGCAGTGCTCTCTCGGGGCTGGCGTTCGGCCCCCCGTCATTTTCACTGCCCCATTTTGGCAGCCACTCTTTCCTGACACTCTAGGCTTGCTGTGTGTCACAAATCCTGGGCAGGTGAGCCTTCTCTCCTGTTTTTCTGTTTCAATTTCCGTCAATTTTCTCACTGTGTGATATTTTTTCTCGCTCTCTCTTGACCCCTGATGTCTTTTCTATTGCATGCCAGTGCGATTTTCCTTGTGTCTGTCCAAGAAAACACCTTTTTCGAACTGTTTGTGTCTTTGAATGCCAATCAAAGGCCCCTTTCCATTCTCTGACAGCCTCTGTGTGAGTGTCTGTTTATGTGTGTGCTGCGCTCTGTGGTGGCTGCCCTTCAGCCCCCCGTCACTCTCACTGCCCTGTTTTGGCAGAAACTCTTTCCTTATACTCTAGGCTTGCTGTGTGTCACAAATCCTGGGCAGGTAAGTCTTCTCTCCTGTTTTTCTGTATCAATTTCCGTGAATTTTCTTACTGTGTGCATCATTTTTCTCGCTCTTTCTTGACCACTGGTGCCTTTTCTACTGCATGCCAGTGCGATTTTCTTTGTTTCCATCCACGAGTGCACTTATTTTCAGCTATTCATCACTTTGGTTGGCCTTGAGAGGCCATTTTTCATTCAGTCAGTGTCTCTGTGTGACAGTGTGTGTATGTGTGTGTGTTCCGCTGCGTGAGGCCTGGTTCGAGTTGTATTGATTCTTATCATGATTGTCTTCTTCCTCACCTTTTGTTTTACCCTTTAGCACGTTTTCTCTCTATATCTCTCTGTCTTTTTCTCTCTCTTTGCCTCTCTTAGCCTCTATCATCTCTCTCTCTCTCTCTCTCTCTCTGTCTGTCTCTCTCTCTCTCTCTCACTGTCTCTCTCGCTGGTCTTTCTCTCAGCCATTTCTTCTTGCAGGAACGGATCCGCATACCCTTCGGCCCTTTCTTGGTGTAGTGAAATAATTTTTATTAAAGCAATCGCTTCAACGCATACCGTCTGTCTGTACATGTTTCTCTCCCTCTCTCTTTCTCTCTCTCTCTCTCTCTCCCTGCCTGCCTGTCTGTATGTTTGTCTCTCTCTCCTCCTGTCTTTCACTCTCTCTCTTTCTGTCTCTCTCTCTCTCTTACTCTCTCTCTCTCTCTCTTCTATTTATTCATTCATTTATTTATTTATTTTACTCTCTCCTCCAATTAATTATTTCTCTCTGCCTCTCTCGTGTTTATTTATTTATCTGTACGCCTTCTTGACCACCTATTAGTGTCTCCGGTGGCTAGAATGAATTAAAATACGCATAAATAAATAAATAGATAGATAAAATAATTCATACAGCCTAAATGAATAAATAACAAAATTAAATAAATAAACAGAGAAATATGTACAAATAAATACTTTGAGGATTATTTAATTATTGTACAGGGGCAGTATGAGGTACAACAGTAGTGTGTTCTGGCATGTGGGTTGTACTTTCTTCGCCAAAACGAGACTGCATTCTGATTGGAGTCCCTATTTTTCGAACGCTGATTGGATAAAATCAAGTTTGCGCCATATTGCGGCCCCGACTCAAAAATTGCAACTGCGACCTGCCCGGCCCGAAAATGGGCCTGGCATCGATTGTTGAAAACAATAAAATACCTGCGTGCGTGCGAGTAGGGAGTAGGGAGTAGGGAGATAGGGAGTTTGGAGAGTTTGGTGAGTTTAGTGAGGTTAGGGAGGTTAGGGAGGAAGGGAGGAAGTGGAGGAAGGGAGGAAGTGAGGAAAAAAATCAAGAGAATTTTATTTTCATTTCAGAAAAGAAAAGCAAAGAAAAGTGAGAGCAGAAAAGAAAAGAAAATGTTAGAGAAAAAAAGTAAAGAAAATTCTTTTACTTCTTTTCTCTTTCACTTTCGGCTATGTATTTTCTCTCTCTATGTGCCCTACTCTCTCTCTCTCTACTCTCTCTCTCTCTGTATAGAGGAGAGAGCGAACACTTGGCGAAAAAACGCCAAGGTAGAAAGCGGAGGTCATTTCTGGGGAGTAAACGGAGGTCCCCTCTCCCGCAGGCACAAAGGGGGAATTCTGCTGCAGAAGCTGAAAATCTTGATACCATTTTAGGGTAAATAATAAGGTACCAGA
>CAXXWF010000001.1:2747500-3821789 GCA_963665865.2 Syntrophomonadaceae bacterium | reverse complement strand
CTTATATATTGGAAATGGAGGCGTTTGCACAGGGCATCTGCTTCCAATCTGATGAACACAAAGAGGCCTTACGTAAACTTTTGGAAAGAAAAAATAAACCGAACAAGTAAATTTATAATAATATTAGAAGGAGAGATATCATGGAAAGATTATTGCAATTTACCAGAGAACATGACATGTTTAGGGAGGCTTTCGGTAAATTTTTGGATAAGGAAATAGCCCCATACTATGAACAGTGGGAAGAGGATATGCTCGTCCCACATGAAATATGGAAGAAGTTTGGAGACTACGGCTATCTTTGTACTGATGTAGCCGAAGAGTACGGCGGAGCAGGGGCTGATTATCTATACTCGGTTATCGAAATAGAGGAAATAGGAAAACGTGGATTACAAGGGGTTTATATAAGATGTCACAACAATATCGTGAGCCCCTACATTACAGAGTTTGGAACTGAAGAACAAAAAATGCGCTGGCTGCCGGGATGCTGCAGCGGCGAGAAAGTTCTGGCCATCGCCATGACCGAGCCCGGAGCGGGTTCTGACCTTGCGGCTATACGGACCACAGCCATAAGGCAGGGAGACCATTATGTCGTAAACGGTTCTAAGACCTTCATTTCCAACGGAATAAACTCTGATATTATTATTTTGGCTGTTAAGACTGACCCCAAGGCCCAACCGGCACACAAAGGGATTAGTTTATTAGTGGTGGAACGCGGAATGGAGGGGTTTGAACGGGGAAAAGGACTCAAAAAAATAGGCATGCATGCCCAGGACACAGCCGAACTATTCTTTGATAATTGCAAGGTACCGGTGGAAAACCTGTTGGGAGAGGAAGGCAAGGGCTTTAAGATGCTCATGAAAAAGCTAACCCAGGAACGTCTTTCCTCCTCGTGGGATGCTCTAGCCAAGGCCAAGCGTTCGGTAGCGCTCACCACGCAGTATGTTCAGGAAAGATACGCTTTCGGGCAACCAATAGGCAAGTTTCAGAATACCCAGCATGTGCTGGCCAAATGTGCTACCGAAGTACAGTTGGCAGAAGCCTTTCTTGACCAACTTACCATTCAGCATATGGCTGGAAAGTCTAGCGAAGCAAGCAATGAAATCTGTATGGCCAAGTACTGGGTATGTGAAATGGCTTCGCGCGTAGCTGACAATTGCCTGCAACTTTTTGGCGGATACGGATTTATGGCGGAGTATCCCATTGCCCGGCAGTTTGTTGACAGCAGATTAAACAGACTTTTTGCCGGAGCTTCCGAGATTATGCTCAATATAGTTGCTAAAAATATGGGTTTGTAGAAACAGATATAACTTGCAATTTTGTATGTTTGTAAATGGACGACATTTAATAAATGGGTTAGACACGAATGTAAGGCTGATTAGGTTATTACTGATTAGGTTATTACTGATTAGGTTATTACTGATCAGCCTTTACATTTGCGACTAAATGTCTTTACAATTACTGTTTTTGATGTGATGGCACAAATGCCGAGGAGTGATAAATAATGGTCGAAGAAATTGCAAATGGGTTGTTTCGAATTGAAATTCCCCTTCCGAAAAATCCTCTGAAAATTATAAATGATTATCTGATCATTACTCCAGAGAGAAATCTCCTAATCGATACCGGTTTGAACCTCTCTGAGTGTAAGGAGGCCCTGGACCAAGGATTGGCGCAGTTAGGGGTAGATCTTTACTGTACCGATTTATTTATTACTCATATGCACGCGGATCACTCCGGGTTGATAACTCACGTGGCCCGACCAGGTTCTCGCGTCTTTTGCAGTGTAGCAGACGCTACTTGGTTGAGCCAACCCTATCAGTGGACTGAACGTCTTCGGTATGCTCAGTTAAATGGCTTTCCCGATTGGAAGGACGCCAGAGCAGAAAATCCCATCTTTAAATTCGTGGCCACTCCTTTGGCAGCTTTCACGCTGGTGGATGAAGGAGATACTATTGTTTTACCTGGCTGGCACTTGCAATGTGTGTTCACCCCTGGGCACTCCAGGGGGCATATGTGTCTGTACGAACCGGACAGGAAATGGCTTTTCTCAGGAGACCATGTACTTGAGGATATTACCCCCACCATTAGTTTATATTCGGAAGAAGAATGGGATCCCCTGCGCGACTACCTGCACAGCTTAGATAAGGTGGCAAAAATGGAAGTTATCCTCACTTTACCAGCTCATCGACGTTTGATTACTGACCTGGAAAGACGTATAGCAGAGTTGCGCCAACATCACCAAAAACGGTGTAACGATATACTTTTAGCTTTACAAGATAACCGGTTGACTGCCTACCAGGTAGCAGCCCGGATCAAATGGGATCTATCCTATGATAAATGGGAAGACTTTCCGAATGCTCAGAAGTGGTTTGCTCAAGGGGAGATTATTGCCCATCTCAAGTATTTGGAGGGTGAAGGGAAAGTGCACAAAGATTACTCTTGTGAGGAGGGCATCTTTTATCAACTTAGTTAGTTCCACCTTCTCAAATTCAGTTTATGGCAGAAAATAGAAATGTAATACCGCAGCAACATTTACAATAATAACGGTATATTTTTAGGAACTAAAAGATTTTAATATAAGCCATATTTGACGAGCTTTTCATAAAAGGCGGTTCTACTTATTTTAAGCAATCTTGCTGCTGCACTCTTATTCCCTTTAGTTATTTTTAAAGTGTCTGCAATAATTTCCTTATCAACATCATGTAACACTGAACGATAAGACGACGGGGTAAATTCCTGATCATCAAATTGCAAAACTCGGCTCGGAAGATGTTCAACCCCAATTTCACCTTCCCATGCATAGTTGGCAGCTCTTTCAATAGCATTCTCAAGCTCCCGGATATTTCCAGGCCAATCATGCAAAACCAAAGCTTCCTGGGCAGTCTTGTTTATTGCGGTTATCTTAGACCCCAATATATGGTTATATTTCTGAACAAACGTCTCGGCCAAAAGCAAAATGTCTTCAGGACGAGATCTAAGCGGCGGTAGGTTCAGTTCAATAACATTGAGTCGATAGTAGAGGTCTTCCCTAAATAAACCCTTTGTGATAGCCTCCTGCAGATCTCTATTGGTGGCAGCAATGATCCGTACATCAATACTACGGGGGGTCGATTCCCCCACCCGCATAAACTGCTTATCCTGTAATACCTGCAATATCTTGACTTGTATTGATAGAGGCATATCGCCGATTTCATCAAGAAATATAGTGCCTTTGTTAGCTTGTTCAAAATAACCGATTTTTCCATTCTTTGATGCACCCGTGAAGGAACCCGCAACATAACCGAAAAGTTCTGATTCCATTAGTGTTTCGGCTATAGCTGCACAATTTACTTTTACCAACGAAAATTTTGCTCTCGAACTAGCTGAATGGATGGCCCGAGCAAACATGTCCTTGCCAACTCCGCTTTCCCCGGTCAAAAGAATAGTTGAGCCGCTGTGTGCAATACGCTGGGCGTCCTTTTTTATTCTGATTAAATCAGCATTTTTACTCACTATTTTGTCAAAACTGGCTTTTCCATCACCTAGTTTTTCAAGCTCATCTCTATAGTACTGAACTTGATGCTGCAACGAGGACCATTTTTTGAGTATTTCTTCAATAAGTTTATTATCATTACAGTAAACTGTACTGACAAATCCTGCAGATTTCTTGTCATGTATATGAGACTTAACCGGGACATGTGAAACTATACAATTTTTGCCGCTGATCTGGCAAATCTCTACTTTAGCAAAAGCAGAGTCAGCTATATTCTCGGTTCCGGATGCCGGAACGTAATCATTAAATGCTTTTCCGATAATACTCTCTGCTGTCATATCAAACAACTGGCTTGTTATTTCATTTACATATCTAATTAACCCAGTTTTATCAGTAACAAGGACTCCATACGTAGAAGCATTAATAACCGCATCGAGCGTGGTTTGAAGTTCCTTTGTGGTTTCCAATTCATGGGCAATATTCTCTATATCTGACATATCTTGAAACGCAAAACTAATACCAATTTGACTACCGTTTTCTATAATCGGCACTGCGCTAATAATTACGGCAATCGAGTGGATGGTACCCTTGAACCTAAATAAAGATCCATTTTCAAAATGGATTTCAGAAAAAACAATTTCGGGTAATATGTCTTCCAGATATTTCCCTTGAATGTCCGCACTAGCAATTCCGAGCATTTGTTCTGCGGTTTGATTGATGTTTAGAATATACCCGTTATTATTTACAACTATCATCCCCTCGTGAATTGCTTGAAAAACAGATTCCAAAAGGGCATTTGCTTTAATAAGCAGAAATAAGGCCTGCCTAAGATACTCGATCTTCCCAATCATGCCTACTAAATTACCAGATGAATCCACGACCGGAGCATTACCCACCTTACTGTTAATCACTTTTCCTACCAAGGTTTGATCATACTTGTCTTCTGAATACCTCAAATAGGTGGAATAAACAATGTAAGGAGTACACAGATCATCCATGCTTGTACATTCCAATAAAGCCGTATATAAATGCCTCCTTGGAAAAATCCCAACTAGTTTTCCCTCATGATCGATCACAGGAAGCGTATCCAACTTTGAATCCCTTAAATTAATAATAACTGTACGAAGTGAATCATCAGGGTATATAGTTTTATACTGGGTGTTCATCAAATCCTTAACGAGCACCGAATTGACTTCATCAAATGTGTTTGTCCATGTCATACGTTTTTCCCCCTTTAGACCCAGGATGTTCCAACCTATCTAACATATATATTTTATCACTCCTTTCATTAAAATGCACCCTACTGAAGCCACGCAATAAGGTATTTCGGGATTTATCGCTAAGCGTTTTGTTAAAAGGCAGATTACGGTCTGTGCAAACCATAACCCATATAAGAAATATTTCTCCGAGGAGTTATTTATAAAACTTATAATTATCGATACTTGGCATGTATATTGCGAATTGAAATATTAAAAAAGATAGGAGAGGAATCAGCGACTCCGTCCGTAGGAAGCCATTCTTTAATTATAAATTCAAAATCTCTAATATTATTTACAGCAAAATTAGCAGCCATTTATTTTCCCTCCATTTATTTACCATCTATTTTTATCACAAAGCTACTTTTTTAAAGAACCAGGTGATGGCTGTGCAAACCATCACCCGTAAAAAGAGATTACCCTGAGGAGACTGTTAAATATCCCTGGTCCACAGAGAACACTGTGCTGGGCCGCCGCCTACGCATAGGGAGGCTCCACCAATGGTCTTGCCCTGTTTTTCCATAGTACAGGGAGAAAACAATACGCAGGGCGGTACATCCTACCGGCTAGCCCAGGCCAATGCCGGAACCGTTGACATTTACCTTGCTCAGGTCCATGTCAATGCCGAAGTCTTCTTTGATCATTCTGCCTACACCAATGAACTGTGAAGCAAAGGCTTCGTTGATTTCCCAGTAATCCACGTCTTCATATTTCATGCCGGCTTGAGCCAAGCATTTGGGAATGACAACTGCCGGGCCTAGACCCATTAATTCAGGATCTACACCTTCAGCACAGATGTTGATCAATTTCATTGCCGAAATCTCCTTTGAGCATTTTACCAACACTGATTCCGGACAATTTGATTACATTTTTACCCGGCTGAAAATCAAAGTGACAGCTTTGCAAACGCAATTTTAATGTATTCTTGGAATATACAGGTATAAATGGTATTAAAAATACTCGCGATTAACGTGGCTGAAATGCTCTAATGTTTTAGACTATGCCTGCTTTTCCCCGTTCATTTTGGTTAAAAGACTATCCCCTTGGCTATTCAATTCCTCAATTACTTCATAATCCGTGTTCCTTGAAGGGCTCAGAACAATATGATCCTCTCTGGCATTTACGATGAACAATTCGTTATTCATGGCACGTAGATCACGGCATTTTCCCAAATAAATCCTAATGTGGCCACTTTTATCGATGGTTACCTTAGTCATACTTCTAACCTCCTTCCTCTCCCAAGATATACCTTAAAAGGCGGGTGATGGCTGTGCAAACCATCACCCGTAAAAAGAGATTACTCTGAGGAGGCTATTAAATATCCCTAGTCCACAGGGAACACAGTGCTGGGCCGCCGCCTACGCATAAGGAAGCTCCACCAACGGTCTTGCCTTGTTTTTCTAATTCATAGTACAGGGAGACAACAATACGCAAGGCGGTACATCCTACCGGATGGCCCAGGCCAATACCGGAACCGTTGACATTTACCTTGCTCAGGTCCATGTCGATGCCGAAGTCTTCTTTAATCATTCTGCCTACCCCAATAAATTGAGGAGCAAAGGCTTCGTTGATTTCCCAGTAATCCACGTCTTCATATTTCATGCCGGCTTCTTTCAGGCATTTGGGGATGGCAACTGCCGGACCCAGACCCATTACTGCAGGAGCTACGCCTTCAGCACAGATGTTTATCAGCTTCATTAAAGGTTTTAATCCCAGTTCCAGGGCTTTGGCTTTGGACATAACGATTACAGCAGCCGCAGCATCATTAATACCGGAAGCATTAGCGGCGGTGACTACTCCGCCTTTTTTGAATGCAGGACCCAGTTTAGCCATCGATTCAACACTGGCATCGGGAATCATATGCTCGTCTTTTTCAAATAATTTGATACCCTTTTTAGACTTGAGTTCGACTGGGACTATTTCCCGAGTAAAGGTTCCATCCATAGTAGCCCGAGTAGCGCGTTGATGGCTTAAAAGAGCCAGTTCGTCGCATTCTTCACGGGTAATGCCGTATTTCTCAGCGATATTTTCGGCAGTCAAGCCCATGTGTCCGGGTACCAGACGATCTACCAGACCGTCATGCAGCATAGAATCCTCAACACTGCCAGGGCCCATGCGATATCCCATTCTGGCTTTAGGAAGCATATAAGGAGCATTGGTCATACTCTCTACACCTACCACCAAGCTTATATCGGTTTTGCCCAGTTGAACGTTATGAATGGCTATATCCAGAGCGCGCATTCCGGAAGCGCAGTTCTGGTTAACATTACAAGCATTGCTTCTGACGGGGAGACCAGCCGCCATAGCAACCTGGCGGGCAGGCAGTGATCCCTGCATATGAGGATATACTTCGCCCATTACTATTTCGTCAATAGTATCGGCAGCTACACCCGCTCTTTTAATGGCTTCTTTAGCTACGGTAACGGCCAATTCGATAGCCTGTACATCCTTAAGACTGCCTTGAAATCTAGCGATAGGTGTTCTGCACGCACTAACTATAACAACGTCTTGAATTTCTTTCATCATTATAAAAATATCCCCCTTAATTTATTAAGATTATTATTTACTTTGGAATACCGGTTTTCTCTTTTCCAGAAAAGCTCCCATGCCTTCTTTTTGATCCAAGGTCGAGGAACATATACCGAACATATCGGATTCAATACTCATAGCCGTATCCAGGTCGGCCTGCATCCCTTTGCCGATGGTGAACTTGGCAAAATTCACTGCCAAAGGTGCCTTTTTGGCAATCTTGGCTGCCATTTTCTTAGCTTCATCCATCAGTTGCTCAGCCGGATACACATGGTTTACCAGCCCTAGCCGGTAAGCTTCATCAGCATTAATTGTGTCAGCGGTATAGGTAAGCTCTTTGGCCCGGCCTTCGCCGATTAAACGAGGCAGACGCTGGGTGCCGCCGAAGCCCGGGATAACTCCCAGACCAACTTCCGGTTGGGCAAACAGTGCATTATCTGCAGCCAGTCTGATATCACAAGCCATGGCCAGTTCGCAGCCGCCGCCCAGGGCAAACCCTTTAATAGCCGCTATTACCGGTTTTTCCAGCAGTTCTATCATACGCATGGTCTTCTCTCCATAATCGGAGAATTCCCGCGCTTCAACCGCAGACAGCGGCTGCATATAGGCTATGTCAGCACCAGCTACAAAAGCTTTTTCCCCTGCTCCGGTGACGATCACGACTCTAATGGACTTATCTAGTGCAATATCCTCAACCGCTAATCTGATTTCACTCAAGGTGTCCTTATTAAGGGCATTGAGAGCCTTAGGACGGTTAACGGTTAGGATCGCCAAGTAATCCTCTTTTTCCAGGATTATGTTTTCATAGGCCATTCTTAATTCCCCCATTTCGGTTTGGCTTTGTATAGTGGTGCAATCCAGGGTTTAATAATTATAGAAGCCCTTCTTGGTCTTCATGCCCAACCAGCCAGCCCGTACATATTGTTTTAACAGTCCGGAGGGACGATATTTGGGATCACCAGTTTCGCTATACAGCGTATTCATAACTGCCAGGGCTATATCGCCACCCACCAAATCGCAAAGGGTAAGCGGTCCCATTGGCCAGCCAGCCCCAAATTTCATGGCAGTATCAATATCTTCAGCAGTGGCCAGTCCTTCATAAAGGATGGCGCAGCCTTCGTTGATGGTGGGAACCAGGATGCGGTTAACTACAAAGCCCGGACCTTCTTTAACCCTAACTGGTTTTTTGCCGATTTCTATCGACAGATCCACAACAATTTGCATAGTTTCATCAGACGTCTGCAAAGCGGGGATAACTTCAACCAGTTTCATCACATTGGCAGGGTTGAAGAAATGCATTCCAACAACTTTGTCAGGTCTCTTGGTGATTGCTGCTATCTCAGTAATAGACAGCGAAGAAGTGTTAGTGGCGATTATTACTTCGGGAGCCATTAAGGCATCCAGCTTGGTGTAGATGTCTTTTTTGACATCCATATTTTCAAAAACGCCTTCGATGACGAAGTCGACATCTTTCAGTTCATTAAAAATAACTGTACCACTGATTTTGCCTAGAATAGCATCTTTTGTACCTGGAGCTGCTTTACCTTTTTCTTCTAGCTTAGCCAGACTTTTGCCAATGGAAGTGATAGCTCTATCAATAAATTCTTGTTTGATATCAAAAAGTACTACCTCTTTACCAGCTGCCGCCAGTGCCCATGCAATACCCTGTCCCATGGTCCCTGCACCTAACATCGCAATTTTGTTTATAGCCATTAATATCTTCCTCCTCATTTAATAAATAAATATTGCCGAAATAAAATGGTAATTTAAATCCATTTCCCATTGAATAAGTTAGAAGTATTTAAAATAAGCTGTACAAGGAGCGACTAACTTGTTCTTTCCATATACGTAATAAAAATATCTTAGCTTGACAATGGCTCGGGTAAGCAGTCTTCTGAATCTCTGACCAAGTGTGAAGTGTCGGTTAGTAAAAACAAGCTACGCAAATACTAGTATGGTAGTGTTTCAGGAACGCCGCTAATCTTCTTAGTTCAAATAAAGAAGGCTAAAGGTCACTGCTGGCCTGTGAATACAGTGACCTTTTCGCCTACGCCATTCAAATTAGCTTTTACTTTCCCCGGCCATTACCCCGTTATGGTATTAAATGGGTAAAATGCCATACTGGTATAGACGCCAATAATCCTATTATAGATATAATCATGTAAGCTACTGCCATTTTAACCATCTGAGGATGTTCCACCAGGCCATCTGATGCAGCCATTCCGGCTAAAAACTGTGGGTGTTGATAAATTACATACCAAATCCCTACTGATACGTAGATTATAAAAAGTGGCACCCAGGGATTTATTCCAGCACTTACAGCAATAGGCATCAGAAATAGGCCAAATATGGTAATAGTTGCTATCTGATCCACTATTAGTGCACGAGCCAGGTAGATTAGAATAGAAATAACGATGATAAAAGCTGGGATATTATGGGCTAGAGGAAGAATATATGGCCCCAAAATTCCGGCAATCCATTTATCTATTTTAAGGGCTGGCAGAACACTGTTTAAACCCAACGCAGTACCAATAAAAACAACAGTTTCCCAGGAAATTTTTGTTCTGAAATCTTCCTTGTTAATTACATTAAATCCAAGAAATACAACTAAAGCTGCCAGGGCTATCAGAGATGCGTCGATATTATGAATTCTCTGCGTCATCCAAAACAGCAATGAAACTATTAATACCACCATGACTATTTTCTCATTTTTAGTTAATGGGCCCAGCTTGGCTAATTGTTCTCGAATTACTTCTTTGGACATGGTAACATCATGACTTGGCTTATACAAAAACCGTATTGCAAAATAGCTTAATACTGTTACAACGACGCCCCAGACAATCGTATTTTCAGCCCAGGGCATCCATGCCATCTGCTGCTGAACCTCAATTGGTAGCAATCCTACCAGAGCATAGGCGATGAAAGATGAGCTTAAAAACATCGGTGCTGTGGCAACAAAACCGATGAGCATCGCAGCAAAAAGTCCAGCCGCCCCTTCGCTCTTCCTTTCGAAACCCAAGTTATCACTAATAGCCGTAGCAAAAGGGGCAACGATGGCGGCCTTAGCCGTACTGCTAGGGATTGTCGGACCAATTATTAGCCCAGAAATCAGCAGAGCTAGGGTTTGCCCTTTGTAAGTAGGAGAAAATTTGTCCATAATTAGCAGGGCCAACCTTCCCACAAGTCCACTTTTGGTAACCGCCACTCCCATTCCCATAGCTCCGATTAACAGCCACCAGGTTGTACCGGTAAATGATGCGAACGCTATGGGAAACTTTACTGCACCGAAGACCACCCAGGCAACAAGCATGGCCAGTCCGGTGACAAACTCAGGCATAACACCCATTATCCACCACACTATGGCACATACAAATATTCCCAGCCCTCTCATTGAAGCTGGGCCTAACGTTTCTGGTGGGGTTGTTACAGAAATAATAATCGCAAGAATAATACCTACAATTCCACCAATGATTGCTTTCGACTTATTTTGCGGTCTTGGATCTGACATCGTAGCCCTCCATTTCTTTCCATAGAATTACTAAGTGATTCTCGTTACTATTGAAAGATAAAATTCTATTAACAGCCCACCTCCCGCATACTTTTTAAAATAAAAAGTTATCTATTTATTAAATAAGCAATTTGTGTGCCAAGATTATCTTGCTTTTGACTTCATCCCTCTCAGTGGGCCAGCATTTCTAATTCTTATTCTCTTTGATTGCTTTATGAAACACCGTAAAGGTTGCTATTTCTTTATCACTTTGCAATCTTAGGGCATTCCTTAGGAAGTATTTTTTCTCCACTAATTACTCGCCAACATTCTACTGTGATCGATATCATTGCATTTTAATCGACCATAACATCTTAAGTTTTCAATCTTCCAACTCAGCTAATTACCTAAAAAGTTTGCGGTAAGACCTTTAAGAATATTTTCCGGATAGCTCCTGCAGAGAGAAACTGTAGTTGTTAAGTATTCCTGACATTATGTTAACCATGCTTAACACTAATTTTCTTTTTCTAAAGCTCTTTGTCTTTCATCAGATAAGGACTAGCAGCGAAATATTTACCCCCAATGGGACCAAATCAGCACCACCCGTCTAACGGGTGGTTTGCTCTGAGGCTATAAGCCTCTGTTACCGGCCAGCGCCTAAAGACGCTGGCTTTCACTTCGTTCAAAGCCACTATGCCTTTGTCACTTTTGCTACCCCTGAAGGGGTGTTCGTATTACTTGCTACCCTTAAAAGGGTCCTCGTGTTCCTTTACACTAAGCTTATCCAACATAATGTCATGTTTCTCTTGTTCTTGGATATACTTCGTTATAGTTGCTTCATTCAATCCTACTGTGCTGACATAGTATCCTTCCGCCCAAAAATGTCTATTCCCAAATTTGTATTTAAGATTTGCATGCTTGTCAAAAATCATCAGTGCACTCTTACCTTTCAGATATCCCATAAATGAAGATACACTTATCTTGGGTGGTATACTGACAAGCATGTGAACGTGATCTTTCATCAGGTGCCCTTCTATGATTTCTACACCCTTGTAATTACACAGTTGTCTCAGTATCTGTCCTATACTTTCTCTGTATTGATTGAATATTATTTTTCGTCTATACTTTGGGGTGAACACAATATGGTACTTACACATCCATTTTGTGTGCGCCAATGAATTGCTTTTATTAGCCATTAAATCACCTTCCTCTAATTTTGATAGTAGCTTGAACACCACTATTATATTAGAAAAGGTGGTTTTTTTTGTATAACATCTTGTTACCCACCCGCATAGCAGGTGGTTTTATGTTTCGCACGCTTCGCGTACTCAACTGGCTAAAGCCAACAAATAAAAAAGAGGGAGGGGTTTCCCCCTCCCCCATTCTGGTGCAACAATGCTGATCTAAACCACCAAGCTCTTGGGTCTGAAACAGTTGTAAATCACAAATCCAATCAGTATTCTAATGCATGCTCTTCTTTCCAGTGTCAGGATCCTCCGGAAACTTATTGCAAACATAACCAAGGCCTCTGATAAAGAAACTAATGCCCCAAAGAACAAAGAAACAAGCAATAAAATCAAATACACTTAAAACAATCGCTCCTTGAAGAGTATCTGGAATAATTGGTGTCATTTAAATCACCCCCAATAAAGTAAGCATGATTCCACCTGCTACGGCAGTCCCTAAAACTCCTGCCAGGTTGGGCCCCATGGCATGCATTATCAGATTATTGCGTTTGTTGTACTGTATTCCCACATTGTGTGATACCCGAGCTGCCATGGGCACAGCCGCAATACCAGCCGAACCTATTAAAGGATTGATCTTTCCTCCGCTCACCTTGGACATCAATCTTGCCCATACAACGCCGCTGGCTGAACCAGTCATAAATGCAATCAATCCTAGGCACACTATTTTCAGGGTTTGTAAATTAGCAAAGTTTCCAGCACTCATGGTTGATCCAATAGCAACGGCTATAAATACGGTAACGATATCTAAGAAAGGTCCGCCGATGGTGGAGGCCATTCTATCGTTTACACCAGATTCTCTAAGCAGGTTGCCCAGCATTAAGCAGGAAATCAACGGAGCAATTGGTGGTAACAAGACCAGGACTATTATAATCATCATGACTGGAAAAACAATTTTCTCGCGCTTGGATACTGGCCTCATTTTCGCCATGGCTATTTTTCGTTCCTCTAAAGGTACCAGGGCTCTCATAATAGGTGGTTGAATTAAGGGGAGCAAAGCCATATAAGAATAGGCGGCAACTGCTACTTGGCCCAGCAAATGGGGAGCTAGTTTGGTCGCCACATATATTGCCATAGGGCCGTCTGCTCCTCCGATTATGCCGATCGCACCAGCTTCAGCCATGGAAAAGCCCAAAAGCTTAGCCCCTATCAAAGCAATAAAAATACCCAGATGGGCGGCTGCTCCGAGGATAATGGTACTGGGATTGGCAATCAACGGCCCAAAGTCAGTTATGGCGCCAACCCCTAAGAAGATCAGCGGCGGGAAAATCACTTTGGCTATACCCTGGTAATTGAAATACAAAAGGCCGCCTGCCTCCATTAGTCCTGTACCCGGAATGTTTACCAGAATACATCCAATCCCCATGGGAACTAAGAGCAATGGCTCATAGTGCTTTACAACTCCAAAATATATAAATAAAATTCCAAAACATAACATTATAATATGGGCCGGAGTAAAATTAGCCAGTCCTGTTCCATTGCCCATTGCGGTTATCATTCTCAATAAGTCCATAAATAATCTCCTTTCAATTTGGTAGTTCGTCAGTGGCCCTATTACTTAATAGCTAATAATAATTGGTAAATATCTTTGGGGAGTACTCAGAATCTCAAAATATTACCCCTTTTTATCAATTTATTTCCTATTACATTTGTCAATCCGTTAAATCCGGAATTCAAATCATCTGGCTACAAAAACCATTGGAATCTAAATACTCTATTTCCGGGTATTTAATTCAATTTGTACATTCAAATATAAACCTCCTCCTTGAATATTGTTAATATTCGCTTAAACAAAAGCAGTGATTAGGACAACAGACGGAGCAAAAATAAATTTAACATTAAGACAATAAAAAATATCTGAATATGCCCATATCCTAAATAATTATTAGCAATATTCATGCCAGTTATTTAAAATCGCATATTTTGGTCCTTTAAAGTCCTAGCTCTACAGTAGTTTCACTCTTCAGAACTGTCTTTGTTGACTCATAACAAACGATTACCCTCTGAGCCTCTATAGCATTTTTTCGAATAACAGTAATTGGCATGTTAATTGCATAATATTTTAATAAGGATTTAAATTTATCCAATGGAGTTTTAAAACCCTCAATAGCAAAAAAAATATATTTTAAGGAGGAATTAGTAATGGCAAATCTTGAAAGTCCCTTAGCAGGGAAGATATTGGCTATCAACATGGAGGTCGGTCAAACAATAACTGAAGATGACGAGTTAGTAATTATCGAGTCTATGAAAATGGAAAATCCAATCTTCAGCGAAACAGCAGGAACCGTAAAAGAGATTATGATCAAAATAGGCGATCGTGTACAAGAAGGCGACGTTTTAGCATTAATCGATTAATTATGTCTATTTAACTTGAGTTACCTTGTAAACACCTTCTCTTTCTATATATACCACTTCTTATGCGGGGCGGTTTGTCCTCACATTTTTCACTTCCGTATAAGAATGTGGTCCTTTTTTTATCTTTATTAAATAAGTGAGAAGTTGTTTAGATAGAATATATTTAATCAATTATCTTATGTTTTGTTGGTTCTACAAAACAGACCGTCGTGCGAAGTCCTAGAACCTTTGTATTGTTAAACATATATTCATGGGTTATTTTCGCAATTTTCACTTCCTATAATCCTCCTCCTACTTGATTCCGTAAATATCATCTAATCAATAAACTACCAAAATATTCATGTAAGAGATGTAGATATGAAATAAAAAGACCCGGATCACCTCCAGGTCCTCAGCGTATTCGATTTAATCTTCTGTGATCTGATTAACTGATGCTATGCCTTAAATTGCAAATGTGTAATTACGGAGGATTAATCCTATAAAGCCTTTTCAATTCGGACGATTGTGCCATTAGCTATGAGGCTAATTCTGTTGCCGGAAAATTCAGTATAGTCTAAATCTATCCCAATAACTGGCCCCCCTTTTCGTAAGCAGTGTACTTCAGCTTGTTAAAAGCGATTTCTTTAGCTTTGTGGAGTTTCTTTTCAAAAGCAGTTGATCTTGCACCGAAAAAATCAGCAACGTCTCCTCCAAATTCGCTAAAAACTCCGGTCCCAGAAGAAATTACCGATGCCAAAAGTACTGCTAAAAAATATATAGTAAAAGGTTGTGAGATATACAATATTACGATGACAGCAAGTAATACTGTAACTATGGAGAGCGCCAAATGTTACTGTATTCAATGATTTCATTCTAATAAATACATCTCTATTAGCTTTGTTTAGAAACTCACCTTGTTCATAGTAACAATCCTCGGCAGATTCATACCCATCATCAAAACCTTTGTCATAACCTACCTCTTTCCCGCTACTATATCCTAAAACATAGATTAATATTGAAACTATCAGCCAAATAAGTGTTGTCACTGAATCCATGACATATCCCTCCACAAACTATCTCTACCCAAATGATATGATACGGCGGATCTCCAGTCTTGTTTCTTTGATCGCTTGCTCTAAACCTCACCGTGTCACAAAAAAGGTGCCCACATACTCAATAATTCAAGACACCCATTTTAATAAGTTGTTATGAGTGCGTTTAATTGGCACCATCTTACTTCACGGGCTTAACCACTCGCCAAATATCATTCACTCGATTAACCATACCGGGAATATGCTTGGTATTCTCAACAACTGACCCATTTCAGCTTGATTCTTAGTAAGAGTTACCTGGAGGAATGAAAGCAGGTTATTGGTTGCCGTCGTATTATTTTCGATTACCGTTTTCATTTCGTACCTCTATTTACCGAATACACCATCAATAAGCCTTGCTCCAAGAAATCTATTATCAGTAGCGCTGCCGTTCCTATACTCAATTGAGCTCAGTTTATTCCCAGCAACTTCCATCACCCCTTTCTTATTTACATCGTATGATGCGGCTTTCAAAATGCCCCTCTGTACAATGAAAAAGTTGCCATCATTCCCAACAACCTAGATCCCTTATTACTAAAGCCACTTCCGCTGTCAACACATCGTAGTCTCCCCTACTTCACCCCTTGATAAAAAGCCGCAAAGCCAAGGAACCAGGAGGGGCCTATAACTCAACCTGGTTCCTTTGATTGACTTGATATTATTCGAATGGTTTGTAGTTTATACAGCCCCCATGTTTCGTATCTATTGAACAGATCGTTCTCTCTGAAGCACCTGAGCATTTTCTGCATTCTTCCATAACGAATTGCTCCATTTTTTCAAGAACGGGATATGATTCCAAATAATAATTTATCAGCTCATCTGCCTCAACTGTAAATTCTTCTATTGAAATTAACCCGTTCTTTAGAAAAAGGGTTAGGTGATAAATCCCGTACAACGCCGCTTCAGAATCCTATATGTTCTCCAATCCAGTCTCAAGGTACAAAGCCCTAGAAAGACTCGACCCAAAATGACCACCCTATCCGTGGAACAGGCCAAGGATGTACTAAAGAGGTATAGGAATAACCGAATTTATGTTCCAGTCTATCTAGCCATCATGACCGGAATGCGCCAGGGTGAAATCTCGGCTTTGAGATGACAGAATGTTAACTTGGTTGAAGGCTACATCTCGGTAACCCATTTACTCCAAAAGCAGGAGGGAACTCTAAAGTTGAAGGAGCCTAAAACCACGAAAAGCCGTAGGCGAATACCATTGCCTCCTCAGGCTATTGAGTTGCTACAGCAACTGCATAATGCCCAAGAACTTAACAAAGATGACATGGGCCAAGCTTATGATCCCAGAGGTTTTGTGTGCTGTTGGGAAGATGGTAAACCCTTGGATCCGGAATGGGTTGGTAAGAAATGGCGGCGTTTAGTCGAATCCGATCCCCTCATACCTAACAAAGTAAGATTCCATGATCTTCACCATGCTCATGCCTCGATATTGCTGAGCCAAGGACTGAATCTGAAAATCGTTCAGGAACGTCTAGGTCACGAGAGCATTGCCACTACAGGAGATATATACAGTCACGTTACTCCTGGTATGCAGCAGCAGGCAGTCAGTATTTTGGAAACGTTGTTTGTTACCGCAGAAATAGACGATCAACATGTTTGTGTCGCGAATGTGTCGGAAATAGAAATTACCCCATAATCAGAAAATATTAAAGCCCCTCCAACCTCGGAGGGGCCTTACTTTCTCTGGAGCCGATGGGCGGATTTGAACCGCCGACCTGCTGATTACGAATCAGCTGCTCTGCCACTGAGCCACATCGGCTTAAATTAATTTACCTTTTGAATGATAGCAGGCCAGTAATCTGTCGTCAAGCCTGTAGGAAGATGGTTTGAGCCTACTCTACTCCCGCATAAGCCCTTATATATTCTATTTCCCGGGCAGCAATCTCATCGATTAGGGTCATGGCTATTTCAATCACTTCCAGGCTTTCATCCTCTAGTTCTTTGGCGGCCATTTGATTAAATGGTACGGCCTCCATGCTTTGTAATACTCCTGCCATATCGGTGCGGGAGTAAAAGCAATTCATCATGTTAATTAAGCCCTGAAAATAACTCTCAGCCCATTCCTGTATTTGCTCACTATCTGGGACACCATTTACTAACGCAAATCTACTCTTCTCCATTTTTCATCCTCACTATCCATTCGCCTGCTTCTTCCAGGGCTTTTTGAACCGCTGCGGGGGCGGGCCCTCCAGGTATGTTGCGCCGAGCCACACATTCACCTATATCTAGACATTTGTAAACATCTGATTGAATCAGGTCTGAGAATTGCTGCAGCTGTTTTAAATCCAATTCTTCCAGGGCACGCTTTTTGCCAATGCAGTATAGTACGGCCTTGCCTACCACCTCATGGGCATCACGGAAGGGAAGACCTTTTATCACCAGGTAGTCGGCCAAATCGGTGGCATTGGTAAAGCTCCCTTTGGCTGACTCGATCATTTGGTTCTTATTAAACTTACCACTGACCAGCATGGGGGTAAATACCAGCAAGCATTTCTTGACTGTATCTACCGCATCAAAAAGGGCTTCCTTATCCTCCTGCATATCCTTGTTATAGGCAAGCGGGAGTGATTTCATCAGGGTTAACAGGGTGATCAGATCTCCATATACTCTGCCGGTTTTGCCGCGTACCAATTCCGCTATGTCAGGGTTCTTTTTTTGCGGCATTATACTAGAGCCAGTGGAAAAGGCATCATCAAAATCAAGAAAGGAGAATTCCTCCGTGGACCACATTATTAATTCTTCGGAAAAACGGGATAAATGCATCATCATTACACTGGCAAAGCTGCAAAACTCTATAGCAAAGTCACGATCACTGACGCCATCCAGGCTGTTGCGGGTAATTTCCTTGAAATCCAGTTGTTCCCGGACAAATTCCCGATCAAGGGGAAAACCGGTAGCGGCCAGCGCGCCCGATCCGAGCGGCATGGATAACAACCTTTTCTGGCAATCATCCAGGCGTCCTACATCCCGGCGGAACATCTCGAAATATGCCATCATGTGGTGGGCCAGGGTAATCGGTTGAGCTTTTTGCATATGGGTATAACCGGGCATAATGGTTTGCAGGTGTTCACTGGCCAGCTTCAGAAGAGCCTCTTCCAGAGCTAGAATTAATTCACGCACCTCAAATATTTCATCACGCAGGTAGAGACGTACATCCAGAGCTACCTGGTCATTACGGCTGCGGGCGGTATGTAACTTCTTGCCCAAATCTCCTATTTTAGCTGTCAATAGGGTCTCAATGTTCATATGCACATCTTCGGCGGCCACGGTAAATTCAAGCTTGCCTGCCTCAATCTCTTCCTTGATTTCTTCCAGTCCGGTAATGATTCGATCTCGTTCCGCGGGAGCTATGATACCCTGTCGGGCCAGCATAGAAGCATGGGCAATACTTCCTTGAATATCGTGCCGGAACATGCGGCTATCAACGGCAATCGAGGCATTAAAATCCTCGGTAAGCTGATCTGTTTGTTTGGTAAACCTGCCACCCCATAGTTTCATTAATTACACCTCAAAGTAAATTTATTTTTTTAGAGCAACTTATATTATAGGTGTTTTCAGCCATAATTGCACCTGATGAATGGCAAGGGCTCTAGATATGTAGATAGCCCCGGATGACCTCCAGAAACTGCTGCCCGTATTTCTTCCATTTGTTTTCTCCCACCCCGGATATGGATAGCATCTCCTCCTGGTCTTTCGGCGTACG
Source organism: Syntrophomonadaceae bacterium (assembly GCA_963665865.2). Taxonomy (GTDB): domain Bacteria; phylum Bacillota; class Syntrophomonadia; order Syntrophomonadales; family Syntrophomonadaceae; genus PHAA01. Next base: position 3,802,664 of record CAXXWF010000001.1, on the reverse strand, counting down.
GATGCTCATTTCCTTCAGAGTGCTGTCGTGAAAGATAATATAGGGTGGCATTCCTGATCGCTCGGCAATTTCCTTGCGCCGGGAACGGAGTAATTCAAAAAGATCGCTATCTGGAACTGACGTTTCCGGAACGTGGGGCATCCTGGCCAGAACTCGCGTCTGACTTTTTAAGACAGGAATAGCTTTCGGGGTAAGCCTTACTACCGGATACTTGCCTCCGGTGTTGTATATATAGTCATCGGCTTCTAACATATGCATAAGTTCTACGATGGCAGGAATAGACAGTTCTTTCATGATGCCGAAGGTGGATAACTGGTTGAATCTCATTTCCTGAATTCTTTTAATCTGTGAACCTTTGAGAACGGAGGCGACCAAGGTCATCCCGTACTGTTCATTCATACGCTTCATACAGGAAAATATCTTCTGGGCTTCAACGGTAATATCCCTAATTTCAAATTCTTCACCACAGTTGGCGCAATTGCCGCAGTGATCAGAAGCATCCTCTTCGCCAAAGTAGTTTAATATGTACTGCTGCAAGCACTGCGTAGTGTGACAGTAATCAATCATATCCTGCAGTTTGTTATATTCACTTTTTTTCCTAACTTCGGTTAGTTCACTATTTTCAATGAAATATTTTTGGGTTTGAATATCCCCCGGGGCATAGAGGAGAATACAGTCGGATTGTTCGTCGTCACGTCCGGCTCGTCCGGCCTCCTGGTAATAGGCTTCCAGATGGCGGGGCATATTGTGATGAATTACATAACGAACATTGGATTTATCTATACCCAGTCCAAAAGCATTGGTGGCAACTATGACCTGGATTTCATCATAGAGAAAGCCTTCCTGATTCCGATTTCTTTCCTCATTAGCGAGACCGGCATGATATCGTCCGACCAGATAACCGCGGGACTGCAGGTGTTCATACAGGGTATCTACCTCTTTGCGGGTAGCTGCATAGACAATGCCGGCCTGCCCGGGATGGCTCTTGACGTATTTAGTTATGAATTTGGTTTTATCCACCCCTTTTACCGCCGATAAATGCAGGTTTTCTCGTTTGAAACCAGTGACATAAATATTCGGACTGGATAATTCCAACATTTTGGCTATATCCTCGCGTACCTGAAGCGTAGCCGTAGCCGTAAATGCAGCTACAACCGGACGTTCAGACAATTCGGCTATCCAGGGAGCAATATCCAGATAGGAAGGCCGAAAATCATGTCCCCATTGGGAAACACAATGGGCTTCATCAATGGCAATAAGGGAAATGGGAAGGTTCCTGAGCAGATTGGTGAAGTTTTCCGATCCCAGCCGCTCAGGGGCCACATAGAGGAGTTTGTATCCTCCCTGTCGAGCCTCGGCCATGGTGTTTCGAATCTGTGCTGCTCCCATGCCGCTGTTGATGCAGGCCGCAGAGACCCCCAGGTCGTTTAAGGCATCCACTTGATCTTTCATCAGTGCAATAAGCGGTGAAATAACTAGGCTCATTCCGGGTAATAAGAGGGCCGGAATCTGATAGCAAACTGATTTGCCGCCCCCGGTAGGCATGATACCTAAAATATCACGGCCTTGCAATATACTGGCGATAATAGCCTCTTGGCCTGGTTTAAAAGTTTCGTAACCAAAGTATTTCTTTAGGGCTGCCTGGATATGATTCGTCATATGTTAACAACCTGTACATGTTTGATATAAGGAGCACACTGGTCGGCTATGGCCTGCATTTCATTAATGCTGTAGGGAACTACTCTGGCATAGCCAGGTTCCAAGGTAAGGCGGGGGTTGAACTGTTGCAGAGTGTATTGGTCACACCCCTCTATATGGCGGGCAATCTCCACGATGTCGGCGGCGGTATGCAAGGCGGGCACGACTGTGGTCCGGAATTCCACCTTCACCCTGGTATCTCTTAATAGATGGATGGAATTTCTGATGTTAAAGAATTCTTCGCTGCTAAGCTTGCCACAGGCCGCGCGGTATTTCTTATAGTCCAGCGGGGCTTTAATATCCATGGCTACATAGTCCAGATAACCCTGACTGAGCAAATTTTGCAGCATGGACGGGTTGGTTCCGTTGGTATCCAGCTTGAGCAGAAAACCCATTGATTTTATTCTTCTGATATCCATCGGCAGTTCCTCATTTAAGGTGGGTTCCCCACCGCTAATGACCACTCCATCTATGAATCCCCGCCTTTGTATCAGGAATTCCAGAACTTGTTCTATATCTATCGGTTTGACCATTATCTTCGGCTTAATTAACAGATCCGGGTTATGGCAAAATGGGCAGCGCAGATTGCAGCCCCGGGTGAAAAGCACTGCGGCTATTTCGCCTGGATAGTCGACCAGACTTTGTTTGATCATGTCTGCATATTTCATATCTATCACACCTATTCTTAATAGTTATGATTAACATCACCCTGATTAAGACCCCGTTAACCAGATTATACCATATTTTCAAGAGAGAAATGGCTATAGTATGTCTTTAGAAGCGATTACCTGGATTGAATGGTGGTAGCATTGCGCTGTTCAAACTGCTGAGATGCCTGTACCTTAGACATGAAAAATGCTGCCGCCTGCGAAAAGGTAAGCGCGGAAACAACGTTTCCGCGCAACATCGCGATAATTGTGGAAATTGGAATCAAGTCTGCATCACTTATAAGACGGCCTTATCAAATGTCGCTCTTTCTCTAAATTCCTCCTGTTTGCCTGCGTTCCATTGATCTACCGGGCGCAGGTAGCCGACTACCCGGGAGTATACTTCACAGGATGTTTTTACCCCTTCGGCTTCACAGACCGGGCAATCGTAGTTCTCCCCTTTTATATAGCCGTGTTTCGGACAGATACTAAAGGTAGGGGTAATAGTGAAATAAGGCAGACTGAACTGATCACAAACTTTTTTCACTAACTTCTTAACCCCTGCAATCGAGGAAACTGCTTCACCCAGGAAAATATGGAAGGTGGTCCCGCCGGTATAAAGAACCTGCAGATCATCCTGTATCTTCAGAGCTGTAAATAGATCATCAGTATAGTTGACCGGCAATTGGGTTGAGTTTGTATAGTAAGGTTGTGCACCATTTTTCACTTCGCTCTGATTCGCCACCAGAATGTCCGGGTAGAGCTCTTTGTCTTTGCGGGCTATACCGTAGGAAACACCTTCAGCTGGGGTTGCTTCCAGATTGAATATGTTGCCGGTTTCCTCTTGATAAGCGATAAGTCGTTCACGCATAAAGTTCATAACTTCGCGGGTAAATTCCAGACCGCTCACACTGCCGATGTCATCGCCCAGGAAGTTAAGGCAGGATTCGTTCATACCTACCAGGCCAATGGTGGAAAAATGATTTTTCCAGAATTGGCCGAAGCTCTCCTTGACCCCCCGCAAATAGAATTGGGAATAAGGATACAGTCCATATTCGGTAAGGCTCTCTAGCATTTTACGCTTAATTTCCAGACTATCCCTCGCCATATCCATGATATCAGCTAGGCGGTTAAAATATTCTGCCTTGCTCTTGGAAAGATAACCCAGACGACTCATGTTTATGGTGACTACTCCAATGGAACCGGTAAGAGGATTGGCGCCAAACAGTCCGCCCCCTCTTTTCCTGAGCTCACGATTGTCGAGGCGCAGACGGCAGCACATGCTGCGGGCATCCTCCGGGCTCATGTCCGAGCCAATAAAATTCGAAAATGAGGGTATTCCGTATTTGGCAGTCATCTCCCAAATCTTATTGTAGCTGGGATTATCCCAGTCAAAATCCTCGGTTATATTATAGGTAGGAATAGGAAAGGTAAAGACGCGCTCTTCGACATCCCCTTGCATCATTACTTCGGCAAAGGCCTGATTGAATATATCCATTTCCGCCTGGAACTCCCCGTAAGTCGAATCCATGTACTTGCCCCCGATTATGACCGGTTCATTTTTCATAAATTCCGGCACCTTCAAGTCCATGGTGACATTTGTAAACGGCGTCTGGAAGCCCACCCGGGTGGGAACGTTCATATTAAACACAAATTCCTGTAAACCCTGTTTGACCTGGGTATAGTCAAGTTCATCATAGCGGATGAAGGGTGCCAAAAGGGTATCGAAGTTGGAAAACGCCTGGGCACCGGCTGCCTCACCCTGCAGAGTAAAGAAGAAATTAACAATCTGCCCCAGGATGGAACGAAAATGCTTGGCCGGACCACTGGCTACCTTGCCCCGCACCCCTTTGAAACCTTCCATCAGCAAATCTCTTATATCCCAGCCCACGCAGTATACACCCAGGATACCAAGGTCATGGATGTGGAGGTCCCCGCTGTTTTGGGCCTCTTTCATTTGCGGGCTATATATCTGATCCAGCCAGTACTGGGACACAATCACCGACGAAAGGTGAAAATTCATGCCCTGCAAGGAGTAGGTCATATTGGAATTTTCCTTTACCCGCCAATCGTTGCGGCCCAGATAGTTGGCAATTATCTGATTGTTAAGCAACAGCTGATCCGCGTTGCGTATTGTTTCATGCTGTTTACGGTACAGAATATAAGCTTTGGCAGTCTTGTAATGACCGTTCTTAACCAGAACCTTTTCCACTAAGTCCTGGATGCCTTCTACGGTAGCTACTTCATCATCATCTACATACTGAGCAATTTCTATAACCTTATCGGCTAGCTCCTGGGCCGTTTGATAGTCTTTGCCCCCTACCGCTCGGGCAGCCTTGAATATGGCACTCTCCAATTTCTCTTTTTCGAACGGAACTACACGACCATCTCTTTTTTTGATTTTGCTAATATCCACTAACAATCCCCCTACTAATTTCATAAACCACAATATGTATGGCATCCACTAAATCCGACCACAATATAATGTATATACATTATGCTATTCGAATTGAACAAATACAAGTTCGCTTATAGCGATTTATGAAAATATTAGCACCTTATTCAGTGTTTTTTATTCAAATGCTCCCTTATCCATTCTTTCCAGCTAAAAAAATAAACGGAGGGATATTTTTCCTCTCCGCTTATTATTGGTGTCTAGTTATTAGTCTAGATATCTATTTGTCATCATCTATTTTACGATTGAGCAAGGCTTGCACCTTCAAGGGCAGTCCAAAGAGGTTGATAAAGCCCTCTGCATCTTTCTGGCTGTAAATCTCATCCGCACCAAAGGTAGCCAGCTCTTCGCTGTAGAGCGAATAAGGTGATTTGGCAGCGACCGCTGTACAACTGCCTTTGTAAAGCTTCACCCTAACGCTGCCGGTAACTGTCTTCTGAGTCACATCCACAAAGGCATCTAAAGCGGTTTTCAGCTTGGAGAACCAGTTGCCATCATAGACGAGTTCGGCATATTTTACTGCTACCTGCTCCTTAAATTGCAGAGTCCGACGATCCAGGGTCAGTCTTTCCAACTCTTCATGGGCGGTGTAGAGTATGGTTCCTCCCGGAGTTTCATAAACCCCCCGGGATTTCATACCAACCAGGCGATTCTCCACCATGGAAACGATTCCTACTCCATTGGCTCCGGCCCGGCGGTTAAGCTCGGTGAGCAGTTCCACCGGTTGGTAGGGCTCTCCATCAATGGAGACGGGGATACCAGCCTGGAAGCCAACTTCCACATAAGCCGGCTGATCCGGAGCTTCCTCCGGCGGGACAGTCAGCATATAGAGATGGTTCTGCGGTTCATTCCAAGGATCCTCCAAATCGCCGCCCTCATGAGAAATATGCCATATATTACGGTCACTGCTGTATATTTTCTCTTTAGTCACGGGGATGTCTATACCATGACTGTTGGCATAATCTATCGCTTCTTCCCGCGATCTGATTTTCCATTCCCGCCAAGGTGCTATAATTTTAAGGTTGGGATTGAAAGCTTTAACCCCTAATTCAAATCTCACCTGGTCATTACCTTTGCCGGTAGCCCCGTGGCAAATGGCAATAGCTCCCTCTTTTTCAGCAATCTCCACCATTTTTTTGGCCATTAGAGGTCTGGCAAACGAGGTCCCCAGCAGATATTTTTTCTCGTATATCGCCCCCGCTTTTAATACCGGGAATACATAATCGGTGACAAATTCCTCTACCAGGTCTTCAATGTAAACCTTGGATGCTCCTGATTTCAGAGCCTTCTCCCGTACTGGTTCCAATTCTTCCCCCTGCCCTACGTTGGCACAGAAGGCGATTACTTCGTATCCATAATTTTCTTTCAACCAGGGAATAATTATTGATGTATCCAGCCCACCCGAATAGGCCAGTACTACTTTGTCCATTGCGTGTATCCTCCGATCTATCTTCGCTTACATTACCAGTGCCATGATGGCCTTATGGGCATGCAGACGGTTTTCTGATTCATCAAAAACTACTGATTGGGGTCCGTCCATAACTTCATCGGTAATCTCTTTGCCACGTTTGGCTGGCAGACAGTGCATAACAATGGCGCCTGGGTTAGCCTCTCCAAGCAAGGTCTGATTCACTTGGTATTGCATGAATTTCTTTTCCTTCTCATCAGCTTCGCCTTCCTGCCCCATGCTGGCCCAAACATCGGTGTAGATCACATCAGCACCCTTGACCGCCTCCCAGGGACTCTCTACTACCTCTAGCTTGGCACCGGTTTCCTGAGCATCCTGCAGTGCGATTTTCAGCACTTCCTGATCCGGCTCAAATCCCATCGGACAAGCAATAGTTACGTCCATCCCCACCTTGGCTCCACCATAGAGCAATTCATGGGCGACATTGTTGCCATCGCCTATAAAGGCTAACTTCAAGCCCTTTAAGCGGCCTTTGTGTTCAAGAATAGTCATCATATCCCCTATCACCTGAGTAGGGTGAAGTAGATCGGTCAATCCATTAATTACTGGTACAGTAGCCCATTTGGCTAGTTCCAGAACTTCATCATGGGCAAAGGTACGGATCATAATTCCGTCCAGCATACGTGATAGGACCAGCGCTGTGTCTTTTACAGTTTCACCCCGCCCTATTTGGATGTCGCGGGAGCTTAAGAATAGAGCGTGCCCACCCAATTGGTACATCCCCACCTCAAAAGCTACGCGGGTACGAGTCGACGACTTCTGAAAAATCATACCCAGAGTTTTACCAGCCAGTATGGGATGAGCTATACCTGCTTTCTTTTCCTTCTTTAATTCCAGACCGAAATTAAGTATGAAGGCTACCTCGGCTTCGCTAAAATCATGAATGCTGATAAAGTCTCGCCCTTTAAGTTTCTTAACGATATCCATAGCTAATCTATCCTCCTTAAATGCTATTTATTTCCATTCCTGCAGAGCTGCTCTCAATATCGCCACCGCCTGGTCCACTTCCGCCCGGTTTATGTTCAAGGGGGGAACGAAACGCAGCACCTTCGGGCCTGCTCCAATGAGCAGCAATCCCTTTTGCATACAGATTAGCACCAGGTCCTTAACATCCTGGCTGAATTCAATTCCCAGTATGAGGCCCAAACCTCTTGTTTCTATTATACGATTATCGGCTAGTTTGTTAAGACTCTCCCGCAGATAAGCTCCCATGTTTATACTATTCTCAATAAAATGGGGATCAGTAATGGTATCTACCAACTGGTTAGCTACTGCAGTAGCCAGTGGGTTTCCTCCAAAAGTAGAGGCATGGTCGCCGGGCGCGAAGCCGCTGGCGGCCTGATCGGTAGCCAGCATAGCCCCTATGGGGAATCCCCCTCCCAACCCCTTGGCCATAGTAACAATGTCCGGGGTTATGCCATAGGACTGATAGGCAAAGAATGATCCCGTCCGGCCAATTCCAGACTGCACTTCATCAAAAACCAACAGTATTCCTTCCCGGTCACAGATTTGCCGTATTTCTGCGAGGAAATCCTGATACGCCGGATGGATGCCCCCCTCTCCCTGGATTGGTTCTAACATAATGGCCGCCGTATTTTCATTAATCAGCTTCTTCACAGAACTGATGTCATTATAATCTGCATAAACAAAACCTGCAGGCAGCGGGGCAAAGCCTTCCTGGTATTTAGGCTGGCCGGTAGCAGTTACGGTGGCCAGGGTACGTCCATGAAACGATTCATTAAATACTATGATCTGATTTCTGTTCGCTTGCCCCTGGCGGTAAAAATATTTACGGACTAATTTTATGGCTGCCTCGTTGGCCTCCGCTCCGCTGTTGCAAAAGAACGCCTTGCCCAGTCCGGATAGCTTAACTAGTTTCTCAGCCAGCTCTACTTGGGGTTTTATCCAATAAAGGTTGGAGATATGCCATAATTGAGCGGCCTGTGTCTGAAGTGCGGTCTGCAGCACATCATCGCAGTGCCCCAGGACACACACGGCTATCCCTCCCAGGAAATCCAGGTATTGTTTGCCATCGGCATCCCAAACATAAGAGCCTTTTCCCTTGACCGGCGCTATAGGAAAGCGGCCATAGGTGTTCATCACGTAGTCTTGCCCTTTATTTATAATTTCGTTATTCGTCACAATTTAATCTCCCTTCGGCCCATTTTTCTATTTATTTACCACCATGGTGCCTACCCCTTCATCAGTGAATATTTCCAACAGAATGGAGTGAGGCACCCGCCCATCGATGATGTGGGTCCTGCCTACCCCGCCGGCCACGGCTTCCTCGCAACAATGTACTTTAGGGATCATGCCGCCCGCAATCGTGCCGTTGGCTATATATTCTGCGACCTCACTTATATTAAGGATAGAAATTAAGCTTTCGCTGTCTTGCGGATCACTTAAGAGACCGGGGACATCGGTCAACAGAACCAGTTTATCAGCCTTCATACTTACGGCAATCGCCGCTGCCACCAGATCAGCGTTTATATTATAGCTTTGCCCTTGATTATCTATGCCAATCGGTGCTATTACCGGTATATAACCATTTTCTATCATGGTCTCAATTATTTGCGGGTTGATATTTATGACCTCGCCGACAAATCCCATTTGACCAGAAGGATCAAGAGCCTGGGCCTCGATCAGCCCGCCGTCTTTACCGGAAATCCCAATTGCCTTGCCACCGCTGGCGTTGATTCCGCTCACTATTTCCTTGTTTACTTTTCCCCCCAGGACCATTTCCACGATTTCCATGGTTGCATGGTCGGTAACCCGCAGACCATCGATAAAACTGCTGGCAATGCCCAATCGTTTCAACATGGCGTTTATCTCAGGTCCGCCTCCATGTATAACTATGGGATGCATGCCCACAAATTTCATTAGGACTATATCCTGGATAACTTTTTGTTTTAAGCTGCAGTCTTTCATGGCGGCTCCACCATATTTGATAACCACACGCTTGCCATAAAACTCCTTGATATAAGGAAGCGCTTCGACCAGTATTTCCGCCTTTTCCAGAGCTGATTTAATCATTCTTTTTCCCTCCAAATACCAATTCCAAACATGGACGCGGACTCGTTACACTCACAAGTGAACAAGGGGACGGTTCTTGTGTTCACCCCTTGGCCTTTTTATCAAGTGCGATAAGCGGCGTTGATGCGCACATAATCATAAGTTAGATCGCAGCCCCATGCGGTTGCCTGCTGGTTTCCCGATTTCAGGTCTACCTTTATTATCACCGGATCCTTCTGCAGTTCCTGACGGGCTAGTTCTTCATCAAAAGCCAGCCCCATACCGTTTTCGGCCATTTTCTCCGCACCCAGGTAGATATCCGTCCGGCGCGGGTCAAATTCTGCCCCTGAATAACCAACTGCTGCCAGGATTCGCCCCCAGTTGGCGTCCTCGCCAAAGACTGCCGCTTTGGTGAGGTTGGAAGATGTAATAGATCGGGCAATAGTGCGGGCTGTATAGTTGCTGTCTGCATTAATTACCTGTACTTCAATCATTCGGGTGGCTCCTTCGCCATCACGAGCTATCATTTTGGCCAGACTTATATTTACATAATCCAGGGCTGCCTGCATAAGCCGATACCCTTCACTCTGGCTGTCTTCAATCGGCGGGTTAGCCGCCAGTCCGTTAGCCAGGATCAAAGCCATATCATTGGTGGATGTATCCCGGTCGACACTTATCATATTAAAAGACAGATTCGTGGAATCACGCAGCATTTGGGTTAAACATGCACTGCTAATGACTGCATCAGTGGTAATAAAGCATAACATAGTAGCCATGTTTGGATGAATCATGCCTGAACCCTTGGCAATAGCCCCTATTCTTACCGGTTTGCCTCCGATTTCTATCTCAATGGCGACTTCTTTGGGGACCAGATCAGTAGTCATAATCGCTTGGGATGCATTATAGGCACCATCCCTGGCAAGGGTGGCAGCCGCCGCTTGAATGCCGCTGGTGACGCGATCCATGGGCATCGCTACTCCAATTACCCCGGTTGATGCCACCAGCACATCCCAGGGGTTGATGTGTAAGAGATCCGCTGTCGTCCGGGCCATGGCAAGGGTATCCTCCCAGCCCTGTTCACCGGTGCAGGCATTGGCATTACCACTGTTAACCACTATAGCCTGGGCCTGACCGTTTTCCAAATGGGAGCGATTTATATCTACGCAGGCTGCCCGTACTTTATTGGTAGTAAATACTCCCGCAGCCACACAGGGTTGCGGGGAATAAATAATAGCTACATCTTTAGTATTTTCTTTTTTTATCTGGGCTTCCACTCCCTGGGCCAGAAAACCCTGGGGAGCAGTAACCGAGCCAGTCACAATTTTCATCTATCTTCCTCCACATATAAGTAATTAAGCATGAGCTTAATCCACTTTCTTAAATTTTTAGGGATGTACTCCGGCAAACCTTAATCCCTTACCCTCATCAATACCGAGCATGAGATTCAAGTTCTGGACGGCCTGCCCGGAAGCTCCTTTACAGAGATTATCCAGGGCGGATACAACGATTACTTGGCCACTCTCTTCATCGGTGTAAATTCCTATTTGTACCAAATTGCTGCCATATACCCATTTGGTATGGGGATAAACCCCATTCGGTAAAACATCCACAAAGTACTCATTCCGGTACTTATCCTCCAGCACCTCTCGCACCTGTCCGGCTCTTGCCCCGGGTCTCAATTGACAATAGCAGGTGCTTAAAATTCCGCGATTCATGGGCACCAAATGGGGGGTAAATATCATCCCTACTGCCTCACCCGCTGCCCGGCTCAATTCCTGAGCAATTTCCGGGCTATGGCGGTGATTCCCTACTCCATAAGCCTTGATCCCTTCGTTTACTTCACAGAAGTGGGAGCTGGCTTTAGGGGCTTTGCCTGCCCCGGATACTCCACTTTTTGAATCTACCACTATCCCTCGCTTCTCAACCACTCCCGCTTCTAAGAGCGGAGCCAGAGGTAATATCGCTGAGGTTGGGAAACACCCGGGATTAGCCACAATGTTGGCTTCGCTTATCTTATCCCGGTTGAGTTCCGGCAGCCCATATACAGCCTGAGCCAGCATTTCCGGAGCCTCATGTACGGTTTCGTAATATTTCTCGTAAATGTTTTTATCTTTAAGACGGAAATCTGCACCTAGATCCACACACTTGACCCCTGCCTCAGCAAGTTCTTTAACCATCGGCACTGACAGGCCATGGGGAAGGGCCAGAAAAACCGCGTCACATTTTTCCTGCAGGGACTTTATATCGGTAGCCTCACACCTTATTTGGGTAAAAGCTCGCAAATGCGGGTAGAGCTCGTCTATCCTGATGCCTATATTTTCGGTGGAAGATACCGCCACCGCTTCAATTTCATCGTGCCCAGCGATAATGCGTAATAGTTCTGCCGCTGTATAACCATCGCCAATGATTCCTACTTTATACATGGTTGACCCTCCTTAAATGAATAACCTACTTGTAATTATACATTTATATGCATAAACTTGCAATAATATATTGCCCCATTTCTAAACAATTTTAGGCAGGGGGTTGACAATGATTGCCTGGTTCTATAAACTATACTCAATAAGTGTAGTTTAAAATATAAATATTGAAGGAGGTATTTACTATGTCAACCCAAGATAATTTAAAAGAGGCTTTTGCCGGTGAGTCGCAGGCCAACCGCAAATATCTGGCTTTCTCTCAAAAAGCCAAAGGTGAGGGTTTTGAAAAAGTAAGTCGTTTATTTCAAGTTGTCGCGGATGCAGAGACTATCCATGCTTTAAAACACCTGCAGACTTTAAAAGGGGTGGGCACTACCCTGGATAATCTAAAGGAAGCAATTGCCGGTGAGCATCATGAGTATACCGATATGTATCCCGGATTTATAGCTGAAGCTGAAAAAGATGGCAATCAGCAGGCTAAGGTTTCATTTCATTTAGCCAATGAAGTAGAGAAAGTTCATCACAAATTATATGAAAAAGCCTTGCAGGCCGTCGAGCAAAAACACGACCTTCAGACAGAAGCATTTTTCCTCTGTCCGATATGCGGTCATGTAGAGGAAAATGAAGCCCCGGGCCGCTGCCCGGTATGCGGCGCTCCAGGCAGCAGCTTCAAACAATATTAAACCCAGCCCTCTCACAGGTAACGGAGGTAATGACGCCTCTGTTACCTGTTTTTTTTCCAGGTTGGGGGGTCCGTCTCCCTGTCACCTCCCCCGGTCACCTCATTACTAAACTTTCGCGGTTGCAAAAACATCTGATCTATGAAAGTAAAAAACACTAAATTACACTTTATACCATTTATTACCTATAATATAATCAACCCGATATCTATTATAAGCGTTTGTACTGGTTGGGTTATATGGAGAAAGGATGGTTATAAAGATGAGCAAATGGAAAGGCGTTTGGGCGCTCGTGCTTGTTTTAGCCCTGGTAGGTGTTTTCAGCATAATGGTTACCCGCAACGCCCAACAGCCAAGTACTGACAACGGAATAGAAGGCGCCCTGGGCAAGCCGGACAGCTATGCCGAAAAATTATATCAATATAGAGGGACTTATACCGGTGACAACTCAAAAGTAGCCGCAATTGTCCAGGCGCTCGATTATACGCATTTGCCTCTGAAATCCATTGAGCTCCAAACGGATAGCGAGCCTTACCGAATTACAGTAAATTACAAGGTCGACAGCCGGGCCAATTATCGGTTTTCAGAGGATGTTGAAAACAGCTGGAACAAAAACGCGGCAGTGATGTTTAGCTTGATTCCCAATGCATCCGAGATTTCGTTCCAGCTTTATGATCAATATGGTGACTTTGCATCAGCTTATTTTAATAGGGATAATCTTAGCGAACGTTTTGGGATGGAATATTTTACTTCCAATACGGTTAAAGAGGCCGCGGACAGTCTTGCTTCCTTTACAAATTACCTGAACTATCTTTCCACCGTAAAAAATATGGAAGATTTCTATAGTGAAGAACAAAAGCAAAGTATCGAACAAGCTAAGCAGATATATTCCGTGATCGGCAATGACCGTGAAATTACCGTAAACAGCGGTGTAAATTTTCCGGTAACGATAACGAATGAGTTTGCCGCCAATCCTCCCATCAAAGAATTAAGGGATCAAAAAAATATATTAGCACAATACTCAGGCAACCAGATAGAGTTTTTAATCTATAATATCAACAATTTCAAAACAAACCATGGGACGTTTTATCTGTTTGCTTTTGACGGGGAAAAACTGATTGCTTATGCCGATTTAAAGACAGCCGCCGCCGAGCAAAATGCCATCAAGACATTAAACGCTTTGCAGGGGCAACACCAATAATTGTTCTGGAGTTGCTCTAAATAAAGTCCATCGGTATTGCCCTCAGTTCTCCGGAAATGGCTCCTTTATACCATCACGAACATTGGGATGGGACGGGATATCCGCTGGGTATAAAGGGGGAAGAAATACCAATATTATCTCGCATATTAACCATTGCTGACTGCTATGATGTTTTGATAAATGGACGGCCTTATCAAAAAGCACTGAGTCATGAAGAGGCCTGGCTTGAATTGGCGCGATGTTCTGAAAGCCATTTTGATCCCCAACTTGTTAAAATCGCAAAAGCTTTTTCTGAATTACCGCTGTTACCGCCCCAATCCTGGTTAAATCCATTTTTATATGCTAGCCGATAGGGGGGCAAGGGGACCTGATTGTTTTCCCCTTGTCCCCCTATATTCTTTGCGGTTGACAAATTCACGTATTTAAGGAAAAATATATTGGGAACTGACTGACGGTTCACATATGATACTGCTTAGTCGCAAAAGGAGGGGGTAGCTTGACGTCTCGTAGAGACCGGGAAAAAGAATTCAAGAAACAACTAATTGCCGATGCGGCCTTTCAACTCTTTTCTGCCAGTTCATTTGAGGCAGTAACAGTGGAAGATATTGCCCGCCTGGCGGAATTTGGCAAAGGTACATTATACCTGTATTTTGACAGCAAGGAAGAAATTCTGATATACATTATCAGCCACGGTATTGAAGAACTAGCTCAGGAGATATCAGCCCTTTTCGTACGTGAAACTGATGTCAGGGAGGCTCTGAATCAGTATATGAGCCTACAATATGATTTTTACCGAAAATATCATTACCTGTTTTTCGCACTAATACATCGCAAATTCGCAGGCACCCTCAGTGTAGATCAGCTGGTCGGCAGCATGTGCAAGCTCGATGCCATCACCGAGTTAGTGGCTGGGCTGTTGGAACGGGGTACTCAGGAAGGTGTTTTTACGGCAGTGGACAGCTATAAGTTAGCTCGAGTGATCAAAAATATTCTAAAAGGATTCAGCTTGGAAGCGTTGGAGCGCGGCGCTATAGACGGAGAGAAAGATCTGGAATTGATTAAGATGGTACTGGCTTACGGAATTATTGCAGGGGGAGAGAAATAAAAATGGATGATAATGTAACCGTTAATACTGGTAAAGATCCGGCCACCGATAGGGGGAATTTAATTAAACTGGTAGTTATAGCCGTAATACTAGCTGGAGTCGTAGGCGGATTCCTCTGGTGGAGAAATTTGCAAAACTACATATCTACTGATAATGCCAAGGTTGCTGGCGATATTATCGATATCAGTCCCAAAGTCAGCGGTCGCCTGGAAAGCCTGTCCGTACAGGAGGGAGATTCTGTGCAGGCAGGACAGGTGATAGCTGAGCTTGACACTGCCCAGTTGAAAATTAATGTGGATCAAGCCCGGGCGGCGTTGGAACTGAGCCAGGCCAATTATGATAAGTTGCCTGACGATCTCAAGTCAGCCCAAGCCACAGTAGAAAAAGCTCAGCAAAATGTGGCCACCACCCAGGCTCAACTTAAAGCGGCGCAATTGACCGCTGCTGACGACCAGAGAAACCTGACCCAGAATGAAAAGCTTTATGAGAGCGGCGCAATTTCCAAAGAGGCTATGGACGCTGCAACCTCAGCTTACAATAAAGCTCAGGCTACCTCCGACGCAGCCCTGGCATCTGAGTTGGCCAACCAGGCGTCCCTGCAGGATTCTCAGGCTAAACTGGACTCTCTGTCCAAGACCGGGGATACTATCTATCTGGCCGGGCTGGAACAGGCTCAAGCTGCCTATGCAACCGCTCAGCTGAATTTAGCCAACGCTGTTATTAAAGCCCCCCTCAGCGGCACCGTTGTCCGGGTGGCAGTTCAAGTCGGTGAAAACCTGACTGCGGGGCAAAGCATCTTGTCGATTAGTGATCTGAACACCACCTGGATAACCGCCAATATTGAAGAGGACAAATTCGGTCGCCTCCAGCTGGGACAGGATGTAAAAATACAGCTGGATACTTTTCCTGGCATCACTTTTAACGGAAAGATAAGTGAGCTGGGGGAAGCTACCCAGTCTACCTTTGCCCTGATTCCCACTGAGAACACGGCTGGCAACTATACGAAGGTTAAACAACGCTTTTCCTGTAAGATTACCGTTGATAATCAGGGTATAGTTTTAAAACCAGGCATGTCAGCGACCATCGATATCCATACTGGCCATTAGAATCGAGGAGAGGCAGCGTTATAGCAAATGCATGAAATAGATTCAGAAAAAATAAATTGGCCTGTACTAGTGGTCATAATCATAGGCACGTTTATGGCTATCTTGGATGGCAGTATTGTCAATGTCGCCCTGCCCAAAATGATGGTTATATTCAGCGCTTCTACAGAGGATATTCAATGGATTTTAACTGCCTATATGTTGACTTTGGGTGTTATTATGCCCATTTCCGGTTTCCTGGGTGATACCTTTGGCTATAAACGCACCTACATTACTGCCCTCGCCCTATTCGTGGCAGGTTCCGCCCTTTGCGGCATGTCCTTAGGGGTTAATACCATGATCGCGGCACGTATTATTCAAGCCCTCGGGGGCGGAATCATGCAGCCTCTGGGAATGGCTCTAATCTATATGTCCTTTCCCCGCTCCAAGATTGGGATGGTGTTAGGGTTCTGGGGTATTGCCGCTATGGCTGCTCCCGCTATCGGCCCTACTCTGGGTGGCTACTTGGTGGAATACGCCAATTGGCGCCTGATATTCTATATCAATCTGCCGATAGGTATAATCAATCTTTTCCTGGCTGGTGTAATTTTAAAAGAAACCCCTCTGATAAAAGGTAAACACTTGGATTGGTTGGGTATCGCTACCTGCAGCATCGGACTCTTTGCTATCCTATTAGCCCTCAGTGATGGGAATAAATATGGCTGGGGTTCGCCTACTATCATAGGTTTATTGATAGTAGCAGCCTTGACCCTGTCTTTCTTTGTATGGAATGAACTGCATCATCCTGAACCTATTCTAGATCTGCGCATGTTCAATAATTTCATATTTACCATTTCGGTTATCATTGGCTCCCTGCTAGCCATGGGCATGTTTGGAGCTATTTTCCTGGTTCCCCTGTTGTTGCAAAGTGTGCTGGGGCAAACCGCCATGAAAACCGGCCTAATCATGTTTCCCGCAGCATTGGCCTCCGGCATTATGATGCCCATTTCCGGCAAGCTTTTTGATAAATATGGGGCCCGAGGCATTGTGATAGCGGGCTTGGCCTTGGTTACCTGGACCACTTATGCAATGAAGGATTTTAATGCCGTTACGCCATTTGCTATTATGACAATATGGCTGACTATCCGCGGGGCTGGGATGGGTCTTTCCATGATGCCGGTAACTACTGCGGGTATGAATACGGTGCCCCCTCATTTAATTGGTCGGGCTTCGGCTCTAAGTAACGTTATCCGTCAGGTATCTTCCTCACTGGGTATAGCTATGCTCACCACCATCATGCAGCACCGTCAGGTCTTTCATTTCGCCAATTTAGCGGAATCCGTCAATCTCAACAGCATTGAGTATAGTCGTCTGCAGCCAGCCCTAGCCCAAACTGCTACTTCTCTGGGACTGAGCTACTCCACCGCCCAAGGCTTGGCCGTAAGCATGATCGCAAAACAGATAGCGGAATTATCCATGATTCAGGCCATTGATGACTGCTTTATAGTTGCCGCCGTTCTATGCTTGCTTGGCCTGGTGTTGTCTGTATTCCTTAAAGAGAGTAAAAAAATTGCTATCCCAGCGCAAACTAAGGATGTTGCCGCTTAATTCTGCCAAGGGACAAGGGACCTGTCCCCTTGTCCCTTGTAACCCCTTGGGCTATTGAAACATACTATAAAATGCAGGCACGCTGTGCCTGTGTGAACAGCCTGCCGGAATTTTTCCCAAGGCTTTCATATAATAAGCCGGGAGGAGCTAAGCTCTCCCCGGCTTATTGTCTGTGTCTGTGTGTCTGTAGGATCAGACCTGACCCCTATAGACTATTAAATGCAGTTAGGCCCTGTATGTATTTAGGTTGTTCATTACAGGAACTGCACCGTCCTTTCTCAATTCCGCTCACCTGCACCGAATATGCGTTTCTACTAATGAGCAGATGCCCGCAGTTCCGGCAGTAGGTATTGTTTTCCTCTCCCGGCAGATTGCCCGTATAAACAAAGTCCAGGTACTCTTTGGCCATCTCCCGGGCATGTTTAATCGTTGCCTCTGGGGTAGAAGGAATCTGCAATTTATAGGATGGGTGATAGCGGGACAGATGCAAGACCGTTTCCCGATTAAGCGAGGCCAACCAGCAGGACAATTCTTTTATCTCCTCTTCTCCGTCATTCTCACCTGGTATAAGAAGAGTGGTGATTTCCACATGGCTCCTCCCGATTACCCTTTCCACCGTATCTTTAACCGCGGTCAGCTTGCCCTTACACAACTTGGTATAGAAATGTTGGTTAAATGCCTTTACATCTATGTTAAAAGCATCTATATAGGGCAACAGCCTTTCAAGAGGCTCCTTTTCTATATAGCCATTGGTTACTAGAACAGTTTTCAGGCCTTGTTCTTGCAGGCGGGGAGCAACCGCCAAAATATACTCATACCATATGGATGGTTCATTATAGGTGAAAGCCAGGCCGATCGAGCCATCACTTTTACTTTGCAATATCAATGCATTCAGACTTTCCGGGTCCATGTAACGAGTAGTCGGCATTCCGTGAGCTATAGAATAGTTCTGGCAAAAAGAACAGGCCAGATTACACCCAAAACTTCCTGCCGACAGGATATAAGAACCAGGATAGAAATGGTAGAGGGGCTTTTTCTCAATAGGATCCAAAGCCAAGGAGCTTATTTGCCCATAATTGGATGTAAACAGGATACCCGCGCGATTAGTCCTTACCCGGCATAACCCCGCCTGCCCGTCATTTAATTTACAGTGATGCGGGCATAGCACACAGCGCACCACTCCATTATTAAGCTTTTCATAATATAGGGCCTCAATGTCTGCCATGATCCAACCCTCCCAAGAATGTTAAGTAAACCTCTTTACCTCAAAGCGCTCTATGGAATATTTGGCGTGTGGTGATATACCAGCCTTTTGCAGGGCTATCTCTAGCTGCTGATCCACCGTCTCCACCCCTTCCAGGTCGGGCAAAAGCAGTCCTCTTTTGGAACCACTGCTCACAATCACCCCATAACGTTTAGGGTCAAGGTCTTCTTTGTTACTAGGTTCAGGCTGAGCCAGTATGTCAACTGAATACACCAGCGCAGGCAGTTCTGATGCTTCTACCGGGGAGAAACGAGGGTCTTTCAGCCCTGCCGCCAGAGCATTGTTCCTAATCTCCTCAGCCAGGTTATGATAAACAGGGAGAAAAGTACCTATACAGCCTCTAAGTTGACCATGTTTTTTTAGGGATACAAAAACTCCCGCCCGGTCGTGCAGCAATGGCTCCATTGCTTGCGGCAGCTCAGGCGTGGGGCTGTCGGTCAGTTGGCTTTCCAATACCAAACGGGCCCATTTTACCGGTATAGATTCTGCTGCCCTTCTGCTTTCCATGAGTCTTATCTGCCCAGCGGTTAGTTCTTCCCAAATACTTAAACTTGGCTCCCCAGGGGTTAACCCTACGGTTAGATAACCAACTCCGAATGGTCCTTCATAACTGAACACTCGAGACCGAATATCATAGCCATCCAGTACCCCCAACATAATCACGATCGATCGATATCCACATTCCCCGGCATTTTGCCGTAAGTTTTCAGGTATGTTTAGAATCCCTTGTACATCTGCTCCAGCGAGCATTTCTTTTACCATCAGGTCAAAGCGAGGCCCGTCCGGGTGAAAGTCATAGGGGCCCTCATCCTT
The DNA here is from genome assembly GCA_963665865.2 of Syntrophomonadaceae bacterium. Classification (GTDB taxonomy): domain Bacteria; phylum Bacillota; class Syntrophomonadia; order Syntrophomonadales; family Syntrophomonadaceae; genus PHAA01. Next base: position 3,783,211 of record CAXXWF010000001.1, on the reverse strand, counting down.
AAGACGATGAGACATATCACCTGATGCTACTATAGCCACCCTTTTACCCAGTCTGACAGCTGACTCTTGAATCAGCCTACCCAGCGTATATAACTCCAAATTTTCCAGGTACCCCACGCTTAATGCCAAAATCGGCTTGTCCCCCATGCCGGCCTTCTCCAGGTAGTAGAGGGGAACCATTATTCCATGGTCTATCTCTGGATTTAAAGCGTGGCGCAAGGCTAACTCCCGGTTTATTCCGAGCAGACTGATTCCTCGGCTTTCCGCTCGAATTCCTAATTCCTTCAGCAATTCCAGGTCATTAGGGTGGCTTGTCTCCACCTCCGGCTGCCCAAAACTGGCCATATTCCCCACCAGCTGAGGCTCTAGCAGGCAGGTAATACAATCCGCAAATACATTACCATGGGGTGTAAGGAATACCACCGTATCTGGCGAACTGAGAATTAATTCATGAGCCAAAGACTTCATACCCCTAATAGTAGCCTCTGCCTCTCTGGCCCTCTCTCCTCCTATTGACAGGATTATTATGGGCGGGTGAGGTGTTAAAGCTGCATATGTAATCATCAGCTGACCCCCTTCGTTTCATTAGTTATATGATCCTATTTTATCCATCAATAAGTGATTTGGCGATACCTGAAAATATGGCATACGCAACTTTGTCCTGGTAATCACTGGAGCTAAGCAGTTTTTCTTCTTTTGGGTTCGATAAAAAGCCTACTTCCACGATTACGGCGGTCATATCAGTTTTGTCCGTTATATAGTAGCTGCCGGTTTTGGCTTTACGAGTAGTATTCCCGAGAATCCTAGTTAATTCATCTTGAATTGCTTCCGCAATTTGTTTAGCTTTTTCACTTTTACCGCTATAGAATGTTTGAGCTCCTGTCCATCGAGGGCTGACATCGGCATTGGTGTGGATACTGACAAAAATATCGGCTTTATTTTCTTGAGCCTTGGCCACCCGTGCAGCCAAATCCTTTCTTTTTCTCTCCAGCAGGCTTCCCGAAAAATTGTCCCCAGCCAGATCTTCATCTGTTTCCCGAATATTTACGACCAAGGCTCCCGACTGGCTTAAGAGTTCGCTAAGTTTACGACTGATAGAAAGAGTGATATCTTTTTCAATATTTTTACCCGGTCCTATAGCTCCGGGATCAAAACCGCCATGACCCGCATCCACCACAATGACATGGTTGACCAGTGAATAAGACATAACCGTTTTTTCATGTGGGTTGCTAAGACTAGTTCCCCAAAAACACAAGGCCGGCAGCAAAAATATCGCGAGAATAATACTGCCGGGCTTCCTTTTTATAATCAGCACCTTATTAAACAAAATGCCATACCTCCCCGGTTAAGCTATTTCTTATATATGCCGGAGAGGTAAATAATATTTGAATACCATATTGCCAATATCTTCTTCTATCTAGTCTAGCCAATAAAAAACCCCTCCAAGTTGGAGAGGTTTGAGTATCTAACGTTTTGAATATTGAGGGGCTTTGCGGGCTTTGTGAAGTCCGTATTTCTTTCTTTCAGTCATACGTGGGTCGCGGGTGAGAAATCCTGCCTTTTTAAGGCTGGGCCGCAATTCCAAATTGGCCTTAATCAATGCCCGAGCAATACCCAGTCTTATAGCGCCTGCCTGACCTGTGACTCCTCCACCATTTACCAGACAGATAATATCGAATCTCCCGGTCATATCTGTTAACTCCATCGGCTGCATAACGATGAGCCGACTGGTTTTATTGGGAAAGAAATTTTCAAAATTCCTGCTATTTATTGATATAGTGCCATTACCAGGAACTAATCTTACTCTGGCAATTGCTTTTTTTCTTCTTCCGGTTCCCCAGTATTGTACCTTAGACATATCGCTCCTCCTAACCTCTCAATTCCCGAACTTCGGGTTTTTGGGCTTGATGAGGGTGCTCGCTCCCCCTGTACACTTTAAGCTTTTTAAACATTGACGCACCTAAACGGTTGTGGGGAAGCATCCCTTTAACAGCCGCTTCTATGATTTTCTCAGGCTTCTTCTGCATAAGTGAACCATAATCTATTTCCTTCAAACCACCCGGATAACCGGTGTACCACCGCATTTTTTTCTGGGTGAGCTTATTGCCGGTGAGTCGTATTTTGGAAGCGTTTATCACGATAATAAAATCTCCGGTATCTACATTGGGAGTATAGATTGGTTTATGCTTGCCTCTCAACATTGAGGCTACTTCTGAAGACAGTCTGCCCAGAGTCTGGTCAGTCGCATCTATCACGTACCACTTGTGGTCAACTTCCGCTGGCTTCGCCATATATGATTTCACGATTTTCCCTCCTGTACTTCGTTACCCGGTTGTATAAGATGATATCTCTATTCCTATGTTTGTCAACGGGGCAGAAGCCAAACAGTAGTTTAGAGACTACCTTCTAATTCTATCTATGTTTAACTCCTTTTGTCAAGAAAGTAACGCGTTTTACGAAAATAAATGTTTTCGGGGACAGGTCCACTGTCCCCTTGTCCCGTTCAATTATGTATTAATTGGGTACTCTACATTCATTAAATATAATCCTTGCGGGGGTGCAGTTGGGCCAGCCCGGATTCTGTCCAGTGATTCTAAAATATCGGCTATTTCTTCGGCTCGGATACGGTTTCGCCCCACTTCCAGCAAAGTGCCCATAATAATGCGAACCATATTATAAAGAAATCCATTTGCCTCTACATCCAACCGTAACATGGAGCCAGATTCCTTTAATGAACAATTGAATACCGTACGCTCAAAGGTTTTGGAACTGCCGCCACTGGCGCAGAAAGCCTGAAAATTATGTCGTCCGATTAAAGACTGACATGCCTTACGCATAGCGTTCATATCCAACTGATCGGTAATACACAGAGCATAACGACGATAAAAGGCTGCCCCTGATTTTTGCCTGTACAGGTAGTAGGCGTAACTTTTACTGATGGACTGAAATTGAGGATGGAAATTCAGTTCCGCCACGCTGCTGCTGAGTACACGGATATCTCCCGGCAAAAAGCTATTCAGAGCCAGGGACCATCTTTCCGGCGGTATGGTGGAGGAGGTGTTGAAAGCAACCACCTGCCCCCGTGCATGTACCCCTGCATCCGTACGGCCTGCAGCACAGATAGTAACAGCTTCACCGCTTAGGTAGCGCACTTGCTTTTCCAACTCACCCTGAATCGTCTGAGCATTATCCTGCCTTTGGAATCCATGATAATTACTGCCGTCATATTCAATTATCATTTTAATTCTAGGCACTAACTCACCACCTACTTGGGCAGCCAACAAGGGGACGTTCTTTTTGTTGGCCCCCAAAATATCGCATTAGGCCAACAAAAAGAACGTCCCCTTGTTGGCTGCCACATAAAAGATTAGGAGGATATTTAATAATCCTCCATAGATACTATTTTAAGAGCTGTATCAACTCTCGTTTTTATTGCTTTAGGGTGAAGTTAACCTATAAACTAAGTTATCCACCCAAAATATTCTAGTCTACAAGTTCAATGATCGCCATGGGTGCACCGTCGCCCTTGCGCATGCCGGTCTTGATAATTCTGGTATAGCCACCGGGGCGCTCTTGATAACGCTCTGATATGCTAGAGAATAATTTAAATACCACTGCTTCGCTCATCAGATAGGAATCTGCCAGCCGGCGGGCATGTAAATCACCCCTCTTGCCCAGAGTTATCATTTTCTCAGCAATACTGCCTATTTCTTTAGCTCTGGTTTCAGTAGTAGTTATTTTTTCATGTTCTAATAGAGAGGTCACTGAGTTTCTCAGCAATGCTCTACGGTGATCGCTCCTAAAACCTAATCTACGATAACTCAATGGAAACCCTCCTTTCTACTCTTCTGATTTCTTAAACGTTAATTCTAACTCTTTTAATTTCTTCTCTATTTCTTCCAGTGATTTCTGACCCAGGTTTCTAATCTTACTCATTTCTTCCCGGGTTTTTTCAATCAGGTCACCTACAGTATTAATACTGGCTCGTTTAAGCCCATTTGATGCCCGCACTGAAAGTTCCAACTCTTCAATCGACATCTCCAGAACCTTATCCTTCTTCTCTTCTTCCTTTTCCACCAGGATCTCTACCTCAGAATAGGTGTCATCAATTTCGGTGAAGAGCTTCAGGTACTCAATCAGTATCTGTGAGGATAAACTAATCGCTTCTTCCGGGCGGATACTTCCATTGGTCCAGATTTCGAGAATGAGTTTATCATAATCTGTTCTTTTACCCACACGGGTATTTTCGATTGAGTAATTGACTTTAGTAACTGGAGTATAAATGGAATCAATCGGTATCAACCCAACTATATCGGTATTCTTCTGTGGCTGCTGATCGGCACTCACATAGCCCCGGCCTCTTTCCACAGTCATCTCGATTTCCAGTTTACCGTCTCCATCCAAGCTGGCTATATGCAGTTCGGGATTCAATATTTCTACTTCACTATCTTGTTCGATATCCCCAGCACATACATTTTTGGGACCTTTTTGTTCCATGCGAATCAGTTTGCGTTCGTTTCCATCGTAGCGAAGTACCATCTGTTTGATGTTTAATATCATTTCGGTGGTATCTTCCAATACTCCGGCAATGGTTGAAAACTCATGCAGCACTCCATCAATCTTGATAGAGGTGACGGCAGCTCCCGGCAGTGACGATAATAAAACTCGGCGCAAGGAATTTCCCAGGGTGGTTCCATAGCCTCGTTCCAGCGGTTCAATCACAAATTTCCCGTAATTGTTGTCGGCATCCTTTTCAACGCACTCTATACGAGGTTTTTCCATCTCTAGCATTAATTTATCCCCTCCTTCTTTCTTAGAGGTTTTTATTCTATAGATATATTATCTAGAGTACAGCTCGATTATAAGTTGTTCATTAACTGCTGTATCTACAATTTCTCTGTTCGGTAAGGTCATTACCCTGCCGGTAAGATTTTCAATATCTACTTCCAACCATTGAGGAGGAGTTTTGTAGGCCCCGGAGGCCTTTATTTCCTGAAACTTAGGTGAATCTGTGCTGCCCGGCTTGACCTGAACGGTATCGCCCACGCTTACCAACATTGATGCAATATTGGCTTTTTTACCATTAATGGTAAAATGATCATGATTCACCAACTGGCGCGCTTCCTTGCGTGAGCCGGCCAGCCCGAGCCTGAAGACCACATTATCCAGGCGTCTTTCCAATAGAATTAATAAGTTCTCCCCAGCTATTCCTCTTTGACGTTCAGCTTTCTTAAAATAGTTGCGGAACTGTTTCTCTAAAACTCCATAAATTCTCTTGGTTTTCTGCTTTTCTCTCAGTTGGAGTCCATATTCACTGGTTTTCTGTTTGCGTTTTTGGCCATGCTGACCGGGTACAAAAGGCCGCTTCTGCACCGCACATTTTTCGGAATAGCACCTATCCCCTTTGAGGAACAACTTCTCCCCTTCACGGCGGCACTGGCGACAGACTGAGTCAGTATATCTTCCCACTAAACCACTACCTCCTTAAACCCTTCTTCTTTTTGGCGGTCTACAGCCATTATGGGGAATAGGGGTAACGTCCTTGATAACGCTTACTTCCAAACCCGCTGCCTGCAGAGACCTTATGGCCGCTTCGCGTCCGGCTCCCGGACCCTTGACGAAGCATTCCACTTCCTTGAGACCATGCTCCATAGCTGCCCGGGCCGCATTTTCGGCTGCCTGCTGGGCGGCAAAAGGTGTACTTTTCCTTGAACCCTTGAATCCTACAGTTCCTGCGCTAGCCCAGGATATAGCATTCCCATGTTTATCTGTAATCGAAATTATCGTATTGTTAAACGTTGATTTGATGTGAGCTATGCCCTCAGCAATATTTTTTTTCTCACGTCTTTTAACCCTAACGTTTGCAGTCCTTCGTGCCACTCAATTATCCTCCTTTTAGGCTATTTCTTCTTACCACCGGCGGTCCGTTTGGGTCCCTTGCGGGTACGGGCATTGGTCTTGGTCTTCTGCCCTCTGACCGGTAATCCACGACGATGGCGAATTCCTCTGTAACAACCTAAATCCATTAGTCGCTTGATGTTCATACTTACATCCCTACGCAGATCACCTTCAACCACGTAGTTCTTGTCGATAATCGCTCTGAGTTTGGCAACTTCTTCCTCGGTTAAATCTTTCACTCTAGTATCGAGATTTATACCTGCCGCTGCCAAAATCTTCTGAGATGATGATCTCCCAATCCCTAATATGTAGGTAAGGGATATTTCTACTCGTTTATCACGGGGCAAATCAACACCTGATATTCTTGCCAAAGCCTCTCACTTCCTTCGGATTTAATTTATTTTTATTTACCTTTATCGTTACCCTTGAACCTGTTTGTGTTTGGGATTTTCACAAATAATAGTAACCTTGCCCTTGCGTTTAATAATTTTGCATTTTTCGCACATTTTTTTGACTGAAGCTCTAACTTTCACTCTATTAACCTCCTTCGCTAATAGTGGTATATCATCCTACTTAAAACGGTAGGTTATCCTGCCTCGGTTCAAGTCATAGGGTGACAGTTCCACCATTACTCGGTCACCAGGCAATATTCTGATAAAGTTCATTCTCATTTTTCCTGAAATATGGGCAAGGACCTTATGGCCATTCTCCATTTCTACCGTGAACATGGCGTTAGGTAATGGTTCTAGAACTTTTCCCTCTACCTCGATAACGTCATCTTTAGCCACTTACCAGACCTCCTTCCCCGCGGATTAAACCTTTATCAACTATCTGTTTAATACTCTTCTTAATAATGTGGTTGGCAGGTATTTCTCCTTTATGCAAGCTATCCAGTAAATCATCCGCTCGCTGGGACGTAATTTGTAAATGTCTGATGTTTTTTTTCTTAGGTCTTTCAATCTTTCGTAAATCCCCGTCACTAATGCTCAGATAGCGTTCGTTGATCACTTTAATTACAATGAACGCCTTGCCCTGATCTCGACCGGATTTAGAAATAACCACTTTGCCCAGGATATCTTCAGATATCTTCCCTCACCTCCATTAAATTAAGGTAAGAATCTCTGGACCTTGATCTCCAATTGCTATACTGTGCTCAAAATGAGCCGATTGTTTACCATCGCGTGTAACCACAGTCCACTCATCTCCTTTGGTGTATACGCTATATGTCCCGAGGTTCACCATGGGTTCAATTGCCAGAGCCATACCCACCCGCAGTACTGGTCCTCGATCAGCCTTACCGTAGTTGGGAACGGGCGGATCCTCATGCATGTTACGGCCAATGCCGTGACCTACATAATCTCTTACCACTGAAAATCCGGCATCCTCTGCATAGGCTTGAATTGTATGAGATACCTGGCCTAGACGGCTGCCCACCTGGGCTTGCTCTATCCCTTTCATCAATGCCTCTTCGGTTACTCTGAGCAATTTTCTTACCTGTGGATCTACTTCCCCCACGGCTACGGTTATAGCAGCATCACCTGCAAAACCGTCGACGATGACCCCAAAATCGATACTGATTATATCGCCCTCCTGAAGAACTCTTTTGCCTGGTATTCCATGTACAACCTCTTCATTTATAGAGGCACATATAGCACCTGGAAAAGGTAATATTCCTCTTGGATGTGGGTAATTTTTGAAAACTGCCACGGCATTCCTCTTTTTAGCTTCTTCTTCGGCAATACTGTTGAGTCTGCCGGTAGTAATGCCGGGCTTAATTTCTTTCTTCAGTATCTGCAGTACCTGGGCCACTACCTGCCCCGATTTCCGCATCTTATCGATTTCAGCAGGTGTCTTGATGTTTATCATCCCATTTTCTCCAGTATCGCTTTTACTTCAGCAAATACTTCTTTAGGATCACGGTTGCCCTCCAAAGTGATGAGGTTGCCTTTTTCTTCATAATAAACTAGCAGGGGCTGCGTCTGTTCCATATAAACCTGCAAGCGGTTCTTAACGGTATCTAGCCTATCATCACTGCGTTGGATCAATTCTCCCCCACATTTATCGCATACCCCGGCCACAACGGGTGGGTTAAATATGGTATTGTAAACGGTTTTGCAGGTAGCGCAGCTAACCCGACCGGTCATTCTAGCCATTAAAACTTCATCTGGAACAGAAATGTTTAAAGCCAATTCTACTTCTTTCCCATATTTGGCCAGAACCTGATCAAGTGCTTGAGCCTGAACTAAGGTACGAGGAAATCCATCCAGAAGAAAACCGGTCTTACAATCAGGCATAGCCAATCTTTCTTCAACAATGCCGATGGTAACTGCATCTGGAACTAATTGGCCCGCATCCATGTATTTCTTAGCTTCCACTCCCATTGCGGTACTGTTCTTAACCGCCTCTCGGAACATATCGCCCGTGGAAATATGAGGGATGGGAAAGGCCGCTTCAATTAGTTCCGCCTGGGTTCCTTTACCGGCACCGGGAGGCCCCATAAGGATAATGTTCATTCGTATCATCTCCTATTTAACAAAGCCTTCATAACTTCTCAATAATAAATGTGACTCTATTTGTTTCATGGTATCCAGAGCAACACCTACCAGAATTAACAGGGCTGTTCCTCCAAACCAGAGGCTTTTTATCCCGGTGATGGCAATCACTATATTAGGGAGTATTGCTATCAGGGCCAGGAATACTCCACCTGCGGCGGTCAGACGGGTAAGAACCTTGTCAATATATTCGGCAGTTGGCCGACCAGGTCTGATACCAGGAACGAAGCCGCCATTTTTCTTAATATTATCAGCTACATCCAGGGGATTAAAAATAATCGCCACATAGAAATAGGTGAAAAATATTATCAGCAAGGCGTAAAAAATATTATAGAGAACACTGGTATAACTAAAATAAGTGTTTACAAACGTATTAAATGCTCCAGTCGGACTCATCCATGATCCAATGGTCGCCGGGAACATGCCGAGTGACATCGCAAAAATGATGGGAATAACGCCGGCGGCATTGACTTTCAAAGGCAGGAAAGTGCTTTGCCCGCCATAAAGCTTGCGCCCCACCACCCGTTTGGCATATTGGATCGGCAGACGTCTCTGGCCTTCATTCATGGCTACCACCGCGGCAATAACTACTAGGATCACCACAATCAACAACAATACTTGGAAATATCCCGCCATACCAGTGGATACTTCCTGGCCTACACCCGCTATCTGGGTAGGAATACGTGCGGCTATACCACAGAAGATTATGAGCGAAATTCCATTGCCTATGCCTTTCTCGGTGATCATTTCCCCAATCCACATCAACATAGCGGTTCCTGCAGTCAACGAAATGGCAATAATAATATAGGAACCAAAGCCGGGGTTAATGATAGCTCCTGTTTTTCCTAATGCCACTGACATGCCTATAGCTTGAACTAGGGCTAACACTACTGTTCCATAGCGAGTATACTGAGCAATTTTCTTTTTGCCCTCTTCACCCTCTTTGTTCAATTCCTCTAATTTTGGCACAACTACCGTTAATAGCTGCATAATAATTGAGGCGTTGATGTAGGGGGTGATACTCATCGCAAATACACTAAATCTTTTGAATGCTCCTCCTGATATTATGTCAAAGAATCCAAATAGTTGGCCTGACAATAATTTCTCCAGCGCGTCGGCATTGATACCGGGAATCGGTATATGTGCACCAAGCCGGAACACCAGCAGCATTACCAAGGTAAAAAGCAACTTGCTTCTTAAATCACCAATTTTAAAAGCTTGCTGAAATGAGTTTAACATTAAATCACCTCAAATTTGCCGCCTTTGGCTGTTAGTTTTTCTTCGGCCTGTCGGCTGCACTTCTGCACTTGCACCGTAAGTTTCTTGTCCAGTTCACCTTCGCCTAGCAGTTTAACTCCGGCAGTTACTTTATTAACAAGTCCTGCCATCATAAGCAGCTCAATGGTAACAATCGTTCCATTATCAAAACAATTAAGATCCTGCACATTTACAATGGCATATTCTTTTCTGAATATGTTCGTGAATCCTCTTTTAGGTATACGCCGCTGTAACGGCATTTGTCCGCCTTCAAACCCAAGTCTAATACCACCGCCCGAACGGGCTTTCTGGCCTTTGTGACCGCGGGTAGAAGTCTTGCCATGACCGGAACCAATGCCTCGGCCCACCCTCTTGGTGCGCTTATTCGCCCCGGGTGGAGATTTCAGTTCCTCTAGTTTCACTGTAAAACCTCCCTACGCTTCATCTAACTCTTCTACACGAACCATGTGTACTACTTTGTTAATCTGTCCTCGTATCTGAGCACAGTCTTCTTTCACAACTGATTGATTAAGTTTCTTGAACCCCAGGCTCTTAATGGTCAATCTCTGAGTTTGGGGGTAACCAATAAAGCTTTTGGTCCAGGTTATCTTTAACTGTTTCGCCAAGTGGTCTCCCTCCCTAGTTCAAAATCTCGTCAATGGTTTTGCCCCTTAGCTGTGCTACATGGTCGGCCCTTTTCAGACTCTTTAAACCCTCCATGGTAGCCCGGACAACATTGTTAGCATTAGCAGTTCCTATGCATTTGGTAAGAATATCTTTAAGTCCAGCGGCTTCCAGTACGGCTCTAACCGGCCCACCGGCTATAACCCCGGTACCTGCAGCAGCAGGTTTCAAGAATACTTCACCGGCACCAAATCTGCCAGTAACTTGATGGGGAATGGTTCTACCCTCAATTAAGGGAATGTCGATCATATTTTTCTTGGCACTCTCCATGGCTTTACGAATAGCTTCTGGTACTTCGGTAGCTTTTCCTTTACCGGAGCCGACCCGACCTTCACCGTCGCCTACAACGACCAGAGCACTAAAACTAAACCGGCGCCCGCCTTTTACAACCTTGGCAACTCGGTTAATATTAACAACTTTTTCGATAAATTCCGGAGCTGCCTGTTCTTTTTCTATCATCATTTCCCTCCTAACCTTCAGCGATTTACGGTTAAAATACTAATCCGTTTTCCCGTGCGGCGTCTGCCAAAGCAGATACGCAGCCATGATATTTACGTCCATTCCTATCAAATACGACGGTAGTTATACCCTTATCTTTGGCTTTAAGGGCTATACTGCCTCCTACCCTTTTAGCTGCATCCACATTGCTGGAACTGCCTAAATCCGCCATATCCTTATCAAGGGTCGATGCGGCTGCCAGGGTGACTCCTTTATCGTCATCAATAAGCTGGGCATATATGTGATTAAGACTACGGTAAATGCAAAGTCTGGGCGTTTCAGCGGTACCCGACATTTTAACCCGTATTCTGCGATGTCTTCCTTGCCTTAGCTCTTTTTTGCTAGTCTTTTTGATCAACGTCGTCACTCCCTTCTTAGTTATTTAGCGCCAGTTTTACCAGCTTTGCGTCTGACGGCTTCATTTTCGTATCTGAGACCTTTGCCCTTGTACGGCTCAGGTTTTCTAATAGCACGAATATCAGCCGCAGTATTTCCCACCAGCTGCTTATCAATACCTTTAACTGTAATTTTAGTAACAGCCGGAACTTCAAATTCTATTCCCTGAGGCGGATCTACTTCAACCGGATGAGAAAACCCGATATTGATAACCAGCTTATTGCCCTGCAACTGTGCTCTGTAACCAACTCCGACCATTTCCAGTTTCTTCTCAAAACCCGTGGTCACGCCGGTTACCATATTAGCGACCAGAGCTCTGGCAAGCCCATGCATGGCACGATGTCTTTTGGCATCGCTGGGTCTGGTAACCAATAGCTCGCTCTCTTGCTGGTTTATGGTTATATCCTCGGGAATGGCCTGAGATAGAACCCCTTTAGGTCCTTTAACGGTTATCATGTTATCTTCTATTTTGATCTCTACGCCTGGGGGTAGACTGATAGGCTTTCTACCTATTCTGGACACCGTTCATTCCTCCTTCACCCTCCGGGTGCTACTGGTGCTCCCTAGCGGGCGCTACTAAACTTGATACTACCATATATAACAGACGATTTCTCCACCCAGACCTGCCTTGCGAGCCTTTTTGTCAGTCATGATCCCCTTCGAAGTAGATACAACTGCTGTCCCCAGCCCAGCCAGAACCTTGGGTACTTCATCTTTTTTCACATATACCTTAAGACCCGGTTTGCTAATTCTTTTAATTCCAGTGATTACTCTTTCTTTATTGGGACCATATTTAAGGTATATTCTGATAATCCCTTGCTTGCCATCCGCAATAAACTCAAAATCTTTAATATATCCTTCATCTTTTAGGATTTCAGCCAGAGATATCTTCATTTTAGAACTTGGTATTTCTACCGTTTGATGCCAGACCATATTTCCGTTTCTAATCCTAGTCAAGAAATCGGCTACGGGATCAGTAACGACCATGATTTTTACCTCCTTTATCTAAGCTACCAGCTTGCCTTGGTAACTCCTGGTATTTCTCCCTTATGGGCCATCTCCCTGAAGCAAACCCTGCACATACCAAATTTACGCATGTAAGCTCTTGGACGTCCACATATCTTACAGCGGTTGTATTCCATAACCTGAAACTTCTGTGGGCGCTTTTGTTTAGCTATCAATGATTTCTTGGCCATTTATACACCCCCTCTTATCTGAATGGCATTCCCATACTCTTAAGTAATTCTCTGGCTTCTTCATCGGTCTTGGCACTGGTTACGATGATTACTTCCAGACCCCTGATTTTATCAATCTTGTCGTATTCAATTTCCGGAAATATGGTCTGCTCTTTGATGCCTAGGGAATAATTCCCGCGCCCATCAAAAGCCTGAGGGGAAACACCTCTAAAATCGCGTACCCGGGGAAGAACGATGTTTATTAAACGATTTATAAAATCGTACATCCTTTCGCCCCTAAGGGTAACCTTGCAGCCGATAGGCATTCCTTCCCGCAGTTTAAACCCGGCTATAGATTTCTTGGCCTTGGTAATTATAGGCTTCTGACCTGTAATTATCATCAGATCACTTACTGCCCCATCCAGAGCTTTAGGATTCTGTATGGCTTCGCCGACTCCGACATTGATGATAACCTTTTCTAATTTGGGTACTTGCATAATGTTTTTGTATGCAAATTTTTCCATCAATTTTGGAGTTATTTCTTGTTTATATTGCTCAAATAACCTGGCCATTCAACAGTTGGCCTCCCTTCTCGGAGTTTTAGTCTAATACCTCGCCACAGTTCTTACATACTCTTGCCTTCTGTCCATTATCCAGAATCTTTCTCGCTCCCCGGGTAGGTTTGTTGCATTTATTACACAGAAGCATTACATTGGATGCATTAAGTGGACATTCTATTTGCAAGATACCTCCCTGTGGCAGACTTCGACTGGGCCTCTGATGTTTCTTGGCCTTGTTTATTCCTTCTACCACAACGCGATTGTCGGCTGGTATCACTTTTAATACCTTGCCTTTTTTACCGGAGTCTTTGCCGGTTATAACAGTAACTGTATCACCTTTTTTAATATTCATCCTTTACACCTCCACCGACTAAAGAACTTCAGGGGCCAGAGATACAATCTTCATGAAGTTCTTGTCCCTCAGTTCTCTTGCCACCGGACCAAATATGCGAGTACCTTTGGGGTTATTATTATCATCGATTATTACGGCAGCATTTTCCGAAAAGGCGATATGAGACCCGTCGGGCCTGCGTATTTCTTTCTTGGTACGAACTACCACTGCTTTGACCACGTCACCCTTTTTCACCACTCCGCCTGGAGCTGCTTCTTTAACTGCCACAACTATTACGTCCCCAACTGTAGCATATCTTCTCATTGAACCGCCCAGGACCTTTATACATAAAACTTTTTTAGCCCCGGTGTTATCACCGACCTGTAAAACAGTTTCTTGCTGAATCACGGAATAAACCTCCCTTCAAAATACCGCGACTATTGTAAAGTCTTGGCTTTCTGCACAATTTCGGTCAGTTTCCATCTTTTATCTTTGCTCAAGGGGCGGGTTTCCATGATTTTCACAACATCACCGGCGTTAGCCTCGTTGTTCTCGTCATGCGCCTTGTATTTCTTACTGGTCTTTACGGTCTTTCTATAAAGTGGATGCTGTTTCACAGTTTCCACACTGACGGTAATGGTTTTTTCCATTTTGTCACTGGTAACTGTGCCTGTCATACTTTTTCGGTTGCCTTGATTCTCAGCCACCTTTAGACCTCCTTTATCCGTTACTTTCTCTGGATATTTCCCGTTGTCTCAATATCGTCTTGCAGCGGGCAATATTCTTTCGGACATCCCTAATCCGCATAGGATTATCGAGTTGACCGGTTGCAATCTGAAACCTAAGATTAAATAGTTCTTCTTTATAATCAGAAACTTTTCTAACTAATTCCTCGTCGGTTAGTTCCCTTATTTTTTCAACTTTCACTAACCTCACCACCCATTTCTTCTCTTTTTACAAAGCTGCACTTAATTGGAAGTTTGTGTGCAGCCAGTCGCATGGCTTCCCGGGCGACTTCCTCGGCTACCCCGGAGAGTTCAAACATGACTCGACCCGGTTTGACTACTGCGATCCATGACTCTGGAGAACCCTTACCCTTACCCATACGGGTTTCAGCTGGCTTGGCGGTTATAGGGCGGTCAGGGAATATCTTAATCCATAATTGCCCGCCTCTTTTAACATGGCGGTTAATAGCTATACGAGCTGCCTCAATCTGCCGATTGGTGATCCAAGCCGCTTCCAGAGCTTGTAGTCCATATTCGCCATAAGTTACGGTGTTTCCCTTTTGAGCCTTACCTTTTAAACTCGGGCGATGTTGTTTTCTATATTTTGTTCTTTTTGGGGTAAGCATTATTGCGCTGCCTCCTCCACTACTTTCTGCTTGGGTCTCTGTTTAGCCTCTGGGGCTATCTCACCACGGTTAATCCACACTTTAATACCGATCTTACCATAGGTAGTATTCGCTTCTGCAAAGCCATAATCAATATCTGCCCTCAGTGTATGCAGGGGTACTTTGCCTTCGGCATACCACTCGGTTCTGGCTATTTCGGCTCCACCCAGTCGGCCGGAGATGGCTATCTTCATTCCCAGAGCCCCTACCCGCATGGTTCTTTGTACGGTTTGTTTCATAGCCCGGCGGAAGGAAATACGTTTTTCCAGCTGCTGCGCTACATTCTCGGCTACAATTTGCGCATCCAATTCCGGCCGCTTAATTTCTTGAATGTTTATGTTGATGTTCTTACCGGTCATAACGGTCAGCTCGATTTTGAGCTTCTCAACTTCGCTTCCACCCCGGCCAATAACGATACCCGGTTTGGCGGTATGAATAGTCACCCGCACCCGGTTGCCGGTTCTTTGAATCTCCACTTTGGATATCCCAGCTGTATAGAAGCGTTCCTTAACCAGTTTTCTAACCCGGTAATCTTCATGTAGAAGTTCGGAGTAATCTTTGTCAGCATACCAGTTAGAATCCCATGTTCTGATGATACCAAGCCTGAATCCTTTAGGATGAACCTTTTGACCCACTATTTAACCTCCCTTTCCTTGAGCACTACCGTGATATGGCTGGTTCTATGCCGTCTTACATCTGCTCGCCCATAGGCCCGAGGTTGCATTCTTTTTAGCGTGGGGCCTTCATCAATCAGAATTTGCGAGATATACAGGGCATCAGAATCCATATCAAAATTGTGTTCAGCATTGGCTACGGCAGATTTCACAACTTTATTAATTAGGGGTGCCGATTTCTTATTGGTGTACTTTAATATTCCCAGGGCTTCTTTAATCGCTTTACCTCTAACTAAATCAGCTACCTGGCGAGCTTTTAAGGGAGATACACGTATATAGTGAGCTATTGCTCTGGCCTCCATAATATCTCTCCTCCTTCCTATTTTGCTCTGCTAGTTTTTTCGGATTTACCTGCGTGGCTTCTGAATGTACGAGTAGGAGCAAATTCCCCTAATTTTAAACCTACCATATCTTCGGTGATATAAACTGGGATATGCCTGCGCCCATCGTGAACAGCTATCGTATGCCCTAACATCTGCGGCATTATGGTCGAGCGCCGGGACCAGGTTTTTAACACCTTGTTTTGGCCGGTTTCATTCATGTCATCAACCTTTTTTAAAAGCTTCTCTTCACAATAAGGCCCTTTTTTTAACGACCTGCCCATTGAAAGACCTCCTTAGCGCTGCGCGCAATTCTAATTATTTTTTATTGCGTTTTCTGACTACCATCTTGTCAGATGGTTTTTTCTTGCGGGTTTTACCACCAATCGCAATTTTTCCCCAAGGTGAAACTGGATATTTTCTGCCAATTGGTGCCCGGCCTTCACCACCACCATGCGGATGATCGACCGGATTCATGACTGAACCTCTGACTGTGGGTCTGATCCCCATCCAGCGAGATCTTCCTGCTTTACCAATCTTCTGATTTTCAAAGTCCAGATTACCCACCTGACCCAGAGTAGCCCGGCAATTAATGTGCACTAGTCTTACTTCTCCGGAGGGTAATCTAATGTGAGCATAAGCTCCTTCTTTGGCCATCAATTGAGCTACTGTCCCGGCGGATCGAACCATTTGCCCGCCTTTACCTGGCCGCAGTTCAACATTATGGATTAACGAACCAACCGGTATATCCTTAAGTACCAGGGTATTCCCAGTCTTAATATCTGCTTTGGACCCGGACACTACCTTGTCGCCAACTTTTAAATTGTTGGGAGCCAAGATATAGGCCTTAGCACCATCTGCATAATGCAGTAGAGCTATATTGGCAGAACGATTGGGGTCATACTCAATGGCAGCTACAACTGCAGGAACATCATCTTTTATACGTTTGAAATCGATTATCCGGTACAGGCGCTTGTGTCCGCCGCCTTTGTGTCTTACCGTAAGCCGACCTATAGCATTTCTGCCGCCGCTGCTTTTCAGGGATACAGTCAGGCTCTTTTCTGGCTCGGTTTTGGTAATCTCATCAAAACTCAATATGGTCATGTGTCTTCTACTAGGGGTTGTAGGCTTAAATTTCTTTATGCCCATTTCCTTTCTCACTCCTTACAGCACGCCAAATAAAGGTTTTACATGCCTTCAAATAGTTTGATCTTCTGTCCGGCTTTTAGGCTTACAATGGCTTTTTTCCGGTCAGAGGTCCGACCTTCAAATTTGCCCATCCGCTTGGGTTTGCCCTTAATTATCATGGTACTGACTTTATCAACCTTTACTTTGAATATATCTTCAATTGCGTTCTTGATTTCAGTCTTATTGGACCTCTTATCCACAACAAAGGTGTATTTGTTATCGGCCAGCAAGTTCATTGACTTCTCGGTAACTACCGGCCGGATAATAATGTCTCTATAATCTCTCATGTTATGCAAATACCTCCTCTACTCTGGCAACTGCATCTCTGGTCATGAGCAGAGTCTCATATTTAAGAACATCAAAAACATTTATATAGTCTGCCTTGAGTGATTTAACCCCCGGGATGTTACGGGCTGACTTATATACATTGACATCATTGTCAGCTGTTATAACCAGCGTCTTTTGGGCTGCTTTCAACAATTCCAGGGTCTCTATCATCAGCTTGGTCCTGGGTTCCTCGAAAGTCAGAACATCCACGACAATAATATTAAGATCTAAAGCCTTGCTGGAAAGTGCTGACTTTAAGGCCAGACGTCTTACTTTACGGGGAAGTGTATAAGAATAGTCTCTGGGCTTAGGCCCAAATGCGATTCCTCCGCCTCTCCATACCGGATTGCGAGAGCTGCCCACCCGGGCGCGGCCGGTACCTTTCTGTTTCCAGGGTTTCTTGCCCCCGCCTCTAACTTCTGCTCTAGTCTTCGTAGAGGAAGTTCCTTGCCGCTTATTAGCGAGCTGCATCTTTACAAATTGCTGCATCACTGCTTCGTTGGGCTCTATTCCAAAAACATTGTCGTTTAAGTCTATTTCCCCGACCTGGGCGCCCTGCATATCATATACTGCAACTTTAGGCATCTTCTTTACCTCCTTCACATCGAACTCTAACTATGCCTTGAGTGACTTCTTAATAAGCACCAAGCCTTTCCTGGGACCCGGAATCGCACCCTTGATAAGAATGAGATTCTTTTCCGGATAGACTTTTACTATCTTTAAACCTTGAACCGTAACCCGCTCTCCACCCAAATGACCTGGCATCTTCCGACCTTTAAATACTCGAGCCGGACCCATCGCACCCAACGAACCAGGACGGCGATGGTATTTTGAGCCGTGTCCCATGGAGCCCCGAGCCATATTGTGCCTTTTGACTGCCCCGGCAAAACCTTTGCCTTTGGAGGTGCCTACCACATCAACTACCTCATCAGCGGCAAATAAGTCTATAGTAATTTCGCTGCCTATTTCGTAGTCATCCACATTATTTACATTAAATTCTTTAATGTGTTTCAAAGGTTTTAGCTTAGCTTTATTAAAGATGCCCATTATAGGTTTGGTAACCAGTTTCTCGCGGATATTCTTAAACCCAACCTGGATTGCGTTATATCCATCGGTCTCTACTTTTTTCTTCTGCAGAACTACGTTAGGTTCCGCCTGCACAACAGTGACCGGTATTGCTTTGCCATTCTCGTCAAATACCTGGGTCATGCCTATTTTAATCCCCATTATTGACTTCAGGGTTTTCTCTGCCACCTATACTACCTCCTAGCCTAAGAATTCTGCGGCGAGCGGTTGGAAGCGGGACACCCAACATCACCTCTTTGTAATCTGCCCGGATTTACCACCTCGAGACCTCTTGCCCCCACTGGCCTCTTAGCACCGGTTCCTCAGCTATAACTTGATCTCTATATCCACTCCTGAAGGTAGATCCAGATGCATGAGAGCATCTATCGTCCGGGGATTAGGATCGAGTATGTCGATTAACCGTTTATGGGTCCTCATCTCAAATTGTTCACGTGAATCTTTATTCACGTGTGGTGACCGCAAAATCGTATAAATTTTCTTCTCGGTTGGCAAGGGTATTGGACCGGAGACGTTAGCTCCATTCTTCCTCGCAGTATCAACAATCTTCTGTGAAGACTGGTCGAGAAGCTTGTGGTCGAATGCTTTTAACCTAATGCGAACTTTCTGCTGACCATTCACTCTTGTTAAACCTCCTTAGAATAGGTTCATTTTAATACACGCCCCCTGGCGTTTGGTTGCAAAGGACATTTCCGTCCTTTGCTTATTTATTCGTTTCTCGGGTCCTATTTATCAATACTGGTAACTACACCGGATCCAACCGTTCTGCCGCCTTCACGGATGGCAAATCTTAATCCTTCTTCTATCGCTATCGGAGTGATCAGACTTATGGCCATCTGGATGTTGTCACCCGGCATTACCATTTCTACTCCCTCTGGTAATTGGATTATTCCAGTTACGTCTGTGGTCCTGAAGTAGAACTGCGGCCGATATCCGCCAAAGAACGGAGTGTGTCTTCCGCCTTCTTCTTTGGATAGTACATATACTTCGGCATGGAATTCGGTTAGGGGCTTGATACTGTTCGGCTTTGCAAGTACCATGCCTCTTTCTACGTCTTTTCTATCCAGTCCTCTTAACAGGGTTCCGATGTTGTCTCCGGCCTGCGCATAGTCCAGAAGCTTTCTAAACATTTCTACCCCGGTTACTATATGTTTCTTGATCTCTTCTCTCATTCCTATGATGGCTACTTCTTCTCCGACTTTTATCTGGCCTCTCTCTACTCGACCGGTTACCACGGTTCCTCTTCCGGTTATCGTAAATACGTCTTCTATCGGCATCAGGAACGGTTTATCGGTTGCTCTCTCCGGCTCTGGAATGTACGCGTCTACTGCATCCATCAACTGCCAGATGCGTCCGCACCATTCACATTCTCTAAGTCCGCATCCGCATGCCAGAGCTTTGGTGGCTGAGCCCATCACTACCGGAATGTCGTCGCCCGGGAATTCATAGGTGGTTAGGA
Source organism: Syntrophomonadaceae bacterium (assembly GCA_963665865.2). GTDB lineage: Bacteria > Bacillota > Syntrophomonadia > Syntrophomonadales > Syntrophomonadaceae > PHAA01. The sequence continues at coordinate 3,763,419 of CAXXWF010000001.1, read as the reverse complement.
GTTCTCTGATCTCCATCTCTACCAGTTCCAACAGTTCATCGTCATCTACCAGGTCGATTTTATTCATGAATACTACCATGTCATGCACCCCTACTTGTCTGGACAGCAGGATGTGCTCTCTGGTCTGCGGCATGGGACCGTCGGCTGCTGATACTACTAATATGGACCCGTCCATCTGGGCTGCTCCTGTTATCATGTTCTTGATATAGTCGGCATGTCCCGGACAGTCTACGTGCGCATAGTGTCTTTTGGCAGTCTCGTATTCTACATGGGCGGTATTTATCGTGATTCCTCTTTCTCTCTCTTCCGGTGCTTTGTCTATCGAATCATAGCTCGTTGCTACGGCTCCTCCTACTTTGGACAATACCAGGGTTATAGCGGCGGTTAAACTTGTCTTGCCATGGTCTACATGTCCTATCGTCCCAACGTTAAGGTGTGGTTTTGATCTCTCGTATTTCGCTTTTGCCATCTCTTTTCACCTTTCCTCTCTAAGCTTTCGTTATTTATCTTTTTACCGGTGAACCATATCTTTTCCCTATTATTTCTTTGCTCTTGGACTCAGGCACCTCCGCGTAGTCTCTAATCTCCATCGAGAAGGTGGCCCGACCCTGGCTGGCCGACCTCAGATGAGTCGCATAGCCGAATGTTTCTGCCAGAGGTACCGTCCCTTTGATAATCTTGTTGGCGCGGGTTTCTTCAAAACCTAACACCCGGCCCCGACGGGCATTCAGGTCTGATATTACGTCACCGACGTATTCTTCGGGGGATACAATATCTATACTCATAATAGGTTCCAGGAGAATTGCCTGGGCCTTCCCCAATGCATCTTTCAGTGCCATATTGGCGGCTATCTTGAATGCTTGCTCCGAGGAATCAACCTCGTGATAGGAACCTCCCAGAACTTTAACTTCTATGTCATCTACCGGGTATCCAGCCAGTATTCCGGCCTGCAGGGCTCCTCTGACTCCAACTTCAACCGCAGTAATAAACTCTTTGGGAAGTACTCCTGCAGTTGTTTGATCTACAATTTTTTTACCCTGCCCCTCCGACAAAGGAGCTACTGCCAGAATAAGGTGGGCGAATTGACCATGTCCGCCGGTCTGCCTCTCAAACCTGGTCTCAACCTTGGCGGGGACACTGATCGTTTCCTTGTAGGCCACCTGTGGTTTTCCTACATTGGCATTCACCTTAAATTCCCGCAAAAGCCGATCAATGATAATTTCCAGATGAAGCTCTCCCATACCGGAAATGATTGTCTGCCCGGTCTCTTCATCATACCTGGTCCTAAAGGTAGGATCTTCCTCCGCTAAACGCCTTAGACTCTCTCCAATCCGATCCTGATCAGCTTTGGTCTTGGGTTCGATCGCTACATCAATAACCGGTTCTGGAAAATCCATAGACTCCAGGATAATCCTGCTGTCTGGCGAGCATAGGGTTTCGCCGGTAACCGTGTCTTTTAACCCGACTCCGGCTACTATTTCCCCGGCTCCAGCTTCTTCTACCTCTTCCCGATGGTTGGCATGCATCTTCAATATCTTGGTTATGCGCTCTTTTTTATCTTTTACGCTATTAATAAGCTGAGCGCCTACCTTGACTTGGCCTGCATAGATCCTAAAATAGGTAAGTTTGCCTACATACGGATCAACCGCAATTTTAAATGCCAGAGCGCAGAGGGGGGCATTTATATCTACGGGAATCGTGATCTCCTGACCTGTTTCCACCTCAATCCCGTTGGTGGGCGGGATGTCCAAAGGTGAGGGCAGGTAGTCAACCACCGCATCCAGAAGCATCTGCACTCCTTTGTTTTTAAAAGAAGATCCGCATAAAACTGGTACCAACAGGTTGGCAATAGTTTGCTTTCTCAAAGAACTGTTTATCTCCACCGTGGAGATAGAACTTCCTTCCAGGTACTTCTCCATGATAAGGTCGTCGTGCTCGGCCAGTTTTTCCAGCAATCTGTCCCGATAGGCTTCCGCTTCCAACTTCTCAGTATCATCCAGGTCCCTTTCCAGAAACTTGTCGCCTGCGCCTTCTTCGTAAACGTAGGCTTTCATTTTGATAATATCAATAATCCCTGCAAATGCATCCTCAACTCCCAGGGGAAGTTGAATCGGTATTGCATTGCTGCCGAGATTTTTATTGATCATAGTTATGGCCCGGGTAAAATCCGCCCCAATTCGATCCATTTTGTTAATATAAGCAATGCGCGGCACTCTATACCTATCTGCCTGCCGCCATACGGTCTCTGACTGGGGTTGTACTCCGGCAACGGCGCAAAAGATACCAATTGCACCATCCAATATCCGGAGCGACCGCTCTACCTCAGCTGTAAAGTCCACATGGCCGGGTGTATCGATAATATTAATAGCATAATCCCGCCAATAACAAGCAGTAGCAGCCGAGGTTATGGTTATACCTCTCTCTTGTTCCTGGGTCATCCAATCCATAGTAGCGGTACCTTTGTCAACTTCCCCCATCCTATGGACTCTGCCGGTATAGAACAGTATTCTTTCGGTAGTTGTCGTCTTCCCAGCGTCAATATGTGCCATGATGCCTATGTTTCTTATCGAACTTAATTCGGATTTATGAGCCATCAGACCACTCCTGAAGTCTACCAACGATAATGGGCAAATGCTTTGTTGGCTTCGGCCATTTTGTGGGTATCTTCCTTCTTCTTAACTGATCCACCGCTGCCGTTGGCAGCATCCATTAGTTCACCGGCAAGGCGTTCAGCCATGGTTTTTTCACCACGTTTACGTGTATATCCGACCAGCCAACGAATAGCTAAGGTTTGTCTGCGGTCGGCTCTCACTTCTACCGGAACCTGATAGTTAGCACCACCAACTCGGCGGGCTTTAACCTCTACGAGTGGAGTAATATTTTTCATAGCTTCTTCAAAGACCTGCAGCGCATCTTTATTCGTTTTGTTGGCAATTCTCTCAAAAGCTTCGTAGCAGATTCTCTCAGCCAAACTCTTTTTGCCATCCCACATTATCTGATTTACCAACTTGGTAAAAATCTTGCTGTTATAAATAGGATCGGGCAAAACATCTCTTTTAGGAACGGGCCCTTTTCTAGGCATAGCTTGACTCCCTTCTATTTCTTCTTAGGTCTCTTGGTTCCATACTTAGACCTTCCCTGATTACGCTTGGCTACTCCAGCAGCATCCAGGGTTCCCCTTATAATATGGTATCTTACTCCTGGCAAATCCTTGACCCGGCCACCCCTTATCAGCACCACAGAGTGCTCCTGTAAATTGTGACCAATACCAGGAATATATGAGGTTACTTCAATACTATTCGTCAACCTTACCCTGGCAATTTTACGTAAGGCCGAGTTTGGCTTTTTGGGTGTGGTGGTATATACACGGGTACAAACCCCTCTTTTTTGTGGACAGCTTTTTAGGGCGGGTGCTGTAGATTTTTTCACTTCTTTTTGGCGTCCTTTTCTAACAAGCTGGTTAATCGTCGGCATACCTGCACCTCCTTCCCCGTTTAATTACTCTTTTACAAGCGCGACGGCTGCTGAACCCACTTCAATGCCACAAGCTTTTCCCAACACTTCCATCGTTTCTATCATCGCTGCTTCCACCCCATGCTGGCGGCATAATTCCCGCAGAGGCGCAATGATATGAGGTTCCGCATCAGCAGCCAGATAAACCTTGCTGGCCAATCCCTTTATTACAGCCTTCTTGACTTGTTTACTGCCAATAACCTTCTTGCTGTTCGTGATCTCATCTAGCAACAATCCTGTTACCTCCTCTGAACATTGAAGTCGGTTTATTATTGACGGATCGACTTTATTGGTCGCGCGCCTTAATATTTTAGCATCCAGGTATCTTACAGTCAAATTATTTTGTTTTTTAAGATATTTTATTCTCCAGCGACGTAATCTGGATTGTCTGTCATGGTAATATTGCGGTAAACTGAGTAGCCAGTTCCGGCTGGAATCAATTTACCGATAATGACATTCTCCTTCAATCCGATCAGGTTATCGATCTTGCCTTTAATAGCAGCCTCGGTCAGCACTTTGGTGGTCTCCTGGAACGATGCCGCCGATAAGAAAGAGTCGGTATTCAGAGAAGCCTTGGTTATACCCAGTAACATAGGCGAGCATACTGAGGGCAATCCACCTTCTTCAATTGCCCTCATATTTTCTTCTTCAAAATAGGCTATGTCAATAAATGCACCGGGCAGCATAGTCGTATTCCCGGAGTCTTCAATACGAACTTTTTTGAGCATCTGTCTAATCATAATCTCAATATGCTTATCGCTGATATCCACGCCCTGGGAACGATACACCTTTTGTACTTCTTGCAGAACATATCTTTGCACTGATTGTAAACCCTGGGTTTTAAGTATGTCATGGGGGTTCAGCGGACCTTCGGTCAGTGCATCCCCTATTTCTACCATATCACCCTCTTTGACTTTGAGCCGAGATCCATAATGCACTGGGTAGGCACCCATGGTTTCATTGTTCTCGTCTAGAATCTCTACTTCACGGCGACCTTTGTTCTCGCCGAAGCGCACTTTTCCGGATGCTTCCGATACCACTGCCTGGCCTTTGGGTTTACGAACTTCAAATAACTCTTCTACCCTGGGAAGACCGCGGGTAATATCTTCGCCGGCTACACCGCCGGTATGGAACGTACGCATGGTCAGCTGGGTTCCCGGCTCACCGATTGATTGAGCCGCCAAGGTACCTACAGCTTCACCTATTTCTACATCATATCCAGTCGCCAGATTGCGGCCATAACATTTAGTGCAAACCCCATGCCTGGTTTTGCAGGTAAGTGTGGTTCTGATTTTAACTCTTTCAATACCTAAGCGTTCAATTTTATATCCGATGTCATCGTCTATCATCTCGTTATCTTCCACCAACACCTCACCGGTTTCGGGGTGTAATATGCTGTCTACCGATACCCGGCCAATAATCCTCTGATGCAGCGGTTCAATCAACTGAGATCCTTCCATGATTCTTTCCACCCAGATGCCTTCTACGGATTCGCAGTCATCTTCCCGGACGATAACATCCTGTGATACATCTACGAGGCGACGAGTTAGATAACCCGAATCAGCGGTACGTAATGCGGTATCAGCTAACCCTTTTCTGGCTCCGTGAGTGGATATGAAGTATTCAAGTACGGTCAGACCCTCTCGGAAGTTCGCCTTAATAGGAAGATCAATAATCTTACCGGATGGATCTGCCATAAGCCCTCTCATTCCAGCCAACTGACGTATCTGTTGGAAATTACCACGGGCTCCGGAGGTAGCCATCATGAAAACCGGGTTGTCTTCGCTCAGGTGCAGTTTTAAGGCATCAGTTACATCATCGGTAGCCTGACTCCAAATTTCAACCACCTGGTTATGTCTTTCCTCCTCATTAATTAAACCAAACTGGAAGTCAGATTCAATAGAATCAACCGCTTCATCCGCCTCAGCCAGTATTTGTGTTTTTTCCGGCGGAGTCTCGAAATCGGTAACACCTACGCTAATACCCGCCTTGGTAGAGAATTTATAACCCAGTCGTTTGATTCCGTCCAGCATTTCAGCTGTTCTGGCATTACCTTCTAATCGGTAGCAGTCATAGACAACATTACCCATTTTCTTCTTGTCAATGACTTCATTATAAAATCCCATACTGTCAGGTATAATTTCATTTAGAATAACCCGACCTACGGATGTCTCCACTAATTCTTGAAGATAAGTCTGTTTTTCACGGTTTTGCAGAAAACCAATGCCTATATTTTGCGGCATTGCCAATCTTACCAATATCTTTTCGTGCAGGGTTATATTGCCTACTTCGTAAGCCATTTGTGCTTCGGCGGCAGTGCTGAAAGCCCTTGGTCTTTCAATGGCCCAATCTTCCTTACTCATATAAGTAAGGTAGTAAATTCCAATAACTATATCCTGGGTAGGAGTACATACGGGTTTACCGTCCTTGGGGTTCAATATATTATTACTGGCCAGCATCAGTAAGCGGCATTCAGTCTGCGCTTCGGCTGACAGCGGTACGTGTACGGCCATCTGGTCACCATCAAAGTCGGCGTTATAGGCAGTACAAACCAGAGGATGCAGCTGCAGGGCACGCCCTTCGACTAACACGGGCTCAAAGGCCTGTATGCCTAAGCGATGCAAAGTAGGTGCACGGTTTAGCAAAACCGGGTGCTCCTTAATAACCCCATCCAGTATATCCCAAACCTCTTCTCGGCCTCTTTCCACCATCTTTTTCGCACTCTTAATATTAGAGGCTATACCCCGGTCAACCAATTTTTTCATAACAAATGGTTTAAACAATTCCAGGGCCATTTCTTTAGGCAACCCGCACTGATGCATCAATAATTTGGGTCCTACCACGATTACGGAACGCCCCGAATAATCAACTCGTTTGCCCAGCAGGTTCTGACGAAATCTACCCTGTTTCCCTTTAAGCATATCACTCAGGGATTTGAGCGGCCGGTTGCCAGGGCCGGTAACCGGTCTTCCCCGCCGGCCATTGTCTATCAGAGCATCAACTGCTTCCTGCAGCATGCGCTTCTCATTTCTCACGATAATATCAGGCGCACCCAGATCTAGCAGCCTTTTTAGGCGATTGTTGCGATTAATTACCCGGCGGTACAAATCATTTAGATCCGAAGTCGCAAAGCGTCCTCCGTCTAACTGCACCATAGGCCTTAATTCCGGCGGTATTACCGGCAGAACATCCAATATCATCCACTCTGGATTGTTAGTGGATAAACGGAAGGATTCGGTAACCTCCAAGCGCTTGATAGCTCTTCCTTTACGCTGCCCCGTAGAACTCGTGATCTCTTCTTTGAGCTCTACCGACATTCTTTCCAATTCTACTTCTGACAAAAGTTCCTTGACCGCTTCAGCACCTATGGCAGCAATAAAGCTGTCCCCGTACCGGTCACGGTTTTCACGATATTCACGCTCATTCAAAAGTTGTTTTTTCAGTAAGGGTGTATCTCCCGGATCTATAACGATGTAGTTGACAAAATAAATTACCTTTTCCAGCACCTTGGGTGACATATCTAATAAAAGTCCCATCCGGCTTGGAATTCCCTTAAGATACCAGATATGGCAAACGGGGGCCGCCAGCTCGATGTGGCCCATTCGTTCCCGGCGAACTTTGGAAGTGGTTACCTCCACCCCGCAGCGATCACAGACTATGCCACGATGACGTACCCGCTTGTATTTGCCGCAGTGACATTCCCAATCCTTTACAGGGCCAAATATTTTTTCGCAAAACAGTCCCTCTTTTTCCGGTCTTAGGGTTCTATAGTTTATAGTCTCGGGTTTTTTTACCTCTCCGCTGCTCCATGAGCGTATTTGTTCTGGAGAAGCCAGGGATATTTTGATCCGCTCAAAATTATTTACGTCTGACAAATCATACTCTCCCTTCAGAAGATTTTCCGATACCTGAATCCTGTTCGTTTATAAAAGCAGAAGGTTTACCAGCCAACCGATAAGCTATGGCTGGCTTCTAGTCGATAACGTCATCCAGGGCGCTTTCATCTTCATCTTCATCTTCATTGTGCATACCAAAATCATCGCTATTCATTTGTTGACTGAGGGCTTTGGCCACATTGCCTCCGGCGCTCACCGCAGCGACCTCTGGCAATTCCATTCCTAATTCCCTAGCCTTTTCTTGTTCGTTTACATCCAGGTCAATATCCTGTATCGCAATTTCGCTCATATTAGCTCCCAGCATTCTAATATCCAGCGAAAGGCTCTGTAATTCTTTAATTAACACCTTAAATCCTTCAGGTACACCCGGCTCAGGGATATTGTCTCCCTTTACAATCGACTCGTAGGTCTTAAGTCTCCCTACCACATCATCCGATTTCACCGTGAGGATCTCCTGCAGGGTATAAGCGGCTCCATATGCTTCCAGAGCCCATACTTCCATTTCACCAAACCTTTGTCCGCCAAACTGAGCCTTGCCTCCCAAGGGTTGCTGGGTAACCAGCGAATAGGGACCAATGGAACGTGCATGGATTTTATCATCCACCAGATGGGCCAGTTTTAGCATATAGACATAACCTACGGTTACTTCATGATCAAAGGTCTCACCAGTACGGCCATCCCTCAGGATTGCCTTACCGTTTACCGGCAGCCCCGATTTAATGCGCAGTTCCCGGATGTCCTCCTCAGTAGCACCATCAAATATGGGCGTAGCAACTGTGAATCCCAGCTCCTTGGCAACCCACCCCATATGACATTCTAAAATCTGTCCTATATTCATACGGGAAGGTACTCCCAGAGGATTTAATACAATCTGAATAGGTGTTCCATCTTCTAGGAATGGCATATCTTCTTCCGGCAATATCCGCGAGACAACCCCTTTGTTTCCATGGCGTCCAGCCATTTTATCGCCTTCCGAGAGTTTTCTCTTTTGCGCAATATATACCCTCACTAGCCGATTAACTCCGGGAGGTAATTCATCTCCGTTTTCACGGGAGAAACGTTTTACGGCTACGATTTTTCCAGCTTCCCCATGGGGAACCCTTAGTGATGAATCCCTTACTTCACGGGCCTTTTCTCCAAATATAGCCCTTAAAAGCCGCTCTTCGGGCGTCAATTCTGTCTCTCCCTTGGGCGTTACTTTACCAACCAGAATATCATCCGGTCGCACTTCAGCCCCCACCCGAATAACTCCCTGATCGTCTAGGTTCTTAAGCATTTCTTCCGATACATTGGGTATATCGCGGGTTATTTCTTCCGGCCCAAGTTTGGTATCCCGGGCTTCGCACTCGTACTCTTCTATATGGATGGAAGTAAATATATCTTCTTTAACTACTTTTTCTGATATTAAGATAGCATCCTCGTAGTTGTAACCCTCCCAGGGCATAAAAGCTACCAGAATATTCCGACCCAAAGCCAGCTCGCCATTGTCGGTGCTAGGACCGTCAGCAATTATGGTATCTGCTTCGACGTGCTGACCAACCTTTACAATCGGTCTCTGGTTATAACAGGTTCCCTGATTGGAACGCATAAACTTCAGCAACGGATATTTGATTTTCTCGCCATCATCAGTCTCTAGCATAATGCGAGTGGCACTGACATTCTTAACTGTTCCGGACTTCTTAGCAATTACGACCGCACCTGAGTCTTTGGCAGCCTTATATTCCAGACCAGTTCCAACAATTGGTGCTTCGGTCTTAATAACCGGAACCGCCTGCCGCTGCATGTTAGCACCCATCAAGGCACGATTAGCATCGTCGTTTTCCAGGAAAGGAATCAGTGATGTTGCCACACTAAATACCTGTTTAGGGGAAACATCCATATAGTCTACCTGGCCAACTGGCACTTCTAGAATATCCTCGAAATGCCTGACTTCCACCCGGTCATCCTTAAAATACCCCTTTTCATCCAGGGGAGCATTAGCCTGGGCCACAATAAATTCATCTTCCTCATCGGCAGTCAGGTAGACAATCTCATTAAGTACTCGTCCGGTTTTCTTATCTACCTTACGATAAGGGGTTTCAATAAAACCAAAATCGTTAACTCGGCCAAAGGTCGCCAGAGATCCTATTAGTCCTATATTAGGACCTTCTGGGGTCTCTATGGGGCAGACTCTGCCGTAGTGAGAATGATGTACGTCACGGACCTGGAACCCAGCCCGTTCACGAGTTAGACCTCCTGGCCCCAGAGCGCTCAAGCGCCTCTTATGAGTAAGTTCGGCCAAGGGGTTGGTCTGATCCATAAATTGCGACAACTGAGAACTGCCGAAGAATTCCTTTACGGCAGCAGTAATAGGTCTGATATTGATCAGTACCTGGGGCGTTAACGTCTCCACATCGTGGATACTCATGCGTTCGCGCACAACCCGTTCCATACGCACCAGTCCGGTACGAAATTGATTTTGCAGTAGCTCTCCAATCGACCTCAGCCGGCGATTGCCCAGATGATCGATTACATCTGTTTTTCCTTCACCTTTGATCAGCTTCAATATGTAGCCGATGGTAGTGGTTATATCTTCAACGGTCAGGTACCGAGTTTCCACAGGTATACTCAAACCTAACTTTTTGTTCACCTTGTATCTTCCGACAACAGCCATGTCATAGCGCCGGGGATCAAAGAACAGATTCTTCAAGAGCTGCTGCGCAGCATCCTCGGTTGCCATCTCGCCCGGTCTGAGTCGGCGGTAAAACTCTATCAGAGCCTCTTTTTTATTGGTAGTAGTGTCTTTCTCAAGGGTCTTTTGGATGGCTTCGTCATTGTTATATAGCTCCTGAATAGCTTCATTGCTTTCAAATCCCAGAGTTCTTAAGAGAACTGTAACCGGAATCTTTCTGGTCTTATCAATGCGGGTATAAATTATCCCGGCGCTATCCATTTCCAGTTCAAACCAGGCACCCCGGTTGGGGATCACCGTCGCCCCAAATAATGAGTTTCCGGCTAAATCCAGTTTCTCATTAAAATAGACCCCTGGTGATTTAACTAACTGACTGACAACTACCCTTTCGGCACCGTTGATGATAAATGTTCCATTTTCAGTCATCAGCGGCAAATCGCCCATATATACCTCTGATTCTTTTATTTCCCCATTTTCTTTATCAGTAAGTCTTACTTTTAACTTCAATGGGGCCTGGTAACTAACATCTCTTTCCTTGCACTCCAAAACTGAGTATTTGGGTTCACCCCGGCTGTAGTCGACAAAATCAAGCTCCAAATTACCACTGAAATCGGAAATCGGGAATACTTCCTTTAAGGCTGTTCTCAAGCCCTCCTTTAAAAACCATTCGTAAGAGCTTAACTGGATCTGAATTAGATTGGGCAGCTCAATTACCTCTTTGATTTGTGAATAAGTGAGCCTCTGGGCACTCCCATATTTTTCAATATGAGCCATTAAATCACCCCTTCTTTGATAATTAACAAAAGAGTGAAAAGCAAGGCCTACCTTAAACCTCGCTTTCTATTCAAACCTATATTACTTAGACTATAGTCAGACTTTGCCATTTTCCATCTTGAATGGCAATTATTAATGTTAGCATAACTCATTATAGCAGTCAAGCAGGCATCGGAAATTATTTTATTATAATAGGAGAATCCAAACAATAAAGATTATTCTTACTCACCTTCCTTTTGTTCATCCGGCCTAATTTTCGTCAGCGAATATTCTTCCTCAATTATCTGCTCTGCTTTTTTTAAATGTTTTCTAAATTTTATGACAACATAGATCAGCCCCAGGAAAAGTATTATTATACCCAATAGCAATCCGTCTATCGTTATAACGGTCATTATTTTTTCGTTCTGGAGCAATTCGTCGTGGTTAAATATCCATCTGGCAGAGGACTCATTAATCCGTTCACCTGAGCCTCCGATTATGAATCCTGGAACAGTTACCTTAAGATTCACCTTATCGCTGTTATCTAATTGCTGAAATAATCCTGCGGATGCTACCGAACCTGTCTTTATATCGGCCTTCTTATATAATAAATAATTGCTTGATTGCACCAGCAGAGGCAATCTATCTTGCATTGCTGCGTAGCTTAGCCAGTTCTCAACTTCTCTGCGCAGAATATATCGGTCTCCCTCCTGGCTCACTTGCCAATTTGAATCTGCAGGAATAACATCACGTCCGGATATTTGTATTTCTTCCTGTAGAATACCATTATCCTGCCAGCGTATCTGCCAGTCTATATAACCGGCAATAGCTGCCCGTGGCCCAATCATCTGCCAAACTAACACCACTAATATTAGTGTCGGATAGAAATGCTTTCTCACAATCATTTTTTCCCTTCTTTTTACCGTCTATACCTGATTTTATAACAGCTAGCCAAGCTTTTCCAATAAAAAGCATAAAAAAGGAGTGTTGCCCGCAACACTCCTCTTTTATGTTTTTACTATTTTACTTCAACACTGGCTCCTGCTTCTTCCAATTTAGCTTTAATATCGTTAGCTTCTTCTTTGGTAATTTTCTCTTTAACTGGTTTAGGCGCTTCATCAACCAGAGCTTTGGCTTCTTTTAAGCCCAGAGCGGTAATTTCTCTAACTACCTTGATAACATTGATTTTCTTGTCTCCAGCGCCCATTAGTATTACGTCAAATTCAGTCTGTTCTTCGACAGCTGCTGCGGCTGCAGGAGCAGCTGCTGCCGCTGCTACTGGAGCAGCTGCGCTAACGCCAAATTCCTCTTCCAATGCTTTAACCAATTCGGATAATTCAAGCACGGTTAGACCTTTTACGATTTCAATAACTTCCTGTACTTTACTCATTATTAAAAAACCTCCCTCAATTTACTTATTTAATATTTTTTATTGTCATACTGATGTTGTTTATTCACCTAAGTGCTGGCGATTATTGTCCTAGCCAGCCTGTTTCTGTTCTCTAATTCCATCCAGCGCCCTGACCAATCCTGTGAGGTTGGCATTCAATACGCGTACAAAGGAGGTAATCGGGGCTTGCATGGTTCCAACCACTTGACCCAGCAGGACCTCACGGGGTGGCAGCCCTGCCAGCTGTTTGATTTCTTCCAGCGACAATAACTTGCCTTCCAGAATACCTAGTTTGATCTCCAACTGTTTATTGGTCTTAGCAAAATCATTAAGGGTTTGGGCAGGTCCGATCGGATCATCATTGCTAAAAATAACTGCATTGGGACCAATTATCTGAGGTGCTATGTCCTCATACCCGGCTTGCTGCAAAGCAAAACGAAACATAGTGTTTTTAAGTACCCGGTATTCCACCCCCGGCACCCGCAGCTTATTTCTTAATTCAGTTATCTGCGCTACGTTCAGACCGCGATAATCAGTGCATACTACCAACGAAGCATTTTCCAGCTTCTGTTTGATCTCTTCTACCACCTGTTTTTTCTCTTCAATCCTGGACATTCATTTCTCACCCCCTTGGTCTTATTTATTAAAGTCTCAATTGCTTATCTTATTAAGGGAGGATTAATCTTTTTCCCACTTAATCTAAATATCCAGAGTTTTATTCTCCAAACAATTAGCGAAAAGTTTCCTCCCATTAAAATAAAATCTCCACAAAAAAACCTCTGCCAACAGTCACGCAGAGGTCTTAAACTGTCTCCCCATAGGGTTGACAGTAAATTATTTTAAACCTCAGCGGGCAATCATTAAGGCTTTCGCCACCGGCTGTCTACAGTTTGTATTTTCAGTTTTCAAAAGAGCTTTGATCTACTTATTAGCTGCAATCACTATAAGCGGATTAATCTTGACTCCCGGTCCCATCGTTGAACAAATGTTTACGGACTTCATATACTGGCCTTTCGCAGCAGCTGGTTTGGCTTTTATCAGTGCCTCCGCAAAAGTGTTCAGATTATCTTGCAGTTTTTCAACATCAAAAGATACCCTGCCAATGGGAACATGCACAATGGAAGTCTTATCGACCCGGTACTCTATTCGCCCAGCTTTCAGTTCTTTTATGGTGCGCTCGATATCAAAAGTAACCGTTCCCGCTTTGGGATTGGGCATCAAGCCACGTGGTCCCAAAATCTTACCTAGCTTGCCAACTACTGACATCATATCAGGAGTAGCAACGGCAACATCAAAATCAAACCAACCACCCTTGATCTTTTCCTCTAGGTCTTCAGCGCCAACATAATCGGCTCCAGCCTGTTCGGCTTCCCTAACCTTCTCACCTTTGGCGAAAACCAGGACCTTAAGGGTTTTACCGGTACCATGGGGTAAACTCACGGTTCCTCTAACCTGTTGGTCAGCATGTCGGGGATCTACGCCTAGCTTTACATGAGCTTCGACGGTCTCATCAAATTTAGCGGTAGCCATTTCTTTAACTAGTTTAATAGCCTCAGCCGGATCGTACAAATTGTTTTTGTCTATCTTAGCGATAGCCTCTTTATATGCTTTGCCTCTTTTCAATGTAAAAACCTCCTTGTGGTTATTTCGGATATTATCCTCCCACGATGTATGAGCACATTAACCGTGCCCCATTCTTAAGCAAATCTTACCGTCATTCTAATCGATAACTTCCAATCCCATACTGCGAGCTGTGCCTTCAATCATTCTTACCGCTGCATCCAAATCAGCTGCATTTAGATCTGCCTTTTTAAGCTCAGCTATTTCCACTAGCTTGGCACGAGGAATCTTGCCAAGTTTCTTCTTCTTAGGGTCACCAGAACCTTTTTCCAGGTTGGCGGCCTTTTTCAGAAGATCAGAAGCGGGCGGTGATTTCAGTTCAAACGAAAAGGAACGGTCTTCGTAAATAGTTATTTCTACCGGAACAATGTATCCGGTTTGATTGGCTGTCTTGGCATTGTATTCTTTGCAAAAACCCATTATATTGACTCCATGTTGCCCCAGGGCAGGTCCTACTGGCGGCGCTGGTGTTGCTTTACCTGCCTTGATCTGCAGTTTCACTTTTCCCTTAACCTTTTTGGCCACAATTACACCTCCTCATATTTTATTTATTTGTTCATAATCCAGCTCAACGGGAGTCTCCCTGCCAAACATGGAAATATTAACCCTTACCTTGCCCCGATCTAACAGCAGTTCTTTGACTACACCTTCGAAATTCTCAAAAGGACCACTGTTGACCCGAATATTTTCACCAATTTCGATATTGATGATCCGGGGCTTCTTGCCCAGAAGACCCATTTGGGTGAGTATTTTATTAATCTCTGCATCCTGCAAGGGAATGGGCTTGGTACCGCTGCCCACAAATCCAGTAACCCCTGGGGTATGGTGCACCACATACCATGAATCTTCGTTCATAATCATGTTTACGATTACATAGCCAGGAAAAACTCGCTTGGTGGTAACCTTTTTCTTGCCGCCTTTGTATTCCACTTCCTGCTCTTCCGGAATGATTATCTGAAAAATCTTATCCTGCATATTCATGGATTCAACGCGTTTGGTTAGATCCACCTTTATTTTGTTTTCATAACCGGAATATGTATGCACAACATACCATTCACCCTTCTTTTCCGGTTCTTGATCTCCGGTTTCCGGGCTGTTGGCATCAGACATAGCTGTATATTCCTCTTGTTTAATTTGCTCGGGGGTAATTAAGATCATCTCCTCTTTATGCGAAAGCCTTCATTAGTCTTTCCAGTAAAAATGAAAGCCCACTATCAAAGATCCAAACAATCAGAGCAATAAAGGCCACTGATAACAGTACTACACCGGTATACCCCAATAATTGGACTCTACCAGGCCAATGGACCTTTTTCATCTCATTATAGATCCCGGTAAAATATTGCTTACCGCTTTCCCACCAGTCTTTAATCTTGCTTTCGCTGCCGGTAGATACGCTGCCTTTAGCCAATATAACTCACATCCCCAGGTTTACTTGGTTTCTTTATGGACTGTATGAGCATTGCAGAATTTACAATGCTTTCTAACTTCCATTTTCTCGGTGGTCTTCTTTTTGTCTTTGGTGGTTCTATAATTACGCTGTTTACATTCAGTACACGCTAGTGTAATTCCAACTCTCACCATGACACCTCCATCCTGTGCGCAAAAATACTACAATACTCTAGCATATTGCATTGACATATGTCAACCGCCCTATCTAACTCAAATCATTTATCAGCCAAGAGGAGCTGAACTTGTTTATTTATCAATACTGGTAACTACACCGGATCCAACCGTTCTGCCGCCTTCACGGATGGCAAATCTTAATCCTTCTTCTATCGCTATCGGAGTGATCAGACTTATGGCCATCTGGATGTTGTCACCCGGCATTACCATTTCTACTCCCTCTGGTAATTGGATTATTCCAGTTACGTCTGTGGTCCTGAAGTAGAACTGCGGCCGATATCCGCCAAAGAACGGAGTGTGTCTTCCGCCTTCTTCTTTGGATAGTACATATACTTCGGCATGGAATTCGGTTAGGGGCTTGATACTGTTCGGCTTTGCAAGTACCATGCCTCTTTCTACGTCTTTTCTATCCAGTCCTCTTAACAGGGTTCCGATGTTGTCTCCGGCCTGCGCATAGTCCAGAAGCTTTCTAAACATTTCTACCCCGGTTACTATATGTTTCTTGATCTCTTCTCTCATTCCTATGATGGCTACTTCTTCTCCGACTTTTATCTGGCCTCTCTCTACTCGACCGGTTACCACGGTTCCTCTTCCGGTTATCGTAAATACGTCTTCTATCGGCATCAGGAACGGTTTATCGGTTGCTCTCTCCGGCTCTGGAATGTACGCGTCTACTGCATCCATCAACTGCCAGATGCGTCCGCACCATTCACATTCTCTAAGTCCGCATCCGCATGCCAGAGCTTTGGTGGCTGAGCCCATCACTACCGGAATGTCGTCGCCCGGGAATTCATAGGTGGTTAGGAGTTCTCTGATCTCCATCTCTACCAGTTCCAACAGTTCATCGTCATCTACCAGGTCGATTTTATTCATGAATACTACCATGTCATGCACCCCTACTTGTCTGGACAGCAGGATGTGCTCTCTGGTCTGCGGCATGGGACCGTCGGCTGCTGATACTACTAATATGGACCCGTCCATCTGGGCTGCTCCTGTTATCATGTTCTTGATATAGTCGGCATGTCCCGGACAGTCTACGTGTGCATAGTGTCTCTTGGCAGTCTCGTATTCTACATGGGCGGTATTTATCGTGATTCCTCTTTCTCTCTCTTCCGGTGCTTTGTCTATCGAATCATAGCTCGTTGCTACGGCTCCTCCTACTTTGGACAATACCAGGGTTATAGCGGCGGTTAAACTTGTCTTGCCATGGTCTACATGTCCTATCGTCCCAACGTTAAGGTGTGGTTTTGATCTCTCGTATTTCGCTTTTGCCATCTCTTTTCACCTTTCCTCTTCCTTAAATTGGATTTTCCCAACGCTATATTTTTCTATTTTACCCAAAATAGAAACAAATTAAAAGGAGTGAGATTTCCTCCCACTCCTTACCTAAATCTTATGGTAGCGGCGAAGGGATTTGAACCCCCGACCCTACGGGTATGAACCGTATGCTCTAGCCAGCTGAGCTACACCGCCAGATGGAGCCCTTAACCGGTATTGAACCGGTGACCTCATCCTTACCAAGGATGCGCTCTACCACTGAGCTATAAGGGCACTAATTTTTTGTTGCCCTCAATGAGGACTACTTATTTTAATTCCCTGCGGGAATGAATTATTATAGGTGCCCTCTCTTCAGGACTACTCATATAAATTCCCTTAGGGAACGAAAGTTTATGGTTGCCCCCTTGCGGGGACTACTGTTTATAAATAATTCCCTTCGGGAATTATGAAAAGATCATGGTTGCGGGAGCCGGACTTGAACCGACAACCTTCGGGTTATGAGCCCGACGAGCTACCAACTGCTCCATCCCGCGTCGAATATGGTGGAGGGAGAAGGATTCGAACCTTCGAAAGCGTCGCTAACAGATTTACAGTCTGCCCCCTTTAGCCTCTTGGGTATCCCTCCAATTTTTATGGAGCCGAGCACAGGACTTGAACCCGCAACCTGCTGATTACAAATCAGCTGCTCTACCGATTGAGCTAGCTCGGCTCAGCAAATAATATTTTATCTCCTGTGCCCAGCAAAGTCAAGGGTAAGTTAATTTATCAGCAAAGCGATATTCAAGTTTCCTGCAGGGGAATGCTGTAAAAGGATACTATCTGGATTCTTCTCTGTCTTCCAGGTATTTCTCCAGTTTTCTTTTTACTCTCTGCAGAGCATTATCAATTGATTTGACATGACGCTTTAAATCCAGCGATATTTCTTGGTAGGATTTCCCTTCTAAATAAGACATGAGCACTTTCCATTCCAGTGAACTCAATATTTCTCCCATCTTTTTTTCGATAAACACGAATTCTTCCCGGCTGATTATAATTTCTTCCGGATTAGTAATTCCGGTTGTAGTAATTATATCCATTAGGGTACGATCCGATTCTTCATCATATATGGGTTTGTTTAGCGATACATAAGAATTGAGCGGAATGTGTTTTTGCCTAGTGGCTGTTTTTATGGCTGTAATTATCTGTCTGGTAATGCAAAGTTCCGCGAAGGCTCTGAATGAGGTAAGCTTGTCTACCCTGTAATCGCGAATGGCCTTAAATAGCCCGATCATGCCTTCCTGAATAATGTCTTCCCGATCCGCACCTATCAAAAAATAAGACCGGGCTTTAGCTCTAACAAAATTCTTATATTTATCAACAAGAAACTCTACTGCAAATTGTTCCCCCCGCTGAGCTAGTTCAACCGTTTCTTCGTCTGGAGATTCAGCATAGGTAACATAGAACTCTTTCGCAGCGACAGAACTGAGCATTCAAACGCCCCCATCATCTTATTTTAAATAATCATTGTTTCATGAGACATTTATCACGAAGAGAAACCTATTGTATTATAGCCATTGCCACCGGAATCGTCAAGACTTGTCTTCACACCTTCGTTGGCGAACCACTTCATAGATGACCAAGCCAGCCGCCACAGAAGCATTAAGAGATGCAATCATCCCCACCATGGGAATACTTACTAACATATCACAGTTCTGCCGAACCAGCTTCCTGATTCCGGTCCCTTCTCCCCCAATAACCAGTGCGGTGGGACTGGGAATCTGACAGCTAAAATATTCGCTTCCGTCCATATCTGCTCCAACCACCCACAAACCCTTCTCTTTCAAGCTCTTTATACAATGTACCAGATTAGTCTCGCGGGCAATAGATATGTGTTCCACAGCCCCCGCTGAAGCGCGGGCTACTGCCGCAGTGACTTCGGCGGAACTATGCTGGGGAATGATTATCCCCTGAATACCCGCACATTCTGCCGTCCTAATTATTGACCCCAGATTTTGCGGGTCCTCTATCCCATCCAGGATAAGTATAAATGGTTCTTTTCCCTGCAAAGCTGCGTTCTCCAGAATCTCATCAATGCTGGAATATTCAAAGCTATCAACCAAGGCAACTACCCCCTGGTGATTGGAAGTCGTATACATCCCATCCAGGCGCTGCTTATCAACATACTGCCAATATATCCCTTTCTTCTGAGCAAATCGAAGGAGTTCGTCAATCCGTTTACCACCGCGTCCCTCCTGGATATATATCTTGTGAACTTTGCGTTTTCCGCGCAGAGCTTCCATAATACTGTTAACCCCAGCCAGTTTTTCCTGCATTGATTTCTTCCTTTCTAGTCCCTTAAAGACGATTTCATTTAATAGACGCGGACTACACAGACTTATATGACTTACGCAGACTTTAATCTTACTTTTATTGAATGAATAACTTTCTTAATTGAATACCATAAAAGTAACTCTTCATCTTAGCTATATTGTCAGCTGCGAAAGTTGAATTAAACATAACCCAAATATGTTGACCTATGTCTGTAAATTTTACATAGATGATTCGTCTTCCAGACATGACGGGTTAGTTCGATTTAAAATACTCTTTCCAACGCTGGTTTACCAGGTTCACTATGTCTTCCCGGGGGGTAAGGGCAGGGGGATATTCGGGCTTCATGCGTGCATCAATGATAATCGGGAATTCGTATTGGATGGTATTACGCTGCATGGTCTGCTCAGCGTAGATATCCAGAACTGGATCGAAACGGGTAAAAACAGACCACAGGAACGTGGTCTGATCCACTATGGCATTAACATCATCTACCAGGATTATCAGGGGCCAACCTGCTAATGCTGGAGGACCATGCTCAATAATTTCGGCGGCCATATCTGGCTGACTGGTATAAGGTGCCCCCGAGACCAGCAAGCATCCCCCGCAATAAGCTTTTATTTTGTCAATACCGGGCAGTGTTCCTCCCGAATATTCCAGGGGCAGTTGCCTTACTGGATCTCCTAATCCTAACAGGATGGCTTTACTGCCTTGATTATATTTTCTGCCTGTGTAATCCAAGGTATCCATGGCCGTATCGTGAATAATGATCAGATCCCGACCCGGGTTTATTCGCTGTAAAATATTTTCCAGGAGCCGGGGAAAATCTTTTAAGTCTAGGTTTACGTCAGTAACCAGTAAAACTTTGGTTAAACTCAATTGCCCCTCACCCAATATTCTAAAACAATGAGCCAGCGCTTCCCTAAAATAGCTTTCCCTGACAACCGCGCCGCACAGGGCATGAAAACCCGTTTCCGCATAGGTCCATAGAGATTTCACCCCCGGCATAATCAAAGGAAATACCGGGGATAGCAGTTCCTGCATCCATTCACCGATATAGTAATCCTCCTGGCGGGGGATCCCCACAATTGTGGCCGGATAGATGGCATCCTTGCGATGGTAAACATTCTGAATATTAAATACCGGGAAATCATGGGTCAAAGAATAGTACCCATAATGATCGCCAAATGGTCCTTCCGGTTTGCGGACATGAGGTGGCACTTGCCCGCACAGGGCAAATTCGGCTTCCGCCACCAGCGGATGGGCATGCCCCTCCACCTGCACCATATTTAACTTATCACCTAAAAGGAAGGAGGCGTAAAGCAGTTCCGGCAACATTTCAGGCAGTGCGGTAATGGCAGCAATAGTCAAGGCGGGTGGTCCACCGAGAAAAACTGTCACCGGTAAGGCCTGGTTGGCTTTTTCAGCTTCATAGTGATGGAATCCTCCCCCTTTGTGGATCTGCCAATGCATGCCCGTCTGATTCTCAGAAAAAACCTGCAGACGATACATACCCAGGTTATGTTCCTTAGTCCCGGGCTTTTCCGTGTATACCAATGGCAGGGTGAAAAAAGCACCGCCATCATCCTGCCAACTGGTCAAAACCGGCAGCTCATGCAGGTTCACCGCTTGCATGGAAGCGCCTAGAACTGGTGCCCTATTAGCCGGCACACTCCGTAAACCGCACCGGGCAATATTAAGCAGCCAGCTGCGTTCTTCCCAGAGATTCTTCATTTTGGGCGGCATGAGTTTGTCCATCGCCAGGATAGCCCTTTGTATGATTTCTTCCGGTTTCGGCCCCATCGCCATTTCCATACGGCGGACAGTCCCAAATAGGTTAGTAACTACCGGGAATTTCGAGCTCTTCACCCGGGTAAACAACAAAGCCGGGCCGCCTTCCTCTACCACTCGCCGATGAATTTCGGCCAGTTCCAGATAAGGATCCACCTCCGCCGATATCTCAACGATCTCTTTCTCTCTCCACAGTTGTTCCATGAAAGTCCGCAGATTTTTATGCATGTTCAAGCACCAAATTCCTTAATTTTTTTAGTGAGGAGTAGAGCGGCTTCCCGACTATTCGCAATCAGGGTGTTAATCTCCTCTTTTTCGGCCTTATCGATATGGATACCGGCTATAACTGCTGTTGTCATACCGGTAGCCGTACTTATCATACTGGAAACCAAGGCTGCCACCTCAGAATCTCTGTGACCAGGCCGAGGTGTAATCCAAGTATCGCAATGGACCTTGTCATCGCCATTGCCGGGACGGGGTACACTTAAGGCTGAACCACCTATATGGGGCTTCTCGCCTCCAGTTATAATGGCCGAAATGCCATCACCGGTTATGACAGCGGTAATGTATATTATATATCTGCCCTCTCCATAGGAAAGCTTAACATCTTCCTGAAGCATATTTTCACCCACGTTCAACATTTCAATTATGAGGAATTTCTAATACTTTTGTACCTGTTCATTTACATAGGCCGTGAAACAATACGGAATATTATTGTATATTTTAGTTTCTCCGCTGTACATTAGTTTCCATCGCTCATCAGCATCCAGATTGGGGAAATATCTATCCGCCGGATAGGTATTCTCAATCTTGGTAACATAGGCTTCGCTGCAATAGGGCAATAGTTCTGAAAATACCGCTTCTCCTCCTATTACAAATACCTCATCGGACGGGTATTTTATTATCTCGCTGAAGAGTTCGTTTAATGAACTGCAAACTATAATTTCCTTGTCACTGAATTGCTTATCCTCACAAAGCACTATATTAATTCTATCCGTTAAGGGTTCTTGGCCTGGCAGCGATAGAAACGTCGCCCTGCCCATAATTACTACTTTGCCTATGGTTGACTGCTTGAAAAATTTTATATCTTCAGGAATTCTTTCCAGCAGTCCACCCTTATAACCAATACCCAAATTCTTATCAACTGCCACCATAGCTTTCATAATGACTTTCCTCCTCAAACCGCTACGGGAATATTAATTATTTGCGCGCCGCATTCATAACCCTCTAGTATGAAGTCTTCCACTTTAAAATCATAAAAATCTTTTACGTTAGGATTGATCAACAGCTTGGGTGCCGGATATTGTGTTCTTTGAATAAGTTCGATGACTGAAGGCACATGCCTGTCGTATATATGAGCATCAGCAATAACATGAATTAATTCTCCTACTTCAAGGTCACTAACCTGGGCCAACATGTGCACTAAAATTGCATATTGGCATACGTTCCAGTTATTGGCAACCAGCGTGTCCTGGGACCGCTGATTGAGTATGGCATTAAGCTTATGTCCGGTAACATTCAAGGTCATACTATAGGCACATGGATAGAGATTCATCGCATGCAGATCATCGTGATTGTACATATTTATCATAATCCTGCGGCTATAGGGATTATGCTTAAGATCAAACAAGGCCCTGTCAACTTGATCAAATTCCCCTTCGGGGTATTTGTGTTTAACTGCTAACTGATACCCGTAGGCTTTGCCAATCGAACCGTCGGTATCGGCCCAACTATCCCAGATATGGCTATTCAGCTGCTTTATGTTATTCGATTTTTTTTGCCATATCCATAGTAACTCATCAATCGCAGCCTTTAAGTTGGTTGGCCTTAAGGTCAGGATAGGAAACTCTTCGGCTAGATCATATCGGTTTATAACCCCAAATTTCTTAATTGTATGGGCTGGTGTACCGTCATCCCATTTAGCCCTGACGTTCTCTCCCTGTGAAGAGAGGCCGTTGGCAAGTATGTCCTGGCACATGGCAACAAAAATTGTATCCGCTTTACTCATAACCCGCACCTCATTATTTTCATTAGAAATGTAAAATATCAAAATATATTAACGCAATTCTTTTACCCTTTATCAAGTTTATAGTAAATTCCGCCTAATATCTATATTCTTCTAAGGGGAGTTGACTTATTAACTCAACTCCTTCTTTCTTTTCATTAATTCCTTGATTTCCAAATCAGCTTTTTCATATTCCGCCTGCTTTGGCTTGTACCGGGAAATCTCACCCAGCCAATATGACAACCTGGTTTCCAGGAGCAGTGTTTCTTCCTGAATTTCCTGGTTGTCTCTTGCATGGTTGCTGCCGCCAGCTTCACCTTCATGAGTATTGCTTTTTTGATAAGTTTCCCAGCCGCCCTCTACACGCCTAATCCTTTGTTCCTCAATAATAAGCATCGTGTTGCATACTTTTTTCAGCATATAGCGGTCATGGCCAACCGTTGGTTGCCAAAGTGCTTAGTAATATCCTGGGCCTCCCATTCCCTGGCTGTCCAGGTTGTTGGTCGGCTCATCCATAATAAGCAGATCTGGTCGGGAGGCCCATATCTCGGTCAGGTTCAGTTTGGTCTTTTCGCCCCCACTCAAACTAAGGAATCGACTCTCCTCCCAATGCTGAAATTGCTTAATCCCCAAGTGACTTGATATTCTCAACAGATCTGAACTTCCTCCAGGGTAAGCTTTAAGCAACATATCATTGCCTAGATATTTCGAATAATCAATTACCTGCTCCAAATAAGCTGTGTGCAAATCTTTCTTGTGACGAATAATATTGCCAGTATCACCGTTCAAACTGCCAAAAATTATGTTGGCTAGGGTCGTCTTGCCGGCACCATTCCTACCCACCAGACCAATTTTTTCCCCTGCATTTATATCAAGGTTAATGTCGCGCAATATCTTTAATTCTCCATACATTTTGGTAATACCCCGGCAACTTAGTAATAAGGCCATACATTGCACCTCCCAAATAAATAAAGGCTGCAAGTGAACACTCTGTCACTTACAGCCTTTTATAACTCAAATACCAATTCATTGGATTGAATAATTTAGCTTGCCAATAATCAGGTTAGATTAGGATTATATCAAGCTTAAAGGAAACGCCCGTTCCCGATATATATATTTGTGCAAGTGTGCTCCGCAAAATAGATTGCCCAAGAAAGGCTGCCCAAGATGAACCATCCGGGGGAACCACAATCTTCTCTCACAATCCTATTTAATTAAACTATTTTGCTTGGAACACTTTGCGCATTGTTTCTCTCCTTAACATCTTTCCCTAAATATGCATGAATACAATCCAAGGATACCATACCAGTTCAGGCACGTCAAAAGCTACATAATCTCTACAATTTCATAATAATCCTGGTTCTTAATCATGTTTACAGTCAAAGGAGCCGTTGCCTTAGTCTCTCTTATAGTCAATGAATAAATTAGTGGATACTCCCGCTGGGTCTCCTGCCGCTCCAGACTATAGCTTAAAGTATCTCCTGAGCACATTTGATTCCATATCTCAGTGGATTGCGGCCAGTTAAATGTATTTCTTTTTTCCGCAGCTACCAGCTGGAGGGCTTCTTGCTGCTGGCCTTGAGCTGCCAGCCTGAAGAACTGGCGGGCAGTCTCAGCAGGATCCCCACCCATTTCTGGTGGCAACCTCATAAAATAATATTTATTTACCCATTGGGGCTCAAGTTGTAGGATGGCATTTTGACCGCTAATCTTATCTTCAAATATCAGCTTCATTGGTTGGTTAACATCTGCGGCCGAGAAATAGTCTCCCTGGCTATTAAAGAAGGTATAGTCGTTATTATCGGACTGGTGAGAGCCTTGTCCTCTTAAATGCCCGTCAATATATATGCTCAAAGACCCCGGTAATTGTTCAGGCAGTCTCGGGATAGCAACTCCTTTAACATTTACCTCCCAAGTATCCTTATAAGTAATTCTGGGCTGGGAATAAAAATTAACGACTTTATAAAATGGCATCTGTAGGCTAACTGGCAGCCTGTTTACTACATTTATCCACCACGGATCGGAAAATTCCGGAAAATCGCTGGCAAATCTATAAGCATCTACTTCTTGAACGATAAATTGCCTATCACCTAAAGTTATCTTTGTATCTAAAAAGTAGGTTTTTATTGTATAAGTATGCAGATAGGCAAAATAGATAGAAACAACTAACCACACGCTCCCCATAATCAATAATGTTAAGCACCCGCGGCGTTTGTTCATCCTAATTTCCTTTCTCCCCTGCTCGAATAATCCATCTATTTAGCCTATTCTTAAACTACTGATTAGATTACCTTCTACAAAATACATCCCTTTCCCTTTTTTCTCCATAATTGTATATCATAGATTTCTGGCCTCTCTTACCATATCAGTATAATACTCATTGGTCAGCTGATCAGGCATCACCTTCAACCCTAACAGGAACTCATGCAGACACACATAAATTTGAGTTACCATATTAGCTTTAGCGGTTTGAACTTCTACTTCAATAAAATCTCTTTTAAGCTCTAACATCCTAACTAGAGTAAGGATGATTTCTAAAGACCGATACACAACCCGAAAATTAGTACAGTGTTTTTCAAAACTAATATCTGCACTATATCCCAGATGCTCGAGAATAACGATAGCCTGCTCATGACTGTTCACCGAAACTTCATGTTCAATCTTTGACTTAGATATACTATCAAAAGGCGGTTCTTTGTAGGTCAACAATATCGTTTCACTTTTATCACTCGTAATTTTACGTAAACGTAGTTCCTTTTCACTTCCCCCAAGATTCTTGCTCGTAGTATCAAAGTAAGTATCATGATAGACGCATATTTCTGATTGGCACCCATATGTGTTTTCCAATATCTTCTCAATATTTTCAATTTGCCCGATCTTCAATTTTGCTTTAAGTTCAACCTCAAATATTTTTATATCCCCAATCGCCATAAGTGGTTTTGGTAAAAGATAGTAACTCCTGACCATATCAGATAGATATGATGAAGATATTTAAAGGATAAACGATAAAAGTATTTTTAAGCAAGTGAGCTATACATCTATAGAATGTAAAAAACCGTAAATTACTCTAATCTAATACTCACCATATACCTGGGAGAGAGAACCGAGAATAAGCTTTTTACTTTTTACCATATTGACAGGTAAAACCCTGCCATATAAGATATTCCCAGTTGGAACAGTTGTTTTTGCAACCTTTCTTTGAATCACTATGGAAGGATCTAAAATATGCACAATTCACAAGATCATGCAGCGCGGATTATGACCCTGTTACGATCTATTCAAGCAAATATCAAATCGAAATTCAGCTATAACACGGAGGCTCTTGGATTTACTTACTCTCAGGTCATAGTACTCATTGACATTTATCGCCATGCGCATACCTCTTTGACCGAACTGAGCAAACGCCTTGATTTGCCGAAAAGTTCGGTTTCTCGAATTGTTGACCATTTAGTAAATCAGGGAATCGTGATCCGGAAAATCCCGCCGGAAAATCGGCGGATGGTTAGTTTATTCATTGCCAATGAATTTTTACAACGAAGAGAAATACAGAGCATGCGAGCCGGTTTTCTGAATGATATTGCTGATATTATCGAACCAACCCAAGCCCTGCGGATCATTTCCGCCTTGGAAGAACTGGATACCATTATTAAGTCCAATATTCTTTCTCCAATAACCAGGTCAGATAATTAAGATTAAGATCACCTAAAAGTAATTATAGCAGCCCATATCAGTTGGGGAGGATTAGCAATGAAGTCGGAGGAAATAACGGAACAAATAGAATGGTCTGCCATCTTAGTAGTTATTGCCGGCACCTTTATGGCCGGCCTCAATGCTAGCATTATCAATGTCGCATTGCCCAAAATGATGGCGGTCTTTGGCGTTTCAGTGGATGCAATCCAATGGGTAGTTACCAGTTATATGCTTACCACTGGAATTATAATGGCCACCGCCGGATACCTTGGTGAGGTTTTCGGTTATAAAAAAGTTTATACTACGGCATTAGGTTTTTTCGTTCTGGGTTCTTTATTCTGCGGGATAGCCTGGAATGTCGGAGCGGTTATCACTGGAAGGGTTTTACAGGCTCTAGGCGGAGGCCTCATGCAGCCAATAGGTATGGCACTTATATACATGACCGCCCCCCGCTCCAAAATAGGATTAGTTCTTGGAGTCTGGGGAGTAGCCGCTTTGGCGGCTCCGACTATCGGTCCGACTCTGGGAGGTTATATTATCGAAGCCACCAACTGGCGTGTAATCTTTTATGCTAATATACCTATAGCGGTTCTGGCAATCGGGTTGGCCACAATATTGCTAAAAGAGACGCCTTTAAAATCGGTCGCCAATTTTGACATTAGAGGCATATTCCTTTCCGCAGCTGGATTGTTTTGCCTGCTATACGCTACGAGTGAGGGAAACAAACTGGGGTGGGGAGACCCGGAAATCGTTATGCTTTTATCGATAGGGGTTATTCTGATAAGTTTGTTGGTTTGGCATGAATTGCATCATCCCTCGCCGGTAATGGACTTCAGACTGTTTAAGAATATCACCTTTGCACTCTCTACTATCGTTGGTTCCATTCTTTTTATTGGTATGTACGGAGCTACCTATTTTCTTCCCATTCTATTGCAGAATGTTCTGGGTCAGACCGCTTTACAAACCGGATTAATACTTTTCCCGGGCGCTCTGGTTATGGGATTAATGATGCCCATCAGCGGCAGAATATTTGATAGAAACGGCGGAAGGTTATTGATTCTTGGCGGTATAGCTTGGACGGCTTGGACCACTTACATGATGCATGATATTAACGAATTAACTCCCTTTTGGATGATTTCCGCCTGGTTGGCAGTCAGAGCAGTAGGGTTGGGGTTGGCTATGATGCCGACAGCAACGATAGGTATGAATGCGGTTCCCGCAAAGTCTGTCGGTCTAGCTTCATCTTTGAGCAATGTATCCCGACAGGTAGCAGTATCATTTGGAGTAGCGATGTTTACCGCTTTTATGCAAAACCGCCAGGTCTTCCACTATGCAAATTTGGCTCAATCTGTAAACATTAACAGCCCGGACCTGTCTGGATTTAATGCTTACATCGCTCAATATGCGGCTGGCAGCGGTTTATCCTCCCAGACTGGGCAAGTAGTAGGTGTAGGAATAATAGCTCAATACTTGGCCAAACTGTCCATGGTCAATGCAGTTTCGGATTGTTTTGTTATCGCCGCAGGAATGTGTTTACTGGCTGTAATTATGGCATTATTTTTAAAGAGACCGCAAGAAGTGGCAGTATCCAAAAACATTCCCCATACTTCTCCCTCCATTTCGGCTGCCGAGTAGTTTAACTTAAATCCCAGCCATCTTAAGTTCTAGTGATTTAAGATTCTTTTGCGCTCTTGCCAATCAGGCATGTGAACAGTTCGAAGTCGCAAAAATCTTTATTATGGTGGGGATAAAGAAAGTGCGCCAATTCATGATACTCATCTGTTAACACCAGTTAAGTGTGGTCCAGCTATATTTGTGATTGGTACACTCATATATCTACTTTACCTCCAGGGCGCGGTTGATTAGATATTGCAAGCGTTCTCCATCACCTTTCAGATAGAGATAACCTAACAGGGCCTCAAATCCGGTACTCATCCGATAGGCCTGCATATCTGCATTTTTGGGAGGATTGCTCCGGGTATTGCGCCCCCGCCGGACTATATCCTGTTCTTCGATACTTAACTCGTCAAATATTTGCCTAACCATGTAAGCCTGATGATCGGCTTTGACCAGTTCTACTGTCTGCAAATGGATATCCTTAATCCGCCTCTGGCCTGCTGATACGATCTTAGTGCGTACCATCAATTCAAAGACTGCGTCCCCGATATAGGCCAGGATAAGCGGCGAATATTCGCTTAAAGTGTTTTCAGCCAAAGGTTCATGCATCTGCAAACTTCCACCGAGCTCCTTCCCGGGTATCTTCAATCATAATCCCAATTTCATGCAAACTGTCTCTTAACATATCAGCCCGTGAATATTCTTTACTTGCTTTGAAATCTTGCCGCAGTTTAATTAGGTATTCCATCATCGCATCAACTGCTGGCGGCTTATCATAGCGGAATAGGCTGCCAGTTGGTTTGTCCTCCACCTTGACCGCCAGTTGGTTGAGCAGATCCCGCAAGGAATCAGCCAAGGTATAATTCTTTTCCAGGCGGGCCTCCGTTCTCATCTTCAGCAATATCGCTAACAGAGCATCTACGGCCTGTCCCCGGTCTTCCTTCCGTTCTATGAATATTCCCAGGATACCGCCTAATTGCTTAAATATCTGCAATGCTGTTTGCAGCGTTTCCCGGGCCGGTCGGCTTTGAGGATTCCCGCTGGCAATGAAGCTGTTGATAATATGCGACATTTCAAACAGGTAGCCCAGCGCTTTGGCGGTATTGAAGTCGTCATCCATGGCTTCAATGAATTTGTCCTGCATTTCCAACACACCGAGCATAAGCTCACTATGCAGTTCTAACTCTGTGTTTATACTTCTATTATCATCCATGAATTCCTCAGCCAAGGTCAAGGTGGTCTTTAACCTGCCCAGGGCTTTGCGGGCTTCTTCCAGCTTGCCATCATCAAAATCCAACGGGCTGCGATAATGAGTGGCGATTAGATAGTAACGCACCACGTCATGGGGATATTTCGCCAGAATATCCCGCAGAATAAAGAAATTCCCCAGCGACTTGGACATTTTCTCACTTTTCACGGTTATGAAACCGTTGTGCATCCAGTAGTTAACAAATGGCTTGCCAGTATAAGCCTCGGCCTGAGCTATTTCATTTTCATGGTGAGGAAATATTAAATCGGCTCCACCGCCATGAATATCCAGAGTCTCACCCAGGTATTTGGTAGACATGACCGAACACTCGATGTGCCAGCCCGGCCTTCCCTGGCCCCAAGGACTATCCCAGGAAGGCTCCCCGGCTTTGGCCTTCTTCCACAGGGCAAAATCCACTGGTTCTTCTTTGCGCTCATCCACTTCCACGCGCGCTCCGGCTAACATGTCGTCCCGGGAGCGACCGGATAGTTTGCCATACCCGGCAAAGGCTTTCACCCGATAATATACGTCCCCATCTACTTCATAGGCATACCCTTTTTCTATTAACCCCGCTATCACCGTAATTATTTCTGCAATGTGCTCACTTACCCGGGGATGCTTATCTGCTCGGGCTATTCCTAAAGCATCCGCATCAATAAAATACTCGTCGATATAGCGCTGCGCCAATTTCAGAGGGTCTTCACCTTCCTGACGGGCACGATTGATGATCTTATCATCTACATCCGTGAAGTTCTGGACATATTTCACTTGATAACCTCGGAACTCCAGATAGCGCCTGACTGTGTCAAACACAACCAGGGGACGTGCGTTGCCCAGATGGATGTAATTATAGGTAGTAGGTCCGCATACATACATATTTACCTGATGGGGATTAAGAGTTACTAATTCTTCTTTTCTGCCATTTAGAGTGTTGTATATCTTCATCCACGGGGGCCTCCTTCTGGTTTGATTCCAGCCTTTTCTCTAATTCATCAATTTTGGACTGCATAGCGGACAATATATCAGCTACCGGATCAGGCAGAAGGTTGTGATCCAGATCTACCTCAGTGCAGTCATTATCAACCTTTATACCATCCCGCGCTACAATTCGGCCGGGAACACCCACTACTGTACAATTCGGGGGTACGGCCCTTACCACCACCGAGCCTCCCCCAATTTTGGCATGATCACCTACCGTAAATGATCCCAAAATTTTGGCTCCCGCGCTGATTGTGACATTGTTGCCTATGGTAGGATGGCGTTTGCCTTTTTCTTTGCCTGACCCTCCCAGGGTAACGCCCTGATAAAGGGTAACATTGTCTCCTATCTCGGCGGTCTCGCCAATTACAATTCCACTGCCGTGGTCTATAAAAAAGCCTTTACCGATTTGGGCGCCGGGATGGATTTCAATTCCAGTCAAAAAACGGCTGATGGCTGATACAACCCGAGCCAGGAAATACATCTCCTTTTTATATAGAAAATGGGCCACCCGATGAAATATAATGGCATGAAATCCCGGATATAATAAAACTATTTCTGCTACACTGCGTGCTGCCGGATCTCGTTCAAAGACTACTTGAACCTCTCTCTTTAAAGCATCAAACATACTTTTTCCCCCTTTAGTTCAGGTGTCAAGGGGACGTTTCTCTTGACACCTTGGTCAATTGCTGAGCGTGTCAGAAGAACCGTCACCCCTTGACACCATTTCTACCTGCAAAAAAATAAACCTTCCATCTCTATTTTCAGAGACGAAAGGTTATTACTTCCGCGGTTCCACCCTGCTTGAGCACTTTTGCGCCCCGCTTTTGCTTAAGATAACGGCTTTTACCGGGTATGCCTACTATTATTTCGGCACACCTGCTCCCGGGCGCACTTTCGGCGGCTTCATACTGAAAGGACTGTCCGTGGTAAGTCCTAAGAAGGCTCTCAGCCGGTGACCTTCTCTCTCTGGCAGCGATCGACGCTTACTTCTCCCATTCCCAGCATTTAAAGAAATATATATAATTAATATTTATTATATGCAGTATATACGGATGTTGTCAACTTGGCAACCGATAGTCTGAACCCCACTTATCTCCAAAAGAAAATATAAAGATATCCCATGGACAATACTATCGAAACCAACATCAAAGGAAAGCCAACTTTCAAGTATTCCATGAATCTGATGGGGGTTCCGTTTCTTTCTGCTATTCCTGCTACTATTACATTGGCTGATGCTCCTATCAGAGTACCGTTGCCCCCCAAGCAGGCTCCTAGGGATAGTGCCCACCAAGTAGGTTCCATGGGCAGGCTGGAAAGCTGACCCATCGTATGCAATAGAGGAATCATGGTAGCTACAAAGGGGATATTGTCAATGAAAGCTGAGGCTATAGCTGACAGCCATAAAACTAGCATTCCGGTTTGCATCAGGCTGCCTCCCGTGATTAACAAAGCTTTCTTAGCTATTAGTTCAATAACCCCGGTTTCCACCAGCCCTCCTACTAATATAAATAAGCCCGCGAAGAAAAATATGGTGGGCCATTCAATATTTAGCAGGACTACTTCGGGATTCTCATCGGTTATCAGCATTAATACGGCTGCTCCTAATAAAGCTATCGTGGCCGATTCCAGGTGCAGGCTTTGATGTAATAGGAATCCTATGATGGTTAGACCCAGAATAATAAGACATCGTTTCAGTAAACGCCAATCTTTAATGGCTTCCTTCTCATTCAGGTCAAAAATACTTTGAATACGATCATCAGTAGTCTGCAGGTCATTCCTAAAAACAAAGACCATGATGGCTATAGTAACCATAAGTATTACCATTATCGGCAGACTCAGGTTGGTCAGGAAATCCAGAAAACCCAATCCGGCCGCACTGCCTATCATGATGTTGGGAGGGTCACCGATTAAAGTAGCTGTCCCGCCGATGTTAGAAGCGAAAATTTCGGCAAACAAAAATGGGATGGGCGAAATATTGAGACGATCCGTAATGGCATAGGTCACCGGTACAATGAGCAGTACGGTGGTAACATTGTCAAGCAGGGAAGAAGCTAGGGCAGTAACCAGAGCTAGGATGGCCAAAATAGCCAGCGGCCTGCCACCAACCAATTTAGCCGACTTAAGCGCCAGGTATTCGAATATCCCACTTTGCCTGGTAATGCCTACAATTATCATCATCCCGATAAGCAGACCGATTGTATTGAAGTCAATGTATTGAAACGCTTTGGCCTGATTCACAACCCCAATAGTAATTATGATGGCAGCCCCCAGCATGGCTACAATGGTGCGATGAATTTTTTCGGTCATAATCAAAGCATATACCAGTACAAAAATTATAATTGAAAGCCAAAAATACACGCTTCTGTCACCTTTCTCTCGGCGCTAGGCTTGATAAAATAATTGTCGATGCTCGGACTTTTTTGTATCGAATTAGTCTGAATGTCAAGTAGTGCAGCCCAATCAAAATACATCTACAAGCCTTACCCCAACTAGTGCTATTTTTTTGGTGGCGGTTCAATCCTATACCCGCAATATTTACAGCGAAAACTCTTTTTGGAAGTTCCATGGGTTATAAATTGATCTCTATCGCATTTAGGACATTTTACTTTATGAAAAAAGGCTGCTAGCGAAGAAAGAAATATCGGATTCATTTTAGCCCTCCTTTTCAATTTTACTAAAAAGCCGCCCTATATCGTCAAGAATCTCCGGTGATCCAAGCAAAACCGCCTGATCGTCAGCTTCCAGCAGGTCATCTCTTCCTGGATTTACGAAAGTCTCTAAACCACGTTGTATTAAGAGCACCGAGCCCCCATATCTGCCTCGCAAATTAATTTGAGCCAGAGTCTTCCCCGTTACCCAGGCTCCTTTTTCTACCCGAATGTTCACAATTTCCGCATCATGGTGATGAAGTTTTATGTCTTGGAAGCTGGGAGATCTCCTGGAGAGACTGCGCAACATCTCATAACCATCAGAACGTATTTCGTTGATGAACTTCTCAATATCTACTTTAGGTACCAGATATTTCTTGAGCACTAGGGTAAAGATCTCTACCGATGTTTCGAACTCTTCAGGAATGACATCATTGGCACCCACTTGATATAAAGGTTCAATTTCCTGGATATAACGGGTGCGCACAATAATATGAACATTTGCATTCAATCTGCGGATTAAGTCAGTTATCCTTACCGTTGCGGCCGGATCGGAAATTGCGATTACTACTACCCGAGCATCCTTTACGTTTGAATGCTTTAGGGACTCAGGCTGGGTCGCATCTCCATAGAATATCGGTTCGCCATTCTTTTTTTCATCCTTCACCGTGTCAGGATTATTCTCAATAACCACATACGCTATACCTGAGGCTGACGCCGCTCGGGCGAGATTCTTACCATTAATACCAAATCCTATAATAATCAAATGGTCGCTAATGGAGTCTTCTTTAATTTCAATACCTAGATTGACCCCGGTTTTTAATTTATGGGGCAGAGGTAATCTCATGACCCCCTCCGCTATTCGAGGCGATAAGACGATAATAAAAGGTGTTAGCGCCATTGTCAGTACAGATACAGCCATAAATAATTGATTGAATGAATCATTAATTAAATTATACTCCATCCCAAATCTGGATAGAATAAACGAAAATTCGCCAACCTGACTCAAAGCCAAACCCGTTAAGACGGCAGTTCTAATTGGGAACCCCAGTGCCAGAACTGCTCCCCCGGAAATAAGAGTTTTACCTAGTAGTACTGCCATGGTTATCAAGATAACGGTACCCGGTTGTTGTAAAAAAACTCCTGTATTCAGCAACATTCCGATTGAAACGAAAAATATGCTGGTGAACACATCCCGGAAAGGCAAAATACTTCCTAAAGCCTGATGGCTGTATTCTGATTCCGATATTATCAACCCTGCCAAAAAGGCGCCCAATGATACCGATAGGCCTATACTGGATGTAAACCAGGCAACTGCCAGACACATGGTTATCGTGCTGATAAGAAATAGTTCCCGACTCCGCTGGCGGGCAATATGATAAAGCAGAAACGGGGCCACCCACTTGGCGCTAACAAACAACATCCCCAGGACAAAAACAACCTTAGCTAGCAGAAGAAAGGGAGATTCCCCTAATCCACCGGGATCATTGGCCAGAATAGGAGTGAATAGCATCATCGGGATTATGATAATGTCTTGGAATATCAATATACCAAGGGTGCTTCGCCCATAGGGAGCATCTATTTCCGACCTGTCCTGAATAATTTTCAATACTATGGCTGTACTGCTAAGTGAGATTAAGAAACCAATAAACACCGCCTCACCCAAGGGGCGCCCTATTTTAGTAAGGATTAACATTGTTACTAACGTGGTGACTAATACCTGCAGGGTGCCACCCACCAGAACACTTTTCCTTATTTGGAGGAGCCGCCCGAGGGAGAACTCAATGCCGATGGTAAAAAGGAGCAGTATGATTCCCAGTTCAGCCATCACTTCCACGTTGTGAACATCTGCAACCAGACCAAACCCATGGGGCCCGGCCAGTACGCCGGTTATTAGAAGCCCTACAACACTGGGAATTTTCAATTTCTGGCATATATAAATAACAAAAATAGCCAGGCCAAAAATGATTAAAATATCATTTAATAACGGGATATCTATACTGCTTCCTCCCCCCAATATTTATAAAAATAAAAATGGATAGTCCTGCCGCCGGACTATCCCTAATAGCAAATTAGTCATGTACCCTATTGATTTGAACTTTTTTTGTAAACATCGCTTTACTATAGGGACTTCGATTGCTAAATATTTGATTAATGCCTGTGTATTATTATAGCTTAAGTCCGTTGTACCTGACAAATTACCGCCTTGCTATATATTGCACGATCAACACTAATTCTTATGTTATTGGTTCTTTAGGCCAGGAGGAGAATTAAGTAATACTGGTATTGCGATTAACGACAACCCAATCATACTAACGAGAAAATCTTAGGTTGACTGTTACTATGTCCAGAAAAAGAAATATAAATAAAAAGTTGATAAAACAATGGATAACAGCATTAAGGGGAACCCCACTTTCATGAAACTAACAAATCCAATTGGAGTTCCATACCTCTCCGCTATTCCAGCCACAATTACATTGGCTGATGCCCCGATCAGAGTGCCATTGCCCCCAAGACAGGCCCCCAGCGCCAGTGCCCACCAGGTAGGTTCCATGGGTAGGTTGGAAAGCTGACCCATAGTTTGCAACAAAGGAATCATGGTGGCTACGAAGGGAATATTATCGACGAAAGCCGAGGCTATGGCTGACAGCCATAAAACCAGCATTCCGGTTTGCATTAAGTTGCCTCCCGTGATTAGTAAAGCTCGCTTGGCTATTAGTTCAATAACTCCGGTTTCTACTAACCCTCCTACTAATATAAACAAGCCAGCAAAGAAGAATATGGTAGGCCATTCTATATTTAGCAAGACTTCCTCGGGATTTTCATTCGTTATTAACATTAACACGGCTGCACCTAATAAAGCTATAGTGGCCGATTCCAGGTACAGGCTTTGATGTAATAGAAAGCCGATAATGGTTAGACCCAATACCGTGAGCGACTGTTTCAGCA
This sequence comes from Syntrophomonadaceae bacterium, assembly GCA_963665865.2. Lineage (GTDB taxonomy): Bacteria > Bacillota > Syntrophomonadia > Syntrophomonadales > Syntrophomonadaceae > PHAA01. The sequence goes on along the minus strand of CAXXWF010000001.1, from coordinate 3,727,438 downwards.
AACGCCAGTCTTTGATGAATTCCATTTCATTTAGCTCAAAAATACTTTGAATACGGTCATCACTGGTCTGAAGCTGTTTCCTGAACATAAATAACATGATGACAATTGTAATAAGCAGTATTACCATTACCGGCAAGGCCAGGTTGGTTACGAAATCCATGAATCCCAGTCCGGCCGCACTACCTATCATGATGTTGGGAGGATCACCGATCAATGTTGATGTCCCGCCGATGTTGGAAGCTATAATCTCTGCAAATAGAAATGGAATAGGCGAAATATTTAGGCGATCAGTAATGGCATAGGTCACCGGTACGATTAACAGTACGGTGGTAACATTATCAAGCAGGGCTGAGGCAAGTGCAGTGACCAGCGTCAGGATGGCCATAATAGCCAGAGGCTTGCCCCCCACCAGCTTAGCGGACTTAATAGCCACATACTCAAAGACTCCGCTTTGTCTGGTTATCCCCACAATTATCATCATCCCGATAAGCAAGCCTATCGTATTAAAGTCGATATACGCAAAAGCCTTTTCCTGGTTCACTATACCAATCGCAATAATAATAGCTGCTCCCAGCATGGCCACAATGGTGCGATGAATTTTTTCAGACATAATCACTACATAAACCATTACAAATATTACTATTGATAGCCAAAAATCCATGCTTTAATCTCCTTTATATTAACGATAGCAGGGCTGTGCATCTATCTAATTATCAAAATAAAAAGGTGGATAGCCATATAAACGACTACCCACCCCAGTAAGCCAATTTCTCATAACCTAGACACCTTATCCAAAAGACTTAGCTGCCTTCAGTCCCGCACCCCGAGCTTTCACCCGGATAGCTTTGACCGTAAGTAAATATTATTTTAATAATTCTAACATATTATAGCATGCCCCACAATTTTATTTAACTATATTAACAATGGTTCGATTGATACGTCGTATGGATTCCTCTCGACCCCATATAGATATAAGATAGGGTAGTTCCGGTCCATGGGTCTGTCCGCTTAAGGCACTGCGGAGCGGCATATATACGTCTTTAGGCTTTAGTTTAAGTTTCTTCACCGTAGCTTTGATAAATTGTTTTATTTCCTCCGGTTCAGAAAAATAAGGCAGGTCGTCTCGGAAATTTTCCAGAACGGTTAGAACACCGTCGCCAGCCAGGGCTTGCAAAGCTTCCTCTTCATAAACGGCCTCCCGGAAGAAAACATCCATATATTTTGTAACATCAGACAAGCATACCAGATGGTCTCTAACTGATTCCACCAACAGTCCGTAGCGAAGATCATCCATATTTTCAATATCAGAGGCGTATTCCGACGAGCTCAGGAAAGGTTTTAACATCTTGGCCAGTTCAGATGTAGTCTTTTTCTTCAAATACTGCTGGTTCACCCAGTTTAGCTTATCCATATCAAACACAGCTGGACTTTTCGCCACCCGCTCCAGCGTAAAGGAGGCAATAATCTCCTCTGCCGTGAGTATCTCTTGCTCTCCCTCCGGCGACCAGCCCAGTAAGGCCAGAAAGTTGAAAAGGGCTTCAGGCAGATAACCCATTTCCCGATACTGCACCAGCGAGGTAGCCCCGTGGCGTTTACTCATTTTCTGGCGATCGCTGCCCAGGATCAAGGAAATGTGAGCAAACTTCGGGTAAATGAAATTCAAAGCATCATAGAGCATGAGCTGACGCGGAGTATTGGATAAGTGTTCTTCGGCTCTGATCACATGAGTTATTCCCATCAAAACATCATCTATGACCACGGCAAAGTTATAAACCGGAATTCCATCGGATTTGGCAATGATGAAATCCCCGCTGTTATCGCTTTCAAAGCTCACCCTGCCCCTGACCAGATCATTTACCACCTGTATTTTATGTTCGGGAACCCGAAAACGGACGGTGGGCTTGATTCCTGCCGCCAGTCGTTCCTGCACCTCTTGGTCGTTTAGAGTGCTGCATTTACCTGAATAACGCTGCATACTACCACTGTCCAATTGGTCCTGTCGCTCAGCTTCCAGTTCTTCCTGGGTGCAGAAGCAATAGTAAGCATCCCCCTGATTCAGGAGTTGTTTTAAATATTGCTGATAGATTTCCAGCCGCTCAGTCTGGCGATAAGGCCCGTTGACTCCGCCTTGCAGCATACCCTCAGTCCAGTCTATACCGAGCCAGCGAAGAGATTCGATTATTTCATCTTCAAACTCAGGGCGGGAACGTTCCAGGTCTGTATCTTCTATGCGTAACACAAATTGCCCGTTTTGATGAGCAGCAAACAGGTAGTTGAAAAGGGCTGACCGTGCTCCGCCAATATGTAATGGTCCAGTTGGGCTGGGTGCAAATCTTACCTTGGAATTCATCATTTATTTCACTCCCGATTTAGGTTTATGACCCCCCCACCGCATGAGCTGGAGGATCTGCTTCATAACTTCCTGGTGGTTTTATTAATTTACTGGGTAATTATAGCATCTCAATTATAGTCTCGTAAACCTTTAGATAGTCAGCCACCATCCGCTCTTTGCTGAATCGCTCCTGGACCCATCGCCGGCATTCAAGGCGCTCTAGGGTTGGCACGATTTCTAATTTAGCCAATGCTTCCTCCATACTATCAACCAGGAAACCGGTTACTCCTTCACTTATAACCTCCGGCATTGAGCCGCGATTAAACGCTATAACCGGCGTTCCACAGGCCATGGCTTCAATTACGCTTAAGCCAAAGGGCTCATCGAAATAAATGGGATGCAGCAGGGCATAAGCCCCCTGCAAAAGTTCATTTCTTCGTTCAGGACCGACCGAGCCCACATAGATAGTATTAAAATCGTCTATAAACGGAGCGACCCTTGATTTAAAGTAGGCTTCATCCTGAATGATACCCGCCATTATTAACTTCATTCCAAAGCGCCGGGCGATCTGTATAGCTTCATAGGTTCCTTTGTCCGGGTGCAGCCGCCCAAAATAGAGCAGGTAATCTCCTGGTTTCTCATTTGGAGTAAATAAATTTAGATCAATACCATGATAAACTGTCCCAAAGTAATCTAATTCTGGGCTGCGATCAGAATTACTGATGGAAATATAATAATTATCCCGATTATAAGTCCGATAGACAGGTAAGATCTTGGGGCTGGAAAACCCATGGATAGTGGTGACTACCGGCGTTTTAACCAATCGACTATAAGATAGGGGGAGAAAGTCATAATTATTGTGAATTATATCAAACTGATCAGCTTGTTCAAATAGGTGCGCAATATGCAGACACTCCCATACCTTGGCATCCATTTCCTTGTCTTCCTCATAGGGTACCGGGCACACAGAGTCAAGGCGGGCACTAGTCAGTGAGTCGCCGGTGGCGAACAGTGTGACATCCATTCCGAGATCCACCAGTCCTTCTGCCAACATAGATACAATGGTCTCCCAAGGGCCATAATGCCGGGGCGGCGTACGCCACGCAATAGGTGACAAAAGCGCAATTTTCATAGTATAACCTCCCTAACAAGTTCTCAGAAGCAAGGGGACGGGTGATTGTTCTTCACCGGCCTTTTAGCCATTCCTTGTATTTTTGGTAAAATCTGGACAGATTATTCCTGGGATGTTGGTAAAATTTCTCCCGATCCTTTTCAAAAAGCCATGGATAGCTCACCTGGGTCAAATCGGGCTTAGCATGAATAGCGGTATCTACATAACGGCGAAATATCTCTGCCGCAGGTTTGGCAGTTCCATCATGGCGGAACATACCAAAATGGCGTTCATGAAGGCTGTCACCGAGTGGGTGTTTCTCCCATAGCAATGGGGCATAATCAGCGTAACACCAGGCCATTCCACCCATCATTCCCGCTTCGTCCAAACGCTGCAATACCCTATGATAGTAAATGGCGGCTTCTTCTTCCGTCCATAGAGGGCATTGGCACATACTTTCATATTCGGCAGGCAGAGTTGGAGGTAAAACGGAATGAGTCGGCACTCCAAATTCCTGGAAAAGCACCGGCTTTTGCCCCAACCAAGCAGTAATAATCCCCAGAAATGGTACCAGGTCGGGGTCAATTGGGTCATCCACCCAGGGAAGGTAGTACGGGTAGCCGTGCATACATAAGAAATCGCAGTAGCAGGCTGCGTCCTGGGGCCAAAGCTGACGATCTTCTTCCAGATCTTCAGCATGCATTCCCAAAGTTACTTTGGCTTCAGGGCTTTGCATTTTTATTTGAGTAGTCATAGCTGCAAGCCATTTCTGCGCATCGCTGCGCTGGGGCGGGATCACCCAGTTGGAAGCCTCGTTCCCCAGGTCATAGGCAAAAATGGCGTTATGCCCATGCAGGGCGGTGACAATCGCTTGGATTTGAATATGCTGGGCCTCTATTACTTTTTGGTCTGTATAACAATTACGTATACAAGCCCATTTGGCCTGGTTTTCACTGAATACTGGGAAACGCCGCCCACCTTCACCCGGTGTTAACATCCAGGCGGGCATCCAGTTTACTCCACTCATATGTCCGCAGAAAAAGGTAGGCATCAGCTGCAAGCCGTGGGCGGATGCCAGATCTGCCGTCTTCTTCAGATTATCAAGACTGGCTGCCGATATTACATCGGGGGTGGGTTGGAAATCTTCCCAGGTTAGAAATATCCTTACCAGCCGAAAATTATTTTCAGCCAGTTTCTTAAAATCCTCATCTACTTCCCGGATGTCAAAATCTCTCCACCAATACATGGCTTTGTGGGCTGGCCAGTAATTGATTCCTGTAAGAAATTTTTGATTATCACTCATGCTAGCTGTACCTTTAAAGTTGCTGGTCTCTCGCAACTACCTTTCAGGAAAGTACGCCCGTTAAACCCCGGATGAGACTCATTATGAATTCAGCTATCCTCTGCAGAAAACCTTTGGCCTGATCAGTCTGAGTGCGAACATCCTGGATGCCTTTTTGTAGTTTGTCTAACTGTTGATTCAGGTTGGTAATGTTGATATTTAGTTTATTGATATTTTGCATCAAATCGATAATGGCATTTATATCATCTTCTGATAGGTTAACATTCAAATCGGTACTAACCTGTATAATTATACGCCTTATCTCTTCGGGACTGGTAATCTTCTTCTCTACGACTTGTTTTTTAACCTCATAGATGATTTTTCCGGCTTGGTCCTGCCCGATCTTCTTTCCTAACTTTGATGATTCGGCCACTTCCTGGTTGGCAGTCTCCTTAGCTGTTTCATTTAGCTTATTTCCACTTGCCAGTTCAAATGCTTTTATTATTCCGGTCAGAGCTGCGGTACCCGAAACTTCAAAAGGGGCTGCTACATTAATCTGCACATCTTCAATCCCCGCCGTATTAGCAGCATTGGCATACATAAATGGTGTCACACCATTTATGTTGTGAGTTTGAACGCCAATCCCCTGACCCTTTGGGGCACCCGTGACCAGAGCGCAGGAAATTGCCCGAGTTCCAATCAAGCTATCATCAATTTTACCCTGCAGGTAGGTTCTTTCTTCCTGATTGCTAACCGTGACATAACGTACCTTGGCCAGATTGCTATCAGTCTCAAAATAACTTAAGACCTGATTTTTCTGTGCTTCGGTTAAATCCTGCCCCAGACTAATAACCGCTTCTCCGTTTTTGATATTGGTTCCCGTTCTTACCGCCTGATCTCTGTAAATCCATGCGGTCGTTATGAGAGCCAAGACCATTATGACCACCAACATTTTACGCATAAATAAACTTACCCCCTGATTTTTTAGTTTAGTCTGCCTAATTCAGGGGGTAAATAGTCTCGCATCTGGTCTAACCTATATTTTATTTTCTATTAAAACCGCCGCCTGTGCGGAAATTCCTTCCTGTCGCCCCTCAAATCCCAGTCCTTCCGTGGTGGTGGCTTTTACGCTCACCTGATTCGGCTGGATCCCCATAATCCTAGCTATATTGACAGTCATAGCTTTAATATGAGGAGCTAGTTTGGGCTGCTCGGCAACGATAGTGCTGTCTATATTAATAACTGAGAATTCATGGTCATGTAATAACTGGCTTACCATTTGCAGAAGGATCAGACTGTCAATGTTCTTGAATTTAGCGGAAGTATCAGGAAAATGCTGGCCAATATCTCCCAAGGCGGCCGCTCCCAGCAGAGCGTCACAGATGGCATGGATTAGCACGTCGGCATCAGAATGCCCTAAAAGTCCGAGGGAATGCGGAATATCCACCCCTCCTAAAACTAGCCGGCGGCCTTCTACCAGACGGTGCACATCATAACCGATCCCAATCCGCACATTCTTCTCCCCCAATCATAATTGATGCAAAGCCCTCTGCAGGAAACTACCACCGATAAAAATCTGTTCTGGAGGAATTGGAAGAACTTTTTCTGTCATCCCGAGCGCCAGCGAAGGATCTTACTCTAACCGTGGGTAAAAATTTCCCCTACGGGGACTACACATGTACCACTTGCGGCACTATTAAAGTTGCTTCACTTCATTCAGAATGACGATAAAGCTATTATCGTACTAACCCCTCAACAGAGCCTCCGCAATAGTCAAATCCTCCGGTGTGGTAATTTTAAGGTTATTATAATCTCCCTCCACTACTTTTACCCTACCTATATAGTGTTCAAAGAGGGAGGCGTCGTCGGTCCCCTGAAAATCGTCTTGATAGGCTTCTTTATAGGCAGCCCGCAGTTCCGAATATTTGAAAATCTGCGGGGTCTGAATAGCATAAACTGAGCTTCGATCGAGTGTCTGCCGGACAAAACCGTCCCGATCCACTGCTTTAAGTGTATCTTTGCTGATAATGCCAGGTATAGCTGCTCCCCACTTCTCTGCCTCGCCTACCAATCGCAAAAATACGGCTGACGACAATAACGGCCGAGCACCATCGTGCACAGCCACTAAATCCGTGTCCTCTCCCAGTTTTTGCAAACCCCTCCATACGGAGTCCTGTCTTGCTTGGCCTCCTGGGAGGAGGGCAGATACCTTTTTATATTGGAAACGCTCGATAACCTCTCGTTGGCAATACTCCAGCTCATCTGCCCCACACACGACCACAATCTCACCCACTATATCCATCTTTTCAAAAAAATCCAGGGAATAAGACAAGACAGGCCGTGAATTTAACAGCATGTACTGTTTATTTGTGGAGCTCTTCATACGACTGCCCTTGCCAGCTGCGGCGATAACAACCCTAAGGTTGTTAACCATATACATTCACCTCTTGTATTGGTCCACCTGGCAGGTTAGGTTTAAAGATACTCAGGTTGTGGTCCTCCTTCACTTTGCGGCTAAATATCATTCTCCCCGCCGCGGTCTGAAATACGCTGGTTACCAGCACTTCCAGGTTGTTCCCCAGTTCATCCTGCGCATCCTCTACTACTACCATCGTTCCGTCCTCGAGATAGCCTACCCCTTGTCCAGGTTCTTTACCTTCTTTTAATATATTAATATACATGGTTTCACCTGGATAAACAACCACCTTAACCGCATTGGCAAGTTCGTTGATATTCAATACTTTAATACCCTGTAGTTCAGCCACCTTATTGAGGTTATAGTCATTCGTAATAATGTTGGCTCCAATCTTTTTGCAGAGACGGACCAGTTTCATATCCACTTCTTTTTCTTCCGGTATGTTATCCTCAATTATCTGAATTTTAATGGCTGGATCTTTCTGCATTTTAGATAGCAGTTCCAGACCGCGCCGCCCTTTGCTCCTGCGTAAATTATCAGAAGAGTCGGCTATATGCTGCAGTTCCTCGATGACAAAAACAGGAACCGTCATGATACCCTCCAGGAACTTGCTTTGACAAACGTCATATATGCGCCCGTCAATTATGGCACTGGTATCTAGAACCTTATAGTTCCAGCCACCCGGCTCATTGTTTTCCGGCACTTCAATAAGGCTATGCGGCAGCATTTTCCAGAATTCAACTGCCCTGCGGCTCCCAATTTGCATGCCTAAATATGCACCGAGTAGAACACTGAAAATAGCCAGGTAGGAACCGACTCCCTTTATCACATAAAATGGGTAGCCGCTCAATAGACCTATCATAATTCCCATCATTAGACCCACTGTCCCGCCCAGTAATGTTTCTATTGACGTGTTATCCAGCCAACGATTAAATAGTTTCCATCCTTTGGACAGGCGGCTCAGGCCGAACACTCCAGCACCGTAAATAAGTAAGCCCACTGTCCCGCCGATCACCATCTGCCAGACAGTATTCAAATCCAATAATGTTTTGAACGCAAAGCTGGCTCCTAGGCCTCCAATAAGTGCAAGCATTAATACCGATTTAAAAATGAATTTATTATTCATACTATCACCCCCTTATTATATTTTTCTAGAAAAACAACATTATTATACAGAAGTTATCAAATTTTGGTAATTTTCATATTAAGTGCTATTCAGACAATTTGGTCCATCCCATGGCACATTATGTCAATATTGATTTAGCGGGCAGAATTGACAACCCCTTGGCTGAAGGTCTATAATTAATTAAATGTCGAGGAGACAGGGGGAGTTAAGCTCTTTATGAAAGACTTGATATGTGACGAGTTTCAAAACACAGTTAGCGATCTTCTAATCCGTCACCACAGTGTGGTTGATGTTTTAACCAAACTTTCAGAATCTACCTGCCGTGTAAATCGCGCGGTCATTAAGTCGGTTACTGATTGCGGATGTGTTTCTATTCAAGCCGCAAAAATTGAACTTCCTGAACACCTGGAAACTGTGGCCGAATTAAAAGCATGTCTGGACAGCCACTTGCGTGGAGAGCTATGCCAGCGTTGCGATGAAGTGATTATAGGTGAATTGGGTAAATTACTCTTTTATACTGCAGCGCTCTGTAATCTGTTGGATATTAATCTCTATGATGTATTCATCAAGGAGAATAAGAAATCTCAAGCCTTAGGCTACTTCAATATGACTTGATCTGGAGAACAGAATAATTATAGGCTAAATAGAAAAAACCGCTTACCAGCGGTTTTCTTTATTTCTGGAAGGGTGTCAAGGGGACGGTTCTTGGGACAATGGACCCGTCAGACTGTGTGAAAAGTCGGGTCACAGAAAAGGGAAAAATGATATAAAAGTCGAATATAAAGGGTGATAGCGAGGTGGAAGCATGGCCTATATACACGGCGAAGATCGGCATCAAATCACCCTTTTTCCTGAAGCTGTAGATGACTATATAAGTGAAGAAAATCCGGTGCGGGTTATTGAAGCATATGTTAACACACTGAATTTGGCGGAACTGGGCTTTTTAAAAACTGAACCTAAGGATACTGGCCGCCCGCCATATAATCCGCAAGATCTTCTGAAACTGTACATTTATGGATATATGAATCGGATTCGTTCATCCAGAAGACTCGAGACAGAAGCAGGTAGAAACTTAGAATTAGTATGGCTGCTGCGCAAATTGAAGCCCGACTTTAAGACCATAGCAGATTTTCGCAAAGATAATAAAGAACCAATAAAAAATGTTTTTAAAAACTTCAGCCGGTTGTGCAAAGAATGGGAATTATACGGCAAACAAATGGTAGCTGTGGATGGATCCAAATTCAGAGCCAGCAACTCCAAACGCAATAACTTCAACGAAAAGAAAATACAGCGGCAGCTTAAATATATAGATGAAAAAATAAATACCTATCTGCAGGAACTGGATGCCAATGATAAAGGTGAAGCCCATATCCATGTTCCCAGCCGCGAGGAGATTAAACAGCGAATCGAGGAGCTTAACCAGAGAAAAACCAAATACAACGCCATGCAGGAAAGGATGGCAATCACCGGAGAAACGGAGATTTCTACAACAGACCCTGATGCCCGGCTTATGAAAGCAAATAATAATGGTGTAGATGTCAGTTACAATGTTCAGACAGTTGTAGATCAAAAACACAAACTAGTAGTGGATACCGAAGTGATAAATAACTCGGCCGATCAAGGTCACCTTAATGATATGGCTTGCAAAGCCCAGGAAATATTTGAGATAGAAGAGATCAAAGCCCTGGCCGATAAAGGTTATTACTCTACTAACGATTTGATAAAATGCGAAGAAAACCATATAGAAACCTATGTAGCCAAGCCTAAACCCAGTGTTAACATTCCTGATCCGAAATTTAGCCAGGAGCACTTTAAATATACCAAAGAACAGAATCATTATATATGTCCGGTAGGCCAAATACTCTATGCCAGTCGGAAAAGAAGAGTAAACGATGTAGAATATCAAGATTACAAAAATTTCAGAGCCTGCCGCAACTGTGAAATGAAGGAACGCTGCACCAAAAGCCAGAAAGGGCGGCTAATTTCGAGGAATCTTAACCAGGAATTTTTGGATAAGGTTGATAAACGAACCAGGGACAACAAAGAACTATATGTACAAAGACAAATGCTGGTTGAACATCCCTTCGGGACGGTAAAGAGGATCTGGGGTTACAGTTATTTCTTAACACGAGGAATTAAGTCAGTAGCAACAGAAAATAAGCTTCATTTCCTTGCCTATAATCTGCGAAGGGTAATTAATATCCTGGGAGTGAAAGAAATAATAAGAAGGCTGGCCTTAGTATAAGCCAGGCCAGCCGCATACGTTGCCTTTGTTGCACTGTGTCCATCTCAAGAACGTGTTATTAGGTGTTCAGAGGTATAACGACTGGAAAGTTTTCACACAGTCTGCCGTCCCCCTGTCCCATTTCTGGGGGGACGGGTCTTCCTTAGACCATATATTCCAGGAGGAACTGCTCACGCATTCTGATTAAGCCGTTTTTTATGGAGCGGGCGCGCACCTCGCCGATACCTTCCACATCATCCAGTTCTTCGATACTGGCGCGCAGTATATTATTAAGCATGTAAAATCTCTCCACCAAGTTTTCTATGATCGCTGGTGGTATGCGTGGAATCTTGTTCAACATCCGATAACCACGCGGGGCTACCTGTTGCTCCAAATGGCTGCTGGTCGTGCCTAAGGCCAGACTCTTTATTAAAAAAACAGAATCAGATGTTTCATCTTCAAAAGCCCGCAAAACTGAATTCAATATCTCCGTAGGGGTCTTATCTTTGTTATTGTAATAATCTTTAATTATTAGCGTGGCTTCTTCTTCCACATTGGATACCAGTTCCTCAAGCTGCATTTTTACCAGACGCCCTTCAGTACCAAGTTCGCTTATGTAATTTTCAATTTCCCTCGCTATGTTTAGCACTTTGACACTACGCCGCAGTACATCACACACTTCGAGCAGCGTAACCAGATCTTCAAATTCCAATCCGCCCAGATGCTGCAACTCTCGTATTAAAACGTTTCGGTATTTTTCCAGGGTCTGCAGAGCCTGATTGGCTTTGACTAAAATCGAGGCAATATCTCGCAAACGAAAACTCATGTTCCCCTGGAATAGAGTCACGACCTGGCGGCGCTGGGAAATGGCCACTACCAATTCTCCGGTTTGCATGGCCACTCGTTCAGCCGTGCGGTGGCGAATGCCCGTTTCCTGTGAAGGAAGTTTGGGATTAGGATCCAGTTGAGCATTTACAATTAGAATTCTGGAAGTATCGTGATTGGTAATGATAGCACCATCCATTTTGGCTAGTTCATACAGACGCGCCGGAGTAAATTCACAGTCAATGTTAAATCCACCAGTTACCATGTTCATCACTTCCGGAGAATCACCCACCACTATCAGACCCCCGGTATTCGCCTGCAGCACATTCTCGATACCTTGACGGAAAACAGTCCCAGGTGCCAGCATTTTCATCGATTGCCGAAAATTAATCCGGAAAAAATCTTCTACCACCACTATCCCCCCATAATAATTTCTATAAACTCATCCAGGTTTTTAGTTTCAATAATTTCCAGACTACTCGCATTTCGCCCGCCGAAATTGGCTCCAGCCGGTATCACTACTCGTTTAAACCCCAATTTTTCTGTTTCCTTTAGACGGGCGTCCAGAAACGGCACTGGTCTGATTTCTCCGGAAAGCCCCATCTCACCCAAAAAAACCATGTCCACTGGCAGTGGTCTGTCCCGGTAACTGGAAAGAATGGCTGCAGCAATGCCTAGGTCTATGGATGGATCTCTTAGAAAAACCCCTCCGGTAACCTTGAGGTAAACATCATAGGCAGAGAGGTTAACCCCCCGTCTTTTTTCCAGTACGGCGATAATAAGAGCCAGCCGATTCTGATCAATTCCAGAGGCCATTCGCCGTGCATAGCCTGATCCGGCCGACGAAACCAAGGCCTGCATCTCTATAAGTAAAGGACGGCTGCCTTCGAAGCTGGCGACTACTGCGCTGCCACACACGGTAGGGTCTTTCGTACTTAGAAATATCTGGGAAGGATCCTTTACTTCCCGCAGTCCTAACCCACTCATTTCCAGGAGCCCGATCTCGTCGGTAGAACCAAAACGGTTCTTTACTCCCCGTAAGAGGCGAAAGGAAAAATGCTTCTCGCCTTCAAAATATATAACAACATCCACCATATGTTCTAGAACCTTGGGACCTGCCAAAGCACCATCCTTGGTGACGTGTCCCACCAGGAAAAATACTCGATCACTTTTTTTCGCCAAATCCATAATTTTAGCGGTGCATTCTCTTAATTGGGACACACTGCCGGGAATTGATGACAGACTCTCAGAATAAACGGTTTGAATGGAGTCTACAATTACTAAATCAGGTTCCAGTTCCTTTAAATAGCCCCCTAATTGATCAATGTCTTGCTCATTCAAAAAGTAAATTGATGAGTTTTGAACACCTAATCGCTCAGCCCGCAACCGGATTTGACCCGCTGACTCTTCACCGGACAGGTAGAGTACGGTTTTATTATTTCGAGCTATGAAATCGGCAACCTGTAACAACAGAGTTGACTTGCCTATACCGGGATCCCCGCCGAGTAGTACTAGAGACCCGGGTACGATTCCCCCTCCCAGAACCCGATCCAACTCCCCATTGCCACTTGAGAATCGATAAAGGGGGATATTAGGTATATCGGCTAAGGAAACAGGTTTTGCACTGCGTATATGGCGAGGCTGTACTCGTTTAGGACTGCTTTCCTCCAGCAGGCTGTTCCAGTTGCCGCAACCTGGACATCGCCCCAACCATTTCATAGATTCGTGTCCGCAATCCTTGCATACGAATCTCGTTATTATTTTTCCCATAAATTTCCCTCTTTAATAATGAGCGCTTGCGCGAATTACGCGCCAAAACGCGGGTGCTATAGCACTTTCCCTTCGCGTTTTGTGTGCATCGCACCGCGAGCGTTTTATCAAACTCTTCCTCAAAAGAGTTTGATAAATACCATTATAATACAAATATTATTTATATTGGCCGTTTTTTCATGGTTTTGGGTATTATTGCTTCCCAACTATGATTTTACCCTGTTCCTCATCTATTAGAATCGTATCTCCCGGAAGTACTGTCTTTTTAAGTATCTCTTCGGATAGCGTGTCCTCCACTAGCTTTTGAATAGCCCGTTTCAAAGGTCGGGCTCCATAAGCTGGCTCGTAGCCCTCTTTCAAAATCAGATTCCGGGCACGCTCACTGATTTCCATTAGATAGCCGTTTTCTTTGATGCGCTGGCTCAAGTCTGCCAGTAAGAGGTCGATAATTTGTTTCAATTCCTCTTCGGATAAACTCTGAAAAACTATGATCTCATCAATACGATTCAAAAATTCAGGCCGGAAAGTGTGTTTCATCTGGTCCATGACCCTTTCCTTCATCCTGACATAATCCTCTGCTTCGTCAGCCACCCTTTGGAATCCCAGTGGCTTGTTCTTGAACAGGTTCTCAGCACCTACGTTAGAGGTCATAATGATTATGGTATTTCGGAAATCTACGGTTCTTCCTTGACCATCCGTCATCCTGCCATCTTCCAAAACCTGGAGGAGAATATTATAAACATCGGGATGAGCCTTTTCTATCTCGTCCAGGAGTATGACTGAATACGGCTTCCTTCTAACCTTTTCGGTCAATTGCCCCCCTTCGTCATAACCGACATAGCCGGGAGGAGAGCCAATCATCCTCGACACGGCATGTTTCTCCATATATTCAGACATATCTAATCTGATCACCGAGTCTTCGCTGGCAAACATGGCTTCAGCCAGTGCCCGAGCCAATTCAGTTTTGCCCACTCCGGTAGGTCCGAGAAATACAAAAGATCCGATGGGGCGTTTAGGATTCTTTAAGCCGGCTCTGGCTCTGCGCACCGCTCTAGCAACAGATGCAACCGCTACATTCTGACCTATCACTCGATTATGCAAAACTTCTTCCAGATGGAGCAGTCGCTCCCCTTCTTCCAAAGCTATTTTACTAACCGGAATTCCTGTCCATTTTGAAACAATAAGGGCTATTTCCTCTTCACCAACCACGCCGGCCTGCACACTCCGTTTGCTCACCCATTCCCGGCGCTGGCTTTCAATTTCATCTTTCAGCTTCTGTTCCTCATCGCGCAATTGGGCCGCCTTCTCATATTCCTGAGCATTTATAGCCTCTTCTTTTTCCTTGCTGACCTCCAGCAATTTTGCTTCCAGTTCTTTGACATCTGCCGGAAGCACATAGTTCGCTAGGCGCACCCGTGAGGCCGCCTCATCAATCAGGTCAATAGCCTTATCCGGCAGGAAACGATCAGTAATATAGCGAGTGGAGAGCTTGGCCGCTGCCTCAATGGCCTCATCACTTATTTTTACACCGTGGTGGGCCTCGTACCGATCACGCAATCCTTTCAAAATCTCGACGCTCTGTTCCACACTGGGTTCTTCCACCTGAATAGGTTGGAATCTCCTTTCCAGGGCAGCGTCTTTCTCAATATACTTTCTGTATTCGGTAATGGTGGTAGCACCAACACACTGAAAATCTCCTCGTGCCAGGGATGGTTTCAAGATGTTGGCTGCATCAATAGCTCCTTCGGCCGCACCGGCACCTACCAGCGTATGCAGTTCATCAATAAAGACAATCACATCTCCGGCCGTTTTTATTTCATTAACAATCTTGGTGAGGCGGTCTTCAAACTCTCCCCGGTATTTAGTTCCCGCAATCATTGAGGACAAATCGAGAGCAATCACTCTTTTATGGCTCAAAGTCTCGGGTACCTTGTTTTCAAAAATAATATGTGCCAACCCTTCAACGATAGCTGTTTTGCCAACGCCAGGATCTCCAATCAAGACGGGATTGTTTTTCGTACGGCGGGACAATATCTGTACCACCCTTTCAATTTCTTCTTCGCGGCCTATGACTGGATCCAACCTGCCTTCGGCAGCATCTTTAGTTAAATCGCGGCTGTAGGCATCCAGAGTAGGTGTTTTGCTGCGCATCTTCCTCCCCTTCTGGTTATGACCGAAGGAATTATTTTGGGGTTCTGCCGGAGAATCAGAGTTAACCATTCCAGACGCTTCACCGCCGAGCAGCAACATAACCTGCTCTCGGAGACTGTCAAGTTTAACCCCCATAGACAACAGGACCTGGCTGGCTAGTCCTTCCTCTTCACGGAGCAGCGCCAACAACAGGTGTTCGGTGCCCACATAGTTCACCCCCTGGAGGCGGGCTTCATCAAAAGCCAGGTTAAACACCTTTTTAACCCGGGGCGTTATAGGCAAATCCCCGGCAGGACCCTCTATGACAGCTTTCTCCTGAAAAATAAAACCCTTCACTTCTTCTCGAACATTGGACAGATCAATACCCAAATTTATTAATGCTCTGGCCCCCACCCCTTCTCCCTCACGCAAGAGACCAAGCAGAATATGTTCCGTTCCAATAGCAGGATGGCCAAGTTCCCGGGCTTCTTCTTGAGCGTGAATAACTGTGTTGCGAGCCCTCTGCGTAAACTTTCTAAACATTTATAATACCCCCTCGTTGTCTATTTACTAAACCACGGTTAATTTTTCTTTAATGACAGCCGCTCTTTTAATATCGCGTTCTACTACATCCATCTCTCGTCCTTCCAGCTTTTGCAGATGGGCCGGTCGCACCGCTACCATCAGTTCATTGAGAGAAAATAGACTGATACCCTTTAATATTTGCATATCCACACCTAAACGCACATCAGAAAAGAGGGTCAGGGCCTCATCGGAGGCAATAACCCGGGCATTGCTTAAAATGCCATAAGCCCTGCCAATCTTATCCTCCAATTGGTATTTCATGTCCCTTTGTAATTTTTCTCTTAACAGACTTTCCTGCTGAACAACCTGTTCGGTCACGGTCTGCAAATAATTACATATGTCCTCTTCGGTTTGCCCTAAAGTTATTTGGTTAGAAATTTGATAGAAATTTCCGGCCGGTTCACTGCCTTCACCATAGAGTCCCCGAACCGCTAATCCTAACTGATCGATATTATGCAGAATATGATTGAGTTGGCCAGAAATATGAATAGCCGGTAAGTGTATCATCACCGATGCTCGCATCCCTGTCCCCACGTTCGTAGGACAGGCCGTAAGATAACCCCGGTTCTCATCAAACGCATAGTCCAAGTTTTGCTCAAACTCATCGTCTAACTCTTGTACACGAGAATAGCATTCCTTGAGCTGCAGACCCGGCAGCAGGCACTGCATACGCAGGTGATCCTCTTCATTTATCATTACCGCTAAGGAGCCATCATTATTTACCAGAATACCCTTTAATGATGAGCTGGATTGTGCATGGCCCGGACTGCTGAGGTGTTTTTCCGCTAAAATCTGTCGCTCTAGAGCACTTATTTGGTCAAAAGTTACCATATCCATTGATGCTAAGACTGGACCTGGGGTATTGTGCCAGGCTTTTTTTATTAGGTCCAAGCATTGCTCGCCATTGACCTGATTTAGTAAATGGGGAAAGGGAATCTGGCTCAAATTGCGTGCCAGGCGCACTCGACTACTAATTACAATATCCCGGTTGCCCTCCGGTGAATCCATCCATTTTACATAACTGCTGCTCAAAACGTCATTTATACTCATAATGGCATCCCTCCTTAAGAGAGTTTCCTTTCCATTTCTTTAAGAGTATCTCTTATTTGGGCGGCTTGCTCGTATTCTTCCTGCAGAACTGCTTCCTGGAGTCGATTTTTCAAATCCTCAATTTGTTTTTTGAATCGCACCTTCTCCCCACCCCTTGCCGGTATCTTACCCAAATGTTGACTGTTGCCATGGATTCTCCGCAATGAGGCTTCCAACTCCTGTTCATATACCTTATAGCATTCGCTGCAACCAAGTTTGCCCGCCTGTTTGATATCTATGAAACTCATACCGCAATTGGGACACTTAATGGATCGAGTGAGTGATTGCATATCCTGCACATTATAAATGGAACCAAACATTCCGCTCAGTAGATTAGGGATAGATAACTTACTGCCTTGATCAAGTATTAGTCCACTTTTCTGCGAGGCACACCCCTCACATAAATGGCTCTCTGTTTTGTACCCATTGAATACCTGTATAAGATGGACTGTAGCCGGTTGTTCTTTGCATTCATCACAGAGCATCCTCTTGCCTCCCTTATCTCCCTGTATCGATGTATTAAAAGTCCTGCCAGGTGGTCGCTATCCTTTTATTAGCTCTTTCCTGATATTAACCGGGAAATTCGCGCCAGCATTCATTACTATATTCTTAAGCATCTCCGTTTCCCGTTCATTTAATAATTTCCCTGATTCAGTTCCTTTTAGACTTTAACCTCAATTGGATAGTCTTTGCAATTATTTTTTAGGCTGTACCGTAGATGCGGCTTATCTATTATTGTCCGTATATTTGCTTTTAAGAATTAAGCCAACAAATTTGGGCAATGCCATCTGTCGCCTTATCCGACTGGGTTCTGAACCTAATCTATACAGCCATTCCAAGTTTAATCTAATCATCCACAGAGGGGCCCGTCTTTTTTGCCCGGCTATGACATCCAGGCTTCCCCCCACCCCAACGCTGACAGGAACCCCTAACTGCTCTTTATATTTTCTTATCCATTTTTCTTGTTTGGGAGCCCCCAGGGACACAAAGAGTATGTGGGGAGCCAGCTCTTTTATCTCACTTATCAGGGCAGGAATATCCTCTTCTCTAAAATAGCCATGGTGATTACCACAGATTTGCAAACCAGGAAAATCAGCAATTAGGCGTCGTCCTGACTCTTCAGCCACACCCGGGGCTGAGCCCAAGAGGTAGACTTTCCATCCCTGGGCTGGTGCCTCCCGGCATAAGCGGTAGAGCAGATCAATCCCGGTGACTCTTTCTCTAATATCATATCCTAGTTGCCTGCCTCCCCAAACAATGCCAATTCCATCAGGCGTTACCATATCGGCCCGGTTAATTATCGACTTCAATTCCTCATTGGTTTGGGCCTGATATACTATTTCTGCATTGAGGGTCAAGATATGGGCAGGACGCCCTCTCCGAATTAAATCCTTTATTCTGATGATACCATCTTCAAGGGTTAATAAATCTACCTGACACCCCAGAATATTGGCTCTCCTCCGCTTGTCCATACCTAACCTCTTTTCTATTTTTGTTTCCAAGATAACTGACAGTTTATTCCTAAATTGTTATTGGCTATTCTAAATAGTTTCTCCTGCTGCCATTAAAATAAGTTCAAAAAAAAACCCGCCGTCGGCGGGAGATTGATATTAAAGTACCCTTCTCGCTCCCTTGAGACGATGATTGGTTAGAATATTCATCTCATTAAGTGCTTTGCCAGTACCCATGGCAACACAGGAAATAGGATCTTCAGCAATATGCACCGGTAATTTGGTTTCTTGGGCAAGTAGCAGGTCAAGCCCGTTTAATAGCGCCCCCCCCCCGGTCATAACTATACCCGTATTTACAATATCAGCCGCCAGTTCGGGCGGCGTGACTTCCAGCACCTTTTTTACCGCTTCTATGACTGCGTATACAGGTTCTTCCAGTGCAACCCAGCTTTCGGCAGATGTTAAGTGGATTGTCTTAGGTAAACCCGAGAGCAGATCGCGCCCCCTAACCTCCATACTGCGGTCCTTGTTTTCGTCGCTGACCCAAGCAGTACCCACGCGCATCTTAATATTTTCTGCAGTTCTTTCTCCAATCATCAAGCTATATTCCTTGCGCACATAACGTACTATGGCCTCATCGAACTTGTCCCCGCCAACTCGCAGCGAAGTGTTGCAGACCATTCCGCCCAATGACAAAACCGCGATGTCTGAAGTGCCCCCTCCAATATCTACCACCATGTTTCCAGTAGCTTCGGCTATATTAATTCCGGCTCCCAGCGCTGCCGCCAGAGGCTCTTCAATGATAAACGCTTGTTTGGCACCGGAAGCTAAGGTAGCCTGCCGGACTGCACGTTCCTCGACATCTGTCGCCCCAGTGGGAATACAGACGATAACCCGAGGTCTGAAGAAAAGCTTGTTGCCCATAACCCTTCTGATAAAGAATCTTAACATTTTTTCGGTCGTATCATAGTCGGCAATAACCCCTTCTCGCAGAGGTCTAATAGCTGCAATATTTCCAGGAGTTCGTCCCAACATCTGCCGTGCTTCTTCGCCGATAGCAATCGCTTTGTTGGTAGTCCTATCCAACGCCACTACGGACGGCTCATGTAAGACAATCCCCTCTCCTTTCTTAAACACCAGTACGCTAGCTGTTCCCAAGTCTATCCCAATGTCCTCAACAAAACACACGTCTTTAGTTCCTCCCGGCAAAATTATTCATTTTTGTGCCTGATAATATCATTTTACCTTTTCTTCGCCATATTACCTATTTATTTTAACACAGGAGTAATAATGAAAGAAGTGATCATTTCTTAACGGCATCGAAATTCATTCACTTAAATATCCACAGCCGGTTATCGCTCGAAAGGGATGGTAAGTACATTGGCCTGGGCATATTTTTTCCGGGTAGCCTCTCCTCCTCTTAAATGTCGCTCCGCTTTGTTTCTATCCAAAATATTTTTTACTTCTTCAGCTAGTTCCTTACTAATACGAGGTAGTCTCTCTGAGACATCTTTATGCACTGTGGATTTTGATATCCCAAATACCTCCGCCGTTCCCCGCACCGTATTCGAAGTTTGCAGTATATATCGGGCTATTTTCACCGCCCTTTTTCTTATATAGTTTTGCATTTAACGTTCCCCTCCCCATGAATTTACTAAATTATATTCAGGAGGAAGCTAATCAAGACCGAAATAATAAGCGAGAAATTTTTCGAGAGGGACAGGGAAACAAGGGGACGGTTCTCTTGTTTCCTCATTCACGAAAATTTGGGGAGGAAACGTGGAGAACCGTCCCCTTGTTTCCCCCCGGTAGTTCCTTAGTAAGTTAATTTATAGAAACTGACTCCTTGATAATACTTCTCCAGTATCTGATGATAGTCTGCACCACGCTCAGCCATCCCGTTGGCACCGTATTGGCACATGCCTACACCATGACCGTAACCACGTGTGGTAATTGTAGTTTCTGAACCGGAGGTTTTAAATTCCATCCAGTTAGAAGGGAGATTTAATGCCTTGCGCAAAATACTTGCATCTATTTCGTGTTTATTTATTTTTATTTTTTTGGCACGTTCTCCAGGAGTAACTGACAATATTTTGATTTGCAGGGATTTTCCTTTATCATTTATTACTTTGTTAATGATTTCGTTGCTGATAATAGTGCTTTCTTGGTAATGAATGGATGCCTTACAATCTTCGCATTTTACTGAACGCAAGTAATCAATCTTCCCACCCCAGACAGCCTCTGAACTTTCGGTACGCCCCCCACAGGTAGAGCAGTAAAGAGCATCAATGGGCTGGGAATCATAGAGAATAATTTCTCCTCTGGTAGAATCCACGGCTTCGTTAATACGCTTTAGTAGATCTGCTCGCGCCGGGTTCGTACTGGCAAAATTTTGGAGTGTAACAAAAGCCTGGCATGAATTAACGTCATCAGAAAGGTCTGCACCTTCCGGATATGAAGGATTTGTCATCATTTTCTTGATGGCATATGTGCGAGCGCAGACAGCCTGGGCTTTAAGGGCCTCAATATCAAAAGATGCTGGCATTTCAGCAGCTACGGTACCTTTTATGTATTCTTCTAAATCCATTCCGATTACAATTTCTTGTTCGTGCAGATATAATTTAATAAAAGGTTCCGGTACGGCAGCTTTTTTTAAATGTATATACCTATTAATACCTAGGGCAGTTATGATCAGGATTATTACGACTATAATAATTTTTAGATTATATTTTGCTCTCATATCTTATGAATATGAAAGGAACATGACTCTAATGCCATGTTCCTGGAATCGCTACTTGAATTTATTCATTTCCGTTTTCTATCTGAGCTCCCATCGCATTTAACTTACTGGCAATATTCTCATACCCACGATCTACATGTTCGCTTTCTACTAGTATTGAATCTCCCTGAGCCGTAAGGGCCGCTATAACAAGGGCAGCTCCGGCTCGTAAATCAGAGGCTTTTACCTTGGCACCGGTTAACTTCTTTACTCCACGAATAATAGCAGTTCGACCTTCGGTTTTAATGTCCGCTCCCATCCGTGATAGCTCTTGAACATGCATAAACCGATTCTCAAACACCGATTCACTAATTACACTGCTACCCAATGAACAACTTAAATAAGCCATAAATTGAGCTTGCATATCCGTAGGGAAACCCGGATAAGGCAGGGTCTTGATATATACTGGCTTAATCCTGGATTCTCTCTTAATCTGCAAGTGGTCGTCCGATTCAATCACTTCAGCGCCGCTTTCAATGAGTTTAGCACTAATAGCTTTTAAATGTTCTGGCACAATATTTTTGATTATTGCATTTCCACCCGTTGCCGCAACCGCAACCATATAAGTGCCGGCTTCTATTCGATCGGGAATGGGTGTATAGTTTATTCCTCTTAACTCTTTAACTCCCTTTATTTTTATGACATTTGTACCGGCTCCACTAATTCTACCACCCATGCTGTTTATAAAATTGGCTAGATCAACTATCTCCGGTTCCAGGGCGGCATTTTCAATATAACTTATTCCTTTAGCCATGGCAGCAGCCATAAGAATATTTTCAGTTGCACCCACACTCGGATAATCCAAATATATATGAGTTCCTATTAGTTGATTGGCTTTGGCAATAACATCACCGGAGTTCAAACTAATGTCAGCCCCCAGTGCCTGAAATCCTTTTAAATGCAGATCAATCGGTCTGGTTCCAATCGAGCATCCCCCTGGAAGTGCAACCCTGACCTTTCCTTTGCGGGCCAGAAGTGGTCCCATTATTAAAAAAGAAGCGCGGATTTGCCGGACTAATTCATAGGGTGGATGAATCGCATTACAGACCCCCCCTAGTGATAATTGGCTTGATTCTTGTTTTACCTTTATCCCCAAATGGGTTAATAGTTTACTAATAATAACCACATCGTTAATATTGGGTACTTTGTTAATTTCAACCTTACCGTCAGTAAGCAATGATGCTGCCAAAATTGGTAATATCGCGTTCTTAGATGAACTAATCTCAACTTCTCCTCGTAAGACGGCTTTGCCTTTTATCATCATTTTCAAAGCGTAAATATCACCTCCCAAGTAACCTTAAATTTTATTGAAGAACCCTTCAGCCAGCAACCTTAATTGTGAACGAAGTTCACATCAGTAGTCTCCGCAGGAGGCAACATTAACCGTGAACGAAGTTCACATCAGTAGTCCCTGCAGGGGGCAACCTTAATTGTGAACGAAGCTCAAATCAGTAGTCTCCGCAGAAGGCAACCTAAACCGTGAACGAAGTTCACATCGGCGGTAACCACAAGGTGAAGGGTGGAGGCCGCGAAGGAATTCAATTAATAATCATTCAACAGAAGTGGAAAACCCAAATAAATCTCAGTCTTATTTTCTTTACTATTCTTTCTAATTGCTGTCTGTACATTGCACTTATCTCCTGCCACATTTACGGGGACAATATTAAGGCCTAGATTTGGAGCAAATCCAGTTATGCTGATAATCCGACTATCATGATAGACATTTTTGGTTTCAGCACCCAGGTTTTTCATTACAATGCGAAGCAATTCTTGCTGGCCTGCATAATCTGGCTGGGCATCTATTGACCCCTTATATTGGTAATAAGTATTACAATCGAATAGTTCTTTTATTTCCTTTTCGTCTTGGCGAAGCTGTTGGTCATTTTCTTTACTTGTAACAGTCATTACCAAATGTGTATCTTTTTCACTTTTGTTGGTTTGCAGCATAAAGTAGTAATTCTGGTTGTCATAACTTAAATCATATTGGGTGAGCAATATTTCCTCGTTTTCCTGGTGCAGGAATTCATTTTCATCGGCAGGTAAATTAAGGTGGTTTAATATCATCAGCAACGTTTGATTCATTTCTTCTCTGCTTGATACTGTCTTTATTTTTGCCCAACAGTCTAAACGAGATTCAAGCAAATTTGCACCGATTGATGCAAATGATAGGTAATATGGCGATTGATTGTCAATTTCTTTTCCAATACTATATTTTAGAGCTGTATCACTAGAAAAGCAGATAATGACAAATAAAATTACATATACAATTACTTTTTTCATCATGTAATCCCCTCCAAACATTATCATGATTCTTGCCAATGTAAGGTTCATTTATTCTCGAAACGCTAAAGCTTTTTTGTGCATAAAAAAACCTGACTAAAAGTCAGGTTGTAAAAATTGCATACTAAAAATAATATGTATTTAGTATTACTCATTGTTAGTCTTCTTTGTTTTCCCACCCTCTAGGCTTGAATTTATTTGAACGCTTCTTACGCATTTCCTCAATAGCTTTTCTCTGCTTCGCAACCCTTTCTTTGCCTCTTTCTTCCATCTTGACAAGGGACTGCCACAGGACTAGATATATAGCTCCTTTGACCAAATAGTAACATAGAATCGAAATAATTAAATATTTTAGGACGGTGGCCTTATTTATATCAATCTACCCCCTTCCATCAAGGAATTAAGAATCTTGATAAACAAACATACCGCCAATTATAATTTATCTTTAGACGCTATGCAACAAATTCATCCTTAAAACGACAAGGAAACATATGGTCGTTATATCCATCTTTTTACGATTGTCAGGATTGTTTATTTGACTATCCAAGTTTTGAAAAAAAAACCTGACTAAGTCAGGTTGATTGCTGCATTGCTATTAGCTGGATTCCCCTTTTGGCTCCTCGTCCGGTTGGTTTTGGTACTCCTTCTGACGCAGTTTGGCCTCCACTGCCTTTTTTCCCACTATAACTATCTGGCGCCCGATCAAAATGGCAAAACCTAGCGTAATAACAAAAACTATCGCTATAAATATTAAAAACTTGATCTGCAGGCTGGTAAACAAATAGTAGGCCCCCTTGGATTACGATTTAGTGTTGTCGCTTATCTCAAGCCTTCTTATGATGGTCTTCCCGCTCCTCTTTCCGGTTGGCTATCCTCTCCGCAGCTCTTCCCAACCTTTACTAATGTCTGCCAGATAACAGGAAACCCGTATCCTTTTTACTAGAGTAGAGCAGAACCCTCATTTAGAATATTTGGTGCGGTGGCTTTCATATCTTCGCGGAATAGGTCGCGTAGGTAGATTTCCCCCTTCATGAAAATAGTCCTGATAATTCATTTACTATACTTATTATGTTGGCTTTTATGGATATTAGAGACCCGGGAGAGAGACTACATTATCACTTCCTTAAAGATTTTCAGGTTGCTCCCCTATATATCAATTAGAAATGTGAGTAGAACGCTGTACCATTTTATAATGTTCTTTTTTAAAATATGTCTCTAATTATGATATATATATGGGAATTGTGCAATATATTTCTCAAATTGTTTCTCAAATTGAAATTTGCATATAATATAAAAAATTGTATAATGGAGGGGAATATCTAGAAAGGAGGAATGTCGTTTTGTCGGGATAATATAAAGAAAGGGGGGGGAATGTAGTTATGCCAAATGACAAAAATAAGTGCAAGGAAGAACGGTCTACAGAGAAGAACTGGAAATGGGTAACTGGATTATCGATTGGAACAATTGCTCTATTGACAACAGTTCTAGTAGGCACAATAATTTTTAAGATCTCACAAGTAAATGATTCCATTATAATACAAAATACTCTATCAATTATAGCTACCTTAATGTCAATTGCGCTTCCGTTTGCTGCGATTATTTATCTGCGCTTCAATGTTTTATCCGGAAATCATTTTTTCAAGATTTCAGATTAAAATGACGGTAAGTCTTTTGACGCTTCTGGTGCTTATGTTGGCGCATTTGCACATTGAACAGAGGCGTCTTTTTCTTTGTTAAGATATGGTTACTATATCCAGCATATCTGGTCAGGCAATTTCAACCTCCATTGGATTTCATACAAGATTTCAGATTAAAATGACGGTAAGTCTTTGACGCTTCTAGTGCTTATGTTGGCGCATTTGCACATTGAAGAGGCGTTTTTTTCGGAATTGCCTGACCATTATATTGCTGGATATAATAACCATATCTTACGTAAATCAGTTTTTGAATGTTTTAGTTTAGCTGAAACACTTATCTCTAAGCCATTTATTTGCTTTCTATGCCTTTCTTCTCAATACGCACTAAATTAATAAGATTTTCCTTATTCAAATCATCTACCAGATAAAGAGCTCCCTCACCGGCGTTAGATAATTTCTCCATGAAAAGACCATTTGTTTCTACCCCGATACAGATAAAGCGTATTTTTTGGTCGGGTATATAAGCCGCGGCGTCTAAAGCATCAGCTTTGGCATCCAAAGTCCACAGCGGAGCGTTAGGAATCCCATCCGTGATCATAACCAGGAGGGGGTTATGTACCCGACTTTTTTTAATCAGGTCTATAGCCATTATTATGCCGCTAGCCATCGGCGTCAAACCCGCAGGATTAATAGTTGCTAGTCCTTTGTTTAGCATGGTTAGACTACGAGTAAACGGAGCCACCACCCGAGCCGAACGTTCCTGGAAGGTGACTACTGCCACCCTTTCTTTGCCAGTGAGCAGTAAATGTTGAGCCAGATAACAAGCCGCCTGTCTTTTATCTCCTGCCATACTGCCGCTGGCATCCATCAACAGACAAATATCTATGGGTATATAGCTCTTTTTACCATAAAAATGCAGGTCTTCTTTCTTAATGGAAAAGTGTTCATCTCCCCGCAGGAACCCATTTTTTATTGATTGCATCACGGTCTGAGGTACAGCTAAATTTCCCGTCCAGGTCGTATCACCGGTATTTATAGTTTTATTGTAATCAACAAATTCCACGTGGGTAGTCTTTTGCTTCGATTGACCAAATTTACGGAAACGGGTATTCCCTCCACCGGGCACCTTGCGAATATTACGTCTAATCTCAGTTTCCAGTTCACATTTGTGTTTGATGACGTAGTCCTGGAGTATCAGACCATGTTTGGTCAATATTCGGCCCAGCGGCGTCTTCTGCATCAGGCCCATATCTTCCAGCTGTTTTACATAGTTGTCTATATCTCCCCATTTTTTCTTCTGAAACTCAGCTCCCTTTCTTTTGAATATATTGCTGGAATAGCATTGCATCCACTCTTCAATCTCGTCTATGCCTCCAAATTTTTCAGCCAGCTTTAGTATAAGCTGATTAACATTTTCGTCGGGCGACATTAAACTAGCATCTTGTCCTTTAAAGTGCTTCCAGGGTAGTTTGATATATTTACCAAAATCATCATCCATTACTTTTTGTTGTTTACCGTGAGATATGTTGCGAACCTGAGCTAGTTTTACCCCGGATTGCAGAATTACTTCCTCTACCGTCGTAGCAATAATATAAACCAGGAAAAATTCCTCACGGTTAAGCCGGGCTAAAATATGTACATGATCCTGACCTTCCTCACCTTCTGTGTATGGCTTAATGTCATTTTGGATCAGATCATAAATCAATCCTTTGCCTAAATTAGTAGTAAGCTCTATTCTTTCCGCATAACCGGATAAGAAATTAAACCGTACATCCTCCGCATACTGCAGTTGAGGATCTTCATTAATAAAATACTTATCCATAGCCCAATAGATTGCACGGGCAACTTCCCGAGGATCAATTTCGCCAGGCATATGATATACATCAATATGGATTATTTGATCTTCATCCATACAGTCCAGATAGGTCTTGCCTGCATCACAGTTTATTAATATTTCAATCTGACCCTTGATCTTTTTTTCAGGCATACGAGCATGGGCTTTGGTACTTACTACTATGCTCTCACCCAGTCGTACTCCCTGGTCTTGCCCCAGATACAGACTAAGATAATTAGCTACCGAGGTGGCATTACCAATATTACTTTGTCCACTATCCATGAAAGCGCCCCCATTTTAGTCGACTTTATTAAAATCAAGAGATTTTTCCGTATTGATCAATTCCTGCCGTTTTAAGTCTTTTAAAGGACGTCCAACACTTTTGAAATAATCCGTTTCTTCCGTTTGATCCGATTTATTGGGCTTTTTATTGACAAAACTAAACATACTTTCTTTTCCACCTTTGACATCGACATCGTTAATCACCCTAATAAGGGTATCTGAGTCTAAGCGATGTTTCAGGATTAGAGGCAGCATCCGGATAACATCAGTTATGGTGGCCTGATCTCTATCCTTTATTATGCTATAAAGCACGGCACCCTGCTGCATCGCCTCAATAGCTCTAATGCTCTCTAAGTTATGTTTTACATAGAGACGAGCAATGTAGTTGCGTAAAAAATCCGGTAGATCAGCTTGATTATAACGTTCAGCCCATCTTAATAAAATCTGCCTATATATTTCATGTTGCTTTTCATAGTCTCCTACATTGGTTAAATCGCGGTCGGCGTGTACTTTAGTATTGTGGGAATTTTCTTTAAGTATATTGGTTAAAACGTCCATTGATGTAGGCCTGCCCATATAACAAACCATATCGAAGCGATCAGAGAGCTGCCTGCGTATCTCTTCCAAGGCGCCTGGCTCTTCATCGGGATTAGAAGCGGCCCAGACAGAAACAACGACCTTTAAATGAACCACCGGCAGACCGGCTTCCTCAATTTGCAGATGTCCCGGTTTAGTACCCATTACATCCAGTAAAATATCGGTGATTTCTGGCGCTGTATCGGCCAAGCGATTAATTTCATCAACAAAAATGATCCCTCGGTGTGCCTGCGGAATAATACCGGGGAGAAGACGTGCTTCAGGATTAGAGCCATCAGTCAGTTTAGCCAGGTCTATGCTGCCAGAAACCGTGCCTACCTTAGCTGAGTGAGATATTTCTAAAAACGGCATAGGGATTTCTTCAACACCTAAATCGATAATCTCCTGGGCAGATAATTCCCGATGATGGGGACAATGAGGTTCGGCTGGATCGCAATTATAAATACAGCCTTTGATTCGCGTAATATTAGGCAATATATCCTGTGCTTTCCTCATAATAGTAGTCTTGCCTGTCCCCCTTAAACCCTCGGCATGGATGTGTAACGGTTCCCCAACGTAGGTGGAGACAATCGACATATTAACCATCTCGAACAGGGCCTCATTGCCTTCATAACGTTCCAGCTTTGCGAATGGTAACATTTACAGACCTCCTATCTAAACATAATGAGACTATGTTAGTTTTCATCGGTAACGTCAAGCGAAAGGATTGAATTTTGTCTCTCTTCCTTCAGCTTCATTTCACGGAGCTTGGACAACTGTGGCTGTCTTTTCTCTAGCTGTACCCCTATTCTCCCAGGTGTGAATAGTATTGATTCGAACCTGCTTTAGAACTTTAAAAAACTTCCGCCGCCTGGCACGATCCCCCTTCCTTCCCTCCGCAACACCAATCACTTCTCTCCATCCGTCCTGATTAACCGCCTTGTGATCAGAATCGCCGCGTTTTCATATTCACCGCCCATTTGCGCTTTTGGAATATCTTCCACTCATCGCACTTACACACCAGCCAAGTATACGATACCAAATAACGCAAAACCCATAATGAGTACTGCCATAATTCCACCAAAGGCAATTGCTATTGCCCATAATGTCCAATCTTCCGATTTGTTACGAGTTATAGGATTAGTTCTTACAATGTCTATACGATTTACTTTGTCGCTTAAAAAATCCTCTAACATCGTTTTCATCTCCCCCTTTAGTCATCCCAGCTGCTTTACTGGAGGCTGTATTTGGATGCTGTTCTTACTTTTGAAGTTATCTTCAATAACTTCCCTCTTGACCATATTAAGAAGCAATATTCGTGCCAACTATGAAGGTTTTTAATAAATGTTTATAAAATCTTTTAGAAATGCCGTATCCATTGGTTTTCAAATATAAAATAATATGGTCCAACCCGATTGCAGCTTTTGCATAAATATTTTATTGTACTATTTTTGTCACATTTCTGTTGAGTGGTTGTAATGCCAGGACACTTTTGGTACACTAAAGGTACACAGTAAACAGTGGGGAGGTAGGGTTATGGCTGATTTGACAGAAATCATCAGGATTAAAGAGGAAAACTGCACCAATTGTCATCAGTGTATTGCCGTTTGTCCCATAAAAATATGCATAAACGGCAGCGGCGATGTAGTCAAATTCAATTCAAATTTATGCATAGGGTGCGGTAGATGTGTTGATGCTTGTATAAAAAGCCACGGGGGAGTAGCTGAAAAAAGTGCCCGTTTTATTATTGATGATGCTCCTCAGTTTCTGAACGATCTGCCCGAGAAGAAAATCGTAGCTCTAATTGCACCCTCCGCTCCTAGCAACTTTGATTTGAACAAGCTGATTACGGCTTTAAAACAGTTGAATATTAAGCATGTCTACGATGTGTCTCTGGGTGCGGAAATTACGGTTACACTATATCACCAAGCTATTGAGCAGAAGAGGGTGACATTCCCGCTGATCTCCTCGCCCTGCCCGGTCATAGTCAAGTATATTCAGCTCAGACATCCGAAACTAATCGAGCATCTGGCATCTTTTGGCAGCCCGGTCCATAATCTTGCGGTTTATGTGAAATCGTTACATCCTGAAGCTGAACTGGTTCTCTTTTCTCCCTGTCTGGAGAAGACAAGGGAGATTAGAAGTCAGCAACTCATTAAATATAATGTACTCTATCAGTCATTGCAAAATATTTTCAAAGAGAAAGGCATTAACTTGGAATTATTGCCGGACGGGGAATTTGACAATATGGTTTCGGCAGGAATTGCCACTAATTTTTCTATCCCCGGCGGCCTTAAAGAATCATACCTGTACCACTATCCCGATACACCAGCCAGTTCTATTGCCAGAGTGGAAGGTTCACTGGTGTTTGAGGGTTATCTGCGCAGCCTGCAGGAATCAATTACCAAGGGGGACTCCCATCTCCCCGTAATAGTGGATATGCTAAGTTGTGAAAAGGGATGTAATGCAGGGGTAGGCTGTATTAACAAATCAATCCGGGAAATAGAATATGCAGTGGCTGCCCGATCTGAGCAGAGCGTAAGCGATAAAGCCGTTAATGACCAACTGGACTCGTTCTTAGCCGACATAATCCATACTCATGACTTTTTCATTGAGGATCGCGAAGATTTGTCGTATTTATACCAATACAAAGTTCCAAATGACAGTGAACTAGCAAACATCTACAGCAATATGCTTAAACTGGAAGAGAAGGACTTTAGGAATTGTGCTGCCTGTGGCTATAGCTCATGCCGCGCTATGGCGGCAGCCATTTATAACGGACTCAACAAAGTACAGAATTGTCACTTGTACCAAGAAAAAGAATTACGCAGAGAGCAACAGGCTATACACAACATGCATATGGAATTGACGTCGGTTTTCAGTTCCATGACCGATGGTTTAATAGTGCTGAACAAAGAGGGACGGGTATCGCAATCTAATCCGGCCGCCCAAGAAATTACTGGTTATGCAGATGAAGCTTTTATAGGGGTTCATATTATTGATCTATTTAGCGGCAAGGCTCCTTATACGATGAAGCTTTTGGAAACTGGAGAGTCTTTTAAGGACAGGGAGATCTTAATCGATGGGGTTCGGGGCAAAATACATGCCTCCGCCTCAGGGAAACCGAGATTTGATGAGAACAACCAAGTTACCGGCGCCACCATTATCCTCAGACCTATAGCCCGGGTGCAGGAATTAGTAAATACTATTAGCGGTGCTCAAGCCAGCTTTACTTTTGATTCCATAATAGGTGAAGATAAGGATTTAAAGAATTCAATTAGGCTAGCTATAGTAGCCAGTTCTAACAACTCTACCGTTCTCCTCCAAGCTGACAGCGGTACTGGCAAAGAAATATTTGCCCAGGCCATTCACAATGGCAGTTCGCGTAAAAATGGTCCTTTTGTAGCCATTAATTGCGCTGCTATACCCAGAGAATTGGTAGGCAGTGAACTATTTGGTTATGTAGATGGAGCATTCACTGGAGCCAGGAGAGGAGGACGACCGGGAAAATTTGAACTGGCGAATAAAGGCACTCTCTTCTTGGACGAAATTGGAGATATGCCCTTGGAGCAACAAGCTATGTTGCTGCGGGCCATCCAGGAGAAGGCCACTTTAAGAGTTGGAGGTGACACCCCGATAAACGTGGACGTAAGATTAATCGCGGCCACGAATCAAGACTTACCGGAATTGGTAGGATTGGGAAGGTTCCGGGCTGATCTTTACTACCGTTTAAATGTAGTTAATATTTCAATACCAGCATTACGGGAGAGACGCGAAGACATAAAACTATCCTTCGAATATTTCGTAAAGGAAATGTCACCGCGGTTCAATAAACGCATTACTAGAATTGATGACCAGGTAATAAAATGTTTGCAAGCCTATGATTGGCCGGGAAATATTCGGGAAGTGCAAAACGTGGTGGAGAGGACTATTTTACTGGCTGAGAATGGCTGTATAACCGTAGATTGCCTGCCACGCGAAGTTCTTGATTCAAAGACCATTAATTCCAAGGATAGGTTTGCAGCTGACCATCGGGATTTTGCCACAGTGTCATCGTCACTATCCAGCCGCAGCACCCGTAAACTTCAGTTGGGAGAACAGGAGAAGGAAATGATCGTTTACACCTTGGATAGGCATGGAGGCAATGTAAGCAAGACGGCTGCCGAACTGGGGATTTCACGCAACACCCTCTATCGGAAAATGAAAAGCTACCTTATCAATAATTAAGCCAAAGGTCTCGGTCTATAGTCTGCAGAGCGGCATGTGTCATGCGTACAAAATCAGCACCACCCGTCTAACGGGTGGTTTGCTCTGAGGCTATAAGCCTCTGTTACCGGCCAGCGCCTAAAGACGCTGGCTTTCACTTCGTTCAAAGCCACTATGCCTTTGTCACTTTTGCTACCCCTGAAGGGGTGTTCGTATTACTTGCTACCCTTAAAAGGGTCCTCGTGTTCCTTTACACTAAGCTTATCCAACATAATGTCATGTTTCTCTTGTTCTTGGATATACTTCGTTATAGTTGCTTCATTCAATCCTACTGTGCTGACATAGTATCCTTCCGCCCAAAAATGTCTATTCCCAAATTTGTATTTAAGATTTGCATGCTTGTCAAAAATCATCAGTGCACTCTTACCTTTCAGATATCCCATAAATGAAGATACACTTATCTTGGGTGGTATACTGACAAGCATGTGAACGTGATCTTTCATCAGGTGCCCTTCTATGATTTCTACACCCTTGTAATTACACAGTTGTCTCAGTATCTGTCCTATACTTTCTCTGTATTGATTGAATATTATTTTTCGTCTATACTTTGGGGTGAACACAATATGGTACTTACACATCCATTTTGTGTGCGCCAATGAATTGCTTTTATTAGCCATTAAATCACCTTCCTCTAATTTTGATAGTAGCTTGAACACCACTATTATATTAGAAAAGGTGGTTTTTTTTGTATAACATCTTGTTACCCACCCGCATAGCAGGTGGTTTTATGTTTCGCACGCTTCGCGTACTCAACTGGCTAAAGCCAACAAGTAAAACCGGAAGGCAACTTAAGTTACCTTCCGGCTTTCTATCTTTTAATATTAGTTAGGCTCCGCAGCTCTGATGCGAGCAATAGATCTCTGCAAGGCCATCTCTGCCCTTGCCATGTTCGTATCAGCAGCTTTGGCAGCTATCCTGGCCTCAGCTCTTTCCTTGGCTGCTTTAGCCCGTAACACGTCTATCTGGGATCCAGCTTCGGCAGTCTCCGCCAGAATTCTGGCTTCATTGAACATGACTTCCATAAATCCACCGCTTATCGCTATCTTCTTAATTGACCCATCGTTATCGGTATATCTCATTATACCTATATTAAGAGCAGCAATCATCGGGGCATGGTTTCTCAAAACACCCAGTTCGCCGGTGACTTCTGGAACGACCACAAACTGAACCTCATCTTTAAAAAGAAGTTCTTCCGGAGACACTATCTCAAGCATGAAGGTTCCCGCCATGGGCTACGCCCCCAATCGTTTAGCTTTGGCAACTGCCGTATCAATGTCTCCCACCATATAGAACGAATCTTCAGAGAGATTATCATGTTTCCCTTGCAGAACCTGTGTGAATGACTCAACCGTATCCGCAACTTTTACATATATTCCTGGGCTGCCGGTAAACTGTTCAGCAACGTGGAACGGCTGCGAAAGGAATCTCTGAATCTTTCTGGCTCTGGAAACAATGATTTTGTCTTCATCAGATAATTCATCCATACCGAGGATGGCAATGATATCCTGCAATTCTTTATATCTCTGCAGTATCTGCTGTACACCGCGGGCGGTGAAATAATGCTTCTCACCTAATATCTGCGGATCCAAAATACGAGAAGTAGAATCCAGTGGATCAACCGCTGGATATATTCCCAACTCAGAAATGGCACGGGACAGAACCGTGGTTGCATCCAAGTGGGCAAATGTTGTTGCTGGCGCAGGGTCAGTTAAGTCATCCGCGGGCACATAAACTGCCTGAGCTGAGGTGATTGACCCTTTGCGGGTACTGGTAATACGTTCTTGCAGTAAGCCCATGTCAGTTGCCAGAGTCGGCTGGTAACCAACGGCAGAAGGCATACGACCTAGAAGTGCAGACACTTCGTTGCCGGCCTGTGCAAAACGGAATATATTGTCGATGAATATTAGAACGTCTTGTCCTCCAACATCACGGAAATATTCAGCAACGGTCAGTCCAGTCAGACCAACACGTAACCTAGCTCCGGGAGGCTCGTTCATCTGGCCGAATATCAGAGCGCATTTATCGATAACGCCGGACTCTACCATTTCACCCCATAGATCGTTGCCTTCACGGGTTCTCTCTCCCACGCCTACGAATACAGAGTATCCGCCATGCTCGGAAGCGATGTTTCTGATCAATTCCTGAATAATAACGGTCTTGCCAACTCCGGCTCCACCAAACAGTCCAACCTTACCGCCCTTAGCGTAAGGACAAATCAAATCGGCAACCTTTATACCTGTTTCCAGTATCTGGGTTGCAGGTAATTGGTCTACCAGTAAGGGTGGGTCACGATGGATTGCCCAGTAATCAGCAGCATTTACTGGCCCGGCTTCATCAACCGGTTCACCCAACACGTTAATAATTCTGCCCAAACAGCCATCACCAACTGGAATCTTTATAGCGTCTCCAGTATTCTTGGCTATCATTCCTCTGATGAGACCATCAGTAGGACTTAGCGCAACACACCTTACAATGTCATTACCCAGGTGCTGCATAGCTTCCAAAGTAACATTAATCTCTGTAACGGTTGCATCGCTTTGATCTTCAGATTTTATAGTAACAGCGTTCATTAGATCCGGTAATTCGCTAGGCTTAAAGCGTATATCCACAACCGCGCCTATAACCTGCGTTACCTCCCCTGTTGTTACATTCGCCATTCTCTACTTTCCTCCTTTATTGAGAGCTTCGGCGCCACCAACAATGTCCAGAATTTCATCCGTTATTGCCGCCTGTCTGACCTTGTTCATCTTAAGGGTTAGGTTGCCAATAATTTCCCCTGCGTTTTGGCTGGCATTGCCCATGGCGGTCATTCTGGCACCCTGCTCACTGGCCTTGCCTTCCAGCATAGCATGGTATATTTGGCTGCCCACGTATCTGGGTAACAAGTTTATCAAAATGCTCTCAGCACTGGGTTCATAAATATACTCTACGTTGTGTTCCTCTGTTGAACTTCCCTCTTCGGGTGGCTCAATGGGGAGTATTTTGACTACAGTCGGAACTTGGCGCAGGACATTGATAAATTTCGCATATACCAGGTAGATTTCATCAAATTCTTCGTTTTCATAAGCATTCATGACATATTGGGAAATTTCCCGGGCATCAGAATAACTGATTTTATCGCCTAAATTAACGAATTCAGCTTCTACACCCGTCCTTTTGCGGAAAAAATCCCGGCCTTTTCTGCCCACAGCTATTATGCCGTTTTCAGGTTTCCTCGTATCTGCACCCATGGAATCAGTGGCTAACCTGATTATATTGGTATTGTAACCTCCGCATAATCCTCTGTCGGCAGTGACCACAATATACCCAACTTTCCGAACATCGTCCCTTGTTACGAGGAGTGGATGTTCCACGTCCTGGGATACTCCTACCAACCTGGCCAAGGTTCCTTTTAATGTCTCAGTATAAGGCCGTGACTTCTCAGCAGCCTCCTGCGCCCGGCGCAACTTAGCGGCTGCTACCATTTTCATGGCTTTAGTAATTTGCTGGGTATTTTTTATACTGCGTATTCTACGCTTTAGTTCTTTTACACCTGCTCCTGCCATATTACATCACCGCCTAAACTGCGAACATGGATTTAAAATCTTGTATAGCCTTAACTAATTTTGCATTGGTTGCATCATCAATTTTTTTGCTGTCAGCTATGCTCTTAAGTACATCCGTATTTGAACGCAGATATTTAAGGAACTCAGTCTCAAATTGTGCGATGTCCTTTGTAGGAATGTCATCTATATGACCGTTAACACCACAGAATATTATTGCTACCTGATCTTCCATTGTCATAGGTGCATATTGTCCTTGTTTCAGAACCTCAACAACTTTTTCACCGCGGGTTAGGCGGGCCAGAGTTGCCTTATCAAGGTCAGATCCGAATTGAGCAAAAGCAGCCAATTCACGGAATTGAGCCAAGTCCAAACGTAACTGTCCAGCAACAGACTTCATAGCTTTGGTTTGAGCTGAACCACCTACGCGGCTAACCGATAGACCAGCGTTTATAGCTGGACGTTGGCCGGCATAGAATAGATCGGTTTCCAGATATATCTGTCCATCAGTGATGGAAATAACATTAGTCGGGATATAAGCTGATACGTCGCCAGCCTGGGTCTCAATGATCGGCAGAGCGGTTATTGAACCTCCACCTAATGAATCGTTGAGTTTGCAAGCTCTCTCCAGCAAACGAGAATGGAGATAGAATACGTCTCCAGGATATGCTTCACGTCCGGGTGGGCGTCTCAGCAACAGGGACATTTCGCGATAGGCTACGGCATGTTTGGAAAGATCATCATAAATAATCAAAACATCTTTGTCCTTGCCTTCGCCTTCCATGAATTCCTCTGCCATAGCAACTCCGGCATACGGAGCCAGATATAGCAATGGTGCTGGTTCAGAAGCAGTCGATGCGACTATGATGGTATAATCCATAGCGCCCATTTCTTCTAATTTAGCGTGAATTCCGGCTATGGTTGATTGTTTTTGTCCGATTCCAACATAAATACAGATTACATCTTTTTTCTCTCTCTGATTTATTATGGCATCAATTGCAATTGCGGTCTTGCCAACTTGACGGTCACCAATGATCAACTCACGTTGTCCTCTTCCGATGGGAACCATGGAGTCAATAGCCTTGAGGCCAGTCTGCATTGGTACATTAACAGGTGCTCTGGTTACAACACCATGGGCAACCTTTTCAATCGGTCTAAATGTGCTGGTATTTATTGGTCCTTTGCCATCCAGAGGCTGTCCCAAGGGATTAACAACGCGTCCGAGCATTGCTCTTCCTGTTGGCACTTCCATGATTCTACCGGTAGCTTTAACTACGTCGCCTTCTTTAATGTGAGAATATTTACCTAGTAGCACAGCTCCGACATTATCTTCTTCCAGATTGAGCACCATTCCGTAGGTACCACCTGTGAATTCCAGCAATTCGCCAGCCATGGCTCCCTGTAATCCGTAAACCCTTGCAATACCGTCACCAACATAGATGACAGAGCCCACATTGCTGACCTCGACCTCGGATTGGTAGCGCTCCAGTTGTTGTTTCAATATGGCGCTAATCTCTTCCGGTCTAATACTCATTTAAATGCTCACCCCTATCGATTTAACTTATCTTTGCAGTCTTGAGGTTTTTCTTTAGCATCTCCAGCTTTTTGGCAACCGAGGCGTCAATTATCTTGTCGCCCATTCGTATCTTAACCCCTCCCAGTAAGGCGGGATCAATGGTAAGCTTCAGCTGTATTGTCTTGCCCGTCGAACGAGACAGAGTCTCGGCAAGTGCGCTAACCTCTGCATCCGGCACGGCCATCGCAGAAATTAATTCTGCTTTCTTAATACCGTGGGATTCATCAGCCATTGCTACATATTCACCATAAATAAGTTCTAAATAAGTTTCGCGTTTCTTATCCAGTACCAGCAGTAAAAAATTCAAAGCAACTGGTGACACCGCCGACGCAAAGAGCTGATTCGCAACATCTTTCTTGTCTTTGGCGGGTACTAGAGGATGGGCAAAATATTCCTTAAGACCTTCTATTTCCTCTATGCTTTGAACTATCTTTCCCAGTTCACTCTGATAATCATCGACCTTACCGGCTTCTTGGGCAATGCTAAAAAAGGCTTCAGCATAGCGCCTGGCGACGCTCTTGTTTAGCATAAAAGGTCGCCCGCTTCATTAACGAAATCTTTAACCATCTTCTGATGGTCGGCTTCGGTGATAGCTCTGCCCAATACTTTCTCCGCAGCCATCAAAGCCAACGCAGCTGCCGTATCTCTAAGTTCTACCTTAGCCTGCGCGGTAGCTACTTGGATTTCGGCTGTGCCCCTGGCAATTATTGCAGTATATTCTTCTTTGGCTTTAGCCAACATGTCATTCTTGGCGTCCTCGGCCGATTTTGTGGCGCGGCCTACTATCTCCTGGGCTTCCTTACGGGATTCAATTAGGTTAGCTTGAGCTTCTTTTCTCATCTGCTCAACTTCTACCTTTAATTCTTCTGCATGTTTAATAGAGCTCTCTATTGTAGTCGTCCGCTGTTCCAGCATCTCGTTGATGGGATTATATGCAAATTTGTATAATACAGCAAACAATACAAAGAAGTTAACCGCTGACCATCCAATTACATATAAGTTTGGAAAAGCAGGCGGACTGCCTGCGGGGGCTGCTATAGGAGCTCCGCCTTCAGCGGCTATGCAGACGGCTGCAAATCCCATTACCATTATTAAGGATAAAAGGAGGCCTGATAGGTAAACCCATTTGTTCCTTTTCACGGATGTGCTACCTCCAATCTCTCTAGTGCTTAAGTAATATTGGGCGATAGAGCT
Source organism: Syntrophomonadaceae bacterium (assembly GCA_963665865.2). Lineage (GTDB taxonomy): Bacteria > Bacillota > Syntrophomonadia > Syntrophomonadales > Syntrophomonadaceae > PHAA01. The sequence goes on along the minus strand of CAXXWF010000001.1, from coordinate 3,689,131 downwards.
TGGGTCTGACGTATGTATGAACCAGCCCTACCGCCCTCCAGTAATAGATGACGTTTTTGATTATCTCATTCTTGTTTTAGCAATAACCAATACTAGGCTGTCATTTTTGAAACTAACATAAATGCTATCAACAAACCATAGATCGTTAAGGTTTCAATGAAGGCCAAGCTTATGAACAGTAATGTTCTAATGTCTCCGCCTACTTCAGGCTGTCTGGCGATAGATTCGATAGCTTTGCCACCGGCAATACCCATACCAATACCACCGCCGAGACCGGCGATAGATACCGCTACACCAGCTCCAATTGCTATAATACCCATTATTTCCCCCCCTTTCCTGCTGCAATGCATGTACATTGGCAAAAATAATATAATTAATTTTAATGACCCGCAGATGTAGCTGCAGCTATGTAACTAGCTGACAACAAGGTAAACACGATCGCTTGTATGGCACCCAACATAACACTCAAGCCCATTAAGGCTGTCGGAACTAAAAACGGTGCCATGAATAACAGATAGGCAATAATCATTTCTTCACCAAATATATTGCCGAATAGACGGACGGTGAGGGATAGTGGGTGTGCTACTTCTTCGAGAAGATTGAGCGGCAAAAATGCCGGCATTGGACTTATAAAATGCCCGAGATAGTGAACCCCATGTTCTGAAAATCCTGCAAAATGGACAGCACATAATGTAATTAGCGCTAGAGTCACGGTAACATTCCAGTTACTGGTGGGTGGTTGGAATCCTCCGATCTCAGCAGCGCCTGGAATCAAACCGCTATAATTACAACAGATTATGAACAGGAAAAACGTAGAGAGCAGCGGTGCAAACTTCTTCGCGATGTGTTCCTCGTCCATCACCTGGGTAAAGAAATCATAAGTAAAGGTAACTATCATCTCCACGCCATTCTGCAAACCCCGTGGAATCACTTGCATATTACGTGTCCCCAAAAAGGTAACCAAACCGAGCACAACAATGATAGCCCATTGAGTTACGACTAAATGATCCACTGGAATCGGTCCCAAGTGAAAAAATACACCATCCCACATACCAAATATCATCTTTTCTCCCCCCTTCCTTAAAAAAAATATTATTTTTGGTTTTGTCGACCGCTCGCTGTGACCGGATCCAAAACTTCAAACCGATTTGACTAACTATTATCACCCTTGTTTTTCTTATCTTGGTCTTCCCGCAAACCACTTTTGCGGCTATCCTTCATCAAATTATCCCAAAGCATTTTCATCGCTGAGGCAGTTCCCAGCATAAATCCCAGAATTGTATAAAGATTGCCTGTAGCAAACCTGGCATCCAACCATTTACCACCAAATAACCCAATTGCTATAACCGCACCGACAGAAGTGGCTAGATTTAAGGCCGCCGTAAGACCTTTAGCCCAGTTTTGCTTTCTCTGAACCACTAACAACCATCCTTACTGCCGCAGCCAAACATTTAATGCTCGCATCCCCTCATACCATTTCTACATTGTTACTCAAAACCCTTTTTGTTGAGACAAAAATATTAGATTTTTTATCCGCCTGTCAGAATTGATAATTCAGAGATTGCCCCCCTTGCCTGTTTAGGAGCTTCCTGCATTTCCAGGCAGTTTCCAATCATTGTTTGTAGATCCGCTGTATGTATCCGCTCGGAATTAATTTCACATAGTGTCTTTCTATTCGCCAGTGATTTCGAAATACCTTCTCAAAAATACAAATTTCTTAATAGTTATTTATATTTCGCTCAAATATCCTTTAAGTAACAATTTCTCCAAATGTTTTTGGACTAATTCCTCAATATCTATACCAAACTTTTCCTCCATAACAAACATCATGGTAACTGCTGTCTGGGCGACATCCAAAAGCTCTTTGGCAATTTCTTCAACAACTGTTTCTTCGGCCATTTGTACCGTTTCCCCGCTTAGACCTCGATATTTGCCAATACATTGGGCCAGCTCTCCCGCTTCCTCCATTAACTTCAAGGCGGTTGATTCAAGGGTGGGATTAAGCCTATTTAATCTAGGCAATGATAGGATTTTGGTATCCATTTTAAGACTCCCCTTTACCCTTTAAAGGTATTTCTATTAAGTCAATTCCAGCCTCTTGCATAAACTGCACAGCAAGGCTGTCCTCAAAATTACCACGGTGAACCACTCTGGTTATACCCGCATTGATCAACATGCGGGCGCAGATTATACAGGGCTGGTTGGTACAATAGAGTACTGTATCCTGGGTCGATACTCCGTAATAGGCAGCATTTATAATCGCATTTTGCTCCGCATGCACCCCTCGACATAGTTCGTACCTCTGTCCCGAAGGAATACCCATTTCCTCGCGCAGGCACCCTATTTCCAGACAATGACCCAACCCCCTGGGAGCTCCATTATACCCGGTGGCAATAATGCGTTCTTTGCTAACCAGAACAGCCCCCACATGGCGCCGCAGACAAGTAGAGCGGCTGGCCACCAGATTCGCGAGTTCTAAAAAATATTCATCCCAAGAGGGTCTTATATACTTTATATCCGCCATTTCCATAATATGCTTTATCCTCCATACAGAGGATATTTCTCACACAGCCCGGCCACTATTGCGCGGGCTTGTTTTAGCTGGCCCTCGTCTTCAGGAGCATCCAAGGCAAGAGCAATGGCACGCGCCATTTCCCGCATGTCATCGCCCCGCAAACCCCGGGTAGTAACGGCGGGGGTCCCAATCCTAATCCCACTGGTGATGGTAGGTTTTTCGGGATCAAAAGGTATGCCATTTTTGTTTACGGTAATATTAATCGATTCCAAAATAGCTTCGGCTTCTTTGCCATTAAGGCCCTTGGGCCGTACATCGACCAACATCAAATGATTGTCCGTTCCGCCTGAAACTAAACGCAACCCTTTCTCCACCAGGCTTGCCGCAAGTATACGGGCGTTTTCTACGATTTGGTGCTGATAATCCTTGAAATCAGGTGCTAACGCCTCCTGGAAACAAACAGCCTTGGCAGCGATGACGTGCATAAGCGGTCCGCCCTGTATTCCAGGGAATACAGCTGAATTGATTTTTGCTGCCCATTCTTGCTGGCATAGGATTAGTCCGCCTCGAGGTCCCCGTAAGGTCTTATGGGTAGTGGTTGTCACAAAATCAGCATAGGGGACAGGGCTGGGATGATCCCCGCTTACTACCAAACCGGCTATATGCGCCATATCCACGAAGAGCAATGCCCCAACTTCATCTGCGATTTCCCGAAATCTTTTAAAATCCAATGTACGGGGATAGGCACTGGCTCCCGCCACAATCATTTTCGGTTTGGTCTCTTTAGCTATCTTAAGCAGTTCGTCATAGTCGATGGTCTCCGTCTCAGCATTTACTCCATACTCAGAAAAACGAAAATATTTGCCGGAAAGATTTACTTTGCTGCCATGGGTCAGGTGTCCGCCATGACTAAGATTCATCCCCAAAACCGGATCTCCCGGCTGCAGGGCTGCAAAATAGACGGCGGTATTGGCCTGCGCCCCAGAATGCGGCTGCACATTGGCATGGTCAGCTCCAAACAGCTGTTTGGCTCTGGCAATAGCTAGACCTTCTGCCACATCAACGAATTCGCAGCCTCCGTAATATCTTTTACCTGGATAACCCTCGGCGTATTTGTTGGTCATTACCGACCCTTGAGCTGCCATTACTGCACGGGAGACAAAGTTTTCAGAAGCGATGAGCTCCAACTTGCAACTCTGTCTTTTTTCTTCGTTGGCAATCGCTTCCGCGATTTCCGGGTCGACCGGTCGGATATACTGCTCGATATAATCCAAAGTTCTAAACCTTCTCTCTATATTTATTTTCTAATGCTGTTATTTTTTCTACTCGACGTAGGTGTCTTCCTGCTGCAAAACTTGTTTTTATAAAAATTTCGACAATCTCTTCAGCTAAGCCGCTTCCAATTATACGGGAACCCATAGCCAGAATGTTCGCATCATTGTGCTCGCGCGCCAACCGAGCGCTAAACGGTTCATGACAAAGTGCAGCACGAATACCGGGTATTTTATTGGCAGCTATAGAGATTCCAATTCCCGTACCGCAAACCAATATCCCCAGGATGTTTTTCTGGAGCACCATACTGGCTACTTTTTGCGCAATATCAGGGTAATCGACCGCTTCCTCGGTATAGGCCCCACAATCAATAGGCTTGTACCCTTCCCCAACCAGAATTGCAATGATCTCCTTTTTGAGTTGTACCCCAGCATGGTCACTCCCTATGACTATCTCCAATTGCCTCACCTCATCTTGATTTTATTTTTGATTCGACGGAATAAGAACGATAGACGCGGGTTCGCTTCGCTCACACGCAGCAACCCTAATCGTGCCGCCTGCGGCACATCAGTAGTGCCCGTAGGGTCTGTGGTATCCGCATCTATCGTTTCCCTCGTCGCAGTATCCGTTTACTGCGACATTTTAATCATTTTATAAAAAAGCCTGTCCACCATCAGCTTAAGTTGGCAAAGGCTTTTTCGATAAGCTTCAGGGCCATGTCCATATGGATCTATAACCTCCCCGGTCTCATCTCCGGTGAATTCACTAAGTGTATATATGTTAACAGATTTATGCGGAAATCTTTCTAGTAAATAATCCCGTTGGCTAACCGTCATGGTAAGGATTAGATTGGCATCCTCGATAATGCTGTTCTTGATTTGCAACGAACGATGATGGCGTATATCTATGCCTTCCTCACTTATAGCTTCTATCGCTTCTGGTGAAGCCGGCAGACCATCCCGGGTGAATAAACCGGCTGACCACACTTGAAGTTCCCCACTATCCGACCATGGCGCCCTGGATTGCAGGCGTTGTAAGAGGAGCGCTCTAGCCATGGGGCTTCGGCAAGTATTACCGGTGCACACAAATAAAATCGTCGTCACTGTTTGAGCTCCTTCCGAATGCTTGCCTGGAACCATGCTTAAAGAGCCATTTTTAGCGCCAAAGTTATCAGAACTATTCCCCCGACTATCTGGGCATAAGAACCAATTATCCTGCTAAAGAATTTCCCGCCCTGGAAACCAACCATGGTCATAATTCCCGCCACTGTCCCTATCACTAGTACCGGATAATATATGGGCACAACAAAAAGCGTCCCCAAGCTGAACCCTACCGTAAGGGCATCAATACTTACCGAAGTCGTTAAAACGGTCAGGTTAATCCATCCATCAGCAACAACGTCTTTTTTCTCTATCATAACCTTTCCCTGATTCAACTTAAAGATCTGAGGCTGCATTTCCTTATATCCTTTCCAGAGTAGGTCTCCCCCCATAAAAGCTAGGACCGCAGCCCCTAACCGGGCTGCCCATACACCGAGAAGGTTACCGGCTGCCATGCCTAGGGTTAACCCTATAAGCGGCATAATCACGTGGAATATACCTACCATTGAAGAGAACTTATATTCATAGCTTCTGGATACACCTTTTAAACCCATACCCATCGCCAGGGAAAATGAATCTGCCCCCAGCACGATTGCAACCAGCATGATTGTTATAAATTGCTCCATCAAAAAAAATACTCCTTTAACGCGATTATTGGGAAGCGGCTCGCCGCAAGCGATCCATCAGGGCGCCTCCGGCTAGATTCTGGTCGAACGGTGCAATAAGCAACGTTTCGATTCCATTTTCTTCAGCTTCGCGGAGTATGGAATATAAATTCATTCCTATCCCGGATAAACTCAAATTAAAGGTTCGCTTCACCTCTTCTATTTTATGCTCGGAGCAATTATTAATATGTACGACTCCTAATATCCGTCCCTCGTCTAAGAATGCATTCCGTTTAAAATCATAATCAGCTTGATTCTCACTCAAAACTACTTGGATATTGGTATTATAACGTGGCAAGTTTTGGGCCCTTGCTAATTCAATTTTAACTTCCAGGAATTCCTCCAGTACTTCCACACTGGTTCCACCACGACGCAAAATCCTGCACTTTGCGCTGGTTAAGTCAATAACCGTAGATTCCAGGCCCGCACCTGTATCACCTGCGTCCAAAACTGCTGCAATCTTACCATCTAAATCCTGACGAACATGCTCAGCATTAGTGGGGCTGGGGCGGCCATAAAGATTCGCACTGGGGGCAGCCAGAGGCCCGGTTGCCTCAATCAGGGCCAAAGCTGCTGGATGTGATGGCATTCGTAAACCTACCCCCCGCTGGCCGCCTCTTACAATATCCGGTACCGCAGGCAGAGCAGGCAGTATTATGGATAGCGGACCCGGCCAGAAGCGATTCATCAACTTCCTTGCTATTACGGACACTTCCATGGTAAGTTTTTGTACCTGGGCTAGATTACTGACGTGAACCAGCAGAGGGTTTTCGGCTGGCCGACCCTTGGCCAGGAATATTTTCTCCACCGCATTCGGCTGAAAGGCATCGGCCCCCAGACCATATACCGTTTCAGTTGGAAAGGCTACCAGTTCCCCGGCTTTTATATATCGGGCTGCCTGTTCAATAATAACTGGCTCAGGATTCCTGGCATTCACCCGTAAATATTTCGTCTTATCCATCAGACAGTCCTCCGCGCTTTTACCAACCGATCCCGACCGGCTTCATCCTTAATTATCTCTATCTCACTAAAACCCTGCATCATTGCTCGGGCAGACTCCACCTGCCGTGGATCCACTTCGCATAACATAAATCCGCCTGGCTGCAGAAGGTCGTAAGCCTGCGGAACCAGCCGTCTGTATATATCCAGTCCATCACCAGTTGCTGCCAAAGCCATCCGTGGCTCCCAAGCCTTTACCCCTATTTCCAACTCTTCTATCTCGGCCATGGTCACATAAGGCAAATTGGCGGTGATCAAATCCAGCTTCGCGTCATTCTCTAAAGGTGACAGTAAATCTCCTTCCCGAAAATGAATAGTAACATTATGCCGTCCTGCATTTTCCCGGGCAACATTAAGGGCGGCTGGGGACAGATCCACTGCGTAAATCTCACTATCAGGGAGATAAACAGCAAGACTAATTGCGATTGCCCCTGATCCAGTGCCCACATCACAAATTCTTTTTATTACACCCTCTTTGGCAAGGCTCAGGGCGGTTTCCACTATAATTTCGGTATCAGGGCGGGGTATTAAAACATCCGGACTTACTTTAAAATTGAGGGACATGAACTCCTTCTGACCAACAATATAGGCCAGCGGTTCCCCTGCTGCTCTTCGCTTGATATACTCCCGGTATATCTCCCTTTCGCCCTGGTTCACCGGTTCCTCAAAGTTGGCATATAAATAAACCCGGTTTTTCCCAAACACATGAGCCAGCAATATCTCGGCTTCCAATCGAGATGCTTGCATACCTCTGTCTAAAAAATACCGGGTTGTCCATTCTAGTAGGTCTTTAATTCGCCAGCTCTTCTGCACCTTTAATCCACCTGTTTTAATCGTTCGGCCTGGTCATTGGCCATCAGGGCATCAATAATTTCACCTAACTGCCCTTCTAATATTTGATCCAGTTTATGCAGGGTAAGATTAATTCGATGGTCACTGACCCGTCCTTGCGGGAAATTATAGGTCCTGATCCTTTCACTGCGGTCACCTGAACCTACCTGGCTTTTGCGTGTGCCGGCGGTCTCCATATTCTTTTCGTCTTCCAGGACTTCCTTTAAACGCGACCGCAAAACCCTCAAGGCCTGAGCCTTGTTCTTATGCTGGGACTTCTCATCCTGGCAGGTCACCACCAGTCCGGTTGGCAGATGGGTAATTCGAACCGCTGACTGGGTAGTATTTACGCATTGTCCTCCTGGTCCGCTGGAGCAATAGACATCAATTTTTAAGTCATTTTCATTAATATCTACATCCACTTCCTCGGCCTCGGGTAAAACTGCCACGGTGGCTGCCGAAGTATGTATCCTGCCGCCGGACTCCGTGGAAGGAATACGCTGGACGCGGTGTACTCCGGACTCATATTTCAATTTGCTGTAGGCTCCCTGCCCATCAACTACATAAATAAGTTCTTTAATGCCGCCTAACTCAGTAAAGTGAGAGTCCATAATATCAATTTTCCAGCCTTGTTCTTCGGCATAGCGGGTATACATCCGGAAAAGAGTAGCCCCAAAAAGAGCCGCCTCCTCGCCGCCTGTCCCAGCCCGGATTTCCATTATAACGCTCTTTTCGTCATTAGGGTCGGTCGGCAGAAGTAAGACCTTAACCCTTTGTTCGAGGCTCAGCTTTTTCGCTTCCAGGTCTTCAATTTCCGCAAGCAACATCGCCTTAAACTCCTCATCGGGATTGTCCTTAAGCATACTGCGAGAATCCTCAATACCTTCCAGGGCGGCCTTTAGATCCCGGTATACGGAGACAATCTCACTAAGGTCCGAGTAAGCTTTAGCATATTTCTGATATCTGCTCTGATCAGCAATAATCTCGGGATTGCTCAATAACTCATTTAACTCATTATATTTAGTTTCTAAACTCTCTAACTTTTGCAGCATTTAGTTATGCTCCTCCTTACCGGACTCACTTATAATAAGGCTGTTTATGAGGCTATTGCTGCCCCCGGTTCATCCATTAGAACTTCACGGAGTGCTGCCAGGGCAACCTCAATCTGATCGTCATCCGGCTCACGAGTCGTGAGTTTTTGCAGCCACAGCCCTGGCGCTATAATAAATTTAGCCCAGGTTTGCTGGTAACAATTACCGGAAAATCTGATAAATTCATAACCCAAACCGGCTACAATAGGAAACACTGCAATTCGGGACCACACCCGGTAAAAAAGAGTCCCTTGTCCCAGTAGGGCAAATACCAGGATGGAAATAACCATTACTACTAACAAAAAACTTGTTCCACACCGCGGGTGCATGGTACTAAATTTTCGCACGTTAGCAACCGTCAATTCAACCCCGGCTTCATGGGCATTGATTGATTTATGTTCAGCTCCATGATACATGAATACCCGCTCTATATCTTTCATCTTTGAAATAGCCCAAACATATGCTAGAAAAAACGTTATCCGGATAATACCTTCAACAATATTTTGTCCTAACACTCCGCCTATAAACTGTTTGGTGTAATGTACAATAGCGGTAGGAAGAACCACAAACAGGACAAGTGCCATGACCACTGCCACTAGGCCGGTCACAAGTATCTCCCGAGAGCTTAATTCTTCTTCCTCCTCTTCCAGGGACATATTGGCGGACTTATTCAGCATCTTAATTCCTACTACCATTGATTCAATCAGAACATAGCAGCCTCGAATCAAAGGCCATTTAAGGAAAGGATAGCGGGTACGCAGATCACTATTAGTTTCTTTCTCAACCTCAATGCTGCCATCAGGCTTACGTACAGCCAAGGCGGTTTCCTCTGGGCCACGCATCATAACCCCTTCAATTACTGCCATACCACCATAGCTGGTTTTTTTATTCATAATTCATCACCTTTACATCTTACGATGCCAATCGAACAGAGAAAAAAAGCAGGAACGATTGTCCTGCTCGCGATCATGTTATACTAACTAATTCAAACCGTACTTTTTCTTAAACTTCTCAACCCTACCAGCTGTATCTACTATCCGCAGCTTATCTCCGGTATAGAACGGATGGCATTTGGAGCATATCTCAACTTTCAGGCTTTCCTTAGTAGAACCAATCTCAAACTCGTTGCCACAGGAGCATCTAGCTGTCGTAGTAAAATACTTAGGATGTATTTTTTCTTTCATTACTTTCACCTCGTTTCGGTTATCCAATAGCAAATTTCTATCATCTAATTCTACTATTCTTTATTGCAAACTGCGAGAAATATTATATCAATAAAATTACTAAAAGACAAGAATAAGTGCCATTTTGTTGTTAATCAGTGATAATGTCATGGTATAACTCATCAGGGAAATGTCATCCCCTTGAAAACATCCCTTGCTAATCCCCTTAAATGTATTACACCTCATTATCCTCCGGACTTGTATAACGATACTTGAAAAAATGCTGGGCAAAAAAGTTGTCATAGTTAGTAAACATTTCAGTTTCGTTTCCGCTCTCATTTATTTTATTAAAAAAGATGAACATTTTGGCATCCAGGTTATCCATCACATGCAGCAGTAAAGCCTCCGGGAATAATGGTATAACCGGGGAACCAAATTCTAAATTGCCATGGTGGCTTAGTATCATATGCTTCAACATCCATTCCAATTCATCAGGGAAAGTCTCCCCCTCCTGCCGTATCCCGCTGATCTGCATGGTTATCATTTCCGTTCCCAGCACAATATGACCAACCAGTCTGCCTTCTATGGTATATTGAGGAATAACCTTAATTTCCAACTCCACAATTTTACCTATGTCGTGAAGTAATGCTCCTGTCACCATTAAATCACGATTCAGCCCGGGAAAAACGCCCAAAGCCTGGACGCATAAATCAGCCACTTCCAGCGTGTGCTCCAGCAATCCTCCGCTGTAATTATGATGAATTGTCTTGGCGGCCGTAGCTTTATAAAATCTGTCTTTAATGGTCGGGGTAAATATTCGGGTTAAAAGAGCGCTAAGATGCATGTCCTTTATGGACTGCACATACTGCTCAAAACGAAGCTGCAAAGCTTCCAGGTTGACTGCCGGGCCAGGCAGATAAGGGGTGGGGTCTTCATCCAGTACCTTAATCCTTTTGACCGTTACCTGGGTTTTGCCATTAAAAATGCCGATGTCTCCAAGCAAGCCAATTACCGACCCGCTTGCAAAATCGCCGGCTATGGGACAATTCTCCCAAACTACCGCATCAATGTCACCTGTTGCATCGCCCAGCTTGATATTATACATATCCTTGTTATCCTTGGTTTTGCGGTGCAATTTATCCAGCAATAAATATTTTCCAAATATCTGGTGCCCTGGGGTCATGCCCTTAAGTTCTTTCACTAGAAATGGTCCTTTGTTCTCCACCATTCTTCTCTCCTTCTGAAAGGGAGTCAAGGGGACGGTTCTCCTGACTCCTCATTAAGATCTTAAGATCTTTGAACGGAGTCAGGAGAACCGTCCCCTTGACTCCCTCAGCGTCTATCGTCCCATTCTCGTCTTAATCATTGGGCACCTTGTCATTCCTTATCAAGGGATGAGAGTATGAGCCAATTTCAAGACTGGGAAGTTCTTGGTGCAATAAATGGATAAAATTATTGATTCCCAGGATTTCTCCTCCCGTGGGGATATGCTTAAACAGTAAGTCAGCGTCGATATTTAAATTTCGGAGTTGAATCATATCTACGTTGTTTTTCTGCACAAACACCAGCAATGCTTCCAATTCCTCTTCCCGGTCAGTAAAACCCGGGAAGGTAAGCAAGTTCAGTGATACCCGTACTCCCCAATCCTTCGCATGTTTTATGGAGTTCTCCACATCTTCCAAGCAATAGTTCCTGGGGCGGTGGTAACTATTATAGTTTTCTTCCTGACAGGAGAATATGGTAACCCGCATTGCATCCAGTCCCGATCTGCAGAGTTTATTTATCCCTTCAGTGTAGCCGGCGTTACTGTTAATATTTATGGTGCCCTGTTCGCACTGCTCCCGAATATTAGTAATTGCCTGAGCCAAAATATCCGCATTAAGCGATGGTTCACCTTCACACCCCTGTCCAAAGGAGATGATACCCTCCCGGGCATGAGCAAGGTGTTCCAAGCCCAATTGACTGATTTCCTGGATCGAAGGTTGAAATTCCAGACGCTGCTGGGGAGAGTCAACCTTAATATGACTTTCGGAAATACATCCTATACATCCAGCGTTGCAGGCAGTCATGGTTGGTATACCGCCTTCCCAGCGGCCATAGAATATATTCTGAGCAGTGTAGCAGCTGTACTGAAGCGAACAGTAAGCTAACTGTCTTACTATGCGGTTGTCAGGGTATTTTTTCAGCATCCGGTTGATTCTGCCGGGCAGCCCGACGGTATTATAATAACGGGGATGCCACTTCCGATGCTCATCGCTCTGGACCGCAGCTACCCATATCTTGTTATTCTTGAAACCCACCGCAGCATAACCCAGTAAGGGTATATCCTGTAACTTCTTTGGACTTACATAGGCTGGCAAAAGGGTGCGGGTAAAACCCTGGGGCAGCAGAACGGCAACGGCTTGAGCTGTCTGGCACTTCGGCGCAGATCTAAAGGTCTTGACCTGATCATTATCGAAAGCCACGGGGATATGTCCCGGTATCGAAACCAATGAGGCCCCTTGAGGAAGCGGTATCATTTCCTCCCCCTCCGGCTCCACCCATTCCATCCCAGTCCGGCCCAACATACCAAACCGGGGGTGCTCCAAAACTTCGCCCTTTTCATTGGCATACAAAGCCAAAAACCTCTCATTATTTTTCACAGCTCAGTTATCACCTCCCCTTCAATAGCCTACCCTAATTTAAGCTATAAAAAAAGCCCCCTTATGGAAGCTTCAGAGTGTCGATGAAGTCAGGCCGAGCAAAAAAGCACCCTGCCGGAGGCTAATCATTTTATCGCAGGTAACTCATCGGATCACATGCTTTTTTATTAATTCTCACTTCAAAATGAAGATGGGGACCGGTGGTTACTCCACTAATTCCAACGGCGCTTATAACCTGGCCCCGATTCACTTTCTCTCCCTTTTGCACATCAATTTTCGAAGCATGGGCATAAAGGGTTTGTTCCCCGTCCGGGTGATCAATTATCACGGTACGACCATAAACTGACATGGGCCCGGCCCAAGAGACGGTGCCGGCCGCGGCTGCATGAATCGGAGTCCCTATGGTGCTGGCTATATCGATACCATGATGAAATCCGGATTTTCTTGGGCCGAAGGGGCAGGTAATCTTACCAAGTATAGGCCAACTAACCGCATTGCGTATAGATACCCCGCGAGATGGTTCGGCTGTAGATGGTTCAATCCACTCCTCGTCAGTCTCGGGAATTCGCAAACAATCCCCAACCTCTAAATTATTGACATTCTTATCTGGGTTGGCATCAATTATCGCTGTTTCACTAATCTGGTAGCGTTCAGCCAGATCGTTTATGTTCTCCCCAGGGGCAACAATGTGCACCGGTCCCTGGTAGTCAGGAATCCTTAAAGTCGCACCTACCTTGAGAATAGTTCTTTCATTCATGTTATTGGCAAGCATTAACTTGTTGAGACTTACATCATTATCTCGGGCAATAGCGGATAGAGTATCTCCCTTCTCTATACGGTGAAGCTTAGTCTGTCTGTCCGCGATACCACTCACCATTTGAGAAAAGGGAATAAAATTCCCTTCGTCTAATCTAGCTACAGATGGGTGGGTGCTCAAAGCCAGCATAAAAAAGCACAAAGCAACTGAGCCTTTCCATCTATTGTTCAATTCTTTCACCTCTATTCTGCTCCGCAGCAAAATATGCGGGGCTTTCTAATCCATAGTTTTAACAGAATAGCGGGTGATTATGCAGTTTTTAGCGGTTATTTCGTGAATATTCCTTTTTTCCAAAAATGATAGGTGCCGCTCGCAGGAGGTCCTCATTAGATTTGGTTTTTTTCATGGTATCTATCATCATTTGCATCGTTTCTACCGCGTTATATTCGCTGAAAGCATTGCGTAGATTCCACATCAGTTCCATTTCTTCGGCATTGAATAGGAGTTCTTCCTTGCGTGTTCCTGATCTCTTCAGATCAATGGCCGGGAAAATTCTGCGTTCGGACAGTTTACGATCCAACACCAGTTCCATATTGCCGGTACCCTTAAACTCTTCGAAAATGACTTCATCCATGCGAGAGCCAGTTTCCACCAAGGCTGTGGCAATAATCGTCAAACTGCCGCCTTCCTCTATGTTACGGGCGGCTCCAAAGAATCGCTTGGGTTTAATCAGAGATGCCGGATCAATCCCCCCGGATAAGGTTCTGCCACTAGGAGGAACAACTAGATTATGTGCTCGGGCTAAACGAGTTATACTGTCCATTAATATGACTACATCTTTTTTATGTTCAACCAAACGTTTAGCTCTTTCAAGTACCATCTCCGTAATTTTCACATGGTTCTCGGGTGGTTCATCAAAAGTCGAGGCTACTACTTCAGCCTCGGTGGAACGCTGCATGTCGGTTACCTCTTCGGGACGTTCGTCCACCAGCAGGATAATTACGACCACCTCAGGGTGGTTTTTGGTTATGCCCTGGGCCATTTTTTGCAAAAGCATGGTTTTGCCGGCTTTAGGTGGTGCTACGATAAGACCCCGCTGCCCTTTGCCAATGGGAGCCACTAAATCTATCAGGCGGGTGGAAAGCTCTAGCGATTCAGTGGCAAGAGTCAGTCTTTCAGTAGGATAGAGAGGGGTAAGCGCATCGAAATGAATTCGTTTAACCGCATCTTCCGGTGGAAAGCCATTTACATCTTCAACTTTCAAAAGTGCGAAAAATCTTTCACTATCCTTGGGCGGTCTTACTTGTCCACCTACCCGGTCACCCGTACGCAGATCAAATTTTCTGATCTGGGATGGCGACACGTAAATATCCTCATGACTTGGAACATATGCAAAGGGTCGTAGGAATCCATAGCCATCATTCATGATCTCCAGGACTCCTGAAGCTTGCAGCAGTTCATTAGAATGAGTCAGGGCTTTGGTAATCTCGAACACTAATTCTTTTTTGCGCAGTTTGGAATAGCCGCCCAAATTGACATCCCTGGCAATCTGGTACAGTTCCAGCATAGTCTTATTTTCCAATTCGGATATATTCAATTTGTTGCTCCTCTCTATATATTTACATAGTTGTGAATTTGATGGAAAGTACCAGGGGAAAGATTTGCACCGGATGGGAGGTATTACTACTCCATCCGGAGTTTGATGCGATGATCGCTAAACAAAGGTTTTTTATCGAGGCGATGATTGGCTTCAATAAATCTGATGGTTCCTGATTTGCTTCTCATTACTATTGTTTGAGTAATAGCGTGTCCCTGTAAATATGTTACTCCCTTGAGTAAAAATGAATCGGTAATACCAGTAGCAACAAATATTACATCGTCTGATTTAACCAGTTCATCAATTGAAAATAATTGTTTAGTATCCTTTATGCCCATCTCCAAACACCGGCGGATTTCATCGTCATTTTCGGGAATCAATCGGGCTTGAAAGTCACCTTCCAGACACTTCAGCGCGGCCGCGGTAATCACCCCTTCCGGTGCTCCACCGATCCCCAGCAGTATATCTACCCCTGAATCCGGATAGGCAGTAGCTACCCCTGGAGAAACATCACCATCGGAAATTAGTTTAATGCGCGCTCCAGTGCTGCGAACTTCTTCAATAATACCCTGATGGCGCTCACGATCCAATATAACCGCGGTTACTTCGCTTAACGACTTGTCCAAAGCTTTCGCTACCTGACGCATATTCTCCTTCACAGGTGCATCCAGGAAAACCCTGCCCTTGCACAGGGGCCCTACCGCAATTTTATCCATATACATATCAGGAGCATGCAGCAAACTACCCCGGGGAGCTGATGCTAGTACCGCAATAGCTCCGGTAAGACCTTTTGCAACAATGTTGGTTCCTTCCAAGGGGTCAACGGCAATATCTACTTGCGGCGGAACTCCCAGTCCCACCCTCTCTCCAATATACAGCATCGGGGCTTCATCCATCTCTCCCTCTCCGATGACAACCACCCCATCGATGGATACTGTATCAAACATCACTCGCATCGCGGTTACGGCAGCATCATCCGCGGCATCCTTTTTGCCTCTGCCCACCCAGCGGGCCGCTGCCAACGCAGCCGCTTCGGTCACTCTTGCAAACTCAAGAGCTAATTCTCTCTCCATACAAAACCCTCCCAGTTCTTAGAACGCCTGCTTCCAATCATTCATAAATTTTTCAATACCTGCATCAGTTAGTGGATGTTTAATCATCTGTTTAATAATTGTGTAAGGAACAGTAGCAATATGGGAACCAATCCGGGCAGATTCAATAAAATGTATGGGATGCCTGATACTTGCAGCTATAACCTCGGTAGAAAGCTCGAATTGGTTAAAGATACTAACAATTTCCTCCAGCAAGATCAACCCATTATTCCCATTGTCATCAACCCGGCCGAGAAAAGGACTTACAAAACTTGCTCCGGCGCGAGCAGCCAACAGGGCCTGGGCAGCGGAAAATATCAGGGTGGCATTGGTACGGATATTCTCTCCTGCCAGAATATTAATGGCTTGCAGGCCAACCTCTGTCATGGGTATTTTGATTACTACATTGGGGTGAATAGCAGCCAGATCGTGGGCTTCCCTGATCATGGAAGCAAGATCCAAGCCAAGGACCTCCGCGCTTATTGGTCCATTTACAATACTGCAGATTTGTTTGACCACCGTGGGATAATCCTTCTTTTCCTTGGCAACCAAACTTGGGTTGGTGGTTACACCATCCAAAAATCCCATATCATTAATCTCTTTTATTTCTTCTATGTTAGCAGAATCAATAAAAATTCGCAAAAAAACACTCCTTTCAGGAAAAACTATTTGAAACGCAGGAAAAACAGAGGAGCATAATGTGGTATCTCTTTCGCAGCCTTTAAGCTTGGCCGGAACTACCAAAAACTTTGATTTTTTCTCTAATTATGGCTACCGTCGCATCCCGGCAGCAACTCCGTAACTGAAACCAGGACCATTAAGAAATCACCTCATTATTATCTTTATGTTAATACATTGCTATTTATATTCTAATATACTTTCAATCCTAATTCAGGGCATTTTTCGTCGCGGTAAATCTCTGCAGGACAAAACGGGGGATTAAGCCATGCGGTATTACAATTGAAGACAAAGTAATACTACGCTAATTTTACCGATAATGATATAAATAACCAGGATTAACAGCGTAAGTATCCTAAACTGGCGATCAACTGTATTTCTATGATGCCATTTCTATCATCAATTGATTAACCAAATCTCGGAGCACCATAATGTCAAAAGGTTTACTGATGCACCTTTTAACCCCTGCATCCAATGCTTGTTTGACCACCTCAATTTCTCCGTAGGCGGTCATCATTATTATGGGGATATCGGGATTCCTTCCCATAATTTCATGAGTCGCTTCCAAGCCATTCATATTGGGCATTTTTACATCCATCAATATGAGGTCAGGAACCATTTCTTCAACTTTATCAATTGCCTCCAAGCCATCCCCGGCAATCCTGACATTCCAGCCTTCTTTCTTGAAAAGTTCCTCCAAGAGACGTCTAACCCCTTTTTGATCGTCCACAATAAGCATCTTACCGCTCATCCCTAATACCCCCAATCCTATCATATATTAAAGCTGCTTCTGCCTAAATAAAATCAGCCTACCTTAACCCAAGCTCATTATACCAAATATTACCACTACATTAAATGTAATTCTTTGGTTTGCCGGTTATTCTTTCTATTATTTCTATGTTACCCCACTTTGTTGTCCATTCTCGGGCTCTTCCAAGGCTTGCTTACCTTCATCAAAAGCCCTTTGTCCCGTCTCTCCATCCCGAACATACCACCTGTTTATATTGGGAGAAGCCAGGGTTTTGCGCACCGGTACCTCTACCTCATCGCCTATGTTTACTTCGTCCTCCAAGGGGATTTCCACCAGCGCCATCTGCATAAATACTTTTCCGCGAATAGGGTAGTCCTTTCCTTTTATAGTTACATATAGATTAAAGCGGCTTACATTATAATAACCAAGTATCATTTTAGCCAGCTTTTTTAACATATCTAAAAATCCCCGCGGCTGGTTGGCTACCTCCACCGCTAGTCCATCATTAAATCCCACCGGTATCACTGCAATCTGAGCTGTTCGTTTTAATTTGTAGGAGCGATAGTAGGCAAGGAAGCTTCCTTGGGGCAGCGTCTGGAGAGAAATAATGCGACTCTTGAAGCGGTAAGGATCCTGCAACTGTAAACGCGTGGGGAAATTACCGACCGGATGCTGCCCTGATAAGAGTGTCCCGATGCGAACGGCATCAAGGTACATGTCAGTTGAACGTAAAACCACCGCGCTATTAGCCATATGTTTAATCGGGATAACAAAGCCTTCTCGTTCTAATCGATTTACTACCTGCATGAATTTCTGAAACTGCTGCATGGTATAATCGTGTGAAGTCGGGTCAGCTGCGTGGGTATAGATACCCTCCACCAGCACCTGTTTATTAGGGAACAATCGTTGGCAGACGCGAACGGCGTCTTCCTCATTCAAACCAAAACGTCCCAAGCCGGTCTCTATCTTCAGGTGGACCTTCACTTGCAGGTTTATTGGGGCGCATACTCTTTCCAGGAGTTCACGATCATTATCCGATCCAATGGTGAAAGTCAGGTAGTTCCTGATCGAATCCTTAACATCTGCTTCACTAACTAGCGGACTGAACATCAGGATATCTGCTTTTATCCCAGCACTCCTTAACTGCATCGCTTCATAAAAGAAGCTGACTCCCAGAAAATCTACACCATTCTGACAGAGAATCCGCGCAATTGCTTCGGCTCCATGTCCATAGGCATTCGCTTTAACTACGGCAATTAATCTCGTTTTTCCCCCCAGCAAGGACTTTACTTCCCGAAGGTTGTGCTTGACCGCATCCATATTAATTTCAATCCATTTATCCATTATCTCGCCAGTCCTCTCTGGAGTACAATGTCAACCCCTCTTTTTTAATATTCCGCGACTTACGTTCTTATAGAAGGGTAAAGCTCTGGTCCATGCGAAATATAAGGTAGGCGAGTATACCCTGTCCCAATCGCCGATAAATTCGATAAGGTCCCCATTAAAACCCTTTTTGAAACGATACAGGCCATAAAGTGGATTGTTCTCGTCTAAATCCCCGGACACCCCTCGAAAATCATAAACCGTACAGCCCTGCTCCTTAGCCCAGCGGATCATTTCCCATTGTATAAGATAATTGGGCATAACATTGCGATAATCGTTACTGGAGGCCCCATATAGATACCAAGCCTTTCTCCCCAGGATTAGAGCCAGTGTTGCCGATACAACCCGTCCCTCAAATTCAGCCAGAAATATTTGCGCCAGTCCATTCTCCACCATTTGATCCCATATCATTTCAAAATACTCATAACCCCGGATCAAGAAATGGTCTCGGGCGGCTGTCTCCTGCAGTATTGCATAAAAGGAGGGTAAATCTTGCTTACCCTCCGCTTGTCTAATGGTCACGCCCTTTTTGGAGGCCAGCTTTATATTGTAGCGAGTTTTACTATGCATATTTTCCAGTAATTTAATGGTTGACGGGTTAATGTCCAATTGAAAGACAAATGCAGGCTGTACTCCTTCAAAATCAAGTCCGGTATCGTTGCGCTGGAATTCACATTGGTGCAAGATATCCTTGAAATCACTATTTTCAGTAGGTACATCCGGATCAATCTTTAAAAATATAGCCCCATGATCGCGGGCGGCACGCTCGGCTCCAGCCAAAAGAGCCTGGCAGTGCTCCAGGCTTTTTATGTCCACTACCGGACCGCGTGGAGCATAAAATATGCATCGTTTTATTCCCGGTAGGGGCAATCTTCTTTTTAAAATAAGTAAAGACCCTATTATTTCCCCATCTTGTTCCAGAACCAGCGGCAAAGGCAGCCACCCCATCCCCCGCTTTACCTCTCCCCATTCCCATGTTTGCAGGAAATGTCCTTTGGGGTGCATTCTCACAAAATCATTATAGCGATTCTTCTCTTTTATATCGATAATTCTAGTCGTAAACATGATTATTCTCCTCGTATTATCGGTCTCCTTGTTAGTCTTACCATAATAATTAGGAGGTATGCTTGCAAAAAAGCGAGCTTTCAGCTCGCTTTTATACTATTTAATTGCCGCTTTTATTAATCCCAGGAACAACGGGTGTGGTCGGTTGGGCCGGGATTTATATTCAGGATGGAATTGGCAGCCCACAAACCACGGATGCCCTGGCAACTCAATGATCTCCACCAAATTTCTGTCCGGAGATAGTCCGCATATTTTCAAACCATTCTTTTCGAGGTCCTCGCGGTATATGTTATTAATCTCATAGCGGTGACGGTGTCTTTCGTTTATAAACTCCTGTCCATAGGCTTCACGAACCATGGTGCCAGGCTCTATTACACAAGGATAAACCCCCAGGCGCATGGTACCGCCTTTATTCGCAATGTTCTCCTGCTCTGACATAAGGTGCACTACTGGATAGGTGGTCCCGGTATCGAATTCAGAACTGTTGGCCCCCGATAAACCGCATACATTACGGGCAAATTCAATAACAGCGCACTGCATCCCCAAGCATATCCCTAGAAATGGAATTCTCTTTTGGCGGGCGTAGCCGGCGGTGGCAATCTTGCCTTCAATTCCCCGCTCACCAAAACCGCCGGGCACTAGAATTGCATCCACTCCCGCCAATATTTGGTCGGGGCCTAGTTTTTCGATGTCTTCCGCAAATATCCACTTAATATCAACTTCGCAATTATATTGAAAACCGGCATGGCGTAAGGATTCAACTATACTTAGATATGCATCCTGAAGTTCAACATATTTCCCTACCAGGCCGACAGTAACCTTTTTATCCACTTGCCCGATCCGTTTCACCATCTCGGCCCACTCGACCAGATCGGCTTCCCCGCAGTCTAGACCCAATCGCTTGACGACCTCTCGGTCAAAGCCTTCCTGGGCTAACATTAAAGGTACTTCATAGATAGAATCGGCATCCTTTAATTGAATGACCGCTTCCCTATCCACATCACAAAACAGGGCTAGTTTAGCCTTGATATCTTCAGATAGATCCTTTACCGTCCGGCACACCAGTATGTCGGGCTGTATGCCAATACTACGCAATTCTTTGACACTGTGCTGGCTGGGTTTAGTCTTCAATTCTCCGGCGGCTTTTATGTAGGGGATTAAGGTAACATGTATGTACATAACCCGGTCTTTACCTAGTTCATATTTTAACTGGCGAATAGCTTCCAGAAAGGGCAGGGATTCTATGTCGCCGACGGTACCGCCAATTTCGCTGATTACTACATCCGGATGGGCCTTATGCTCAATCAGCATGACCCGCTCTTTAATCTCATTGGTGATGTGCGGAATAACCTGGACGGTCTGTCCCAGGTAATCACCCCGCCGTTCTTTATCAAGCACCGTCTGATATATTCTTCCCGTAGTACAATTGGCATACTGAGTAAGGTTTTCATCCACAAAACGTTCATAATGGCCTACATCTAAATCAGTTTCAGCACCATCATCGGTGACGTATACTTCGCCATGCTGGTAGGGACTCATCGTGCCAGGATCAACATTTATATAGGGATCAAATTTCTGCAATGCCACTGTTAGACCCCTGCTTTTTAAGAGCCTGCCCAGTGAGGCGGCCGTAATTCCTTTTCCTAACGAAGAAACTACGCCACCGGTAATAAATATATACTTTGTCACTTAACCTGACCTCGCTTTCCCGCAACTAATTATCCCAACCTATTGAATTTTACCCTGCCTGGACTGAGGAGGTCAACCCTAAGTGCAATCAAAAAATAAACTTTTACTCAGTTTATTTTGCCTGGTTTTATTCCTTTATCGCCCCTAAAGATACTCAAGGATTATGATTCTCTGGTCCAGCCCGAGGTTGTCCGCATTGACTTCCAGATACGGTTTTTTTATGACCGTATCATAATGTGATAGAAATCCTTCAACCGGAGCCAAGGCAAAGGATAGATGGGGGGTGGCAAAGTGCATGGGGATTACAATTTTAGGCTGCAATGTCTGCACAATCTCCACCGCCTCTCCTGCATCAATGGTATATCTTCCTCCCACCGGCACCAGTAAAACGTCTACAGTTCCTATTTCCCTCACCTGCTGGGCAGATAGAATCTGCCCCAAATCGCCCAAGTGCACCAGTCCCAAGCCTTCCGCTAAAATCTTGAAAATGGTGTTAAGCCCCCGTTCCCGACCAGCACTGCGGTCATGGTATGACGCAATGCCGGTTATGCTTATCCCTTCCATCTCGACCGTGCCAGAACCCAAGATAACGCGGGGCTGACCATCAATGGTCACCACCGCATTATGATCACGGTGATCATGGCTTACGGTTACAATATCTGCGGTGACCGGCGTCATGGGGTAACCATAGTCTGCATTGAAGGGGTCCATGACTATTGTTTTATTCCCCGTTTCAATAATGAATGAAGCATGGCCGCGCCACCTGATCTTCATTATTAGACCTCTCGGTATATCTTGCTGGCATCAAAATACCAGAAACCATCTCCCTGATAAACCAGGCGGTTGTCGAGATTGATACGTGTATAAATGGAAGTCAGGGTAACCGCATCCAATTGTTTGCCCATCCGCTTAGCAATTTCTCTGGTTAATTCATCATAAAAAACCGGTTCTTGTCTTTGGGTAAGAATTTCCATGGCCCAATCAGCTTCGCTTTTTTTCCGGTGTTGCATATAATCCCTCCTACATTTGATCGGGTGCAGATACACCCAGGATAGTCAAAGCATTTTTAATCGTGATACGGGTCGTTTCCATAAGGAGCAGACGTGCATCCTGTAAAGATTGATTTTCATTCAAAACTCGATGATGGTTATAAAAACTATGGAATAACCCTGCCAAATCTAAAATATAACGGGCAATTCTGTGAGGGGCCATAGTCCTGGCAACAATGGTAATTTCCTCAGGAAAGTCCGCAATTTTTCTCAAGAGCTGCATTTCCTCGGTCCCCAGAACTGAAAAATCCACCTCTTCCACCCTTTTTCTTTCCACCCCGGCGGCGGCGGCCTGGCGGAAAATGCTCTGGATGCGGGCATGGGCATACTGTACATAATATACCGGGTTGTCCTGACCCTTTTCCTTGGCCAGATCCAGATCAAAATCCATCTGGCTGTCTGGGCTGCGCATCACAAAGAAGAATCTTGCCGCATCTTTGCCCACCTCGTCAATCAATTCATCCAGCGAGACGGTGGTACCAGTGCGTTTGGACATGCGGACCACGATGCCTCCTCGATAAAGCCTTACTAGCTGCATTAAGAGTATATCCAACCGACCTTCATCATAACCCAGGGCTTGAACGGCCCCTTTCATTCGGGCTACATGACCATGATGATCCGCACCCCAAACGTTTATTACCCGATCGAAACCACGTCTAAATTTGTCCCGGTGGTAAGCTATATCAGTGGCAAAATAGGTAGGCAGCCCATTAGCCCGTATTACCACCTCATCCTTTTCATCACCAAAAAGGGTTGACCTAAACCACAAGGCCCCATCTTCCTCATAAATAAATCCTTTTTCCATAAGGTAATCGATTACCTCATTAACCTGACCTGATGCGTGCAAAGATGTCTCGCTAAACCACACATCATAATTTATACCAAAATTACTCAGGGTTGTTTTAATATACTCTATTTTTTCCTTGAGGGCATAATTAACCACAAACTTTTGGCGCTCCTCAGAACTCATAACCAGCAGTGCATCTTTGTAGTCACGGATAATATTCTTAACCGTATCTACCACATCCTGACCAGCATAGCCATTATCCGGAAATTCAATCTTAGCCCCCATCAGTTGCAGATATCTGGCTTCCAGAGATTGGGCAAATACTTCGATCTGGTTACCAGCATCATTTATATAAAATTCTCGTTCAACATCATAACCGGCAAATGACAATGCATTGGCGAGGGTATCTCCTATAGCGCCCCCTCGGGCGTTCCCCATATGTAGATTGCCGGTTGGATTGGCGCTGACAAACTCTACTTGCACCTTAAGGTTCTGCTTGGGACTGCTGCCGTAACGGTCACCCATGCCAATTACCAACGCGGGCAGGTAATAAAGCCATGACTGATCGAGAAAAAAATTAATAAACCCGGCACCGGCTATCTCAACTTTCTGCAGTTCCGGCATGAGTTTTCTATCTATTTGCCTAACTATTATCTCAGCAATCTTGCGGGGCGCCATCCGGGCTGACCGGGCCATAAGCATGGCTACATTACTGGAAAAGTCACCATGTCCCTCATCGCGCGGCACCTCAATAACAAAATCGGGCAGACAGTCAAACGTGATTAACCCTTCTGCTCGAGATTTTTCCAAGGCACTAACCAGCAAATTTCTCAAACCATCCCGGATTTTTTGAATAGGATCCATTGTAGACCTCCTTAAGTTGTGTGCTGTGGATCTGCTATGTAATGCTATTGACACGCCGTAAAAAAAGTGTCCCAAATAGCCTCTACTATTATATAAAAGCTCCGTGTAATAATACATCACCAGCAGGCAAAAGTCACGCGCGTCGCACACGTTACTGAGGTTGATCTGCAGGTTGTCGAGATAATATAATTGTTTTAATTATACAAGTTTTAATGATGCTATTGTACTAAAAAAACAGGGTTACACATTAAATACCATCAATTCAAGTTAAAATTTCACAGTTGACATAAGATGCCCGGAAGAATTTTCATTCTGAACGAAGTGAACAATCTTCCCTTGCGCAGGAGAAAGATCCTTCGCTAGCGCTCAGGATGACATATAACCGCCCCCCCTCTTCCGAGGTAGTCTCTGTTTACTGCGAAAGTTGAATCATATAACTAATTCTACCTATCAAGTTAGGCACGTTCATGATAAATATAAGTAAAAAGTGTATGAAAAAGCTGTATAGACATATTTTTCATTAGGTGCTATTATGTCACTATGTATACCGAAACAACGCCATCAGTTTACCTGTTATGTATATCACTTCGTCCGAAAAATGATCCTAATAAATAATTTCTGCGTATTATCCGATTAATTGATCTAAAACAGATTTACCTTAGAATTGGGAGTGATTAATTTGCAAGAAAAGAGTAAATTGGCCCCGCTGGTATTATTATTGCTCCTATTAGCGGGAGTTTCTTATTGGGCTTATCTTAAATATTTCCCAACTGCCAATTCTAGTATTTTAGCTACCGGTACCATTGAAGCCACTACGGTGGATTTGAATGTAAAAGCTGCGGGCACAATAAAGACCCTATCTTTCCAGGAGGGAGATACCGTTCACAAGGATCAGTCCTTGGCGGAGCTTACCCGCAGTGATATCGCCGCCCAGCAGGAAAGAGATGCTCTAGGAGTTGTAGAAGCGGAAGCCAAACTAAATGACTTGGTTTCGGGTGCGCGTGCTCCAGAAATTGAAACAGCAGTTACCAACGTAAATATGGCGCAAATCACCTTGGATAAAGCCAACCAGGATTTAGCGCGGGCAGAGCAGCTATTCCAGGCGGGGGCAATCTCTCAGCAAGAAGTGGATCAAGCCCAGGTAAATGCCGACCTTAAGAAAAACCTGCTCGAAGCTGCTCAAGCCGGACTAAGTTTACTGCAGGCGGGCACCCGGCCGTCGCAGATAAGTGGAGCTGCAACCGAGGTTCAGCGTACGAAAGCGGTTTTGAAAGCGACTGAATCCATGTTGGATGATTTGAAAATCAATAGTCCTCTTGACGGAACTGTCCTGAGCAGAAATTATGAACCAGGTGAGTTCGTTGCTATGGGCACATCTCTGGGTACTATCGCTGATTTAAACCGTCTGTGGATAAAGGTCTATATTCCTACTGATGATCTTCCGACGGTGAAGCTCGGTCAGAAAGTTCATTTTACGGTAAGCGGAGATACCACTCAATTTATAGGAACCGTTAGCAATATAGCCTCCCAAGGAGAGTTTACCCCCAAGACCATCCAGACTAAGCAAGAAAGAACCAATGTAGTTTTTGCCGTTAAAATAACTGTGGATGATAATCAGAATTCAGTATTAAAACCGGGTATGCCTGCTGACGTTGTTTTTGACCGGAGCTAAAGAAATGATTATTACCAGCGGTTTAAGCAAATCATTTGGCAAAGTACTCGCGGTGGACGGGGTTGATCTGCAGGTGACAGCCGGCGATATCTTTGGCCTGGTAGGTCCGGATGGCGCAGGCAAAACCACCCTCTTGCGTATGATATGTGGATTAATCACCCCGACTGCGGGGGAAGTTCGCCTGATGGGATTTCCACCCCAGGAAATGGAACAGGCCAAAGAAAATTTGGGTTATATGCCCCAGCGCTTCAGTTTATATGGAGATCTGACCATCATGGAAAATATTTCATTCTTCGCCGCTATGTACAAACTAGATAAATATACGGTCGAGGAACGCGCCCATGAAATCCTATCTCTAACAAACCTGAGTGATTTCAAACAACGCTTTGCTGATAATCTGTCCGGAGGAATGAAACAAAAACTGGCCTTAACCTGCGCCCTTATTACCCGGCCTAAACTTCTAATTTTAGATGAGCCGACTTATGGAGTGGATCCAGAATCGCGCAAGGAATTCTGGAAAATTTTGTACTATTTAAATCAGGCAGGTATGACCGTCATGGTTTCGACCGCCTATATGGACGAAGCCGAGCTGTGCAACCGGGTGGCCTTCATTAACCAGGGTCGAATCAAAGCCAACGATTCTCCCGCCGGGCTGAGAAAATCCTTTACTCACCGCATTCTCGAAGTCAGAGCTGAATCCCGGGATCCTAATATGCTGAATAACTTGCCTAAAGTATTGGATGTTTCTTTTTTTGGTTACAAGTACCAGGTCGTGGTAGATGATATTCCCGGAGCAATAGCAGCGGTGGAAAATTACCTGCACGAAAAGAACATCCCCCTGACATCCATTGAGGAAGTCCCTCCCTCGATGGAAGACGTGTTTGTTCTCCTAGCTGAAAAGGAGGCCATATAATGGAATATGCGATAGAGAGTCAGGGATTAACCCGGGTCTTCGGCAGTTTTACGGCCGTAGATAGTTTGACCATGAATATTCATCCCGGGGAAGTCTGCGGTTTTCTGGGCGCCAATGGAGCAGGCAAATCCACGGCTATTCGTATGTTGTGCGGAATCCTGCAGCCCAGTTCAGGCAGCGCCACCGTATTGGGTTATGATCTTTTGCGAGATGTGGAGAAAATAAAAAGCAAGATTGGTTATATGTCGCAGAAATTCAGTCTATATGAAGATTTGAGCGTTAAGGATAACCTTTCTTTCTATGCCGGCATTTACAGCATCCCCTCCAAGCATCGTGCCGAGCGGATCGGCGAGATGCTCAAACTGGCTGATATTGCTGAGCACTCGAACGCTCTCGTAGCCAACCTCAGTGTAGGCTGGCAGCAGCGTTTGGCTTTATGTTGTGCGATTATTTCCCGCCCCGCCATGGTGTTTCTGGATGAGCCTACCAGCGGAGTCAGTCCCACCAGTCGGCGGCAATTTTTTAACATCATTCAAAATCTCTCCAACCAGGGTACCACGGTTATCGTTACCACCCATTTTATGGATGAGGCGGAGCGCTGTGACCGGATTGCCTTTATGTCGGAGGGAAAGCTCTTAGCCTTGGATGCCCCGGACAATTTGAAAAAGAGTGTTATCCAGGGCCAGATGGTGGAACTGGAATTGCCTCATCCCATGGAACATCTGAAAAGCATAGAGACTCTGCCTTATGTCCGTGAGTGTAGTATTTACGGAGCCTTCATCCATGTCCTGCTCAGCTCGCCATCAGATCTGGCTGCCCTGCAGGATTTTACCGGCGTCCCGCCCCGGCCGATAATGCCGACTCTGGAAGATGTTTTTATAACCCTGGCAAAAAGGGGAAAGAAAGGAGCACTGGGAGCATGAGCAGAATCTTGGCAGTGATGAAAAAAGAAGTATTACAGATGGCTAGAGATCGTATGACCCTCGCCCTGGTTTTCATGATTCCGCTGGTACAGTTATTATTGTTCGGTTATGCGATTCAAACCGAGGTAAAACATATTTCGACGGTGGTTTTTGACCAGTCGCTATCCGCAGAAAGCCGCGATATGCTTAGTTCTTTCACCGCTTCCGGCTATTTTAATATAAACTATGCAGCGGGCAGCTATGCTGATGTAACCCAGAAGATTGACAGCGGTCAAGCCAAGGTGGGTATTATCTTTCCGCCCGATTTTGCTGACAATGTTAGAAGTGGTATCTCGGCTCCCCTGCAGGTAATAGTAGATGCCAGCGACAATATGGTCGCCAATCAGGCCATCGCTATCGCCAATTCCATCGGCCTGATCAAGTCCCAGCAAGTGATCTTTAACAAGCTGCATCTCAGCGGTGCTCCCTATGATATACGAGTTCGACCTTGGTACAATCCGGATGGGATTACGGCTTACTATATGGTTCCTGCTATTCTGGGTATAATCGTTACCCTTACCATGATGATTTTGACTGCAGTCGCGATAGTACGCGAAAGGGAACGCGGCACCCTGGAACAACTAATGGTAACGCCCATCAAATCTTATGAACTAATGATCGGTAAAATAGTGCCTTATATAGTCATGGGATATGTGCAGATAACGGTAGCCTTATTGGTGGGAGTATTAGTTTTCGGGGTTCCCATCCGAGGAAGCCTCCTGCAGTTATATCTGCTTACCCTATTCTTCATTACGGCCTCACTGGGGTTGGGGCTCATGATTTCCAATGTTGCTAAGAACCAGATGCAGGCTTTTCAAATGTCCTTCCTGGTGATGTTACCCAGCATACTTCTGTCGGGTTTTCTCTTTCCTCGTGATGCCATGCCGCGTGTCATCTATTATATAAGTGCGATAATCCCATTGACTTATTACCTGGATATCATCCGGGGCATAATTCTGAAGGGCATTGGCTACCAGTACCTTATGGGACAGGTAACTGTCTTACTGGTGTTTTCTCTGGTTTTCCTGACCATCAGTGTCATCAAGTTTAAGAAGAAAATAGCTTAATAGGGAAGGTTTATATGGGTATTAAAGATAAAATTATAACCGCCTGCCGGGATCTATCCCGGGAGCGAGGATTGCACAATATTAATATGGATGAACTGGCAGCCCGAGCCGGAGTCAGTAAAAGAACGGTTTATAGATATTTTACGGGCAAAGAAGCAATTATCGAAGCAACTCTGTATGCATTTATGGATGAGGTGGCGTTGGAAGCCGACCACCTTCTGCAAACTGAAAAAGAACCAGCCCGAATTTTATCTGGCTTGCTAAACTACCTGTTTATGCATGGCCAGTTTGTGACCAATCCTCACAGCTTCAATGATTTAAGGGTTTACTATCCCCACCTTTGGCAAAAGATTGACCGCTTCCGATTGGACCGGATCGTATCCGTCCTGGATTTTATCAACAGCAGCGATGCATCCTCTCCCATAAGCGAGGTTGACCCCCGCATTGTTTCGGCGGTAATCCTGGCGTCGATTCAGGCCGTTTTGAATCCTGACTTTGTCCTGGCCAACAACCTGACCTTTGAAGAAACGGCTCGTCAGTTAAGTAATTTATTGCTAACCGGTTTCAATCCGCGGTAAGTGCCTCTTTATATATGGCGACTATGGCCCATCCGTGCGTTTGTGTATATGCTCTTATAACAGAGGTGATAACAGCCGGCAAAAGGCTTCTTTTGTCCTCACAGCCACCGACCTGCTCAGGTAGTCTTCCATAGTAATTTCGGTGCAGTCCTCCAGGTCTTTAATAAAGGCGGCTTCAAATTCCTTACTTACCTTTTCGTCATATATGAAAGCATTTACCTCAAAATTAAGATCAAAGCTTCTTATGTCTATATTGGCAGTTCCTACTGTACTCACCAGCCCATCGATTACAATTAACTTACTATGAATGAATCCCCGGTTATATGTAAAACAGCGTACCCCCGCCTCCAGCAATTCCCCAACGTAGGAAAGCGATGCCCAGTAAACAAAATAATGATCCGGTTTACCGGGAATTATCAAGCAAACCTCTATTCCCGATAAAGCCGCGATTCTTAATCCTTCCAGGATACTGTCGTCAGGAACAAAATAGGGGGTTTGCAGATAAATATTGCGCCGGGCACTGCTGATCATCTTCAGATATCCGTTCTTAATAGCACTCCACTTGGAGTCAGGACCGCTGGATACGATCTGAACTCCGGTATCACCTTGGGGGATGCGGGTTGGAAAATACCTGGCTTCAGCCATAAAGTTGTCATGGGATGCATACCGCCAGTCCAACAAGAATCTCAATTCCAGTTCATCCAGAGCACTGCCCTTTATGCGAATATGGGTATCCCGCCAATAGCCAAACTCTTTGGATATACCCAAATACTCGTCCCCAATGTTAAACCCCCCGGTAAATCCATCCAGCCCGTCAATCAGACAAATCTTGCGATGATTACGATAGTTTATTCTTAAATTCATATAAGGTAAAAGGGGCGGAAAAAAGATCGCTGTTTTACCCCCAGCCTTAAGCAGCGGTTCGAAAAACTTCCGAGGCAGGTACATGCACCCCATCCCGTCATACAAAAGTTTAACTTCTATCCCTGCCAAGGCTTTACGAACCAGCGCATCCAATATCGATCGCCCCAGATTATCATTGCGAATAATATAGTACTCAATATGGATATATCTTTCCGCTCGCTCTATAGCCGCTATTATTTCCCGAAACAAATCATTGCCTTCTTGAAATATCTGAATACTGTTATCCTGCGTATATAAAGCCTGGTTATTCAAATGCAGGTGAATCAGTTCTCGGTATTCTTGAATGCGGGTATCATTGAATATTAACTGGTTATTATGGAAATGTTCTTCCTGCTGTTGCACAAGGGGATAAATCTCCCTCTCTTCACCTTCTTTAATATAGAACAGGCGCTTCTTGCGAAGATCCTGCCCCAGGAACAAATATAATACGAATCCAAATCCGGGCAGAAAAAGCATAACGAGCAGCCAACTCAGGGTTGCCGTAGGATTGCGCCGTTCAAAACCTACCAATATTAATGCCAGGATGATATTAAATATAAATAAATAGGTTATATACTGAGAACCAGTATTGAACAATGTCATGGTAACCTCCTGCCAGATAGCTTCTCCTTATTTGACCATACTGACCGTGTAATCAGGATAGGTGCGATGGAGAACTATTTCCTCGCCAACCTCACAGCCACTTTTCTGCAGAACCTGACTAACCGTCCATTCCGCCAGGTGAGGATGATTATTCTGTTGGCTCAAATGAGCCAGGAACACCTGCATAACTCGTTGCCGGGGAATGTGAGCCAGGATTTGTCCCGCGTCATGGTTGGATAAATGACCATGCTTACTTCTAATACGTTGTTTTAAAAAGGCTGGATACGGCCCCGTTTGCAACATTTCAAGATCATGATTGGCTTCCAAAATTGCCACGTCAGCATAGGCCAGCGCCTCAGCTGCACCACGGGTGATTACCCCCAGATCAGTCGCTATAACCCATTTTATATTTTGATAATAGAAACAAAACCCGACCGGGTCCGCCGCATCATGAGAAATCGGAAAAGGCACGATTTTTACCGCGCCGATATCCAGTCGTTCACCCAGTTCCCGGCGGCACTCGGGAGGAATCTTATCCTGCCCGCTGATAGCTTCCCATGTAGCAGGACGAGCATATACCGGCAGGCGGTGTTTTTTCACTAATGTCTGTATTCCTTTAATATGGTCAGAATGTTCATGGGTTATCAGCAATCCATCCAAATCAGACACGGAGATTCCTACTCCAGCCAGACCGCGCTCGATACGGCGGGCACTGATGCCGGCATCAATTAGTAATTTTCGCCCTCCTAATTCAATCAAAACAGAATTACCAGTGCTTCCACTGGCTAGAATATGTAGCTGCATAATTGCAAAGCTCCTTATATGTATGTAAATTGTGATTCCATTAAACCTAATTACCTTACTCTTTTCTATAATTATACTTGTCTTTCCATGGTTTTTCACTTTTTATCGTTTAGGGTCAAAATAGCCGTGATCACAATCAAAAAACCCTCTGCTGTTTGATAGCAGAGGGTAAGTTGAATCGTTTTAATTCTCATTTATTAAGTTGATAACTTGGCAGCTTGCATCCATCCGTTTAGCCCAGATAAGCTTCCTTGACCAGCGTATTGTCAAGCAGTTCACTGCCTTTACCAGTCAGTACTACTCGGCCGGTTTGTAAGACATAGCCGCGATTGGCTATTTTAAGTGCTTTGAGGGCATTCTGCTCTACTAATAGAATAGTCATCCCCGACGAATTAAGGGTTTTTATCACCTGAAATATATGATCTACCAACAAAGGTGCCAACCCCATGGATGGTTCGTCCAACAGCAGAATATCAGGTTCGCTCATCAGGGCACGCCCCATCGCCAACATCTGTTGTTCACCCCCGCTTAAGGTGCCTCCCTTTTGGCGACGGCGTTCCTCCATGCGCGGGAATAACTCGAAAACTCGCTCCATGTTAGCCTTGATGCAAGCCTTGTCCGTAATACGAAAGGCCCCCATTTCTAAATTCTCCTGTACAGTCAAGCGAGGGAAAATCTTCCGGCCCTCAGGAACATGCGCCACTCCCATGCCCGCCACTTCATGGGCAGGAAGAACCTCAATGCTTTTGCCCCGGAAGAAAATTCTGCCCTTGCGGGGCTTCAGAAGCCCGGAAATCGTTCTCAGAGTAGTTGTCTTGCCTGCTCCGTTGCTGCCAATCAGGCTAACGATTTCCCCTTCCTGTACTTCCAATGAAACCCCCTGCAGCGCCTTAATTTCGCTATAATATGTTTCAACCTCCTGTAAACTAAGAACCGGAGTCATTCTTTGGCCTCCTTAAACAGCTTCCTGACCCAGGTAAGCCTTGATTACTTCAGGATTATCCCTGATTTCCTGAGGCTTTCCCTCGGCGATCTTCATGCCATAGTTTAGGACTGTTATATGGTCAGATATGCCCATTACCACCTTCATGTCATGTTCAATTAACAAGATGGTAACCTTTCTTTCATCGCGTAAATGCAGAATAAATTCTTTCATTTCATCCGTTTCCCTGGGGTTCATACCGGCGGTAGGCTCATCCAGGAGCAGCAATTTTGGCCTTACCGCCAGAGCCCGGGCAACTTCCAGCCGCCTCTGATCCCCATATGACAGGCTCCGTGCTAGTTCCGTCTCTTTGCCCGCCAGCCCTGCATACTCTAAAAGGTTACGCGCATCTTCATAAGCCTGCTCTTCCTCGTTACGTACCCCACGGGAGTTGAAAACAATCTTGGCTATATTAGAGGATAAATGCAGATGCATTCCCACTAATACATTCTCAACCACCATCAGGTCAGGAAATAGCCGAATATTTTGAAAGGTGCGGGCAATTCCACAAGCAGCAACTTTTTCCGGTGATAATTTGGTTACATCGCGACCGTCAAAAATAATCTTCCCTCGATCAGGAATATAATAACCACTGATAATATTGAAAAAAGTAGTCTTACCGGCTCCATTTGGTCCAATAATACTAGCAATCTGTCCAACGTCCAAAGAGAAATCTATATCATTGACTGCGGTTAGACCTCCAAAGGATTTATTAATCTCTCTCGCCTCAAGTAACATCCGTGTTATCCTCCTGTGTCCCATTTATTACCTTATCCTGTTTACTTCGCTTAAGCCAGTTTGGTAAGGAACGATGGGCGGGTAACAAACCCTGCGGTCGGTAGATACAAGCCAGGATTAAGATTAAGCCATAAATAAGCTTCTCGTACTTGGCTGGGTCTACCTGGGAAGGTATATGGATGATGCCCTGGGCAGCCAATTGTCCCAAATATTGAGAAAGTTCCTTGAGCACATTTAACTGCAGCATGACCACCCCCACCGCACCAATGATAACCCCGGCAATATTGCCCATACCCCCCACGATAACCATTGATAAAATACCGATGGATTCCATAAATCCAAAGCTGGACGGATCAACAAACGTTTGCTTAGCGGCAAAAACAACTCCCATCGTACCCGCAAAAGAGGCCCCAATTGCAAAAGCCAGCAGTTTCATCCTCACTACCGGAACCCCCATACTACGGGCTGCCAATTCATCTTCCCGGATAGCTGCCCAGCATCTTCCGATACGGGAGGAATCCAGGCGCTGGGCTATGATAATAGTTAGGATAAGAATAACTAATACAATAAAATAAAAATGGATGGGCTGATTTAACACCATCCCGAACAAAGCCGGCGGTTCTATGGGAGACAGTCCTTTGGGGCCATTCGTAATGTTTATCGGTTTATCTAAATTGTTAAAAACAATGCGAATTATCTCGGCAAAACCCAGGGTAACGATAGCCAGGTAATCGCCCCGCAGTCGCAGGACGGGGAACCCCAGCAGGACCCCCAAACCAGCGGACAGCAACGCCCCCAACACCAGGAAAACCCAGAACCAATTACCTGACAAAGGAAAATGAGCTACAGCCGCAGGAATAAAGTTAGCCGCCTGAGCCGTAGCAAAAATCGCATATAAGTAAGCTCCAAATGCATAAAAGGCTACATAGCCAAAATTCAAAAGGCCAGCAAAACCGACTACAATATTGAGCCCTATAGCCAGCGCGGCATAAATTCCTACCTGAGTGATTACGTCAAAATAGTAACTATTCTGCATTCCCACCAATGGCATTACCCCAGCCAGGATAACCAATGTGGCCGGGTATTTCAGCCGGGTTGAGACGGGCATACGGTAGAGTACAAAAAGAGAAGCCAGAAAGAGTATAAACCATAAACCGGACTGCGGGTCGAGATAAAATAAAACGTTGACCCCGATGACAAAAACCCACTGTAAGGCCAGTTTGTATTTTGGATTAATTTTGTCTAATAAATTAATTTTAGCCATTTAAACCTTGTCCCCCGTTTCTTCGCCGAAAAGACCACTGGGTTTCAAAATCAGCACGGCAATTAGAATCACAAAAGCAAATACATCCTTATATTCAGCTCCCATGGCCCCATTGGTGGCAATTCCCAAACCGGCTGCTCCAACCGACTCCAGAACCCCCAGGAGAATTCCCCCTGCCATTGCCCCGGGAATGCTTCCAATTCCCCCGAGTACTGCTGCGGTAAATGCTTTTATACCCAGGATAAATCCCACATAAGGATTAATCAAGGAATACTGGCAAGCGAAAAGTGTTCCCGCGGCACCGCCTAGAGCAGCACCGATAAAGAATGTAAGCGAAATAACTCGATTGACATTTATACTCATTAGCGACGAAGTATCACGATCTTGAGCCACCGCACGAATAGCTTTCCCCCATTTTGTACGGGTTACAAAAATCTGCAATCCTACCATCATTATAACCGCCGAAATCATAACCACCAGGGATTTAACCGGCAGCTTCAAATTAGTAGAAATCTCAATCGAAGCTGGAAAGATAGAGGGGGCCGTCAGGTAGAAGGCGTTCTTCCATAATCCTTCAATTAGGCGAACTGCATCCTGCAAAAAAAATGAAACCCCAATCGCCGAAATCAGCGGGACCAAACGAGGAGCATTGCGTAAGGGTCGGTAGGCAATCCGTTCCATCAAGACCCCTAATCCTCCGCTGAGCAGCATAGCCACAAACAAGGCGATAATTAGGGCTACAGGTGCTGGTATTCCAGTGAGGTATCCGTAAGACTGAAGATATAAGAGGACTTCCGTCCCTGCAAAGGCTCCCACCATAAAGATTTCACTATGAGCAAAGTTGATAAGCTCGAGGACCCCATAAACCATAGTGTAGCCAAGCGCCACAATCGCATAAACTACTCCCAGAGTAAGCCCATCCCATAAACATTGGGGTAATAATTGTAAAAATTGTTCCATCTTGAGCAGAGGACCTCCCAATTACAAGTTGAAGCGAGAGGAACATACTAGCCGCTCCCCCCGCTTCGCTTGTCATTTTTTACTTAAACGCGTTAACTTCTTTAACCACCGCTGGCGGATATTTAGCTTCTTTGAACTGAGCTACGTAAAGCTTGGCACCTTTATTGTCACCTTTATCATCAAAGCTGATGACGGAAGTAAGTCCTTGCAAGCCACTCACCGCGCGAACTGCAGTGGATACCTGGAGGCGGGAAGGTTTCTTGCCGCCATTGGCCACGATAGCTTTCTTAAGCCCTTCCATAATAACATTCATAGCATCATATCCATAAGCAGACCAGTTGCTCGGTGCTTTGCCGAATTTGGCAGTGAAACTGTCAACCCAGGCTTTACCGGCAGGAGTACGGCTAATATCAGCAGCCGGTGATGTATAGTAAGTTCCAATAACTGCGGCCCCAGCAATTTTAACCTCTTCGGGATCATCCATCCCATCCGGACCGATAAATTTTGCTTTAATGCCTTTATCACTCATTTGTTTAATCAGTAATGAACCTTCGGGATAGATTCCGCCAAAATATACCACATCTGGTTTTACGACGGCTACTTTATTGAGAACCCCGCTGAAATCGCTCTCACCAGGAGTAATACCTTCATAACCAACCACCTGCATACCATCTACGGTCGCCTGCTTCTTAACTTCATCGGCAATAGATTGACCATAGGTGGTCTTATCATGAATTAAAAAGATTGTTTTGGCGCCAAGGTCCTGCGCTGCAAAATCAGCTCCCAGAGGTCCTTGTACATCATCGCGAGCACAAATACGATTTACATTGGGGAGTCTGCGATCAGTTATTCCTACCGCAGTATTGGCAGGGGATACCATACAGAGGTTGTCTTTGGCATAAATTTCTGATGAAGGAATGGCCACCCCGGAATTAAAATGCCCGTCAACGGCCAGGACATCTGTATCCGCTAATAACTTTTGGGCAACCGCTACGCCAACTTTAGGGTCAGCCTGGTCATCCTGGGGAGCAAACTCCAAGGTAAAGCCCAGTTTTTCAACCTCGGCCTTTTGCTCATCGAACGCCATCTGGGCACCCAGTTTAATTTGTTCTCCCAGAGCCGCCTGTGAACCGGACAGAGGAGTTACGCTGGCAATCTTGATTTTATTCGCGGCTGAATCACCTGTAGTTTTGGCTTTGCTGGTACATCCACCCAGCATTCCGAGTGTAAACACGAGTAATAGAACTGAGACTACGACCTTGCTCTTTCTTCTTAACATCCGACAACCTCCTTGATTTAATAATATGTAACGGTAGGATACTCCGGGCATCCCTTGTGAAAATTATTACCACTAATTATATGACATTTAAATAGTTTCATCTATAAATTTCTGTTATTATAGCTTTTTGGGATTCGTTATCTGGTAGTTTGATTATCTAAGATAGGCCGGTTCAGCTCCTTGTGGTCTATAAAATGGAAAAGCCCTAATTACCATGAAACCACGGTTATTAGGAACATCGTCGCTCCTCGCCCATCAATTACTACTATTATAGTGTCCTTCTCTCATCCTAACAAGGGAAAAAAATAACACTCCCGCCCCATGAAGAGTGTATTAACTTAGAGTAAGTGAATAAACGGGTAAATACCTGGATAAGCTACAAGCGAATACTAAAGGGGGGTGAATTACGTGAAAAGATTAAACATAATCGGGATCCGGGTAGATGATCGGGATGATCATGCTGACAATGTACAAAAAGTATTGACCACCTACGGAACCAAAATCTCCGCACGCTTTGGGATACCAGCTCCTGATAAGCACGATGGATTAATTGCCATATTAATGGAGGCTGATACCAGTGATGTCCAACACCTAACCAGCGATCTCCGCAACATCGAGGGTGTAACGGTCAACGCCATGGATCTATAGATGGTGTATTTCTCTCATACAAAAACCAGACCCCGGCCATTGGCCGGGGTTTACTCTTTCAGCTTCCTTTTTGAATTTTTGCCCAGCTATCACGCAACGATACTATCCGGTTAAAGACCAGCTTGTTCTCAGCTGTATCAACCGGATCAAGATAAAAATAGCCTTGCCGCATGAACTGGTAACGACTTTCAGGTTCTGCCCCGGCTAAACTGGGTTCAACCAGACACGACTTTAAAATTTCAACCGAATTAGGATTCAATTTTGATTTATAATCAAGCCCCTCTTCTTCATTATCTGGATTTTCGTTTAAAAAGAGATGCTCATATAATCGAACCTCCGCTTTTATGGCCTGCGCTGCTGAGACCCAATGAGATGTGCCTTTTATTTTGCGCCCGCTGGTAGCTCCTCCGCTATGACTTTCCGGATCATAGGAGCAATGCAGTTCAATAATTACGCCGGTCGCTTCATCTTTGACCACCCGTTCACATTTAATTATATAAGCGTTCTTGAGCCGTATTTCCCGATCAGGGGCCAGCCGGAAGAATTTCTTGGGCGGATCTTCCATAAAGTCTTCCTGTTCAATATACAACACCCGTGAAAAGGGTATCTTACGTGATCCAGTTTCCGGTTTTTCGGGGTTATTCTCCGCTTCCAACCACTCCACCTGACCCTCCGGATAATTATCAATAATTATCTTCAACGGATGCAACACCGCCATAACCCGCGGTGCAGTCAAATTTAATTCTTCCCTGATGCAGTGTTCCAATAATGCAATATCCACAACACTATCCCGTTTGGCCACCCCAATGCGGTCGCAAAAATCGCGAATAGCCCCCGCGGTATACCCCCGCCTGCGGAGTCCAGAGATGGTTGGCATTCTGGGATCATCCCACCCCGATACATATTCGTTCTTAACCAGTTCAATCAACTTACGCTTGCTCATGATGGTATAAGTTAAATTAAGCCTGGCAAACTCTATCTGCCGCGGTTGATGCGGCGCACTGACATTTTGTACAAACCAGTCATACAGCGGTCGATGGTCTTCATATTCAAGCGAGCACAAAGAATGGGTGATACCCTCAATCGCATCTGAAAGGGGATGTTGGAAATCATACATTGGATAAATACACCATTTATCACCAGTTCTATGATGATGCGCCCTTCTAATTCTATAGATTACCGGATCGCGCATATTAAGGTTAGGTGAGGCCATGTCTATTTTGGCACGCAGAACCCGCGAGCCGTCAGGAAATTCTCCCGCTCTCATTCTTTGGAATAAATCGAGATTTTCCTCAACCGAGCGTTGGCGATAAGGACTTTCCTGACCAGGTTGGGTCAATGTACCCCGGTATTCCCTTATTTCATCTATGTTTAGATCACATACATAGGCTTTACCATTCCTAATCAGTTCTTCCGCAAAATTATAGAGACTTTCGAAATAATCAGATGCGAAGAAAAGTCGGTTTTCCCAATCAAACCCAAGCCAGCGGACATCATTCATAATGGAATCCACATACTCTGTTTCTTCCTTGGTAGGATTGGTATCGTCAAAGCGAAGATTGCACAAGCCGTTAAATCTTTGAGCCATACCGAAGTCTATTATGATTGCCTTGGCATGTCCTATATGTAGATAACCATTGGGTTCCGGGGGAAACCGGGTGTGCACTCGCCCTTCATTTTTATTGGCTTTTAGATCTTCATTTATAAGGGTTTGAATAAAATTCGCGGGTAAGGTTGGATCGGTTATGTTCATGTTTTATTTCTCCCTTTATATTATTCTTTCTATCTATGCAGACCCCAGTATCGACTAAAATAATACCTGGCATAGTCTGCTTTCATTAATAAGCCTTCTGCTCTTTTTACCATTTTCATATACTGGTGTCAAATAAGTTGCTCCTTAATAACCTATCAGCACATAATTCATCCATCTGTTATAATACTATTTATATAAATAGCAAAACGAGGTTAATAAAAAATGGGTCGGTGTGATTATTGCAAAAAACAAGGTGCTTCCCAGAAAACCGCGGTACGTATATGGGACAACGGTAAGCTCCAAACCATGGAATTACCGTACTGTTCGGACACCTGCAAACAAAACCTGCACTCCTTTGCCGCATCCTATAACGGCTTCGCGCCTAAATTCATGCCAATCGTTTTGGTTTGGATGCTCCTTTTCATGGGCGTCCCCTTTTTAATACGAGCCGTAACCGGCAACTCTCTCTATCTAGAACTAATTTCACCGGTTTTGCTGGCAGGCATGGGACTTCTGTTACTATTACGACCTCAGGGTATTATGGGGATAAAGTACTATCGGCGGATGGGGTTTAGATACTTCACCTTTTTTATTCGCATAACGGGCTTATTAATGATCGCTGCCGGTATTAGCCTAGTCTGGAAATAAAGCCGTTCCATCATTCGTTATTATTATAAAAATAGGGCCGGAAACTATTTCCGGCCCCTCAGATCGTCAAAAAAGGTGCCCGCAAGGGTACCTTTTTTGCTTGCTCTGGCACAATTATTTTACTTGGGGGGAAGTCCCCCCTTCTTTTGTTTCTTGTTGCCAGGACTGGTGGTGCCGAATCGGTCTTCTGGACCTCGCTTAACACTTCCCTGAGAAGCGCTTTTTTGCTTCTTTTTTTCTATCATTTGCCGCATCAGTTCAATATTTTGATCTTTCTCTTCCATAGTAATATATCCTCCTAGATCTTGATTCCCTATTATTATATCACAGGTGCTGAAAATAACTAATTCGGTAATGATACCTCAAACAGTGTGTTAAGAATTAACAGCAAACCCTGGGGAGAGTTGGTTAAATGGAAACCGAATAAAAAAAGTGGTGCCACGTGAATCGGTTTCTATGTCAATTTTGGCATGGTGGCGCGAGGCTATTCCATAACAAATAGCCAACCCCAGCCCAGTCCCATGATCCTTGGTGGTAAAAAAGGGAGTCCCCAATTTCTCTAATAAATAACGGTCAATCCCACTGCCTTGATCCTCAACCGATAACACTACATTTTCATTTTCGGTATAGGTTCGTATTGTAACGTTTCTATCAGAAGACATCGCTTCCAAGGCATTATATACTAAATTCAGAATCAACTGTCGTATCTCTTTCTCATCCAGAAGCAGGTCCGGTACTTCTTCCATCTCCAATTTAATCTTTTGATCCTGAGCTATCGCATTAGCTTGAACCAGAGGCAGAATATTGGTCAAT
This sequence comes from Syntrophomonadaceae bacterium, assembly GCA_963665865.2. Classification (GTDB taxonomy): domain Bacteria; phylum Bacillota; class Syntrophomonadia; order Syntrophomonadales; family Syntrophomonadaceae; genus PHAA01. Next base: position 3,648,555 of record CAXXWF010000001.1, on the reverse strand, counting down.
ATTGTTTGGAGGTTTAGGGGTCGCAGTTCCACCATCTTATTCTTGGCCAGAGAAAGAAATTCAGTTATTATAGCATTGGCACGGTCCAACTCTTCAATCATTAGATCAAAATATTCTTGTTCTTGACCATATTGGGGATTCTCCTTCAGAATTTGCAAAAACCCTCGCACCGTCGTCATCGGGTTTCTGATTTCATGTCCAATTGAGGCCGCCATTTCCCCTACCAGGCCCAGGCGATCCAAGCGGATCATTTCAATTTCCATGGCCTTGCTCTCGGTTATATCGGTAAAAATACCCAGAATACAGGTCTCTCCGTTAATATCAAGTCTTTCGGCTGTAAACAACGCTAAACCCTGTTCGCCAGTTCTTCGGTTGAAGTATATCTCCAGTTCACGCACAGGTTCCTTCCTGATTATCATCCGTTTGATTCGATAGCGATCCTGGTGATTGACCCAAAATCCTAAATCTATGGCTGTTCGCCCCAGTATATCATTGCGCTCATATTTGGATAGACGGCAGAAGCTATCATTGACGTCAATAAATTCTTCTGTCTCCAAAGTACTGATCATCATCGCCATAGGACTTACATTAAAGGCTTTGGAGAAGCGTTCTTCCGATAGCCGCAGCTCCTCTTCTATCTTTTTGCGCTCGGTGATGTCAAAACCAAAGCTTAACAGCATCTCAGAGCCATCGACATCGATAAAAGGATAATCATATACTTCATAATTATAACCGTCCGGGTAGCTCCATTCCCCCTGGGTGAAACAAATGGGATCACCCGCGATAAATGTCTCACATTCCAGGCAGGGCTCGGTGCGACCGTGAAATATTGTATAACAAGGACTTGCTTGCGGGTTCCCAAAACGCTCTTGGAAGAACCGATTGGAAAAGCGGAATGAATAATCTGGTGCAATAAGATACACCTGAGCAGGCAGGCCATCCAGAACCGAAAACAATCGGCGCCGCTCTTTTTCTAATTCCTCTTCTACCTGTTGCCGCTTAGTTATCTCCTTCTGCAGTTCAAAAACAACTTCCGCAATTCGCCGCACTCTGCGTTCGCTTTCCTGCAGTGATTCTTGGGCCGTCCGCGTATGCTCAGCGTCCAGTAATTCCAGGTCAATATTTTGCCTTCGCAGCACTTTTAACTCATCAATAAGCTGCTTTTTCGTTTTGCTTTCATCCCTCATCGGATTACCTCCCTGGCTTCCCATTCTATCCTGCAAGTCAAGTTAAAGCGGCAAACTCATCTCAGCTTATTCGATAATACTAACCGTTTAATGATTGGCCTTATTATATCTTTAAGCACTCAGTTTTCCAACCTTATTTTTCATTCACCTTGTCTCAACTAATATGACCCAAATATCTAATTAATCACGATATTTATCTATTTTACGACCAATAATGCTAAAATATATAGAAAGTTTCGCAAATATTTTTGGAGGCATAACATGTCACTAGATGATGATTACGTCGATAATATCAAATCATTTACCCAGCTAGAATTTATAATCCCTGCTTTGGAAACTGCCCAAGAATTTAATAACGTCTCTGTACGCAGAAACGGCGACACTCTTCAAATTCAATTGACCCTGATGATGAAGTCCCAGCCCCACTTATTAAAAGCATGGAAGACGGGCGTAGCACTGGATGCCAGCGCATCTATGCGGAAAGCCTTCGGAAGACGCCTAACCGGAGATATTCCCGTCAATATTGCCACTGAGTATGAAAAAAAAGGCTGGTTGATAAAAGAAACCCGTGATGGGCGCAAAGTAAAGTTGTTTACCCGCCCAGCTGTTGATGATGCGATGGAGCGGGGTCTGGTCTCCACCACCCCAAATACCATGGATTTTTTAGGGCCGGAGTTTATGTCCTACCTGTCCCGGCATCTGGATATTGATGGAGAAACTACCTTAATATATTGGGCTGGTGGTAATGGTGATGAAATTGAATTATATGGTAATGTTAAGGTAGATGCCCATACCACTTTATTGATAGATGGTCCTGAGGAAATGATGTTTGGTAAGACGACCCTGCTGCTGCCGGCGGTCAAATATTTGGTTGAACGATTCGATAAATCCCCTATGACGATGCTGGTTTTCATCTCTGATGGCCGGATTGATGATTTACCAGCGCTTAAACAATATACGATTAATCTGGCCCAGGAGATTATGGGCAACAACCATAATATGGTCAAATGCATATTGATTGGGGTCGGAGACGATGTCAATGAAACCGCCCTGCTGGAATTGGAGGCTCTGTCAACCACAACTTATCTGAATATCTGGGACTATATGATTGTTCATGACTTGCGGGAAGTGCTTGAAATATTTGCGGAAGTAATAAGAAACACTCAGATTGTTGCCGGAGCCGGTACCATATACGATGACCAGGGCAACGTTGTAAAAAGCTACCCGGGAGGGCTGCCAGCTACGGTGGTATTTTCAATGCCTATCGCTTCCCGCTGGTTCGAGCTTGAACTTGCCAACCAGCGCATTAAGCAGATAGTTAAAGTACCTAAATACGTATTGGGAGGATAGACCTGATGAGTAAAAAAGATGATACTTACGAAATGCTGGATGACAAGCCCAAAACTTCAAAAAAATCAGTCATTGTTTTACTTTTCCTGGTTTTACTTTTGGTAAGCGGAATACCAACTTACCTCCAAAGGCAATCTATCCACCAGCAAGCATCTACCGTTACTGTAAGCGAGCCACTTGAGAAGGGAACGCCTGCTCCCATCCAATCTGCTTTGACTCAGCTTGCTGTCCCAATTTCGGCAATTGTTAATTTTGATGAAGGCAGTGCATATATCAACCCCGACCAAATGGAAAAACTGCAGGCATTCTATCAATCAATTAAAGATTTGACAGGAACAATTCAGATTAATGGCTATACTGACAATATGGGCTTGGCTCAAGATGGCTTAGCGCTATCCAAACAACGGGCTGAGGCGGTGGCCGCATACCTCAACTCCCTCGGCAGCAGTGGCAAAATTAAATTTGTTGTAGATGGTTTTGGCGAAAATGACCCCGTAGGTGATAATTCTACAGCCTTAGGGCGGCAGCAGAACCGGCGTGTAGAACTTAAGTTTATCCCGGCGTCCTAAAGGAGCCGACTCTGTAATCACTTATAAACTTCATATAGCTTTCTTGCATGCAAAAAGGGGTTTCGATGATAATTTCGAAATCCCTTTCATATTAGAGCTCTAAAGGCAGGTATTTACCAACCAAATGGGCTTCGCCCTATCCCTGGCTCACCTTTTTAGCCAATATTACTTAAACCCAATTCCTCCAGGAACCCAAACAATTCGGTCTTAATCTTCTCCAGATCCTCCACCGTCTTGCCTTCACACCGAACGATCAGCTCAGGACCAGTATTGGATGCCCTAACCAGTCCCCATCCTCCCGGGAAGAGAATTCGGGCACCATCAATGTCAATAACGTTGTAAAGAGCTTGAAAATGACGGAGCACTTGTTCCACAACCACAAACTTCTCAGTGTCACTGCTCTTCACCCTAAGCTCCGGCGTAGCATGGTAGACAGGTACATCGGCAAGAAGTTCCGTAATCCCCTTAGCACTATTGGATAAGATTCGCAGCAAGCGAGCCGCTGCGTAGATGGCATCATCATAACCATAATACTCGTCCGCAAAGAACATATGCCCAGACATCTCCCCAGTAAAAATAGCCCCTATTTCCTTCATCTTGGCCTTAATTAGTGAATGCCCTGTCTTATAGATTATGGGTTTTCCGCCCAATCGTTCTATTTCATCAATCAACGCCTGAGAGCATTTCACCTCGACAATGCAATCTGCACCGGGATGCTTGGCCAAAATTTCCCGCCAGTAGAGAATCATTAGGGTATCTCCCCAGATAATCTCTCCATTTGGTGCGACCACCCCCAGACGATCTCCATCCCCATCAAAACCAATGCCCAGATCAGCCGTCGCAGCCTGCACTACTTTAATTAAATCCTGGCAGTTCTCCACCTTAACCGGATCGGGATGATGGTTCGGAAAACTAGGATCACTTTCGCAGTATAACTCCACTACTTCACAGCCCAGTTCCCTGAGCAAGCGGGGAGCGATAAACCCGGCCGTACCATTTCCACAATCCACAACCACTTTTAGTTTCCGTGACCCCAGGCTAATCCTACTCTTAATATCAGCTACATAGTCCTCCACGATATTTATCTCTTCCAGATTACCAGCTTTGTCCGCCGTCGATCCTACCCCATCCTCTGCCATCTGCGCGAGGCGCTGGATCTCCTCCCCATAGATGGTCGAAGTCCCTAAAAGGAGCTTAAAGCCATTATCATGTCCCGGATTATGTGAAGCAGTGATCATCATCCCGGCATCCACATTAAGATTACGGGCTGCAAAATAAAACATGGGCGTAATCAATTCGCCAATGTCGATCACACCCAGCCCACTCTTCAGCAGGGTCTCCACCACAATATTGCGAAAACCCGCTGAGGAAAACCGATTATCCCTGCCCACAATTACCTGTTTCCGTCCTGCCTCTATCACATACGCCGCAAACGCATCAGCGATAGCCTGTACAGCCAAATCATCCAATTCCGTTCCCGCCCGTCCCCTAATGTCATACTGACGAAACATGCTTCTATTAATCAATAAAAACTCCCCTTTTGTATCGTTGCCTATTCCCTGCTATTTAGCATTCCTTGTTATCTTCTAACGATTATACAATTGTTATCCCCCTACTGCAAGATTTGCTGCAGGGCCCGCCTCCTGCCGACCATAAATATCCTCAAACCGCACTATATCATCTTCGCCCAGATAATCGCCATTCTGTACCTCAATTATCACCAGCGGTACAATGCCGACATTCTCCAAACGGTGTCTGGCTGTCTGCGGGATGAAAGCGCTCTCGCCAGCATATACACTATGCCGGCTTGCACCGATAGTAACCTCGGCTGTCCCGCTAATAACGATCCAATGCTCACTGCGATGATAATGCATCTGCAGGCTAAGTATCTGCCCGGGGTTAACAACGATCTTCTTAAGCTTAAACCCTGGTCCGGTGCTCAGTACAGTGTATAATCCCCAGGGACGACGAACCGTCATGTGTTCGTCTGCTTCCAAGCGACTGCTCGCCTTAAGTTCGTTAACCAGGTCTTTTACTTTCTGCGATTCGCCCTTTTTAGCGACGACGATAACATCGCCAGTTTCCACTACCAGAATGTCTTCCAGTCCGATACCGGCAATGAGGCGGCTTTTCCCTAACAACAGTGTATTCGCGCACTCTATCTGTAAGCAGTCCCCCTGAAAGGCATTGCCATCTGTATCTTTTTCCAGCACATCATAAACCGCATCCCATGAGCCGATATCACTCCACTCGGCTAGGAATGGCAGCATCACCACTTGCTTCGATTTCTCGGCTATGGCATAGTCAAATGATATATTGGGCATCTTGGTGAAATTCGCTCGCATCTCCTCCAGGCCTGTAGCAGTCAATGCATAAAGATCACTCTGGTACGCTTTTAATTCTTCTAGAAAACAACCGATGGTAAAAGCGAACATCCCCGAGTTCCAATAGTAACCGCCTGACGCTAGATAGCCCTCGGCTGTTGCCCGGTTAGGTTTCTCACGGAACGAGTCGACGTTAAACCCGCTGCCATACGGCTCACCAGCTTTGATATAGCCATAACCAGTTTCCGGACTATCGGGCTGTATACCAAGAGTTACTATCTTGTGATTCTCTGCCAAGGCAACCGCCTGCCTTACGTTTTCAGTAAACTTATCCACCGGCCTGATAAGGTGATCGGCAGGTGTTACAAATATAACCTCATCCGCTGCACAGCCCAATCGTTCCAGACAGTATCTAACTGCAAATGCAATAGCCGGCGCGGTGTTGCGCCCCACCGGTTCCAGCAAGATGTAAGCTTCCTCTGCCTCAGCAGCCACAAGCTCTGTTTTCACAAGGTGAACATAGTCCTGATTCGTAACGATGACCATATCGGATGGCTTGACTAGCGTTGCAAAGCGATCAATCGTCAGCTCCAGCAGGGATTTGTTGCCATTAATTTTTAGAAACTGTTTAGGATAACTGGTACGCGAAAGGGGAAATAGGCGGGTACCTCCGCCCCCAGCGAGGATAATTATTTTCATCGAAAACTCACCTTCCTTTCTAAACCAAGACTAACATCGACTGCCTTATACCTCTCCAGATACAAATTAGCCGTGCAATAACCAACGATACTTTCAGCCCCCTGGTTTTGGTTAATTCCATCAGGCGTAATGCCATCACGGCAGCCCCCGGTTTCACGATCAATCAGACTTTCGCCGCAAGAGTTCTTACCCAAATACCAGGCAAAGCTTTGTCGGGCCAGCTCCAGCATCGCTCCATCACCAGTTGCATCATAAGCAGCCAGGTGGGCCAGTGCAGTTGCGCATGCTTCAATGGGCTGCTCGTCATACAGCGCCGGTACTGCCCCTTGCACCATCCACCCTTTACAGCCTATGGCCTGGAAATAACCGTTGCGAAACGTAATTTGATCTAGAAACCGTAGACTTGCTTGCGCTGTACGCAACAAGTTAGACTGCCCCAGGTGACGGTAAGCCACAAACAAAGCCCATGGCAACACCGCATTATCGTAAGTCAGCTTATCTTCAAACCACTGCCATTCTATCATGGCGGTTTGTTCAAATTGATTAAAGAGTGACTGGGCCAGAACTGGTATGAAGCGATTGGCTGCATCACCACCGATCAAACCGAGTCCAATAATGGTATTGGCTTGCCCTCGTAAACTGGTGATGGTTGAGATACGAGACAGAGCTCGCTTGACTGCAGCAGTGCATGCTCTTTTAATACCATCGGGCATAGCCGGGGAAGCCATTGCATATCCCAAGGCCCATATACAACGACCGAAACAATCCTCTGATCCCTCCTCTTCAGTAAACTGCCGATTGTAGGTCATAAAGTTCCGGAAGCCGCCATTTTCATTTTGAGCATACAGGACAAATCCCAGGTAACGATAGACTAGCGAAAGGTAAGTGGTCTTCGGAAGTTTCTCATGGAGCATCACCGCCATTATCAGTGCCCGGGCATTGTCGTCGGTTGTGTATCCCTCAGCCAGATCGGGAATGCTAAATCGTGCATGCTGGAACATTCCCGTATCATCAGTCATTCGAAAGATATGAGTATCGTCAAATTTCATTATTAATTCACTCCTTTATCCTACCAACACAGCGTTCTGCTGAAAATCTTTTGCAACGTTGGTGAAGAGTTGAGTATAGCGTTTAGCCACATTGGACCAGGCCATCGTCTTGCCAAGTATCAGGGTCTTAGTCTCCATCTCTTTTTTACGAAGGGGGTTTTCAAGGACAAAACGGATACACGAAGCCAGCGAGTCAGCATCACTAAATTCAGCCAGCATGCCCCGTCCGTCACCCAGCATTTCCTGGGCATAGCGGTACGGAGTCGACACGATGACTCGCCCGCAGCCTACGGCGTAAGCCAGGGTCCCACTAACTGCTTGCTCTTTCGAGAGATATGGGGTCATATAGATGTCGGATAAATTCAGATATGTCATTACTTCTGCTTTGGTCAAGTACTTGTCGACAAAGCGGATATTATCTTGCACTCCTAGTCTTTCCGCCAAGTTCATGAGGTTCTTCCGATAGCTTTCGCCCATGGTCTGTTTGACCGATGGATGCGTTTTACCTAGGATGAGATAAACCAGGTTATCAAAGCTCGGAACTACTTGCGCAACCGCCTCAATCCCGTACTCAAGACCCTTGGCTGGACTAAGAAGACCAAAACTGCTTATCACCTGTTTGCCCATTAAGCCATGTTCAATTTTTAGTTGGTCCCGCGGTTTGACCGGCAGACAGGGCACGCCATGAGGAATAACCGTAACTTTACCCGGTTCTATGCCATATACCTTGGCCAGTATCGGGATCGAATTTTCTGCCATGGTCACTACTCCGGTACTTAGTCGACCGAGCCTCTTAAGAACTGACCGTTGCTTAGGATTGGGATTTTGCAGCACGGTGTGGGTTGTTACGATAAAAGGTATCTTCAAGTTCTTGGCCAGATCAAGGATATATTCCCCGCATTCCCCCCCGAAGATCCCGTATTCATGCTCGATTACCAGCAAGTCCATATAGGTATTAATCCAGTGGGCAGTACGAACGTAATCTGCCCGTTGGGCCTGGCTCATTTTGCATTCCACCCGCGGATCATCATATACTTCGCCACTGGTGACCGCGATCACACTAGACTGAACTGTCCCTATTTTATCAATTTCATTAATCAGGTCCTCAGTAAATGTAGCCAATCCGCACTCCCGCGGAGGATATGTGCTTAAAAATGCGATATTCATAATTTCATTTTTCATCTATTTGGCCCCCTTTTTCCTCATAATTTCCGATTTCGGTATCGATTTTCGTTAAATCATTGGTATTTCGGTCGCAATAGCTGCAATTAAAGAAAGGTTGCCTTCTGTACTCCCGGACATTCGCTGATATATTTAAGCAGATTGTTCAAGCCTGACCTCCTGTAGAGATATTGGCTGCGACAAAATAGCGAATAAAAAATAAACCGCCCCTTGTCCATAGCGAATCAAGCAGCGATTAAAATTACATCCACTATTAACTTTGTCGGAAATCCTTTTGATTCGCCATGTGTTATTTTACATGGGCTGAATGCTGCCGCAGCTCATTGGGCACCAAAGCTTCTGAAAGGTCAAGCCGCAAGTCTGCAAATTCTTGTAGAATGATAATTTTACTAATATATTGGTAAAATGTGCAGGCAATCGAACTGCTCTTAAAAATAGTTTCAAGAGAGAAGACGGTTTTTGAATACACCAAAGACAAACATCAGTTGGATACTATTTTAATTTTACACTAATAATTAAATAATTGATATAGTTGCAAAAAATATAATTAATGTTATTTAGTGGGAATTGTTATTTGCTTTTCTTTGTTACGGCGGAGTGATCCAGACCTGTGTAGTAATTATACCAAGCAGATGTTTGATATAAATCCCAGTTAACCGGAGGTGCATATAAGGTGTCTAGCCCACCTTCTTCGTTATAAGCCTTAAGCATCGAGTAGACTTTAACCCAGATACATTTCTTTTCATTAGGGAAGACTTCACACCATCCATTATTACTCCCGCCACAGGCACCATTCCGTTGATTCTTCGGGCATTGCGACATGGGACAAATATAAGCCATATCCAGTAATGCGCAATCGCCACAATCTTGGCAGCCGTTTCCCATTAATTTAAGGATGTGCTCAAATGTATGTTTTCTTGGGTTTTCAACTCCGTTATAAATACGTCTCATTAAAGGAAATAGTTTTTTATCAGGAGTGAAAAATATATGGTGGATGAAACGCATCAAACGATAGTTAGTTGTCACTGGAAAGTCATGCGGCAGTTTGGTGCGATTTACCGGTATATTCGTATTAAGACCAGTATTCGGATCTTTTTCGAAGAAATAAAATCCATTGGGTTGTGGATAATCAAATTCCGGTATGAGCTTCATCCATGCAGCACAAAGTTCTTCCCCTTTATCAATGATATATTTAACTTGTTCATATTTAATATTATGGCCACCTAAATGTACTCCATCAAAACCCATGCCTTTGATAAAGGCATACATTTTAGCAGCACGCAGTAATCGCGCACTTAATCCTTTATCCTCAGCAGTCCTTTCTTGATCAAGTTCCGCCAATAGTTTGTCGGAAACCACACAGCCTGGGAATTGATTGGCGTTCATCATTTTTCCCGTACCAAACGGCAAAATATAAACATTGCCTATTACAGGTAAATTTAAATTGAATTGTTTAATAATTTGCAGAACTTCGTGGAATTTACGGGCGTCAAAACCTAACTGAGTTACGATAAAATTGGCTCCATTATTAATCTTTTTCTTGAGTTTATAATATTGCACTAAAAGTTCGGCCTCAGTAGCTTTAAAGGGTGAAACAACACCACCCGCCAAGAAATCGCTGGGCTGCTGATAAACTATCCCTTTTGATTCACGACTTTCCAATCCTTTATTCATATTGGCTATCAGATCCAAAACATGAACCGAGTCCAGATCAAAAACAGGTTTAGGACGGCCTTTAAACCCGCTATTTGGATAATCACCGGTCATTACCAAAAGGTTTCTAATGCCGGCTCGATCCATCGCGTAAAGCTCAGATTCGATCTGGTTACGGTTTTTGTCTTTGCAGCTAAAGTGAACCAGGGGTTCAATCCCCAGCTTTAAAATTTCCATCCCTAAATAAGTAGCCGACAATGCCGGCTTCCCACCAGGATTATCTGTAATGGTAATGGCATGAATTCTACCATCTTGGGCAGCCTGTTTGGCTGAAATGATAGCATCTTCTTGAAGTTTTTCATGTGCTCCCCGGCCGGGAACTAGTTCCCATGTTACAGAAAATGTGTTTGTATCAAGTAATGATTCCTTGAATTTGTTGTTAATTTGCTTCTCCTCCCCTAAAACCAGTATCCGGTATGTCCCAGAATAACAAACCCGCTTCTTATTATAAGCCGTTTATGCTATTGGCATGAACGGCGGTTTATGGGGTTGTGTTAACCATACGTAAATTATAACATAATTCCCAAATGGTCTTAATATCAGCAGACAACCCGTACTCTTATAAAAATATCGGTGATACGTTGTGCTCATTAAGTAGATTATTTACTATCCAATGTAGAATTTCATATGGTTACTAATAACTTTAGGATAAAGTCTCTTTAGTGACTATTTGGAACAGCCATGGTCTGAGCCATTATCACTCGGTTTAGCCTGCAAAAAGAACAGGGATTCGCTATGGAACCGAATCCCTGTTCTTTATTTAATAGCTGAGCTAATTATTCTGCGCGGCCGAATAGGCCTTCTTCACGTTAGGGTAAGAACTTGTAACTGTTTGCCCCCCTCTGGTACGGGTTAGAAATAAATTTCCACCGCTGTTATTTAGAGTTGCGTTTAAGACTACCTGAGTCTCTCCTGTAAGCACCGAATCCGATATTAATAGATTATTTAGAGCTTTGTCCGTGTAGATGCTGATCAAATCGTCCGGCATCAATCCATATACTATAATCAGATCATTACTGGTACTATTGTTTATGATCAGAATGTGGTTCACATCCGGCGGTGCAGACTGTGTCTCGGCATCATAGAATACTTCAGTGGCATCACTTTCAGCTTCGGCTAGACCGTTAACGGTTAGGGTTTGGGTTACATATACGTTTCCTGCAATCGAGCCAAGTTGTTTAATCTTTACCGTTGCACTCGTATCATTTTTGTTAACCTTCGCCTGCCCCAAAAGCACCTTAAGGTTGGAATCTGTATATACCTTAAAGGTTGCCGTATCACCGGCAGCGATACCACCCAACGTCACCGTGTCTGGCAAATTGGTATTGTTGCTAATCACTACATTGACGCCTGAAGGCTGCTCAGACTGTGTTTCGGCTAGGTATTCCGTTTGGGTTGTATCACTTTCCAGACAACCCTTTCCGGTTCTGGTTACATAAACGCTTCCTGCGGTCGAGCCGAGTTGTTTGATGCTTACTGTTGCCGTCGTAGCAGTTTTGGCAACCGTGGCCTTCCCCAAAAGCCGGATTAAATCTGGATCTGCATATACCTTTAAGGTATCGCCGCTAGCGACACCGCCCGCCTCTACCATTACCGTCACCTTGTCGGGAATCCCAGCATTGTTAATTATTGTTATAGAGTTCACGTCCAGCGGCTCAGATGTACCCGCAGCCAGGGCCAGTGAGGCAGAAAAAATCATACTCAAAAATGTCATTATCACAATTATTTTTCTTAAATCGGTTCTAATCATCGCCTTATTCCTTCCTTAATCAAATATTTTTTCGCCAGCTAAATCTCCAAAGGGGCGAATTCACAAATATGCCGGGTTGCCCGCCAATTATCGGCAAAACAACTACATCCTCTATCCTTGTTGAACGTAATCAATGCTACTCACGAAAACACTAAAGAACTGATTAAAGCAGATCATTTAAGGATCCGTATCTACCCGAGAGAATCTATCTTTCACGTTTCTTATAAGCTATATTTAACCCAGAATTTGGACCCTCATATGACGATTAAATAGCCGAATCATTAAATAATGTGCTTTATTTGGTAGGCCTTTAATCGTTTATCTTCCTTCATGAGCAGGGCATTATAACGGTTTCAGTAGCCTGTGAAACCTCCCCTCCCTAATAATTCCCCTTTTAATACATATCGGCATTACCCTGGAATTTTACATTCATGTGCGGGCAATAGTACGTTTCTTTGTAAATCATGGGTATGAAATTTGAAGTGTGGCCTACGGTTACTCTAGGGCTACTCCTGCCCTATCTTTTATAAAATATATGAAAAAGAGGTTCCAGCCCTAAGTCTGAAACCTCTTGGTAATTCGGCAATGTCCATGTAAGGTTAAGTATTGTAATCCCTTGACCACTAAGGTAGGTGGTAATTAAAAAAATATAAATGCTAATATCCAAGCTCTGAAGATAAATACTCGACCAAGTTACAGATGGGTAATATCTCCTCTGGCCAAAGGAACAAGTAATATTAAGGTTGGGAATAGGTAACCTTCACCTCCTGAGTGGAATCATTCCAGTCTACCTGGTAACCAAGGTTCTGGGCTATGAAACGTAAAGGAAGCATGGTGCGTCCGGGCGGTACAACAATAGGTACCACGTTCGGGTTATCGGGATCGATGGGCGTAGAGACACCGTTCACTTTGGCCGTACCCTGCCCTATCCACAGTTCAATCGTTTTGTCCTTCAGCGAGACTGTGACCTTCTGCTGGTATTCATTCCAATCAACGCTGACTCCTAGAGGGATTGCAACGTACCTTATGGGCAGCAGTGTTCTTCCTTCGATGATAATAGGGGGTGCATCCATGGTTTGTGTTTGGTCGTTTACATAATAATCGCTTTTTCCGATGTCAAAGCGCATTACAGTTTGAGTGGTTGCCGTTGTAGGCAGTGCCTCGTTAGAGTCGCTGGAGTTACCGGAAGAATTGAAGGCACGAACACGGTAATAGTATGAGACCTGCGGGGAAAGTCCAGAATCAGTTGCACTGGTAACATTGGCACCTACAGTGCTCACTTGGGAGTAGGTGCCACCGGCGGGCTTGCGCTCGACTATGAAACCATCCTCGCTATTGGAATTGTCCATCCAGGAGAGATCAATTTTGGTCCCAGAGAGCATCGCGTTTAAACCTGAGGGGGCAGTTGGAACTCCCTGTGAATTTTCGGAAGAAGATCTGGTCACATTAATAGTATACGTTTTGATAGTCTTACTGTCATGAGCTGTCACCTGGACAATAATTTTATTTTCTCCTCCAGCCAAGGAAATAACTTGGGATGTAGCTCCGCTGGCAACGGCTATGCCGTTGATGGTAACAGAAGCCTGGCTATCCTCAGCAGTTGCAGTCAGCTTTACTGTGCCTATAGTATTGTCCAGACTTTGAGTGTAGTCAGCTGTGGCCGGAGCAAAAGAAGGCGAAATTTCGCCTGTACTTAGTCTGAGTGAGCTGAGGTTGGCATTGTTGGAAAGTTGCTGCATATCTCCAGTCCTGGTCACGGTGACTATGTAGGTCCTGGTAGCAACGCCATTTTGGGCGATGACCTGGATTTTAAACCTATTATCTCCCACGTTTAAGGGCAGGCGGGTTGAAAATTGGCCGCTGGTTACTGCCTCTCCATTTATAGATATCTGGGCGTTAGGCTCCTCGGCGTTGGGACAGATCTGAACAAATGTTACTGAATTGTCAACTATATTCGTGTAATCAGTAATCCCTTTATCGAATGTCGGTATAATATTTCCCGTGTTCAGTTCCAGCCCGCTAAGAAAATAATCGCTGGATGACTGTTGTTGGTTCGGAACCACCTTGATAGATGGCGATGTACCTGTGATCGCAGTAAAAATTGTATCAGTTGCTGTCAACGTCTGTCTGCCAACCGTACCTAAGATCGCGCTAAAATAGCCAACCCCATTATATAAAGTACAGTCGCTGGGCAAGTCTGCAGAGACGTCACTGCTGGTGAAGTGCATTATGCCGGTATAGCCGGAGACGATATTCTTGTTGGCATCCAGGGCCTTAACCGTGAAATTAAGTGTATTCTTCGTAGTCGTAGATGATGGAACCGTAATGCCGAAGCTGGCAGCTGTAGAGGTGTTCTTCCTGGTTACCGTGATATTGTATGATTTTGTCGTAGTTCTATCCTGCGATGTTACTGCAATTGAGAAGGCATTCAACCCAACGTTGAGGGGAACAACCTGCTCATACGTACTGCTGGTGCTGGTATGCCGATTAATGGTGATTACAGCAAAGTCATTTTCTGCTTGAGCCACTATTTTAATACTGCTCGTGCTATTGTCCTCTATTGCTTTATAACTCACATTACTTGAAGTGAAACTTGGACTTAGAGAACCTACACTTATCTTGAGACTTCGTAAATTGGTGTCATTGGCAGCAGGTTTGGTAACTATGATGGAATAAGTCTTGGTGGTTGCCAGGTCCGGGGCAGTAACCTTAACCGTAATCATGTTGGGACCAGGGTTCAAGGGAGCAACGTCAGACCATTGCCCGTTGGCAACCGGCTTCCCGTTAACGGTAATCGTGGCATTGCTCTCCGCCGCATAGGGCCTTACCTGGGCAGTGGAACCACTGGAAGTCGAGGTATAGGAGGTCGTTCCCAATGCAAAAGTTGGTGACAGCGCCCCGGACGATAGCCACAGATCACTAAGATTGGCATTGCTAGACAAATTTGTTGTAGGAATTGATGTTAACGATTGGGCTGGTCTCGGTATACAAATCACCGACCCGGTCACCAGAAAGAGTGCCAAGCACCAGGCTATTATCCTCTTAAAATTTAGATTTTTGGTCATTATCTCATCCTCCAATTATTATTTTTGGTGATTTTTGGGCTGCAAAAACCGTTCGACTTCAATTGCCCTACCTTCACCTGACAATTCATTAACATCGGGAGAAGCCAATCTCGGAGCTCGAAGAGTGGTTGGTTTTCAAATTCAATTTTATTCTGATTTAAATATTAAAGCAATTGAAGAATTCCTGCTCGAAAATGAAAAAATGGTAGCTGAAAAGCGTGATTTAGGTCTCCGAGCTTATAATCTTTTTTGATGCTATTAAACAGTATTTTAAAAATTTCGGTTGTGGTGACAAATTGATATACAAAATCGGATCGAACCGTGCAGAAAGCAATCAACTTTTCAGCGAACAGGAAAAGCTTGTCTTGGTACTTGTTATATGATCGTAGTAAAGGAAAGCAGAAAACTGGTAAGTATTGATGGAAAAATAATCCTTGACGGCAATATGAACAGCATTCATAATTACAAATAACAGTCATATTGATAAACCAAAGTATCGGAGATGATGAGTTGAGAGCCAGACATGAGCGAGAAAGGGAATCTAGACGGGAAAGCATTATTGAGGCTACCGAGCAACTTCTTAACGAGAAGACCTTTGAGTCAATTACCATGGATGATATAGCCATAAAATCTGATTTTGCTAAAGCATCAATTTATCAGTATTTTAAAAACAAGGATGAATTAATGTCTGAAGTTTTTTCAAAGTCTCTGGAGATGCAATGCTACTTGATCGAAGAGCAATGTTTGTCGCAGACGGATCCTGTCCAGGCGCTGAGGAACTATATAAAGCTTGAATTTGACTTTATTCGCCTAAATCCATGGACGCTGCGAGTCACGGCAACCATTCCATTTAGTGGTTTTATTGCAGAAAACCGTTTGACTGTTCTATATGATCAGAAGAAAAAGCTTATTGCAGCTATCCTCCAACGAGGCCAAACTGAAGGAACATTTATTGTGTCCGACCTGGTTGTTTTGACCAATATGATTCTCTGTGCAGGTGCAGGATTTGCAAATTACTTAACTACTCATATATCTGCCGGGTTACAAAGCCCAGTATTCGAGATGCTTGTCTCAACAATTATTAAAGGGATAACTAAGGGGGAACAGTGATGAATCCAACAGAAACTAATAATCCTATCGAGAATCCCAAGAAAAAACCGATATCCAAGACAGTACGCATTGGTATCTTAGTATTGGTCATAGCCGCAGTGGCTATTCTAGGTATCCGTTGGTACATTCAGCTAACAACTACAGTCACAACTGATAATGCGAAAGTGTCTGCAGATTTGGTCAGTATCAGTGCAGAGGTTGCCGGTAAGCTTACAGATGTCTATGTTCAGGAAGGGGATAGTGTCCAAGTAGGGCAGCTGCTGGCCAAGGTGGATGATTCCCAATATCTTATTAGTGCTTCCCAGGCGGAAGCAACCTGGCAACTTAGCAATATATCCGTTACCAAGTTACCAAACGATATTAAGTCTGCCCAGATGTCCGTTACCAAGGCAGAAAGCGCCTTATCTGCCGCCAATGCTCAAGCCGCTATAAACAAATTAGCCATGGAAGATAGCAAGCGCATATTGGATAAGAACATGGTTTTATACCAACAAGGAGCGGTTTCCAAGGAAACCTTGGACAGCTGTACAACGAAATATGAAACGGCGGCGAAGGCATTGGAAGCTGCGAATGCCAATGTAAATTCTGCTCAAGATTCCGTCTCAACTGCTCAAATCCAATTAGATACCTTGAATAATACCGGCAGTGCTGCCTATGCAGCCCAGGAAAAGCAGGCCAAGGCGACTTATGATATTGCCCAACTGGCTTTGGCGCATACAACCATTAAATCGCCCATTAGCGGAAATGTGGTAAAAGTTGTGGCTTTAAAAGGACAAAACGTTAGCTCTGGAACCTCTTTGTTTACCATCGCAAGCCCTGAGCGAATCTGGGTTTTAGCCAATATTGAAGAGAAAAATGTGGCCCGAATACATGTTGGAGATAAGGTCAACATTGTCGTCGATGCCTATCCTGATATTGTTTTCAGTGGCCAAGTTGAAGAGATCTCTGGAGCTACTCAGTCCAGTTTTTCGATCTTACCAACAGAAAATGCATCGGGCAATTATACGAAAGTAGCCCAACGCCTGCCTGTGAAAATAAGCGTTATTCAGCAAGATGATAAGTTAAAGCCGGGTATGTCTGCCGTAGTTACCATTAAGACTAAATAATTGGGGATTTGAAAATGAATAGCGTTGAATTACAGGATAAAGTTAATTGGGCTGCAACCTCAGTTATCATAATAGGAACCTTTTTACAAGGTCTTACCGGAAATATCGTAAATGTGGCGATATCTAAACTGATGGCAGTCTTTGGTACGAATGCCAACGACATTCAATGGGTGCTCACTGCTTACATGTTGACTCAGGGAATCATAATAGCTCTGGCTGGGTATTTTGGAGATAAATATGGATATAAAAAAACCTTTGTTTTTGCGCTAATCGTGTTTACTTTGGGCTCATTCTTATGCGGTTCATCAGTTAATATGAATATGCTGATATTCAGCCGGGTGCTGCAGGGGATAGGAGCGGGGATCATTATGCCTTTAGGCATGGCGATTTGTTTCAGAATTAATCCCATATCCAAAATTGGTATGGTGCTCGGAGTTTGGGGGATTGCCGGAATGGCAACCATGGCTATTGGGCCATCTCTGGGAGGGTATCTTATTGAGGTAGCTAGCTGGCGAATGCTTTTTTATATAAATGTACCCATCGGTTTGCTAGCCATATTTATGGGAATTACGTTGCTGCCGGAAACGGAGAAAAACGCAACTTCGACATTAGATACGATAGGTATTGCAACCATCTGCGTTGGTTTGTTTTGTCTAATATATGCATTAAGCAAGGGCAATCAAATGGGTTGGGGAGATCCTGTAATTATCTCAATGTTGTTTGTTGGAATTGTTAACCTGTTGGTGATGGTAGTTCACGAACTGCGGTGTCCAGAACCGGTTCTGGATATGCGATTATTTAAGAATAAGCTTTTTACTTTGTCCACTATTATTTCTTCTATCGTTCAAGTGGCTTTGGTAGTGGTAGTTTATTTATTCCCTCTTTTAATGCAAAGCGTACTTGGGCAGACCGCAATGCAAACCGGATTAGTTTTGCTGCCTCCTGCGTTGGTCACAGCGATAACTATGCCCATCAGCGGTAAACTGTTCGATAAATATGGAGCTCGGTACCTGATTCTTATCGGCATAGTAATTATGGCTGGTTCATCTTACGCCATGAAGGACTTTAACGGGTCTACATCTTTTAACACGATGATGTTTTGGTTATCGATCCGCGGAATAGGAATAGGGCTAGCGTTGTCACCAGCCATTAATGTGGGGATGGTAAGTATTCCGAAGGAATCAACCGGTACCGCCTCTTCCTTGGGAAATGTCGTTCGGAGTGTGGCAAGTACGTTTGGAATTGCTCTTATGACAAATTTAATGCAATCGCGTAATGCCCTTCACTATGCTAATTTGGCCCAAAATGTAGTTATGGATAAGACGGATGGCCTAAATATGATTTCTGCCTTGCAGGGGATAGGTTTAAACGCTGGCCTTGGGGCACAAGGAGGCACGATCCTTAGTATGTCTGTGCTATACAAGTATGTAGCCCAGCAATCAATGGTTATGGCTATTTCCGACTGTTTCATTATAGGTGCTGTGTTGTGCGGTGTGGCATTTATAATAGCTTTATTCTTACATGACAAAAAGAACCCAGGCGTTATCGCAGATACTGCCACCATTAGTTCCACCGACATGGAAATGGGGTAATTTTTTGTTATAAGTTTGCTGATAAATGTGTAAGTAAAGAAGAGGGGGAACGGAATGTTTACGAAAATTATGATTGCGACAGATGGGTCAGCCCAAGCGGACAAAGCCCTGAAAACTGCGGTGGAAATGGCCAAAGGAGAAGGGGCTATTCTCACCATTGTCTCAGTGATTCCGATTCCCCTGGTGGGCTCCACGGAGACGATTGGGTTATACAGTGCCGAAGCTACAAAGATTTATGATGCATTTTTACAGAAAGCTCAATCATTTGCTATCGACAATGGCGTGAATGCTAAGATGTTGACATTGAGCGGACATCCCGGGCAAGTTATCGTAGATTATCTCAATAAGTACCCCCAAGACTTGGCCGTTATTGGACATAAAGGCGTATCCAATATCCAGGCTTTGCTGATGGGGAGCGTAGCCTATACAGTGGCCAACCAGGCTCCTTGCGCCGTATTAATTATTAAATAACCTAATACTAATCTACTTCAGAAGCCCATGAAATAATGCCAGGGGTATATATCATGAGCTTCTTTGTTAGCTTGAACTGGCATTTGTGCTTACAATGGCTTTCGAGATAAGGTTTGCCTGGAAAAGACACTTTTATTTGAATTCGCGCCAAAGGTCGGTTGCCATATCTACGATTAATTGTTGATAATTATAATTAGTACAATTAAACTCTTAGCAAGGCGCACTTATTTTTGTTCTGGTACTCAAATGAAACTAACATAGAGCCGAAAATCATTATCCTTAAGGAGGTGTCTAAATGCGTTATACAGAAGAATATCAATCAAAACTCGTTAGCTCAGAAGAAGCAGTAAAAATAGTCAAGAGTGGCGATTGGATTGATTATGGTTTCGGCCATTCCAAGCCAATCGCTCTTGATAACGCACTGGCGGCCCGGAAAGATGAGTTAAAAGATATTAATATTCGCCACGTTTTGAGTATAAGTCCACAGGCCTGTATCGAGGCTGATCCAGAAGGTGCAGTATTTACCCTGAATTCATGGCATTTTTCTGGTTATGATCGCAAACTGCATGATAGAGGGCGGGCTTTTTATAATCCTTTGATGTTTAGAAACCAGGGTCTATACTACCAGAAAAGTATTCGCGACCAAGTCGATGTAGCTATGTTTCGGGTAACCAAAATGAACAAAGACGGCTATTTTAACCTCCACTGCGCTTGTGCTTGTGGTCGTGCGACTCTTGAAGCAGCTAAAAAGGTCATAGTTGAAGTGAACGAAAAACTTCCCTGGGCTATGGGTGGAGCAGATGAGGTAATACATATTTCCGAGGTTAATTACATCATAGAAGCTGACTCCAAGGTCGAGGTTATTCCTGCCGCTTCTCCCAGCGAAATAGATAAGAAAATTGCCGAGCACATCGTTCCCGTTATACCGAATGGCGCCTGCATCCAGCTAGGTATAGGCGGTCTCCCCAACTTCGTAGGCACTATGCTCGTTGAGTCCGATATTAAAGATTTAGGCTGCCATTCGGAGATGCTGGTAGATGCCTTCTACCACCTTAATGAAGCGGGAAAATTGACCAACCGCAAGAAAGGCGTGGACAAGGGTAAATCCACCTTTGCTTTTGCGGCGGGGAGTCAGTTTTTATACGATTGGCTTGATTATAATCCTTCATTAGTTACCTACCCGGCATCATATACCAACAACCCCTGGATAATTGCTCAAAATTCTAATACCATATCCATAAATGCGTGCTTGGAAGTGGACCTGTATGGGCAGATTTCCTCAGAGTCATCCGGAACTCGCCATATTAGCGGAACCGGCGGCCAACTTGACTTTGCCACGGGGGCTTATATGTCCGAGGGCGGGATTTCTTTTATCTGTTGTAACTCTTGTTACAAGGACAAGGAGGGTAATCTTAAGTCGCGCATTGTTCCTACGTTACCGCAAGGGTCTATCGTGACGGTACCCCGCTCCCAGGCTCATTGTATCGCAACTGAATATGGTATAGCTGACTTGGCTGGCCGTTCTTCATGGCAGAGGACTGAGGCTTTGATTAATATTGCGCATCCTGCTCTAAGGGATGAATTAATTAAAGACGCTGAAAAAATGAACATCTGGCGTAAAAGCCATAAGTAATAAACCCTTTGATTTTGTGCTCCTTCCTTGCTCCCTCTATCGCAGACTATTTGAGGATTGGTTCCATGACATCTTCCTCGTTTTTTGAAGGCTCATGTTTAATTTTCCAGTTAGCTATGATAACGTAAAAAGATGGAACCACTACTAAGGTAAGTATGGTGGCATATGCCAAGCCAAAAATAATAGATATGCTCATAGGTTTAAAAAGTGTTTCTCCAGCCATAGCCATTGGCATAAGACCTGCAATTGCAGTCATGGCCGTTAAGAGAACTGGACGCAATCTAGCTTTTCCAGCATTAATTACGGCTTGATTAAGTTCAACGCCTCTGTTGCGTTCATTTTCAATGAATTCAAGCAACACTATGCCATTTCGGGCAACGATCCCGATCAAGGTAATGACGCCTAAAACCGCCATAAAGCTAAGTTGTTGGCCTGTAATAAATAAGCCCAGTATACTTCCTCCAAAAGCTAAAACGAACGTGCTGGCAATTATTATAGGTGCGCTGAATGAGTAGAACTGCAGAATTATGAGCAGCAAAATTAATACTGAAGAAACAACCAAAATGTTTATCAAATCTGCAAAAACATCTGCAGATTCAACGGTTTCTCCTCCAGCCTCCCATGTGTAGCCATCTGGTAAATTAATGGACCCCATATCTGCTTTAATTTGACTCATAACTTCAGCAGCGGTGGTACCCCCTTGAATGCCACTGGATATTTCAACATACCTTTCTAGATTACGATGTGGTATTGAATTAATTGAGAAAGCGGGAGTTATTTTAGCAATCTGCAGCAAAGGTATTTGCTGTCCTATGGCATTGGTAATATATATGCGTTCAAAATCAGTCATAGTGTTTCCATTTGATTTGTTGGCGTACATTACAATATCTGATAGGTCATTCTGGTCGTCAAATTTATCTACCGTTATTCCATCACTCACTAACCGAATACTGCTGGTAATGTCAGTATAGTTAACCTGCAATTTAGCCATTAAAGGTTCGTTTATTTCTATTTTATAACTGTAATTGTCTATTCCATAATTGTCCTTAATATTACGCGTTCCGTCGATATTCTTTAATTCTTCTTTTACATCTTGAGCAAGGCTTCGCAATTCGTCTATATCTTTGCCATAAATTCTTATCACTACTGGCTTACCTATGGGCAGACCACTTTGTAATTGTTTGGGCACAATTTCCGCCTCGGGATAAAGTTGCCCTAATTCTGTACGCCACGTTCCCGCCAAATCGGCAACAGATGTTTTGGTTTTATCAACTTTTACAAAAATTTGTCCAGATTGCTCACTATCCTGAATATTCTCATCCGTTGAAAACATAGCCGGTGCTGGCCCTCCTGCAAAAGACGATACTTTTTCTACATTTGGCTGTGAACTAACCCATTCTGACACCCCTTGTACAACCTTGTCCGTATCTTCAATACTGCTGCCAGTCTGATTGGTTATATTTATTAGAAATTCTCCTCTATCTGCCGTTGGAAAAAGCTGTATGGGTATAAATGCCACTAATGAATAGGCAAACACTGTGACTAATGCCGATATAAGAACAGCCTTTAAAGGCTTCTGTAATATTTTAGGCATAAATATGTTGGCATACCAATTTATAAGGTTTCTGATTTGATTTCCTAGGAGTCCGGGTGCTTGGTCGTCATTATCGTCTTCTTTTCCTTTCAACTGTGCCCTTTTGCCATGCCATAGACGAAAAATAGGTATAATTGTCAGAGACATGACCATAGAAGCAAGCATTGATATACAAACAATAATTGGCAAGGGGCGCGCAAATTGTCCTAACATCCCCTGCATGAAAGCGGTAGGTAAAAAAGTACAAATGGTCGCTAAGGTTGCAGTTACAATAGACGTACGTACTTCTTCTGAGCCTCTGATTGCCGCGTAATTAATCGGCTGACCTAGTTGTACATGCCTGTCAATATTGTCATTTACAACTACAGCGTCGTCTACGAGGATTCCTAACACTACAATTAAGCCATATATCGTTAATTGATTAAAAGTAACGCCAAACACTGGGGCTAGCAGCAGGCTTATCGCCATTGATATAGGTATAGCAAGCGCAATTATAAGTGCATTAATAAGGCTTAAACCTAACGAACATACAAGTATAACTGCCAGGATAGCTACAATCATTTCCCGTGCCAAACTGGAAAACATTTCGCTTAAATGTTCGTCTGTCGAATATAGACTCTCAATTTGAAGTCCTGATGGCAATGATTTTTCTAAACTGTCTAGCTTGGCATTAACCTTTTTCTGTGTAGAAGGCACATCATTGCCAACTTCAGAAGTAAGAGTCATGTTGATGGCTGGTTTTCCATTATGGTATACATAGTGGTCTACTTTTTCAGTAGTCATGTAGGCCTTGCCTATATCCTTTAAATATATAGGGTTCCCAGCTTGGGTAGTTGCAACAATTATATTGTTCAAATTCTCCACGTCATATTGTTCGCTTAACACTAATTGATATCTATCGTTTTCACTATCCAGATTACCAAGTGGTGTTTTATCTTGGTCTGATTTAATTGCTGCAGCCACTTGTCCCCACGACACGCCATAATTAAATAACTTCTGCGTATCTAAATCTACCCTTACTTGTTTTGCTGGCATGCCTATTACTGTAACGTCGGCTACCCCTGCAATTGTTTTAAATCCATTTTTCATGTCTTCTATGGTTGCCCTTGCATCATATAGATCCTGTAATGAATTGGCCGTAATGTTTATGGTTTGGATAAAGTTTTTGGATAAATCGTCATTTACCTGGGGCTTTTGGGCATCATCAGGAAGATTTGCCGCTGCATCATCTACTTTTTTCCTAAGTTCATCCCATTTTTCTTTGGGGTTTTGATTTTTATTCAACTCTATCGTAACAATAGAAACGCTATCACGAGAATCAGAAGTGATTGACTTTATACCCTGCATTTCTTTCACATGTGCTTCTATTTCTTTGGTCACGGATTTTTCCACAGTTTCAGGCGTTCCACCTGGCAATACAGTCATTACCACCGCAGTATAACTGGTGATGTCGGGTGATTCCTGCTTTGGCAATGTAAAAAAGCCATAAATTCCACCTATTACCGCTATTGCAAAAATTAATATTGTTATTTTTTTATATCTAACCGCAAGTTCAATCACTACTTGTCACTTCCAATTACTTTGACTTTATCACCATCTGATAGTCTATCGGCGCCTTTAATAATTATCATCTCATTCTCTTGTATTCCCGATTTGATTTCGAATAAATTATTTTTTACTGTGCCGATGGTAACTTCAGTTTTTACTGCTATATTATTATGCAAAAGGAAAACATAGGCTGATGAGCCGCCATTGCTGATAACAGCTTCTTTAGGTACATAAATAGCGGCTGTGCGATCTGACTTATGACTGCAAGTAACTACTTGTCCTGAATACCATTTACGGTCTGCGTTATCTAATGTGACTTCTACCGTTATACCACCTGTTTTCTCATTCGTTGAGGGAAAGATATTGGTCACTTCTCCCTCAGCTAATTTGTCATATAAATTCACGGAGATTTTGTCGCCTTTTTTCCATGATGAAATTTCAGAATCAGGTACTAGTAAACTGACTTTAAGCTTGTCTATATTTCCTATTTTGCAGGCAGGAGCTCCAGCAGATACTAATTGCCCTTTAGATATATACTTTGATATAACAACTCCATTTATGGTTGCTTTAAGCGAAGTCTTGGCAGCAGCCAGCTCGGCTTGCTGCTCAGCTGAATATGCTTGTTTATAGGCTGCGCTCGCTTGCTGCTTTTGTTCGGCTGCTGCACTCAAGCTATTTTGGGCATTCTCATAATCACTTTTCGATATAGCCCCCGCATTATACAAGGTTTCAGACCTTTGGAAGCTTATTGTAGCTTGGTTATATGCACTTTGTACTTGGCTTAGAGCCGACCCAGCTTGTTCTGCAGCTCCCTGGGCCTGCTGGGCCTGTAAATCATAATTTTGGCTATCCACATTGGCTAAAATCTCACCTATCTTAACCTCGCTGCCTTCCTGTACGTTTAAAGAGTTTACTGTACCTGAAACTTCAAAAGAAACTGTTGCCTCTTCTATAGGTTCAAGTGTTCCGGATAACTCTGATAAATTATCTATACTTTCAGACTTAACATTCTGTACTTGCACATATACATCTTGGGATACTGGCAAATTGTCTTTAGAGCCGAACTTAATAACTACGAATGATAATATAATTATTCCTGCGAAAATAATTACACCTGCTTTTTGGGGATTTTTCTTAATAAGTTCTTTCACCCTTCGCAGTCGCAATAAAGCATTGGCATATATCTTATTAAAACCCATTCAAAATACCCCTTTTAACAATACTTCTTTTCATACTAACCTTATATCTGCTCCTCTGTGCCAACCTTTTTGGGCCTTCGAGCAGCCTGTTACTGCAACCGCCATTAATATCGCCGCGATTAAAGCGATCGTGTTTTTTCATCTGCCTTCCCCCTGTTTATATTATTGAATGAATTTTTATTCAAATATAGGCAAAAAAATTAGCCCAGCGCCTTCACACATATGTTTGTTATTTTCAGGACTTCTTCCTTGGTAAAGTTTTTGCGCATATTCTTACTCAACTCCAATTCTATATATCTAAAAGGCAGTGAAAGCAATACCAATTCAATGTCAGCATAAGTTATATAAGAAGAAATTTCTCCCGTCCCTCTGCCAATGCTTATAATTTCATCGATAACACTCATCAGCTCTTTGTTTTTCGTTTCCTCTGCCCATGAGGGTAAATTCGTCTCCTGGGCCGTTTTAGCTAAAAATCTGCCCAATATTGGATCTGCATTGGCGATTTCAGAAACTCTAGAGATGATATTAAGAAAACAATCATAAACCGTATTGTATCTCTTGATATCATACATAACCTTGTCTTTAATTTCATCAACAGTTGATTCCAAAATATCCTGCAGCAGTTCATCCTTCCCGCTGTAAAAGCGATACAGGTAACCACTGGAAACACCCGATTTCTCACTTATCAAGGCAATCGATATTTGCCCGAATCCAGACTCACACATGATCTCCATCACGGCCCTTTTTATTTTTTCTATTTTCATGGGTTCAGTTATACGAGCCATGTTCGTCTCCTTTTAATGAATGGTTTTTCATTTATTAAATACTACCCATTTGGGTTCTTCTTGTCCATCTAAATCTTACATGCTGTTTTCTCGGTTGGCTCGCTGCAGCGATCAAAAATGCGCTTTAGCTCTTGTTGGTTGATGGAAGCGGAGCGTGGCTGTTGTTTTGGCGTAGAGGATTAATTTGTTATAATGGTATATTCCTATATTTTGGGTTTTGCAATTGAAAGGAAGTGATGACATGCAGAAAGAAAAAAATATAAAAGTCGGGATCGGTTTTGCGACGGGAAGAAAGACTTTTCAAAGGGTGCTGAGAACCAACATATACAACTGGCAGGAATCCGGTTTGGTGGAAAACCTAAAAATCAGTTTGAATCTTTTTGTCGCATATGATCTTAATTATAATAAAACCAAAACGACGGATTATACCAATATAAAACCAGACCTGGTCGAGAAAATCGATAGCAGTACATTTATTGCCGGCAACGCCATCAAAGGAGAAATTGACTATTTAATTCGCGAAAACGTCATCACTTTTGATGAAGCACACATGATTTTTGGCCGAGGGTATGCAGCCAAGCGTAACGCGGTGCTATATTACGCTATAAAGCACCATATGGATTATCTGATCTTTCTGGACGACGACGAATACCCCCTGGCTGTGACTAATTCGCGCAGCACTACAATTTGGGGTGGCCAGTATGTGCTGTTAAATCATCTGGAACATATCACTCAAGCGGACATCACCCACGGATATCACTGTGGCTACATATCGCCTATTCCCTATATGGAATTTAATGATACTTTGACCGAAGCTGATTTCCGTTCTTTTATTGAAGCTATCAGCAATGATATCGTTAACTGGGATACCTTGAAAGCCGTTATGATAAATGGTGGAGTTACCTATGCCGATACCAAGATATTGACCAGCGATGAGGCCATGGAGGTGCAGGAAACCAACCATGCCAAATTCATCTCCGGCGCAAATCTGTGTATTAATCTTACCGATCCTCGCCGCATTTTTCCGTTTTACAATCCACCGGGAGCTAGGGGAGAGGATACTTTTTTAAGTACCTGCCTGAGCGAACGCAAGGTTTTGCGCGTGCCATGCTACACCTTCCACGACGGATTTTCTACCTATAATCACTTGTTAGAAGGTGTTTTACCCATCCGCTTGAAGTTCATCAAAGCTGATACTGAACAGATTATCACTCGCTTTTACAAGGCCTGTATAGGTTGGATTCGTTATAAGCCCTTACTGCTCTATATCACCCAGCCGGATCATTATGAGGAAAAGATTCAAGAGATGCGGGAACAACTTACTATGACTTTGCCTAAAATCTGCGTTTATTTCGGCCAGCCCGATTTCGTGAAAGTTTTAGCTGAATTGGATAAATACAATAGAAATGTTAAGAAACATTATTGTGAATTTTTTGAAACACAACAAATTTGGGCAAAAATCATGGAACACTTTGCCTAAGCTTTGCATCAATTAACAACGCATCCTATGCCGGTGGGTTAGCTCTTGACCATGATGGGTCACCCCTCACCGGGACTGGTTCGCGCGTCTCCTTGGGAGTTCTAACCTAATTTTAAGTTTCTACATTATATTTTCTAAGGATCAAACAGATTTGCCAGACAAATTCTTTGATGCGAAACAATTCACTCTCACGACTGACCGCTCTCCAATCCTTACAGTAATCCATAAGCCAGCTTTCCAGCTTGCTAGCCATTTCATGAGGATTATCCAGCGGATGTACATCCTGACCATATTCGTTTTGCTTAATGACTAGCGTCAATTCCTGCATCAGTGCTACACCACGAGCAGCCAGATAAAACTCCAACATTTGCTGACGTAGGTCAACATGGGATGTGCTGTCATTTTGTTTAAGACATTTTATGATTTCCGCACATCTGGCCACTGCTGCCTTAAGCTGATTCTCGGAAACCTTCATCATCTTGTTTTTCGCTTTTTCATGCATAAAGACTCCATACTGATTGTAGGTCTGATTGAACACTTTATAATCCCTGAAAAATACCACCTCGTCAAAATTAATTATATCTTGATGAGAAAGCTCCCGCAAAAGCCCCACCAGATTATTACTCTGATCCCCATATTCTACCCAAGAAATAACCTGATCTATGTTGTTAAAATCCCTATTATCCTCCACGTTCCAGCCTTGGGCTGCACCGTAAATCATGCCGGGGATATTAAGCGCAGGCATATTTACACTGCCACAATCCCCCCAGTCTGTATTCAAAAATCCTTCGGCATGATACTCCTTGCCTAACTGCGCCATCTCCCTGATATTGGTAAAACTCATGTCATAGGCGTTCACCAAGCGGCTGTAACCAGATACGCTGGGACAGGCATACTGCTTTAAGCCATGGTCGGCGAAAATTGTAAAAATCTCTCCTTTGGCTCCACAATCATAGTACCAGTTGAGGCAGGTAACATCAGCATTCAATTTGCCGATCATCTCGCGATGATTCTGCAATACATCGCCCCAAATCATCACTTCTTTTCCCTTATTTTGCAGATATTCAACTAACTTATTGACATAAGAAAGATACAGTTCTCCATAAGCCATTTTTTCAGCTAAGCCAGCACTTTTTCCCTTGCCCAAATCAAAGGTTTCATCGCAGCAAATGTTTATTTTATTGCTATGGAACAAGGAAATGTATTGGTCAAGAATACCTGTAATAAGCGTGAAGCTTTCTGGGTCAGCAACATTGATGGTATGGTGTCTCATGCGGTTATGCCAGGTAAAGATCCCTGCCTGCTCGTCATCAACCTCTCTGTATTTACCAAAGCTGACTGAACAAAGCAAATCATACAAATGTCCAAATGTAGCAATACAGGGCACCAGTTCAATCCCTCTCATAATACAGTAACGGTCCAAATCCAGAATTTCTTCCGGTAAAAAAGGATCTGTCTGTGACCAAATTTCTTCAAAGCCATCTAAGCGCAAACAGTTTTCCATGTACAACTGAAGTTGATTGATTTTATACAATGACAACCTATCCACCATTGCTTTCAAGCTGTCCATCGTTGGCACTCTTCCCCGGCTTACATCCAGCAAATAGCCCCGGTTGGCATAGGATGGTTCATCGGCAATGTCCAAACATGCAATTTCCCCGCGGGATGTCTTGCATAGCTGAATCAGGGTGGACACGCCATACAGAAAACCACGGTGGCAATCAGCGGCAATGGTTATTTTTTCTGGTGTTACCATCAGCTTATAGGCTTCACTTTCACTATCCATTTGGTTATATTCAAAGCAAATGCAGTTTTTAGCAAAATTTCTTTCACTTCGCAGCCCTTTTTTAATGGGCAGCTTAATGGCTATAGCCTTTTCAATTTCCTGCTGCAGAAGCTTGGCAGTTTCGAAGTCAATACCATCCTGCGCCGCGTCTAACACAATGGCAGTATTATGGACTATGGAAAACACTCCATCCTGGACTGTAATCTGGTGTGGTAATGGTATTAGATACATGCTTTATCCTCTGTTTTCATATTTATTAATCCTGCCCAATTATTCTTCTATGTAAATAGCAGGCTCCTTTGGTTACGGAAATATCGTCTGCGATTATGTTGACTGAGTCTAAATCTCTTTCCAAGCAGCTCTTGAATTCTTTTCTTACTATGTCAACTTTATTGAGGATGCTCCCGCTAACTCCTATATTAATGGATTCATTGACCCCCAGTTTTATATAGAGTCTTTCTGTCATCATAGCCAGGTCTTTTCCTGCTTGTTTAAGTATGTTAACTGAATTTATCTCCGCAGCCTTGGCAAGTTCCGCCACAATAGGTGCGAATGCTGCAATTTCTCCCTTACTGGCTGAATAAATAAATTCTTTTATATCATTTACCTGTTTCAAATTGAGCTTACGCATAATTGCCTGAGTAAGTTTACTCCTAACCGATCCCGAATCTTCCTCCATCGTCATCCTTTTAAATGCCGCTAAGGCTATATTATAACCGCTTCCCTCGTCACCCAAAATATGACCCCAGCCACCGGTTTTAGCCTGCTTGCCTTTATATAAACCATAACTTACTGAACCCGTTCCAGATATGGTAATAATCCCGTCTTTCCCTTTAAATATGGCCGCATGAGCAAGCTCCGAATCATGCCTGGCATGTACTTGACTATGGAACTTTTCTCTAAGCAAAGTCTCTACCTTCTCGACATTGTCACTATCTTCAATTCCCGCTATGCCTAAGTATATCCCCAAACATTCTCCTGGTTGGCCCTCCTTTAGGTTATCTATGCATTTCTGGATGGCATCTATTATGTTTTTTACTGCTTGATCAAAATCTAAGCTAAGATTGCCAAAACCCGCATAACCTTCTCCCAGCTCCTGGTCTGCTAAACTGTATGCAACTGCCTCAGTTTTAGTTGCGCCACCGTCCACACCTATTATATATTTCAAAATTCAAATATCCTTTCTGGTACCCTGTTAATCCTGACTGTGTATTTTATTCATCGAGTAAAATTCGTATATGACAAGGCGGAGGATTGAGCAATACTGGCCGTATTGTGATTGACGACAACGCATTCATATTGGGATTTTACCGATGAGAAGATATATAATTAGGGTTAACCGGGGTACTAGGTATTCCAATACCTGACTATAACAGTTTGGCAGCATTTTTTTCAATGATTATCGTGGCATTAGGATGAAGCTGTATTATTGAAGCCGGTACTTCCGGGCATATTTTACCCTTTATAGTTTTATATATTGCCTCCGCCTTGGTTTCCCCATTTGCCAGCAATACTAGCATCCTTGATTGCATGATGGTTTTTATGCCCATACTTATAGCCGACGTCGGGACTTTATCCTTGGAATTAAAAAATCTAGCATTAGCTTCGATCGTCATTTTATCCAGTTTAACCAGATGAGTTTCGGCTTCGAAATTGACATCCGGCTCATTAAAACCTATATGTCCGTTTACTCCTATTCCCAATACCTGGAGATCAATACCACCCTTGTTTTTAATTTGCCGTTCGTAGTTCCTGCATTCCTCATCAATGTCTTCGGCCGTGCCATTAGGAATATGTGTGTTTTTCTTGTTTACATTTATGTAATTAAAGAAGTTGTGATGCATGTAATAGTAATAGCTATGTGGATTTTTTCGACTCAGGTTACAATATTCATCTAAATTAAAAACAGTAACCTCTGAAAAATCAACTTCTTTATTTTCATATATTTTTATAAGTTCCTGGTACATACCCATCGGGGTATCACCTGTCGCTAGCCCTAATACACAGTCCGGCTTTAAAATGATCTGACTTCTTACCATAGCGGCAGCTTTTTTACTCATCTCTTCATTATTAACTGCTAATATTATTCTCATTGCAATCTCTCCTGCTTCATGTAATTAGAAAATAACATTTATGTCATTCTGAACGTAGTGAAGCGACCTTAATAGTGCCACTTGTGGCACATCAGCAACCTTACCCGTGAACGAAGTTCACATCAGGACTCCCCGAAGGGGGAAGTACCCGCAGGGTGAATCTTACCCAGCGTGTTTGCAAAGTATAGGGGAAAGATCCTTCACTATCGTTCAGGATGACAAAGCCGCTCACCCCTCACTCCGCACCTTTTCCGTAAGGGTTTGTTCCTGGGGGCATGAACGGTCATTTTCATAAATTACTTTCCCTCCTGCTATGGACAACTCCACCTTTAATTCTTCATCAAAAATAATCAGATCTGCATCTTTGCCTATTTTTATGCTTCCCTTAGATTTGTCTATATTAATAAGCCGAGCCGGGTTTAAGCTGGCTAAAGCAACCGCCTCGTAAATTTCCAGATCCGTATAAGTTAAAATATTAAATACGGCATTATTCAAGGTCAGAACGCTTCCTGCCAGAGTTCCATCCGAAAGTCTGGCTGAATTATTGGCTACAACTACTTCCTGTCCTCCCAGTTCCCAATTCCCAGCTTCCATTAAACCTGCCCGCATTGAGTCCGTAATCAAAATCATCTTGGCTTTTCCTTTAGCATTTAACAAGATTTGAAAAACAGCCGGATGTAAGTGCAGGGTATCTGCAATTAATTCAAACCTTATATTGCTTTTTATGACTGCACCTACAACTCCTGGATCTCTGTGATGAAATGGCCGCATAGCATTGAAAATATGGGATGCATTACTTATGCCAACTCTCACCGCCTCCAGGGCCGTTTCGTAATTGGCATTGGTATGTCCCATTGCAAGCACTATATCAGAATTGTTTTTAACGCTCTTGATGAACTCAAATTGAAAATCTTCTTCCGGAGCCATCGTTATCATTTTAATGCTGTCTAGATAGTTTTTAATAAAGTTAAAATCCGGTTTAAGTATATAATCTTTATCCTGAGCTCCTTTGTACTTTGGGCTTATAAACGGGCCCTCCATATGGGCACCAAGTATTTTAGCCCCTTTAAAATTCGCATGCATGGCAAGTTTGACTGAATCGAGAGCCTTATATATCTTGGCTTTTTCCATAGTCATGGTAGTAGGCAAAAATCCTGTGACACCACTTTTAGCGATCGTTTCGCTTATTATTCTAAGATCAGATAGTTCCCCATCCATGGTATCTTTTCCGCCGGACCCATGAATATGAAGATCTATAAATCCTGGTGAAACATATCTCCCGTCAGCATCTATTATTTTCATTTCGCGCGTTGGGATCTTCTTGGCAAAAATTCCCTCGTCTAAAATATCAATTATCTTGTCATTGAAAATTACTACCTTGCCCACTAGAACTTCATTCTCTAAGATAACTTTTCCGCCCTTAATACAAGTAATATTTCTATCCATCATTTATCATCAACCCTTGTTTTTGATCACTTCATATATCTATTCTTATATCATTATGACATAATGCGTTATGTTTGGTCGCCAGTATGAATATTATGATGGAGTAGAACCGTATTCTCTGATGGTCTTCACACAATTTTTGTTGTCCATTCCTCTAGATTCCAGATACCTGATACGATATCCTGATAAAATTCAGGCTCATGACTCACTAACAGCAACGTGCCGCGAAACTCTGACAACGCAGTTTTCAATGCTTCCTTGGCATTTACGTCAAGATGATTTGTCGGCTCATCAAGAACCAATAAATTCATATTTCGCAGCATGAGCTTGCATAACCTTACCTTTGTATTTTCACCGCCGCTGAGCACTTTCATCTGACTTCCTATGTGTTCGGCAGTCAGGCCACATTTAGCCAGAGCGCCACGCACCTGTGCGTTCGTCATAGAAGGAAATTCCCGCCATATTTCCTCATGCGCCGTGTGGCTTCCCGCGGCTTTCTCCTGCTCAAAATAACCGGTTTCAACAAAGTTATCCAGTTCAACCGTTCCCGCTATTGGTGGCTGAATGCCCAGTAATGTTTTGAGCAAAGTGGATTTCCCCAAGCCATTAACACCCTTAATGGCAATTTTTTGCCCTCTCTCAAGCCGTAAATTAAGCGGAGCGGTGAGCGGCTCCTCATAACCTAGTATAAGATTTTTTGCCTCAATAACAATTTTCCCGGTGGTCCGGGCTGAAGAAAACGAAAAAATCGGCTTTATCTTTTCCCTACCCAGCTCAATGATATCCATCTTATCCAGCTTCTTTTGGCGGCTCTTGGCCATATTTGTTGTGGCAACTCGCGCTTTGTTGCGGGCAATAAAATCCTCAAGGTGTGAAATCTCTTTTTGCTGCTTATCATAGGCCTGTTCAAGCTGGCGTTTTTTCAGCTCACTCATAACCATAAAGTTATCATAATTACCTTTATAGCGAGTCACCGTTGCATTATCAAAATGATACACCACATTGACCACTGAATTGAGAAAAGGAATATCATGGGAGACTAAAATAAAGGCGTTTTCATAATTTTGCAGAAGGTTAGTCAGCCATGCAATATGATTCTCATCCAGGAAATTGGTGGGTTCATCTAAAATCAAAATCATAGGATTCTCTAATAAAAGCTTGGTTAACAATACTTTGGTGCGCTGACCTCCGCTGAGGTCTCCCACATCTTTGTCCAGACCAATATCGCGAAGGCCCAGACCGTTGGCGTACTCTTCTATCCGGGTATCGAGTATATAAAAGCCGCTGCGTTCGAGCATTTCCTGTATTTCTCCAACATCCTCGAGCAGTGCCGTCATTTCCTCCTCACTGCAATTTGACATTCGATCGTACATTTCCAGCATTTCCTGTTCTTTCAGGTACATATCACTAAATGCTTCACGCAGCACGTCACGGATTGTTTTCCCTTTGATTAGGGTGCTGCTTTGGTCGAGGTAGCCCGTCGTGATGCGTTTGCACCAACTCACCTTTCCCTCATCAGGAATTAGATTGCCGGTAATTATATTGAGAAAGGATGACTTCCCCTCGCCGTTTGCTCCAACCAGGCCTACGTGCTCACCATTTAACAGTCGAAATGATACTTTTTCTAAAATTTTTCGTGAACCAAATCCACAGGATACATTTTCTACATTCAAAATGCTCATGGGTGCCTCCAAAAAATATTATAACCTCTTCTATATAACGAGACGAAAAGATATCCCCCGCCTCGTTGCAGCGGTGGGTTGAAACTGCTCCGCAGTTTCTTCCGATGCCTAAAACTCAAAATATTTAATAAACATACTAAACTTCTTTATTTAGTCAAACTTGCTACACTGGAGAACTCACTGGGACAGCGTGGCCAACGGGTATTTTATCACATATTTGCGAGGTGGTATATAGATTCTCTAATAAAATTTGTGGGTTCAAGTAAGTTGCAGTAGATAGAAAACCTTATATTGTTAAGGTAGTTCAGAAAAGCAAGAAAGCCTCTTCCTTAAGGAGGCTTTCTTGCTTTGAACCTAAATCCTGTAGTAAATATATATGATGGGAGAGATCATATATCTATTTCAGAAGATGACTATCTCATCCTGGCTATTTTTAAGTGGGTCTTCTATAGCGCAGTATAGCCGTTATCAATGATTAAAGATGTACCCGGTTACAATTGCCGCTTTACCTGCTAAATTTAACAACCCAGTGAAAGAGTGCCTTGGGCTTTAATATAAACCCTGTAAGAGAGTGATCCTCACGTTTATGTTATTGGTTGATTATGGAAACTGTAAGGAATTATTTTTCATAAGGTGTAACAATCCATTTTAGGCAACCATCCTTTTTATTACCGAAGACGTCATAACCTTTTACAATATCGTTAAGCGGTGCAGTGTGGGTCATCAAGAACTTGGTGTTTATTTTTCCTGCCTGAATCAGCTTGATTAGTTCCACCATGTGGTTCATCGGTACAAAGCCCATGCTCAGGCTGATGTTTTTAAACCAGATGTCCGCCATGGGAAGTGTTACAGAGCCCTCATAAACACCTATGGTGACAACGTTTCCACCCATTCTGACCGCTTGCAGTGCCGTTATCAGAGTAGGTTCAAGGCCGATGGCCTCTATAACTTTATCAGGACCAAGCCCATTTGTTAATTCACGGACTTTTTCCACGACATTGACTTCATTGACGTTAAGCACGCTATCGACAATGCCTTCTTTTAGACACACATCTAGTCTGGACTGCACTCCATCACAAATAATAATATTGGCAGGTCCCCACAACTTGGCGGTTATTGCAGCGCACATGCCAACCGGGCCGGCACCAATGATGAATACTGTGTCACCTGGTTGAATATCAGCCTTTTCAGCAGCAAAATATCCAGTTGAAAGAATATCACCGACGAAAAGCATATCTTCTTCTGCAAACCCTTCAGGGATTTTATACATGGTGTTTGCGGCATAAGGTACACGAACGTACTCTGCCTGGCACCCATCAAGTTTTGTCGGGCCCATATTAGTTCCGAAACAGGTTACTTCTGGGTCGGTACATTGGAAGTATAGCCCCTGCTTGCAGAAATAGCATTCGCCGCAATAAGGAAGGCATGAGACGGCTACTTTATCGCCAACCTTAAAACCCTTGACGGCAGAGCCAAGTTCTTCCACTTCCCCGCAGTATTCATGTCCTATAATTTGTGGAGGTTGAACATATGTATGCCCACCTACGATATGGATGTCGCTGGCACAGATAGTAGATAGGGTAACACGTACTATGGCATCGGTCGGTTTTATAATTTTGGGTACCGGGACATCTATGACATGAAGTCCTTTATCCTCTCCCCATTCCATTGCTTTCATTGTTTGTTGTTCCATTTCAAATCCTCCTCTATACTGTTTTTTTCTTTGTCGCTGCAAAAACACCTAGAAAACAACATCCCTTCAACCTTCTAAAAACAATAAGACCAACATTTTAAACTGAGTTACATCAGTTAAAACGTTGGTCTTTCTAAAGCTCCCCTCAGGTTTCTTCACGAACTACCTTATTAGCAGACTTTCAGTATGAGACGTCTACACCGCCGTATAGCCACCATCAATGACTAAAGAAGAACCGGTAACAAACTCATTTTCACATAAGAAAACTATCCCGTGGGCAATTTCATCTGGTCTGCCCAGCCTGCCAATCGGATGCAGTGCAACCAGGCCATTATACATTACGTCACCCAGAGCTGTAGGGTTAACCATTCCCGTATCTACGTAACCAGGATGAACCGTGTTTACTCGGATGTTTCTAGTCGCATATTCAGCGGCCAATGATTTTGAAAAAATAGTTACGGCGCCTTTACTAGCATTGTAAGCAAGCGCTCCAGCCTGTCCAACCAGACCTAAAACAGAAGCGAGATTTACAATTGAACCACCACCGGTTTTAAGCATCTCCTTAATCGCATATTTTGATCCTAAGAACATGCCATCTTGATTAATAGAAATAACATTTTTGTATTCCTCAAAAGTTAGTTCCTCGGTTGATTTAACAATTGCAATCCCGGCATTATTTACCATTATGTCTAATTTTCCATAATTTTTTATGGTTTCCGTTACAAGGTTTTGAACTGATTTTTCCACCGCAACATTAGCGGCTATAAATATAACATCTGCACCTATTCTTTTTAATTCCTCTGTCTCGGTTTTCCCTGCTGCTTCGTTATAGTCAGATAGTACAACTTTTACACCCTTGTCAGCCAATGCTTTTGCTGTCGCTAATCCAATACCAGAAGCAGCACCGGTTACGATTGCTACTTTACCTTCTAAATTCATCATAATTATTCCTCCCATCAGGTTCAATTTAGTACTTTAAATAATAGTTGTCGCTACCGCAAAGAATCTCCTAAAAGCCTCATCACCTCCATTGGAAAAGTTTTCACCCGAAACAAAAAAAGAAAGACCGACGTTTTTAAAACAGTAATGCCATCCTGTCATAAAAACGTTGGTCTTTCTGAAGCCACACTTATATTATGTTTCCTCATGAACAACCGGAGTATTTTATTTTTTCATTTGTTATTATAGCACATGATCGAAAACAATCAAGTGACCAGCAAAATCATTTTCAGGGTCTATATCATAACTCTGGCAAATGACATTTGCCTGCAGCGTTTCCTCAAAATATGGTATATTGTCAATAATATGTTGGTCACCCACCTGCCTGCGCGACATTCTGACTATATCCTTTCCATTGGGAGTATTCATTATATATTTTTCAGGTTCGGTTAAAAATCCTGTAAGCCGCATTATTAGCATATCTTCGAAGATGAAAATTTTTACATCATCAACTCCCCTACCTAAAATTCTTTTGAAATACTGAATCATATAAGTTTTAATTTGGTGTTGTAATTTCCGGCGCTCTTGGTCCGAGAACAATTGTGCCATCTCCCTGTTATTTTCATGCAACTTAGGTACATTGCTATTTTCCCTAAAAAGCTACGGTCAGTATACCATACAACCGCGGTCACTTGTAATGAAATGGTAATCAACAGCAGGATAATAACTTCTTTCAATGTTCGCCATGCTCTATCATTAAGGGCTCGCTCTTCATAATGACATGTTCCCCAACTTTTGCTGTTCTTCCATGCACTAAGTAATATAACAACAGGCATGCCAGCCCAATAATTGACACAACCGTATACATCCCTCTGTACCCAATGAAAGGAATAATAAATCCGACCAGCAGAGGGCCGCTTCCCATCCCTATGTCTGAAAACATGAAATAGGTTGAATTCGCCAGCCCCAGTCGATGCTGCGGAGTTATTTTGACGGCAATGGCCTGGGTGCTTGACTGTATAGCCCCGAATCCAAGGCCGATCAAAGCCGCGGCCAATAAAAGCGCATAACTGTGATAACTGTGGCTAAACAGGAACATCCCTATTGCAAATATCAGAATTGCCAGGTACATGATCGAATTTTCGCCTTTCCAGTCAAACAACCGCCCCACAGCTGGTCTCGAAATTAAGACTACCACGGCAAATACAATAAAAAAGAAGCTGGCCGCTTCCACCAAATGAATTTCTTTCGCATACACGCTAAGGAAAGAAATGATACTTGAATAACATAAATAAATAATTGAACAAACGATTGAAATCGGAATGACCCCGGTTTCAACATAGTTACTGAACTTGAACCCCTGCATTTCCTTCATCTGTTCTTGTGTGAATTCCATTTTACGCAAAGATAAAAATGGCGCCATCACCAGGCAGATTACCGAGACAATTGCACAGGCAGCAAAAATCATGCTGTAACTGCCCTGCTGGCTAAGGAGCATACCTATAAAGGGTCCGATGGCCGTTGCGAGGGTTTGGCTTAATGAGTAATAGCCAATGCCTTCGCCGCTCCTTTCTTTAGGTACAATATCCGCAACGATTGTCGCCGCTGACGTAGAGACGATCCCAAATGCGGCGCCATGGAAAAAGCGGACTACAAATAGGAAGATAACGCTGTTAACTCCGAAATAGAACAACGTCATACCTAAACTTGCCATCCCACCCACACAAAGCATCTTCTTATAGCCAATCCGCGCGATCCGTTTTCCGGCGAACGGACGCGCGATAAGTGCGCCAATGATGAATATACTGGCGGAAAGGCCCGCTTGACTCGGCGACGAGTCAAATCTATTCATTGCATATTCAGAAATAATTATCATTAATAAGTAAAAGTTTAAAGCAGTTAAAAAGTTTACAAAAGCAATGATTATATAATTTCTAGTCCATAACCTTGATTTTTCCAACTCCATACCATCTCTCTAAAAGTTTTCTTACGTGCCAAATTGTCGTTATTCATTTAATAATAAGGACCGGATTTTGAGAACGCTGCACAATCGTATGGCTGACGCTCCCCAGTAACTCTCTTATACCGCTTAATCCCCTGCTTCCCATAATGATAAGATCACAGTTATGTTCTTTGGCATGAGCTAAAACAACATAGGCAGGTGATCTTCCCTCTAGCAAATAAGCTTGAGAGTGGTTGGGAAGTTTAGACAGGTCTAACTCCACTTTCGCGATAATGTCTTTACCTGCCTGATAAATAGCGTCCACAAGGGCTTGACATTTATCCATTTCAAAGCGAGCTATCTCGGGCACCGTAATTACGTGGACGACTTGAATTTCTATCACCGGATCCGTTTTGGCTATCTCCAGCGCCTTTTCAAGTGATCTTTGGGCTAATTCTGAGTCATCATAGGCAACCAAAATTTTAGAACACAACATTGTTTTCCACAGCCTTTCATTCATATTTATCTTCAGATATAATCACCATTTCTCTGCGTATTTTAAATTGTTTCTGCGTTTTTCACACAACCTATTCTACATTTATAACATTGATTGCTTATAAATATAAATATATAATTAATCATATCATCATAGCTCCAAGGCTATCAAGGAGGCGGATATATTATGGACTTGCTCCAATTGAGATATTTTCAAGTTGTTGCTCAGTTGGAAAATATAACCCGTGCAGCAGAAGAGCTACATATTGCCCAACCTTCTCTTAGCAAAACACTTGCACGTTTGGAAGCAAGTGTAGGTGTTCCTTTATTTGAACGCCAAGGAAGACGAATACGTCTTAATCAGTTTGGTAAAACCTTTCTTAAAAGAGTAGCACGAAGCCTTAACGAATTAGAGGAAGGACAACGTGAGGTGGAAGATTTGGCAGGGCTTGAACGTGGTAGTGTTACGGTGGGCGCCACAACCTCACCGCAATTACCACACATCTTTAGGGAATATCTAACGCTTCATCCCCACGTCAATTTTCGGTTTCTTCAAGTTACACAGCATCTTGAAGTACAAGAACGACTCATGAATGGTGAAATCGACCTCTGTATTTCTACTCTGCCTATTGACCAGTTAGGAATTCTTTGTGAACCCTTGAAAAATGAAGAAATCTTCTTGGCTTTACCACCAGGACATCGTTTAGCCGGTCGAAAAAGTATTCAACTTAAAGAAGTTGCTGATGAGCCATTTATTCGCCAGACAACCGAGTACGGGCTTCGGGAAATCACAGACGATTTTTGTCAGGAAGCTGGATTTACGCCCAATATTGCTAATATTGCATTTGAAAGCACTAGTCCTGAAGTAATATGCAGTCTGGTAAAAGCCGGATTTGGCAATGCCTTCATTCCAGCCTATTGGTGGGATAGCATTAATACGGACTCATTGGTAAAATTACATATTGAAAATCCTACTTGTCAGCGAACAATTTGGTTATCGTGGGTTAGGTCGCATTACTTGTCAGTGGCAGCTCGTGATTTCAGTAAATTCGTAATGGAATATTTCTCACGAGCTAGCAACAACGAACCCTCAATTTAGCCATTTGCCCTTTTATGATAGCTAAACCAGCTACTATAGGCTGATTATTGTTAAAACTTATTTATAAAGCAATTGCTTTTCGCAGCTGTTTTCTATTTTCAGGAATTGCCATTTATGCTCCTCTATTCCTAGTTTGAAGCTGTCAACAGTACCCGTGTTTTGCAGCTAATTGTATCTATTCTCTGGTGGAGTCGTCTATTTCGGCTACCCTGGTGCTACTCAATCTCATCCTAATAATCTACATATATATGGATGCTAGAGGTAAATGTGATATTTAGACCTTAAAGCCCGGTTCTTTTTTCCAGTGACTCCGGATAGCGATCTCCGGCAATAGTAATCTTCGAAAGTGCTAAATCTATATCTCTTAATTCTTCTGGGGTATTTCCCGTTTTAGATTTGGCGGGTACCAAGCCATTTCACGATTTCCGGATCGTTATGGGAAAAGAAAGAGCTGTTTTTCGTGTCTAATGTTTCAATCATCTCCATGTCTGTCTGGCTTATTTCAAAATCAAAAATATTTAAATTTTCTATAATTCTCTCTTTATGAACCGATTTTTGGAGCACAACCACATCTCTTTGAATTAACCAATGCAGTATAACCTGGGCAACCGATTTTCCGTACTTTTCAGCCAGTGAGACTAATACTTCATTCTGAAATATGTTATTTCTTCCTTCAGC
Source organism: Syntrophomonadaceae bacterium (assembly GCA_963665865.2). Classification (GTDB taxonomy): domain Bacteria; phylum Bacillota; class Syntrophomonadia; order Syntrophomonadales; family Syntrophomonadaceae; genus PHAA01. Next base: position 3,607,296 of record CAXXWF010000001.1, on the reverse strand, counting down.
AAAGGGGGCCCAGGATTCGATTTGAACACCGTTCTCTTTCATTAGTTTGGCACTTTCGATTTGCTGGCAGAACGGATTCGTTTCAACCTGGTTTACGGCAGGAACCACTTCATTATGAATCATCAAGTCTACCAGACGATCCATTTGGAAGTTACTAAGGCCGATTGCCCTAATTTTCCCCTCATGATACAGTTCCTCCATTGCCCGCCAGGAACCATATACGTCGCCAAATGGTTGATGAATTAAATATAAATCCAAATAATCTAGTTGCAACTTTTTAAGCGATTTCTCAAATGCTTTCTTCGTTCTCTCATAACCGGCATCCTGAACCCAAAGTTTTGTAGTAATAAATAGTTCCTCTCTTAGTATTCCGCTCCGTTTGATTGCCTTGCCAACTGCCTCTTCATTCAAATATGAGGCAGCCGTATCAATCAAACGATGCCCTGCAGCAATCGCATCACAGACACATTGTTCACATTGATCTTGATCAGTAATCTGATAGACTCCAAAGCCTAGTATCGGCATCTTAATGCCGTTATTTAAAATAACGTTTCGCAAATTAAACCCTCCTCAAAATCTAAAATCATTCCTTATAGCGGAATTTACATATTATGACTCATTATTCATTTTTCTTGATTTCTCAATTTGCTCTCGAAATTTATGACCCATCTTCGTATCCGTTTAATCTTCTGGTCCAAACGTTCCAGCACCTTTTTCATTTCTTCAATTCTCTCAGCAAGCTGGTTGCGCTGCTCGATCAAGAGTTCTTTTCTCACCTGTATTGTATAATCTCCCTTCTAGAACATGGTCACGTATTCTACCAGGACTTCAATGGAAAGACCAGCGCTCCGCATACATTTAATAAAATATACCCAGTTGCAGTCTTCTTCTGTGTAATCCCTTCTTCCGCTTGAGTTCCTGTTTACCGGTGGAATTAATCCAATCCTTTCATAATAACGCAGCGTATCTGCTGCTATGTCATATTTCTTACTTACCTCTGCAATCAACATGCGGGGTCACCTCCTTATATACAAAACATAGCACCTGGAGTTAACTCCAAGTCAAGCTTTTTTGGTAGTTTGGTTAAGCTAACGGCTATCATCCACTTAAACAACTATTAGCTTATTTATTAGAGCCGGTATAGTTGTTTTACTCCACTACTTAACATATTACTAATGATTTCAAAGGCAAAAGGAATGTCATACCGCCTAAGATATGGCTGAACAAGTAAGGGTTACTGTCTACTGGACGGGATACGGTTCAAATATACCCCGTGTTTTGCAGTTAGTTTCATCTATTCTCGGATGGAGTCGCCTACTTCGGCTACTCGTCGGCTACTCGAATCGAAATCCAACGTTAATTTTTTACATTGGGATGGTGGAGATGGCCCATACCTAATGATACCCCTTTCCGCGATATTAAAAGATATCTATTAATTTATGAACCAGACCAAAAGCTAAACAACCCATCCTCGGGCATCAAAGACAGCGGGTTGAGGCCTGAGTCCGGGTTCAAACGCATGATGTTGCCATAGTGGGATTTTAAGGGCCTTATCAGTATAAGAGCTCTTTCAACACTAATCCTGGAACTCTTTTCACCTATTAAACCTCTTTATATAGCTTTAATTAATATTGCAAATAGTCCACTGGGTAAGTTGAAGTAGACAGAAACCCTTATATGGCTTAGGTAGTTCAGAAAAGTAAGAAAGCCCCTTCTTCAAGGAGGCTTTCTTACTTTGAACCTAAATCCTGTGGTAAATATATATGATGGGAGAGATCATATATCTTGTTAAACAGATCAATAAGATTATGGTGGAGGCGGAGTGTGGCTTGATTGGGATAATTCTCTATGCATGTTTCCCCTCATAATCACCACCGGTGAACCGCACATATGCCATGAAAACAAAATACTCATTCCATCTGGAGCATGAAAGTATGTTCATTTTTATATTGACTTAATGTAGCTTCCGATTCAGGATCAGTATTGGCGATTGCAGGACTAACATTGAAAGCTATGTCTGAAAGAGTACAAAAAGGGCAACACGTGATTAAACTCACCTTGTCGCCCTTTTATCTTTTAACTATCTTTTCAGTTTGATGGCTTAACAATGGTGCCTAATTGTTGTTATGCACCATCGTGCGTGATGTTTCCCCTTGCTTTGTGTGTCACTAAATAAGATGAGGTGATATAACTACAGATGCAGCTTATTTTCATACAACTTAGCATTTTGCTATTTATGCTTTATTTATCGTCATCATATTCTTTTTCGTACATATGGCCTCTGTAGTGATTATACTTATTGGCAATGAAAAAGATTGCTACAAATAATACCAAAAATGTTAATATGCTAGCGACTGAGTTTTGCCCGGCATACACTGCTGACTCCGTCATCGAATGAAAAATAAACACTGCTGATGCAACGACTAAGATTGCAATTGTTATAATCAGATTCTTTACCGATTGCTTATTCCCACGCTCACTGTAAATGCTTATCTTCATCATTGGCATTCTTATAAACTGATACAGTGGGAAAAATATCATGATTACATATTCCGTAATACATTCCTGCAAATCCATGTTAAATACCCAAGTTTTTACTAAAAATGATACGATCACGCCTACAAATATTATGATTGCCATTTCACTTCTTATTTTATTTTTTGCTTGTTCAATTCTTTCATCTTTCATAATTATACCTCCCAAAAAATATCGTCTAATGTTTTACCTAACGTTTTGCATATCGCTATACACAACTGTAATGATGGATTAAATTTCCCAGCTTCAATCATTCCGATTGTCTGTCTTGTTACGCCGACTGCTTCGGCCAATTGCTCTTGAGACATATCCAAAATTGCTCTTGCTGACTTCAATTTAAGATTCTTCAAATGTCGCCCCCCTTACATTGCATATTGTACATTATGTTATTCTATTTGTAAACTATATTTTGCTTTTCGGGGATATTGGAGCAGCTCGTAAAGAAAAGGTGTCGCCGAAAGATCGCTGTGAGCTAGTTCATTTGCAGGGCTGATATGAAGAGTTGGACTGCACGGCTACAATAAGGGCTACTCAAGTGAATTTAGCAGCTAATATGAAGTGTTTATCCCCAGTTCCGTCTATTCTCCTATTTCGGCTACTAAATGGCTACTCCGGCCCAACCAATTGTAAAAAATAGTAAAAGGGGCTTCAGATCAAAAGTCTGAAACCCCTTGGTATTCCTTGATTATGGCGGAGAGGGCGGGATTCGAACCCGCGAGACAGTTTTAGCCGTCTACTCGATTTCCAATCTGTCAAACACCTCTTTTTATATATATTTACTATTTTTTATCAGTATCAGAGTGCCATTTTTAAAGGATATTTCAAATGTTATATTGTTTTATTATCATTATCTATTTTTATCAAACGGCAGTAAAAACGGCAGTAAAAATATTGCCAGCAAGTCCGCAAGTGGGCACATTCTTTTTTGCACTGGCCATAAATTGATTCGCAGACTATCACTTCAAATTAAATCTTCCTTATAATATCCTATAGTTCTCATTTCATTACCTCACCTGTCTGTTTGCTTCCATACAAATAAAGATAAAAGATCGGCATAACCAGAGGTAAAAAATTAAACTGCACAATTTTATCCTATTCAGATAATAAAATTAAATGCAATATTATAATCAGCAGAGGTGGGAACAAAGGTTAATTAAAATAAATAAAGCGGTTACTAATCTTGTAAAATATCATTAAAAATATAAAGATTTACAAATTTAAACGAAAATCACCTGTTTTTAATCGGTTTTTAAACGATTTTAACCTATGCGGGTCAATTTGGAAATGTTACGATTAAAACGGGACGACAGGCAAAACGGCGGGGAAAATATAACCGAAAAAAGCGGCACCGGGCAACCGGTGTTTTTTGTTGCCCAAAAAGGGGGGTTGGAAGGGGCATTTTTGGCAGTTATTTATTAATAAAGGAAAGAAGGTATTTGTATATGCGCAAAAATTACGAAATCGATGCAACCCGGAAAGGCTTATCCCCGCGTGAGGCAGCCAATGTTGTGGGAATCTCAACGAGCCTGATGCACAAGCTAATCCAAAGCGGCGAAATCCCGGCTATAAAACTAGGAGGAAAGCGATGGGTAATACCTGTGGCGGCCCTGGATGCTATGCTCCGGGAGGCAATTCAGGCCTAAGTAAAAACCAAAAGCCCGGCTGGGCGAACCGGGCAAGCAAAGGAGGCGAAACATTGCAAAAAGAAAGCAAGGTGAAAAAAATAATATGCAAACTATTACTAATAATTATAACATGTTGCCCTATGAAAAGATACTGGCAGTAGCCGAAAATGTCACACAAATTAAGCCAAACCAATGGATGCTTAAGAGTCCGTTAAGACCAGACCCCAATCCCAGTGTTCACATGACAAGGCTACCTGATGAAACAGTCTTATTGAAGGATCATGGTGGTGGAGATAATCGTGATACCATGCGAGCCTGGGGACTGGAAATGCGGGATTTGTTTCCCCCACGCGAACATCCACAAGATCGGCCCCGGCAGCGAGGCAAACCGAAAACGATGGATGTATATGATTATCAAGATATAGAAGGAAACCTTATTTACCAAATACTACGACAGCAATATTCTGATGGTCAAAAAACCTTTAAGGCTTGTAGGCTGAGTGACGATGGCTGGAAATGGAATCTTCAAGGGATTCCGGCACTTCCTTATCACTTACCTCAACTATCCGAAGCATTAAAGGTCGATAAGATGGTCTTAATCTTGGAAGGGGAAAAAGACGTTAATCGCTTGGTGGGACGAGGTTTCGTCGCCACTACGAACCACGGCGGCGCGGGCAAGTGGCGGGAGGAACATAGCAAGTATTTCCCATCAGGAGCCAAAATTACCATTATCCCCGATAATGACCCACCCGGTAAAAAACATGGCGAAGAAGTTGATAAACAATTACGGGCCAGAGGGTGCCAAACTAGAATAATTGACCTACCAGGACTACCTGAAAAAGGGGATGTTAGCGACTGGCTGGATGCTGGGCATACAAAGGAAGAGCTTATGAAACTGATTGTTGAAGCCTGGGAGAGGCCACAGGAGCAACCGGAGTCAACAATAAAATCTAAATCGGAGCCCGGCAAAGGTATTGCCAATAATCCACTAAGGCCAGTTATTACCTGCTTAAAGGATGTTCAGGAAGAAGATGTGATGTGGTTATGGGAACGGTATATAGCACTAAGAAAGCTATGTATAGTAGAAGGTGACCCCAGTCACGGCAAAACATGGTTCGTTCTCTTCCTAGTTGCAGCTATAAGTAATGGGTGGAAGTTGCCCGACCCGGAAACAGGCACTTTCAATAAAACCCATGAAAATGAACCTGCCACCGTAATTTATATGACCGCAGAGGACGGATTGAGCGATACAATCAAGCCAAGGCTAAGTATGCTAGGTGCCAATCATGACAATATCTATATTATAGAAGGCCAACAGCGCGAAGATGATGAGAATATGGAACCAGTCTCTATGCAAGATCTTTCTATCCTTCGCCAGGCAATGGAAACAATCAGGCCATCTCTACTGGTCTTTGATCCGCTGCAGGGCTACCTAGGGCCAAACATTGACATGAACCAGGCTAACAAGACCCGCCCAGTCCTAACGGGCATATTGAGACTGGCAGAGGAATTTGACTGCGCCGTGGTTATCATCCGTCACTTAAATAAACAGAGTACAGGCAAAGCTAGTTATCGTGGTATGGGATCTATTGATTTCACGGCAGCTGCAAGAACTGTTTTGCTAATTGGTAAGGACCCGGGCAATGAGCAGCGGCGGGTAATAGTCCCAACGAAATGCAATATCTCCTTTGAGGGTGTAACCGTAGCGTTTGAATTGGATAAGGAAAAAGGCTTCTCATGGCTGGGAAAAGCGGAATTAACCGCCGAGGAATTATTATATCCAGAACCCAAGGATGGAGGCCAAGACCGCGAGCAGAACAGATTTGATGAAGCTATTGAGTTTTTACAGGATATTCTTGCTAAAGGAAAAAGACTCATCAAAGAGGTCAAGTCAGAAGCAAAAGCGGCTGACATTAAAGAAATTACCTTGCGAAGAGCTAAAGAAAATATTGGAGTTAAAACTTTTAAAAAAGGCGAAGATTGGTTTTGGACGTTACCCGATGTGCAAGACGATGATGGTGCTAGAGTAAAAACTATGAACAAGGTGATCAACATGCCTAAAAGACCGGTAAATACAGGCTTAAACCATGTTGTTCATAAAAAATTAGATGAACAGGGTGATCAAGATGCTCCAAAGGCCGATATATCTGATGATTTAACCATGTTGTTCACCCCGATCATCGCAAGTGTATCAGGAAATGATCAGGCATTTAAGGATGAAGGGGGGCAGGAATAAATGATCGCCCTTCGTGATTATCAGCAGGAATCCTTAAAGGAGATATTAACCAAAAAGGGAGAAGGGGTTACCCGGCAACTGGTAGCACTGCCCACCGGAACCGGGAAAACCTTACTATTTGGTGCCCTGACCAAAGAATCAAATACTCGAACTTTAGTTGTTGCACACCGGGAGGAACTACTCACACAGGCCAAGGACAAAATCCTATTGATATGGCCGGATGCAGATATTGGTATCATCAAGGCAGAACAAAATGAGATTGACCACCAGATCATTATTGCATCCATACAGACTATTTCACGACCAAAGAGATTGGCAGAACTCCAACAGCAGGACTTTAACCTGATGATAGTAGACGAAGCGCATCATGCAATTAGTGATAGCTACCTGGATGTTATCAAAGGACTGGGCTTTATGGACGATAACCCGGATAAGCTCTTGCTGGGAGTGACCGCAACACCATGGAGATTAGATGGGCAGGGGCTGGATAATGTTTTTCAGAAGGTGGTATTCCAGCGAAGTCTACCAACGATGATTAAGGCGGGGTATTTATCAGACCTCCAGGCTATCCGGGTAAAGGCAGGTACGAATCTGGCAGACGTTCATACCAGGATGGGAGACTTCGCTCCGGGTGAGCTGGAGGCCGCAGTCAATACCGCAGATCGCAATAAGATTATAGTAGCTTCATTCAAGAAGTATGCCCATGATCGCAAAGCTGCTGCGTTTTGTGCAGGGGTACAGCATTGCAAAGACCTGGCAAAATCCTTTCAGGATGCTGGGTATAAGGCAGAAGCTGTATATGGAGATATGAGCATTGTTGACCGCAAAGCTATCCTCCAGGCCTATAGTCATGGCGGGATTCAAGTATTAACCAACTGCGAAGTATTAACCGAGGGATGGGACGATGAAGCGACTGACTGTCTATTAATGTGCAGACCTACGAAGAGTAAAGGACTTTATACGCAGATGGTTGGCCGTGGAACCAGATTATATCCGGGTAAGACTAACTGCATGGTGTTGGAATTTACCGACAATAGGCATGATATATGCAACCTAGGGAGCTTAACCGGATTACCTTTGAAAGATAAACAATCCTTGAAGCAAGCTCTCCAAGAGGAAGAGGAACGCCAGGAGCAGGCAGATCGGCAGACATCTACCGTTAAAAGGGTAGTAGCCAAAGAATATGACCTGTTAGACCGCAGTAAATTCAGGTGGTTCCCAGTAGGATCTGATTGGAGACTGCCGGTAGGCATTAATGAATACATTCACTTGCACCAGGTAGCGCTGGACAAATACACTGTGACACTGACAGAGCAGGGCAATACCTCCTCTTCCCTATCACACAGCGCATTGCCGATTGGCTATGCAATGGGAATTGCAGAAGATCATGCCCGGATGAACGCCAAGAACTTCGCTAGCAAAGATGCCAAATGGACACGGAAACCAGCCACAGAGAAACAGTTAGATACACTTGATAGGATGCATATTGATTATCCGCCAGATATTTCTACCGGGGATGCCAGTCAGCTTATAGGCCAAAAGTTAGCCGAACGAGAGGTAAGGCAGAATGAACCTGCTACATCCAGGCAGGTATATGCGCTCCGGGCGGCTGGGTTCGATGTAGATGCTACACTTACCAAGGGGGCGGCATATAAATTGTTTAAGCAACTGGGCGAGAGGGAGACGGGTTCCTAAAATCAATAATCATAAACCGGCTCGAAATGCGGTATAATAGGGATATGCAGGCAATCTCTTTAGGATGACATTGAAGCTTTGATGGCAGCTTGTACAAAATTTTGTACAGGCAAAGCCGGGCATCCCTCAGTTATTCTCGTTAAAATTGCATCTATCTATAACCACCGGTTATACCATTCATTCATAATACACTTGTTAGTTTTTTAATAAGTTTTTCTCAATCAAACTTTTCCCCAACAACAAAAACAAATAGACACTCTCCGAACCCCATTTTATAGGGGTTTTTTAGCGTGCCCAAAATTAATTAAAATCTGAAAGGAAGTGACAAATTGATGGATGATGCAGCCATGAAAATAATAACAGCTTTAGGGGTAAGTATAACCCCGGCACAGGAGTCAATTAAGATTCTAAAAGCGGAACTAGCATCATTGAGCGAAGTTGCTAAAAATACTAAATTAATTATACCTGGCGCAACAAGTGCTTCAAGTCAGTCAATGACTCCAATGACAGCACAGGCCGCAATGATAAACCAAATCACAGAAGAAGGTGAAACTAAAAGGGTAGCCATCATTACCAAAGGCGAAGCGGAAGTATCGGCAATACAAGCAAAAGAAGCATTAACCAGGCAGGCTATTATTGAAAAGGAAGCCAATGCCGCCTTAGCAGTTCAAAAAACATCCTATATGTCAGCCAGGCAAATGGCCTTTGAAGAAAAGCCGACAGGTTTTTTATCGCTTTTGGAACGCCATGCAACATGGCTCGCAGCAGGGGCGGCTATTTATGGTTCTTTTGAACTAATTAAAACTAGTGTTTTGGACGTTTCTGCATCAATGACTAAACTCCAACAAGTTTTAGAAATAGTCCCGCCATATGATAAAAGTCCTGCTAAATTAACCGCTGACCTTAACGAATTGAAAGATGTTGCTGGTGTTATGGCTACCGCTTACGGTGTCAGTTTTAGCAGTGTGTTAGATGTTATGGCTCAGGCAGGGCGTAGGTTTAAGGATGTAGCAAGCATTATCTCTGCCACCGATACCGCTTTACAGTTGGTCGTGGTTGATGCCGTTCCCGTTGAAACCGCTATAAAATCAGTTGAAGCCATTATGTCTCAGTTTGGTTTGACTACCGGAGAATCAAAACAAGCCCTGTTTGAAATATCGGCGGCTGCTCATATGTTACAAATTAACGCTACCGACCTTTTAACGGCTATCCAGCGTTCAGGTTCTGCTTTTTCCACTATGAAAATGAATAGCAAAGAAGCCGTTGCTGCTATATCTACATTGGCGCAAATGACCGCTCAGGGAGGTAGCACGATAGGTAATACATGGAAGTCGTTGGAAGCTAGTCTTGCAAGTGATAAGGGTCAAAAAGCATTAAAATCCTTAAAGATAGAGATATTTGATGGTAATGGCAAAATAAAAGATATGAGTACCACCTTAATTGAACTGCAGGATAAGTGGAAAACCTTATCTGACCAAGCAAAAATGCACTATGCCATAGCTTTAGCCGGAGGTAAATTTCAGTACCAAAAGCTAGAAGCTTTCTTGGATGATTATACGGGGGCTTATAAGAAAGCCCTTGCTGGAATCGAAACGGCCAATGTCGATATGCAAAAGAAATTAGTGGAAGCGGCAATGACCAGTTTGCCCCAACAGTTAAAAATGACGAGTGCTAGTTTGCAGGTGCTTACCTCTGAATTAACAACAGATGCAACTCCTGCGCTAATTATGTTTTTGACCAGTGTTCGCGGTGGAATAGTTGATTTAAAAGACCATGATGATGAATTAAAGAAAGTTTTAGCCACTGGCGTTAAATTAGCAGAGGGATATGTTGCTTGGAAAATTGCGGTTTGGGCATATACTGCCGCTACGACAAACGCAACTATTCAGACTATGGGATTACAGGGAGGTTTGTTAAAGCTTGAATTAACTGCCAAAGGTGTTCCTGGCACTATGGCGGCAGTTGCTGGAAGCATTGGCGGAGTTGCATCTGTGGCTATAGCAGCAGCTAGTAAAATTCTACTTCTTGTTGCTGCACTGGGCGTAATCTCTCGCGGTGTTGGAATGGCAATGGATCCTGCTGGTCAAAAAATTAAAGATTTGCAAACAGACATTTCCAACCTTGATTCATTAGCGGGTAAATACAATCCTTTAGGCAATCTTAAAAGTGCAGGTAGTGATTTATGGTCTGGGCATCCAGGGGATGCAGTTGACCAATTGGGGCAAGCCGTATGGGGATGGTTGCCAGGCGGTAATGGAACTAAGGCTATGTATCAGGAACAACGAAGCAAGTTACAAGCCCAACTCGACGAAGCGGTTGCTGCAAAAAAAACAGATACAGAAGCGGCCCTCACTCGTGATTTAGATAATCTTGACGCGATAATGGCTAAATATGAAGCGGAAGCCAATGCCAAAACATCGGATTTACTGGCCGGACTTAAAACGGATGGGACGGATAATAGTGGTGTTGGTGGCGATTCTGCCGCTAAGAGTAAATGGCTTGATAAATTTTTAAGCGATGTTCTCGCGACCGCCCTCGCCCAAGACAAACTAAATGCGGCCAATGAGCGCGGAATAAACGCTATGGAAGCATTGAAAAACTTGCACACTTCTAACGCTATGAGTGCAAAGGAATATGCTCAGGGACTATCACGAGAGACTGCTATGTCCGAACTATACCGCAAACAACAGGAAGGTTTACATGCAGAAGCAGACGCTTATCGGGTGGCTATCACCATCCTTGAGGCAAAGCAAAAGTCAATAAATACTTCAATCGATGCAGGACGAGAAGCTTATGATAAAATCGGAACTGAGATTGAAACTGCTCGGCAAAAGGTTGATGAACTTGGCACAAGCTATGTTGGTCTTGAAGGAAAAATCAGGGCTATCCCCACTGACCAGGCTAAAGAAACAATACAGTGGGTGGACAAACTCAAAGACATGAATGCGATCACCATTGAACAGCAGATCAAGCTTTACGAAGAAGTTTTGAAGGGCAATCTTGAATATGCCTATCGCAATGAACTTATGCAAAAGACGATTGATCTTGGCAAAGAAGAACTGCAGCAAGCGGTCGACAAAAAGGTAGCGGATATCGAAAAACAAACAACTGATTACAAAACCGCGTCCGATGCTAGAATTGCTAATATCCAATCCGAGATTGATGTTATCGACGAGAAGAATGCTGCACTGGAAAGGCAGAAGTCCATATCAGATGATTTACTGGCTATCAGTAATGCTCAGTTAGATGTTGATAATGCTCAACAAGATTTGACGGATACTCAAACGAAGCTATCTAATCTGCAGAACGAGAAGAATAAGCGAGTGTTTGAGAATGGAACGTGGACTTACAAATCCGACTCTTCTTCCGTCGCTGATGCTCAAACGGCTGTGGATGATGCACAGACTGCACTAGAAACCGCCAATACTGCTCTGGTTACTGCTCAGACTAACTACAACACCCTTATAGAATCGCTGTATAAGGCAGACCTTGAAGCTAAGATTCAGGTTGAGAAGGATAAGCAGACGGCGGAAGAAAAAGCCGGGAAAAACACTATTAAGACTCTTAACGAAACATTTACTGACGCAAAGGCTAAGTTAGACGCTAGAGGCAAAGAACTAGACACAACATTGAACTCTTTATTAGCACAGTTGGGCATAACTGCCGATAATCAATTAAAGGCTATGGCCTTGACGGTAGCCACTTATTCAGCGCAAATGAAAGCGTCTTTGCTATCTATTTCCAAAGCTACCGGTATTGATGTAACAAGCATAACTGGCACTTCTGCCTCTGAATTAGTCGGTTCCTATGATTCCGGCGGCACTATTCCCAAAACTGGGCTCGCCTTGGTTCACAAGGGCGAATATATGTTGAACAAGCAGGATGTTAGTGCGCTAGGTGGCGTGTCGGGCATAGAAAGGCTTACGGCAGAGTATAATTCTCCGCTTCTCAGCAGTATATCCAATATGTCTCGGACAACCAATAATAATACCCGAACTAGTACGACCACGACCAAAGTTGACCAGAGCGTTAATCTTAATGGGCCAATTAACTTCCCTCATGTTATAGACGGTAGCACGTTGATTCGGAACTTAAAACAGTATTCAAAAAAGTAAAGGCAAGCATTTAGCCCGCCTGTTCCCTTTACAAACACCCTGGTTTTTGTTGATTATGTAACGCATATTAAGGGCGGAGACCAGGGAACCGGGGGTTAACTCCCCCGGCCTATTTATAGTTACATGCTGTGTCCGAAGTCATGGCTATGATCTGTAGTTTAATTTCGTAAAAGCGGGGAACTATTGTCGAAAATGTTTTTATTTGTAATATGTGCCCCTGGTTGGTATACAATTAGCTTATGAGTTTATCGGTTGTCTAATAACAAAGATGCTTAAACGAATAAATAGCAAAGCGGGGCGATTGAATGATTTTTCAAGAGGACGTAGGTGGTTATGTTACGGTTAAATGTGAAAAATGTGATACTAACCATAAAAAACATAAAACCCGTTGCAAACAATATGGAGATGAATATCATTTTAATCCTCCACTAACTTGTACTTGTGGTAATACGCAAAGGGTTGTTTCTAAAAAGGATAATGTTAGTTTGTCTTCTTTAAGAACTGATGACAATAATTTAATTAAATGCCCCAGCTGTGGCTCACCGCAAATATCGGCAGGGAACAAAGGCTTTGGTTTAGGTAAAGCAGCGGCGGGGGGCATATTATTAGGCCCGGTAGGATTATTAGGTGGTATATTTGGGAGCAAAAAGGTTATAGTTACATGTTTGAATTGTGGCAAACAGTGGAAAGCAGGAAGTGTTTAAGGAATTATTCCGTTTGCCAAAGTTTATATACAAATGAGGTTGAGAAGATGGCTAAAGATACAATCGATATTATCATGATAATTCTTCGTAGACTTGAAATAGCAATGGATGAAGAAAGCCCTGATTTTGAGGATATTAGTGCTAATAATCTTGAGGTCAGTGAAATGAAGTTCTCAAGAATATTAGAGATGATGCAAGAAAGCGGTTTGATAGACGGGATACATTTTTCTAGAACATTAAGTAATCCAATTCCGGAACCAGTATTTATTGAACCAAGAATAACTTTAACGGGAATTCAATATCTTGCAGATAATTCCACCGTTGCCAAGGTGGTGAAAGCTGCGAAGCTTTTTAAAGATATAATTCCCGGCATTTAATTACAAAGGAATAATCCCGAAATAAATTAAGGAGGGATTAGAACCCCGCTTTTTTCATGGGCAAATCAATAACCAAATCAGGTGTATAAGGGATAGATTTAACCGGCTGTCCCTTTGCTTATGGAATATCGCGGGAGGTGGTTGCAATAAATATGAGTTAGAATTTTTTACTGCGCCCACTCCATGGTGCTAAAGAATTCAGTAAAAGGTACACCAAGGCCCTTTTTTACTATTCTCCAAAATGTTGTTAATCGCATAGCATTGGTTTTCCTATTAAAAACTCGATTGATATGGTACATGGAAATTCCGCTACAGTTAGCAAGTTTAGCCTGTGTCATGTTTTTTTCTTGCATTAGTTCTTTAATTCTATTTACAACACTATCCATTATTTCTTGATCACTCATATTATTCCGACCTTTCTATAATTAGTAGCTACATTTAACGTGCAAGCAATATTTAACTATAAAACAGGGCAAATGTAAATACTCACAAATGCCTATATACTGGATGTTTATGACGCATATGCCTAACGACATTTAAGGCAATTTGGATAAGGAATGGCATGGCAAGGGTAGCCTGATAAGTTATGTGGTCAGTCTTAATCTTCAACGAAGACAACTCACTATAGGCCAGAGGGCCGTAATTAGTTTGGAATTAATGCCATTACTAGAGGAAGAAAATGAAAAATACGCAGGGAGAAAACAAGTATTTATCGACAGAATGGCGAGACAAGTCAAAAAATTGAACCGTTTCAAAAATCGGCCGAACAGACCGCTACGTTAATGGGTGTTTCTACTAGATCAGTATATGAGTATTACTTTTTCAAATAATTTGCAGGATTTTCCTTCTTTCTGTCTAATTATGGTAAAGTGACGGATTGGATTAAGGAGGCAATTAAATGACTGATCCTTTCATTGGCTTTTCTCAGAGGATGGGCATTACCATTAAAAAAGATACTTTCCAGATAGAATCTATGGATAACGATCTTCGTAATAGTATCTGGAATGCATTGACAATTTGTTACTGGGAACCCTTTAAAGGAGAATCTACTACCGAGGGACTTAAGTACTATGATGAAGCTTCAAGATTTTTCCGAACTCTTTGGGAAAAATTTTTCAAACAACCCCTAGATACAATCCCTTATAAATACACAGACGCTTTAGCATCAGTTAGAAAATTTTTCTTTTCTGCTACATGGTATCAAGTATATGACTTAATAGAGTTTTTACCAAATAACTTCACACATAGGTATGTGAGACCAGACTTTATTCAATTATGTAATAAGGTTTTTGAGCAGGAATTATCGGGTTACCGTTTTATTAACCGTAAAATTACCCCCATAAATTCAAAAGAAGAAGTTATGGAAATTGAAGAGGCATTAAATCAACCCTTAAATACAGTCAAAGAACATTTAAACTGTTCTTTGGAGATGCTTGCCGATAGGAAGAGTCCTGATTATAGGAATTCCATTAAGGAAGCCATAAGTGCAGTCGAGGCTTTATGCATAGGTATAACCGGAGATAACAATGCTTCTTTAGGAGAAGCATTAAAAATTATCGAAAAATCAGGAGCAATAGAGTTGCACGGAGCTTTGAGAAAAGCTTTTGGTAATCTGTATGGATATACAAGTAATGCGGAAGGTATAAGGCACGCCCTTTTAGAGGAATCCACTTTAGATTTTGAAGATGCAAAATTTATGTTAGTTTCTTGTTCGGCATTTATCAATTACTTAATATTAAAAGCAAATAAAGCAGGAATCAGTTTAAAAGATGACTAAGGCTTTTAAACAATGCAATTATCCTAATTTAACAAGAAACTAACTCTTACTTAACCTTGCTTGCAGGGTGTTTTTTATTGACTGAATTACTTACAGGTATAAGGCAAGAAAGTGATGGGATAACTCGGCAAGTCCATGACAGTAATTATTGTTTATGGTAAAATAAGCCTTATTATGATATAAGGAGTTTGTTTTATGGGGATACCCTATAAATATCCTATTTTTAATGGAGAAGCTTTTAATTGTCCTTATTGTAGAGCCTATGCTAAACAAAGTTGGTATTCACCAACGTATTTTGGTGGCAACCTTGTTCCTAATCTTAGAATCTCTTTATGTTCTCATTGCCATAATTTTGCATTTTGGTTATCAGGTAAATTAATATCTCCAGAAGATCTATTAGTTCCTTCTCCAAATTCGGATCTTAATGAAGATCTTAAAGCAGATTATTTAGAAGCTAGTCATATCTTACAAAAATCACCACGTGGTGCTGCTGCTTTATTGCGTCTTTGTATCCAAAAGTTATGTCAACAATTGGGTGAACCAGGTAAAAACATTAATAATGACATTGCTAATTTGGTTAAGAAAGGACTTCCGGCTACAGTTCAACAGGCATTAGACATAGTAAGGGTTGTAGGAAATGAAGCAGTCCATCCTGGTCAATTAGATTTAAAAGATGATGTTGAAACTGCCATAAAATTATTTGAATTAATCAATATAATAGCAAAAATAATGATATCCCAGCCTAAAGAAATACAGAAGTTATATGGTATGTTGCCTGAAGACAAAAGACTAGCAATAGAAAAAAGAGATTCATAAATAAGTTAATAAGTTAACTAGAGACAGGCTTTATCTAATCTGGTATAAAATCATGGCTCTATTTTATGCGCTTATGGGGTGATCTTTAAATTTAACAAGTTATTTAACAATTATATTCAGAGGATAAACTGCCTGCAATAAATATCTTACCGGCGAGACTTTTGGTTTAGCCGGTTTTTGTTTGAAAAGGGGCAGTAGGTTCACTATGATTAAAGGTAAATATATCAACCTTACCACTTTGATAATTCAGCGTGTTTTTTATTAAATTAATAGCCCCGTGTATAGCAATTATTTTTCCGGGAAGGGACTCTCCCCAATAGTGAACTCGATGCCCCCCCGGTACCCGCGCAAAAAAGAATAAGCCCCGGCTTACACCAGGGCGGAGGCAGTTGCTATCAGTTTAAGGGTAACTGAGGATTATAGGCCAAGACTACAGCTTGCATTGTTAAGGAATAGTGAACCCTCTCGAATGTAACGTCTAACCATTTGTTCTGACCTGTGCCCTGTCTGCTTCATAATACTACGTTCACTAACGCCATTCATTGCGGCAGTAGTAGCGCATCCGCTTCTCAGACTATGACCACTGTATTTACTTGAATCAAGACCAGCAGATTCAGCAGTACGCTTCACTATAAGGGCCACGCTCTTATCTGATAGTCTACCTTCCTGGATATGGTTATGTCTATTAACTGATCTGAATAATGGGCCTGATGTGATACCTGATGCTTCGATCCATGCCTGCAGACTACGAACCGGGCAGGTAGTAGGACAACTACCATAAGCTATCCCGACCTTACGACCATTGCCCTCTTGGTCGGTTTTACTTCTCTTAATGGTGATGATCAGTCCTTCGCGTTTGAACTCTAAATCCTCAACATCAAGGTTGACTAATTCAGACCGCCTAAAGCCTCCAGCAAAACCGATTAGTAATAAGGACCGGTCTCTGATACCCAGTAAACTATCAGGTAGATTATTGACCATTGCTCTTATGTCGGCGGTTAATGTGGGGGTTTTGCCTTCCTGGTGAGTGCCAATAGTTCTACGGATACCGCTCCACGTTTCCTTGACGATAGCGGTCTTAGTAACATCCTCATACCCAGCGGTAACATGAGCCTTGCTGATTGATACTAACCGCCTTTCAATAGTAGCGGCTTTATAACCACGTTCCACCAGATCAGCTATATAAGCAGCTATAACCTCCGGGAGTGCTGGGAGTGATTGTATGCCATGCCCATTACACCATGAAGTAAAATCTGACCAGTCACATCTATAAGCCTTAATGGTATTATCACTCTTGGCATGGGCAATATACTCGTTGGCTTTACCTTGAAGCGCAACCAGTGCAACTACTGCCATAGGGTTTTCATTTTGATTATCAGTTAATTCAACCAGGTTGTTCATTAATCATATCCCCCTTTATTTACTGTCTGACTTCCGATAGGGTTTACTTATCGGAACCTTGTATGTATATTATAATGTATTTATTGTGCACTTGTAAAGTATATGCTTGACAATTTGCAAGAAAAGTTTTAAAGTGTTTTTAATGGGAAAGGAGGGCAGCAAGTGGAATATTTTACAGTTGAGCAAGTGGCGGAAAAACTGCAACTATCCGTCAGGACTATAAGGGGCTACATTAAAAGCGGTAAAATGCCTGCATCAAGTATGGGTAAAAGACGTTATAGAATCAGTCAGGATCAATTAGATCGGTTCATGCAGGCCACAGAGGTTAAACTTGGGCAGGACAATCAAGAGGATTAAATAAGTAAGCGGCAGTCAGGTCACAGCTACCAACTACATCCTGACTACCACTATCAGCAGACCCCTGAGGGAACCGCTTATGTTTATTATATCATGGAGATTCTCTCAGCAAAAGAAGAAGGGGGATATGCTTATGAACATACTTTTCGATGTTTGTCCTAAGTGCAAAGGCAAGGGAAAGTACCGCATAGAAAAAGTTTGGGTGGCTTGTAACACTTGCGAAACTAAGGGCTATATAATGACTGAGTTAGGTCGGCATTTACAAAAGTTCATATTGATGTTTTATCAAAATAGGCCGTAATAAAGGAACTCCTTAAAATCAGGAGTCTAAATCCAATATCATGGACTATTGGCTCTCCAATTTTGGATAGCGGCTAAAAATTAAGCTTCCCCCAACATTGGAGGAAGTTAAAACCAGCATGATTTAAATTATCTCTAATTACTATGCATGGAAGGTGGTTATGAAATGACTAAAGTTGTTGCAAAACTCGTGGGCAATAAATTTGTAACCGTTTCAAGGGAAGTAATTGAACCTCACGTAGAGTTTAATCCTGATCTACTCGTTGAACTTATGTGGAAAAACATTAAGGCAGCTATTAAAGCAGGTACATTTGAATTTAACCCACCAAAGGATTTGCCGCAGGCCGCAGACGAACTCCAGAACAAGCGTTATCATTCCCGGAGGTACAAACGCCTTGCCCACAATGTATATGTGGCCTGTAGTGCCTTATAGCAACTGGTACATGAAACCTTACTTTTAAGGAGTCCGAGTTAATTTGTATATATTGTATATATTGCACTAGGGTATACAAATTGAAAAAACAAATATCATTCAGGCTATATAACTGGGACAACCCCAATTTAATATCCATGATACGAGTTTTCCGCCAACACCGGGAAACTTTTTCACCCCTAAAGGACAAAAATATAGCAGTCAGACCCGCTACCAACGAAACTGACTGCCACCCCATAACCCGGAGGCTATGTTTTTATTATTCTATCATAATACTGTATTAGCCTCCTACGAAAAAATAAATTAGAGGAGGATTTCATAATGGAAAATGGACTATTAAAAGATATTACTCAATTTGCAATGACAAGGGTTGATCGCCGGCCTGTTACTAACGAAGTAAAAGAACAGCAGAAAATTACATTTAAAATGATTGAGGATATAACTTCCATACTGGCGAAGGCCAATATTACCACTTTTGGTGCCGCGTCACACCAGATTCATGAAAACATTTATAATCCGATAATGGACCTCTGTTGTCGCTATCAGGAAGATGGTTTTCTCAAGGGCTTTACAGATGGCTATGACGTCGCTAAATACACGCCTTCTTCATCAAGGGCATAGGGGGACAATGATATGCAGGAAACATTATTAGGTGATATAGATTATTTTATTAATGAAAGGATTAACTCCGTATATATGAAAGATATGAAAGACTCCCCTGATTGTCAGGCTGTTTCCGATAAAGAGGATCGGTTGATTAAAGAACTTGAAACACTATTGACCAAGGCCCCCCATGGCGCCGAACTGCTGGAGGAATTGCAAGATACCATATCCAAAGAGGTAGGGGTATATGCAAAATACGGCTATATTCAGGGTTGCAAGGATGGAATACAGTTTAAGACATTATTTGGATAGCAATTAAAAATCGATATTGTGAGTAGATGGGGTAGGTGAGATATCCTACCCCTAATCAGGAAGGAAGGTATTTTGATGACAGATGCAGTAAAGGGCCGTAAACCTAAGGAACAAAACCGAGGCCACGGAGAAGGTTCTATCTATCAGCGTCAAGACGAGACGTGGGCGGGTGTCTCACGGTATATAGATCCCGAAACAGGGAAGAAGAAAAAGCACTTTGTTTATGGCAAGACTCGTAAAGAGGTGGTAAGTAAGAAAACTGCATGGGAGGATGAATTTAAAAGTGGGGCCTTACCATCCAAAGCTAAAATGACTGTTGAACAATGGTTGGATACATGGCTGGAGACCTATAAAAAGAATAGTGTTAGGACAAACACTTATGAAGGTTATCAGCGAGTAGTCTCCGGCCATTTAACCCCGAGTATAGGTAATTTTATTCTAAAAGACTTGAGGCCTGAACAAGTACAGAAGATGCTTAATCAGAAGTTAGCAGCCGGTAGACTTAGAAACAATAAAGAAGGCGACAAAGGCAGTCCACTTTCACCCAGAATGGTTGAATATATTTATGCAGTGCTTCACATGGCACTCAAACAGGCTGTTAAAAGCAGACTAGTTCCTCGTAATGTATGTGATGCAGTGGACAAGCGTCCGGTATTCAACCCCCTTAATATGATGTTTACTGATGAAGCAGGCTCACCCCTTAAGCCCGACTATGCCACCGATAGCTTCAAGCGAGATTTAAAACGGGCCAAGCTCCCAGACATTCGATTTCATGACCTGAGACACGGACACGCTACCATGCTATTAGAACTAGGTGAAGATATTACTGTTATCTCCAACAGACTAGGCCACAGTACAATTACTTTAACAGCTGACACTTATAGTCATGTTCGGGAGAAGCTACAGCGTGAAGCATCTAATAAATTGGAGCATGTTTTCAATATAGGAAATAGATAAATATAAAAAAATATTACCCGGGTATCATATTTCCCTTAAATTGAAATAATATATAATGCGGCACAACAGGTCGTATAGAGCTTAAGCTCGCGTATACGGCAGTTCTCATTGTAGAGAGCCGGTTCCTCTTGTGCCGCTATATTTATTGACTGTGATCTTTAATTGGGTTATAATAACCTTACTAGGCGGTAGGTCGTATAGAGCTTAAGCTCGCGTATACGGCAACACTTTTGAAGTGTGGGATCCTCCCGCCATGAAAACAAGAGCAGCTATTAAGCTGCTTTTTTTATTATCTAGGTTGAAATAGGTTTTTGTAATCATCTTTATACTCAAAGGGGTGATATAATAGCCCTCTCCAATTCCAACTAGGTAATTGGTCATAATTCCAATCCGCGATATATCGATAACTTGCCTGATATTCATAATTACTTCGTGTACATCGATAAATGCAATTGTTTCGTTTTGTTAGGCATGGGTTGCAAATAGCATGAGAATTTTTAAGGTAGTTATCAAGCGAACGTAATGATATTCCGCTAACAAAATCAGCTAAACCTAAAATAGGGTGATCCTCAGGATTAATCCAGCTAGGCTTTGAATGCCTTGGTGGTTGTCCTGTCTGGCCCCTTGAAATCAATGATATGTAGTGGTGTAGTGAAGTCTGTGCCAATTTATCCGTGTTTCTATCTATTATTAGTCTTGCTGTCGAATTTGTATGTCCAAGAAACCAGCTTATCCTTTTGAACATTAAGCCATATAAGTAATTCATAAACGTATTTTTATCTATTAATCCTGGTCCCGTTGTTTCTCGTTTATTACAGATGACATTTGATACCAGAAAATGTGGTGATTCCTCCCCAATTTTTTTTAGGAAACGTCCTAATAATTTGTCATTCCTCTTTTTTGTGCCATACAGGTGTTTCCACTCTAAAGGCCCCTTCATTCCTAGAATTTTATTCTTAAGATCTTCAATAGCATCAATAAAGGATTGCTCATCTTCTTGTTTTATCAGTATTGAAGTTACTATATAAAAACTAGATGACCCCTGCTTTAACATCAATTCTTTATCTCCAGCTTCTTCGCAAAAAACCAACCACTTGTCTTTCATTACATCTACTTCCCTTATACATAATTATCCATATTAGTAGTGTATCATACTCTGTAGCGTAGAGTATCTGCACCTAGGACTTATTGTAGATCAAAACGGCAGTAAAAACGGCAGTAAATTTCTCTCCGAGGCGATTCACAAAATAAAACCGGCTTATCTAAATCTCTAGAAAGCCGGTGTAATGCACTATGGCGGAGAGGGCGGGATTCGAACCCGCGAGACAGTTTTAGCCGTCTACTCGATTTCCAATCGAGCGCCTTCAGCCGAACTCAGCCACCTCTCCATAATACGTATTTAGTTTTCCTATAATTCACTAATGTGACTTTAGTATTTTACCCTATTAGTTGACCAGACGCAAGTATCTAATGCATGGTCTAGCCCATGCTTTACAGCACCCTATTACCTTTACCAGCGGTTTTTACGGTCAACGACCCATCCTCTGGATTAAATAAGGCCGTCCTACCATAGTTGGCTCCGGTATCCTCGGCCACCAATCTAATTCTAAGCCTCTGCAGTTCCTTTTTGACGGTTTCGACATTTCGGTCGCCAATACTTATTCCATTGCCAGCAAACATATTTGCGCCGCCAGCAATCTTCGCTGTCAAATGCAAACGTACACACCCCCGTTTTCCCATTGACCTGATCAGCTCTTCTATAGCTGTATCCGCAAACTTATAAATATTATTGCCGCCTGCCTCTCCGAAAGCTTCCGGCAGCAAAATGTGTGCTAGTCCAGCTATGCGCCGCAAATTATCGTAAAGGCATATGCCCACACAGGAACCCAGCGCATATGTAATGAGGGTATCCGGCGGCCTGACAATCTGTTGGTCGGAAATTCCGACAACTACCAACTTCCCCATTACGAAACTCCTAGACTCTTTAAAATAATCTCGAGGGATTTAGGTTCCGGCATTATTAGCAAATGGCTTTTAATTTTATTTTCGCCGCTTAAGAAATCTTCTTCAATAAAAAGCAGTTCGTCGCCCATACTTCCAAACAATGCAGCCGGATAGCTAAGGATGGCCCCTACCATATCAAGCGCGACTTGGGGCGGAGACAGTCTGATGTCCAGGTTGGTCATCATGGAGATGGCACTTATATAGGATCCCGCCAATATATTGCCCATTTCCATTATTGCGGACATTTCTATTTCCAATATGTCCGCAAAGCTTTTTATGTTTTTATACATCAAGGCATTGATGAGCAAACATATAAACTCCTCCTCCAACAGGAACAACATCATGCCCTCCACATCACCAGTCATGTTAACCAGAATTCCTGCCACTTCATTTTCCGGGCCACCAAGAATTGTGGTCATACGGTTAACGTCAATTATCTGAAGGTCAGGGACCGACATCATGACCCTATCGGACAGAATATGAGAAAGCGCGGTTGCCGCATTTCCAGCTCCAATGTTGCCGATTTCGGATAGCACACTTAGCTGAATTTCATTAAGGTTATTGTAGTTTTCCATTAATGGTCACCTCTCTTTAACATAGTTGGGAAGTGATTGGTAGCACTATAATCATTAGATTTAATTACTTAATAACCTAGACTACACTGTCTTAATATTATCGGCGGTTATTTAAGCTATTTTAATGTTTTCTGAAAACTCTTTCTCATTGTATCAATTTATCCGTATGGTAATCCTATTCTTTGTAACCCTCGCCTTCAGGTACCTTCAGAAAAGCCTCCCTGAGTTGAAGCGTATTTGGGCAAAAAAAGCACCTCCCAATTATTGGGAAGCGTTATCTCCAATCCATGTTATCCACTCAATTAAATGTTCTAATTAAATATGGCGGAGAAGGTGGGATTCGAACCCACGTGCCCTTGCGGACAACCGCATTTCGAGTGCGGCGCGTTACAGCCTCTTCGCTACTTCTCCATGCTAAATTTCTACGGGCCATCCTCAATATTATGCTTTCGAGTCGAGCCTCTTAGACCAGCTCGGCCATCTCTCCTCATATCAGCAAAAAACTTCGTTAATAGACTACGGCAGTCCTCTTTTAAAACACCGTCTACGACCTCAACCTGATGATTCAAACCGGGATATCTCACCAGATCTATCACTGAACCAGCCGCACCCGCTTTTTCATCTCGACTGCCGTAGACCAGTCTTTTAATACGGGTATTTACCATAGCTCCGGCACACATTGGACAAGGTTCCAGGGTGCAATAAAGGGTTACCCCCTCGAGCCGCCATCTCTGCAGATGTTGGGCTGCTCGCTGCATGACCAGAATTTCAGCGTGGGCGGTTGCATCCTGCTGCAATTCTTTTTCATTCCGCGCAACCGCAATTACTTCATCCTCATAAACGGCTACTGCACCTATCGGGATCTCGCCTGCCGCCAGCGCCTCTTCAGCTAGCTGCAGGGCCATACGCATATATAACTCTTCCCTCATAATCGGGATTCACCGCCAAATGGTGCGCCCGAAGGGACTCGAACCCCTGGCACACGGTTTAGGAAACCGTTGCTCTATCCACCTGAGCTACGGGCGCATAATTATTAATATGGGTTCTTATTTGCCATCTTCCAACTAAAAATACTAAAACGGGAAAACATATGTTTTCCCTTCATTTAGTACAAGAATTCGGTTTTAAATGGCGCGCCCGGAGGGATTCGAACCCCCGACCTCCAGGTTCGTAGCCTGTCACTCTATCCAGCTGAGCTACGGGCGCTTATAACTATGGTTAGGTTTACCCAAAAAAATATGGCGGAGAGAGAGGGATTCGAACCCTCGATACAGGTATTAGCCGTATACTCGCTTAGCAGGCGAGCGCCTTCAGCCGACTCGGCCATCTCTCCACGTTGTTTGGCGGAGGAGGTGGGATTCGAACCCACGGAACCCGCAAAGGTTCAACGGTTTTCAAGACCGCCTCCTTCAACCGCTCGGACACCCCTCCACACAGAAGGACACTGGTTTAGTCAGTGCAACAGCAAGTATAGCATAGGCCCCTAGTTTTTGTCAATAATCCGGGGGCCTCTGACCTCATTTTTCTATCTTGGCCAGGCCGCCCATATAGGGCTTTAAAACCTCAGGAATAAGCACCGACCCGTCCTCCTGTTGATAATTTTCCAGAATGGCGGCCACGGTCCTACCGACCGCTACTCCCGATCCGTTCAAGGTATGAACAAACCGTATCTTTTCTTTGGAAGCAGGACGGTACCTAATATTTGCTCTACGCGCCTGAAAATCCTCGCAATTGGAGCAGGAAGATATTTCTTTGTAGTCATTATAGCTGGGCATCCAGACCTCCAGATCATAGGTCTTAGCTGCGGAAAATCCCATATCCCCTGAACTGAGCAGCACCACCCGGTAAGGCAGACCCAATAATTGCAGAACGTCCTCGGCATCATGCGTAAGCTTTTCCAGTTCTTCGTAAGAACTATCCGCCGTCACTATTTTCACCATTTCAACCTTATTAAATTGATGTTGGCGAATAATGCCCCGGGTGTCTCTGCCGCCGGAGCCCGCCTCCGCTCTGAAACAAGCGGTATAAGCGGTCATATGTTTGGGCAGATCTCTTTCTTCCAGAATCTCCTCCCGATAGAGATTGGTCAGTGGCACTTCAGCGGTAGGCACCATATACATGTCCCGTCCCTCTATTTTAAACATGTCTTCCGCAAATTTAGGCAGTTGTCCCGTTCCCAGCATACAGTCGCCCGTTACCATAAAGGGCGGGAAAATTTCTTGATATCCGTGTTGACCGGTATGAATATCCAGGAAAAAGTTGATAACCGCTCTTTCCAGCTGGGCTCCCCAGCCTTTGTAAACAGTGAAGCGTGCTCCCGACAACTTGGCAGCCCTCTCAAAATCCAATATATCAAGATTAGGGCCTATGTCCCAATGAGCCAAGGGTTCAAAGTTAAACATCCTCGGCTCCCCCCAATGCCTCATTTCCAAATTGCTCTTCTCGTCAATTCCAATCGGTACTGATTCATGTGGGATATTGGGGATATTAAGCAGGATCTTATCCAGGCTGGATTCTACTTGTTTCAGGCGTTCATCCAGTTCTTTAATTTCCAATCCTACCTGCCGTACTTTCTCCATCAATTCGACTGCTTCTTGCCCTTGTTTTTTCAACCTGCCTACTTCCTGGGAAGCTTGATTGCGGAATTGCTTGATTTCCTCAACCTGCCCGAGAATATTGCGCCTCTGCTCATCTAGTTTAAGAAAATTTTGCAGGGCTCCCGGCAGATTTCTATTCTGTAAGGCGGCTTCAACCATCTCTGGATTGGCTCGGATCATTTTAGCATCTAACATCTGAGTTCCTCCTCCTCTCTTGAAAAGGCTAATGGTCATAGGCTATGCTCGTACACGGCAACCTAAATCGCAACTCTATTCTTAGAAACGTCCGCGTTAGTCATATTGGTCCGCGTCATCCGCGTCTATTTAACCTAAAAATGCAGCAGTATAGGACGCCCCAGAATTCCTTCCAACGCTTTTAAACGATCTAGAACTTCATCTTCAACCTTGTTGTCAACATTGACCAGCATAATAGCTTTTTCCCCTTTGTCATGCCGAGCTACCTTCATCCCTGCAATATTAACCCCGGCATCGCCCAGTGCAGTCGCAAATGGTCCTATAATCCGCGGCCGATCTTCATTCTCTACGATTAAAACATAGCCATCTAGTGTAGTCTCGGTTTCATAGCCGTTTATTTCGACCAGCAGCGGGTTTCTTGCCCGGGACAGCGTTCCTGCTATCTCCATTTGGTGATCATGGTTAAATATCTTGATTGAAATTAGATTTTTATATCTTTTGGGACTCTGCTCCTCTTTGGTTTCATAAAGCTTTATGCCACGGTCTTCGGCCATCAGCCGGGCATTCACGTAATTAACCTTTTCCCATAACACTGGTTCCAAAAGCCCCTTCAGAAACCCGATGGTTAGCATTTCTGTCTCGTTTATCGTTATCGGTCCGCTATAGGTAATTTCCACTCTGCTGATCGGGGATTTAGCTACCTGATAGTAAATATTGCCCATCTTTTCCGCTAAGGTAATATAGGGGCGCAGGTAATCCAATTCTTCGCCCAATAATGTCGGTAGATTCACAACATTGGGAACGAGGCCTCCCTGCAGGGCTTTAATTACTTGCTCGGCAATATTTTCCCCTACCCGCTTCTGAGCTTCGAAAGTATCGGCACCCAGGTGAGGTGTGCAAACTACATTGGAAAATTTAAACAGCGGATTATTTTCAGCCGGTTCTTTTTCATAAACATCTAACCCAGCACTGGCTACCTTTCCGCTCTCCAGTCCCTTTAACAGCGCGGCTTCCTCTATAATTCCGCCACGAGCACAATTAACTACCCGAACCCCTACTTTAGCCAGATTAAGAATCTGCTCATTTATCATATGCATCGTCTCCTCATTTCTGGGAGTATGCACTGTGATAATATCAGCTTCCTTTACCAGTTCTTCCAGGGTAGCTTTTCTTTCAGCACCAAAGCGTTCAAAGCGTTCTCCGGCTATATAAGGATCATAGGCTATTACTGTCATATTGAACGATTTTAAGCGAGTCGCTACCATGGACCCGATTCTGCCCAGTCCGACAATTCCAACCGTCTTGCCATAAAGCTCAGTTCCCCGGAAGGGCGACCTATCCCAGGTGCCACCTTTGAGCACATCACTCGCCCAGGCGGTATTTCTGACTGAAGACAACAAGAGGCTGATGGTCTGTTCTGCGGCAGATATCGTATTGCTGTCAGGTGTGTTGGCCACAATAATACCGTAACGGGTGCAGACATCAACATCAATATTGTCCACTCCATTGCCAGCCCGCCCGACCACTTTAAGTTTGGTTCCCCTCTTGATCAACTCTTCGTTCACTTTCGTAACGCTTCTTACGATTAATGCATCATACTGATCTATAATCTCCAATAGTTCCGCCCGAGATATTCCATTGCGAAAATCAACCTCCAGCTCGTTCCTGAGTAATTTTAAACCTTCTTCCGCTATACTCTCGGTTACTATTACTTTTTTCCTTTCCATGTGTCCGTCCTCCTTCTTAATCCACTTGCGCGCTGTGTGTTTTTAATAAAAATTCCTGCGCTTTTTTTAACCCTGCCCCTAGTTCCACTTTATGGTTGAATTTTACCAGAGTCAGCTCCAGCGCCGCCAATACTGACACTAAATCTAATTCTCTTATATAACCCAGGTGCCCCAATCGAAAAATCACATCATCCAGGTTTTGCTGTCCACCCGCTAAAATCGTGTTATACTCTTCCAGCATATATTTACGAATCTGATTAGCACCGATCTCCTTGGGTGCTCGAATCGAAGTAACCGCATTTGAAGCAAATCTATCCTCCGTAAATAACTCTAATCCCATTGCTCGCACGCTGGCCCGTACCATATCCCGGTAATTGGCGTGACGAATTAGTATGTTTTGGAGCCCCTCTTCCAGCATCATTCTTAAGGCCTCCTGCAGGCCATAATAAAGAGAAATAGGCGGGGTAAAGGCGGTCTGTCCTTTTTTCTGATATTCCAATCCCATACCTACATCCCAGTAATATCTGCTGTTAGGATTTTTTTCTTGGACCTGCAGCGCTTTTTTGTTGAAAGCCAAAAAACTCAAACCCGGTGGAATCATAAATGCTTTTTGGGACCCACTGACTACCACATCCAATCCCCATTCATCCATCCTTAAATCTATGGCCGCTAATCCACTCACCGCATCCACCATAAACAGTGCGGGATGATCCCCCATGGCTTGGCGGATACTTTTAATGTCATTAAAAGCCCCGGTTGATGTTTCGTTATGAGTTACCAACACGGCTTTAATTTCCCCGTTTTTATCCTGATCTATCCGAGCCTTAACCTGCTCTGGATCGGCTCCGCTTCCCCAGGCAAAATCCATCTTCTCAACCTTAGCACCAAATTTAGCAGCGATTTCAGCAAAGCGATCCCCAAAAACACCTATTGAAATAGCCAGGACCTTATCTCCGGGGCATATGAAGTTGGAAACGGCCGCTTCCAATCCTCCCGTTCCTGAAGCCGGATAAATCAAGAGATGCTCATTGGTTCGGTAAATCTTTTTTACCCCATCAATCACTTCTTCAATAATGTTTCTAAATTCAGGTCCCCGGTGATTTATCATAGGTCGATCCATAGCCCGGGCCACTCGGAGTGGTATGGGCGTAGGTCCAGGAATCAATAGATACGGTGCGCCTTTCATTGTATAGACTGCCCCCCTTATAAAAATAAAAACCCCTCGTCCCGGCTAGGGACGAGAGGTTATTCCCGCGTTGCCACCCTTGTTGACGCTTGCGCGCCCACTTTATGGTTATAACGGAACCGCCGTGACTGCTTTTACAGTCAACCTCCAGGGTGGATTCAAAACCTGACTATACTGGTTCGCACCGCCCACCAGCTCTCTATAATAGTCGCGGATCTTACTATTCCCTTTCATCGCTTTAGAATCATGATTTGGCTTGTGGTCAATTATATTATACTAAAATGCCTTTGACAAGATAGTGATTACAACATTTCCAAGAAATATCTGTGTATACTTGGGTCCTCTGTCAGTTCCGGGTGAAAGGCAGTGGCCAGCAGCTTACCTTCCTGGACCATAACAATCCGTTCCTGATGGTAAGCTAATATTCGCGCTTCTCCCCAAACCTTCTCCACATAGGGGGCCCTTATAAAGACTCCTCGGCAATGATTGATGCCATTAACTTTCAGTTCCGTTTCGAAACTGTCCACCTGACGGCCAAAGCCGTTTCTTCTCACCGCAATATCCATTAGGTCCAACCGTACCTGGTCAATTTCTACCACCTCTCGGGCCAACAGAATCATCCCAGCACAGGTTCCCCATATAGGCATACCTTCAGCATGCCTGGTTCTAACTTTTTCGATCAATCCGTAAGCCAGCATGAGTTTCCCAATGGTAGTACTTTCTCCGCCCGGAATTATTAGCCCGTCAATATCGTCCATTTCTTGCACAGTGCGGATCTGCCGGGACTCTGCTCCACACTTCTGTAGAGAAGCTTCATGCTCAACAAACGCTCCTTGGAGAGCTAAAACCCCCACCCTTTTACCAGCCACGATCCTGCATCCTATCTTCAGGTCTGATATCCGGGATATTGATCCCCACCATGGCTTCTCCTAAATCCTTCGATATTTCCGCCAGAACAGCTGCATCCTTGAAATAGGTAGTCGCCGCCACAATAGCTTTTGCTCGGCGGGCAGGATCCCCTGATTTAAAAATACCTGATCCTACAAAGATCCCATCACAACCCAATTGCATCATCAGGGCAGCATCTGCTGGCGTGGCTATCCCGCCGGCCGCAAAATTGACCACCGGTAGTTTTTTCAACCGAGCAACTTCTAGAACCAATTCATAAGGAGCCTGTAATTCTTTAGCGGCAGCCATCAATTCTTCTTCCGGCAGGTTGCTCACCCAGCGAATCTCATCGTTCACCTGACGGATATGACGCACGGCCTCTACTACGTTGCCGGTTCCCGGTTCACCTTTGGTGCGAATCATCGCTGCGCCTTCCCCTATGCGGCGCAGAGCTTCCCCCAGATTCCTCGCCCCACAGACAAATGGCACCTTGAAGCTGTGTTTATTGACGTGATATTTTTCGTCAGCCGGGGTCAATACTTCACTCTCATCAATATAATCAGCCCCCAGCGATTGCAGCACTTGTGCTTCTACAAAATGGCCTATCCGACACTTGGCCATAACCGGGATGGTCACTGCCTCCATGATTTTTAAAACCACGCTGGGGTCAGCCATACGGGCTATCCCTCCGGCCGCCCTTATATCAGCCGGTACTCTTTCAAGTGCCATAACCGCACAGGCTCCAGCTTCTTCAGCAATCTTGGCTTGTTCCGGGGTAGTTACATCCATGATAACCCCACCCTTTAACATCTGGGCCAGCCCTGACTTCACTTTAAATGTTCCGGTATCAACCATATTAAATCCCTCCAAAATCACTATAAGGTTACTAGACGCGGCCGTTCGCGGACTTCTATGAAGTACACCGAGAAATTAAATAGACATTCCCCTTTGGCAATTACGTCCGGCTTTTTCTAATTGCCACTTTATTACGCCGCATTATTTCGAAAATAACACTCTGTCATCCTGAGTGTAACGAAGGATCTTTTTCGGAGAACCCCTATTCGCTGATTAGATCCTTCACTTCGTTCAGGATGACAGTCCTGTCAACTTTTCACTGTGGTTGTTTCCTTTGGGCACGAGTGTTATTCATATAGTGTCTGCGTGCGAGTGAAGCGAGTCCGCGTCTATCGTTCTCGTTTCCCCTGTCTATTCTTCTTTTTCTATCTTGAATCTCGCTACCGCTGCCACATGGTCTTGTTTCGAGGTCTTCATCAGGACTACTCCCCGGGAATACCTCTTCTGAGTTGAGACATCCCCAGTTTCCAGCCTGATAATATGACCCTCACTGGTAAGTATAACCAGTTCCTCATCTGCGGCAACTATTTTAAATCCAACTATCGGCCCATTCTTTTTGTCAACGTTAATGGTCTTCAGCCCTTTTCCGCCTCGGTTCTGATTTTTAAACTCAGCCAAGGGGGTTTTTTTGCCATACCCATTTTCAGTTACCATAAAAACCTCAGCTCCCGGACGGTCTTTATCCACTCCGACCACGAAATCTTCCGGTGCCAGTCTTATCCCTCTTACCCCGGCCGCAGTCCTACCCATGCTCCTAACCTGCTTTTCGGCAAACATAATTGATTGCCCCAGAGATGTAACCAGCATCACCCGATCCTGACCGTCTACCCGGATAACTCCAACCAGCTCATCCCCTTCAGCCAGATTCAGGGCAATGATCCCATTTTTTCTGATATTGGCAAAAGCGGACAGAGCGACTTTCTTGATAATTCCCTTTTTAGTCACCATCATTAGGTGCCGCTTTTCATCCAAGCTTCGGGCCGCCACTATGGTACTTACCTTTTCTCCCGGTCTCAATTCCAGGAAATTAATCAAGGCCTGTCCCTTAGCCTGACGGGAAGACTCCTGAATCTGATATGCCTTGGCGCAAAAAGCCCGGCCTTGGTTGGTAAAGAAGAAGATGTTGGCCAGTACTCCTGTTACCAGGATGTCATGAGCAAAATCCTCGGCGCGGGTATTGGTAGAGCTTATCCCCTTGCCGCCCCTTTTTTGAGCTTTGTATGTATCCAAAGGCTGTCTTTTGATATAGCCCCGGTGACTAAGCGTAATCACCACTTCATGGTCTTCGATAAAGTCCTCTTCGTCATATTCTGAATTGTCGCTGCTTATTTCGGTTCTTCTTTTGTCTCCGTATTTATTTTGAATATCGTCTAAATCTTCCTTGACCATAATCAAAATTCTTTCCGGCCGAGCCAGAATATCTTCATAATCAGCTATCTTTATCAGCAGTTCTTGGAATTCCTCTTCCAGTTTGGCTCGCTCCAAGCCGGTTAATTGAGCAAAGCGCATATCTAAAATGGCGTTAGCCTGTATTTCGCTCAGGCTAAACGTGTCGATCAGGGCTATACGCGCGGTCTCCCGATTGGAGGAATTTCTAATCAGGCTGATGATTTCATCCAGATTATCTAAGGCTACCTGCAAACCTTGCAAAATATGCTTGCGGTTATTGGCCAGTTTCAATTCATGGATGGTTCGGCGGGTTATGACCTCCTGCCGATGTTGCACATAATACTCCATCATCTGCTTGATATTAAGGGTGCGAGGCTGCCCATTGACCAAGCTGACCATGTTGACACCGAAACTGTCCTCCAGCTGCGTGTGTTTGAAGAGCTTGTTTACTAATACATTCGCATTAACATCCCGACGCAGCTCAATGACAATTCTAATCCCATTACGATCAGATTCATCCCTCAGGTCAACTATCCCGTCTAGTTTTTTATCGCGCACCAGTTCGGCTATTTTTTCTACTATCTTCGCTTTATTTACCTGGTAGGGAATTTCCGTGATTATAATGGCGTTACGCCCACCCTTTTTCTCCTCGATGGTGTAGCGGGACCTTATCTTAATGCTCCCTCGTCCGGTGGTGAAGGCCTGCCTGATTCCTCGCGTCCCCATTATGCCTGCCGTAGGAAAATCCGGGCCAGGAATCACTGTCATTAGTTCGTCAATAGTGACCTCGGGATTATCTATGACCATTTTTATAGCCGCCACTACTTCATTCAGGTTATGAGGTGGGATATTGGTGGCCATACCTACCGCAATCCCCGCCGATCCGTTTATCAATAGATTTGGTATGCGTCCGGGTAAGACCTGTGGTTCTTCGCGGGTATCGTCATAGTTGGGCCGCCACTGTACCGTGTCTTTATCAATGTCTTTGAGGAGTTCCCCCGCTATTCTCGCCATCCGAGACTCGGTGTACCGCATGGCGGCGGCGGAATCTCCGTCGATAGAGCCAAAGTTCCCATGCCCATCTATCAGGGGGTATCGCATCGAGAAGTTTTGCGCCATCTTGACCATGGTTTGGTATATGGCTGAGTCACCGTGGGGATGATATTTTCCCATAACTTCACCCACAATATTGGCCGACTTCTTGTGAGGTTTGTCATGGGTCATGCCCTGGTCATACAGTGCATAGAGGATACGGCGATGGACCGGTTTAAGTCCGTCCCGGATATCCGGCAGTGCACGCGACACGATTACGCTCATGGCATATTCCAAAAACGATTTTTTCACTTCTTTTTCAATGTCCATCGGTATGATTTTACTAAAAAGGCTATCCTGTCCCAAAATAAAATACCCCCTATATATCCAGGTTGGTTACGTATCTAGCATTGTCGTGTATAAACTCTTTGCGCGGTTCAACATTGTCGCCCATCAAATTGGCAAACACCTCATCCGCTTGAATTGCGTCATCTATAGTAACCTGCATGATGGTGCGGTTGTCAGCATTCATGGTTGTAGACCATAGTTGTTCAGGATCCATCTCGCCCAGGCCTTTATAGCGCTGCA
Organism: Syntrophomonadaceae bacterium; assembly: GCA_963665865.2. Lineage (GTDB taxonomy): Bacteria > Bacillota > Syntrophomonadia > Syntrophomonadales > Syntrophomonadaceae > PHAA01. The sequence continues at coordinate 3,574,017 of CAXXWF010000001.1, read as the reverse complement.
CTGACCATTTCTTATCCGATTGTCCAACGAAGTTATTCATTTCTGGTTCATTGAAGAAATAGTGCACCTCTTTGCCTCTTTTTAATCCGAACAGGGGTGGTTGGGCAATATAAATATAGCCCTGTTCAATAAGTTGTTTCATGTAACGATAGAAGAAGGTCAAGAGCAGAATCCTGATATGGGCTCCATCCACATCCGCATCAGTCATAATAAACAACTTGTGATAGCGGGCTTTTTTAATATCAAAATCTTCACCTATACCGGTACCCATCGCCGTGATCAGGTTGCGGATTTCTTCGCTGGATAACACCCTATCCAGCCGCGATTTCTCTACGTTAAGAATTTTGCCGCGCAAGGGCAGTATGGCCTGGTAGGTGCGATCCCGGCCTTGTTTGGCCGAACCGCCGGCGGAATCGCCTTCCACGATAAACAGTTCCGATTGAGCGGGATCACGGTTGCTGCAATCCGCCAGTTTACCCGGTAGGGAAGTTGATTCCAGGGCACTCTTGCGCCGGGTCAATTCCCGGGCTTTCCGGGCCGCTTCCCTCGCCCGCCTGGCGGAGATGGCTTTCTCCAATATTTTCTTGGCCGCCGACGGGTGTTCATTCAGATAGTCATCGACACTCTCATAAACCGCCCCGTCAACAACTCCTCTAATATAGGTGTTCCCCAGTTTGGTTTTAGTCTGTCCCTCAAACTGGGGGTCCTTCACCATTACGGAGATGATTGCAGCTACGCCCTCGCGTATATCTTCCCCGGCCAGATTCGCCTCATTTTCTTTGAGGATGTTGTTCTTCTTGGCATAATCATTAATGACCCGGGTCAGCGCATTTTTAAATCCGGTCTCATGGGTCCCGCCTTCCTGCGTGCGGATATTGTTGGCAAACGAATATATGTTTTCGCTGTAGCCGTTATTATATTGCAGAGCTAACTCAACGACCACATCATTCTTTTTAACTTCAAAATAAATAGGGTCGGTATTGACAACTTCCTTGCTCTTATTTATGTAAATCACAAAATCTTTCAGACCAGTCGAGATAAATTCCTTTACGAAGATTTCCTCTTCCCGCGCATCGGTGAATATTATTTGCAATCCCTTATTAAGATAGCCCAGCTCTCTAAGTCTTTGAATGAGAATATCACGATCAAAGACCGTTACTTCAAATATTTCCGGGTCTGGGAAAAAATGAATCGTCGTTCCCTTCTTATTGGTGTTTCCAAGCGTAATCAGCCCAGTTACCGGCTTACCCCGTTCATAATCTTGTTGATAGGTGTGTCCGTCGCGGCGGACGATAACCTCCATCTGGGATGACAGCGCATTCACAACCGACAGTCCCACCCCATGCAAGCCGCCGGATATGGTATAACCGCTGCCCCCAAATTTTCCTCCCGAATGCAGGGTAGTCATAATCACTTCGATGGCCGGAATCCCCATCTGAGGATGGATGTCTACTGGTATTCCTCGGCCATTATCAGTGACGGTAATACTGTTGTCAGCATTAATTCTGACCTCGATTTTATTACAATAGCCGCCTACTGCTTCGTCTATACTGTTATCAACAATCTCGAAAACCAAGTGATGCAATCCTTTGGGACCGGTTGATCCAATATACATGCCCGGTCTTAAACGCACTGCTTCCAAGCCTTCCAGTACTTGAATATCAGAAGCATTATACCCATTTTCAATTTTCTTCAAGAATTAAACCTCCTTTTGGTGATGAATCGACCGTTTATAAAGGGTGGTTGATGATATGGGGGACAAATAAACACCTTCATCACATATCACCAACGCCTTTTTTTTGTCATTTTTACTAATATTAATGAGTTTTCTTTCCAAGGCCGCATTCTCCATTATTTCTTGCAGGTCATTAGAGATCGGGTCCTCAATGTTTAGTATGGCTATTACACTATTGCCAGATATTACCTTACTATTCCCCAGATGTAAAAACACTTATTACTCCTTTCGCAACAGGCGGCCTTCTTTAACAATAAAGCTGGCTTCATTGATTTGGTCAATATTATCTATATTTACCGAGGTAAGAAACGTTTGAAATTCTGCCTGACGGAGATGCAAAATCAGCATTTTTCGCTTCCCTTCGTCTAATTCGGACAATACCTCATCCAATAAAAATATGGGATAGAATCCCTTTACTTTCTTAAACGCATACATTTCTGCCAGTTTAAGACTTATCGCCATGTTTCTTTGCTGCCCCTGGGAGGCAAAGGTACGTGCCAGCCGCCGGTCCTGATAAATATTAATATCATCTAAATGAGGTCCTACCAGCGTCTTTCTTCGTTTTATTTCTTCTTGCAGATGTTCTTCCATATGTTTTCGCAGAGCATTTTGCAAAACATCCGTATTGATTTTATCACTATCTACCTTAAAAGATATCGCATATCTTGTTTTCAATTCATTATGACCCTGATTTATTTCTTTATAAATTGGCTGCGTTATTTCGTCCAACAGATTTACGAAATTAATACGCTGGATAATCAAGCGCGTAGCATTTTCAATAAAAAGGTCATTAATAATTCTAAACGACTTAGCTGTAGTTTGCTCATTTTTTAGCAATAAATTTCTCTTTTTTAGGATTAAGGTATAATTATCCAGATTATATAGATACTCACCCGACAGCTGTTTAAGGATAAAATCTAAAAAAGCTCTCCTTTTCCCTGGAGATCCTTTGATAAGAAAAAGATCATCCGGTGTGAAGAGAACCACACTCAGTCTGTCTTTATGGTTCTGGCTGCTTTTTTTATTGTTTATCATAAATAACTTTGAGGTATTCAGACGGTATTTAATTTTTGCTTCCAACAACCTTTCCAAGATGTTGTAACGAATCCCTAAATCAAATCCCTCTGCTTCATAACTTACCAGATTTGCGTCGGTTGCGGATCGGAAAGAATTACCCGCAGCCAGCATGAAAATAGCCTCCAAAAGATTTGTCTTCCCTTGCGCATTATCCCCAATAAAAATATTTAAACCGGGGGCTGGATCATAGTCTATTTTTTTTAAGTTGCGGAAGTTTCTAATCTTTATTTTTTCAATTTTCAAATAGAATAGGCATCCTTCCTCAGTTATTGGTCCGCATAGGAACTAGTATATATAAATAATTCTCCTTTTCGGGATTTTTAATAAGAGCTGGACTTAAAGACCCGGCTAGTTTAATTATTAAATTATCACATTCGGATTCGAATATTTTTACCGCATCTAAAAAATAATTCGTGTTAAACGCGATTTTAATATCCTTTTCTCCCTCAATTTGAATTTCATCAATTATTTCTGATATTTCGCCCATACTCTCAGAATAAGAATTTAACAAAGCTTCATTTTCCATAATAGAAAACTGAACATGCTGGATCTGAAATTTATCATCCGTCGGCATAATTTTAGCCCGACCTAGGCTTGAGGCCAGAATAGCCGTTTTAATATTTACTTCGGTGCTGAATGAGGCGGGAATAACTGTTTCGTAATTAGGATATTGACCCTCTATTAAGCGGGATAAGAGGATGAAATTTTCTTTATAAAAAATAACGTTATTTTCGGATATAGCCACATCTATTTTTTCTGAGCTATCATCTAAAAATCTTAATAATTCGTTAACTGTCCTTACCGGGATGACGAATTTTAACGGTTCTAAATCCGTTTGTCCCAGATTATAAGTATAGTAAGCTAACCTATGAGTATCCGAAGCTATTATTTTTACAACTCCATCTTCAAAGATATCGAAAAGAACACCTGTAAATACCTGTCTAAAATGATTTTGCGCAGCAGCAAAAGATGTTTTCTTAAGTCCTTCTTTAAGAATATCTTGAGGTATGGAGAATTTGTATTCCATTTTACTAATAGGCAGTTCAGGGTATTCTTTTTCTTGGTATATATTGATACGGCTGGATGATCTTCCGTAACTAATGTTAAGTCGTGAAGTTTCTCGGTTTAATTCAAAGGCGATGATTGTATCAGGAAGCAATTTAATAAAATCAGAAAAATAAGTGGCATTAACCAATACGCTGCCTTCTTCAATGATATCAACATTATTTGTGGAAGCTTTAATACCTATCTCCATATCTGTAGCGGTCATGGTCAAACCTTTATCATGGGATAGACTAATAAGCAAACCAGAAAGGATAGGAATGGTGCTCTTATTGGAAGCAGCTCTGTGAACCAAAGTGGTAAGGGTTGATATTTCTCTTTTTTCGATGTTAAACTTCATTTTTCTTTGCCCCCATTTTATTATTGATTATTTATAAACAGATAACCGTAATAGTAGTAGTAGTGTGCAAAATGTGCAAAAGGCTCGTTAAGAGTAATTGTAATCAGCTTTAAGGCGGTGGACAAGCTTGTGCCTAACTATTTAAAAACAAGCTTCCTCTGGGGTCTAACTGTTTGCAAAGTTTGTCGAGGGTCGCAGCCACATTTTGATCTGCGGCAGCCTCCTTTTCTATTTTTTCAACCCCGTGCATTACAGTAGTATGGTCTCTTCCCCCAAACTGGTCGCCAATTAGAGGGAAAGAAGCATCCGTCATTTTACGACACAGGTACATAGCAATTTGGCGAGGGTAAACTAGTTGCTTATTTCGTTTTCTGGATAATAATTCGTTTAAATTTATACCATAGTATTTACAGACTTCTTTTTGAATACATTCTATAGTTATTTTCTTGGGCTGCGGAGGTGGCAAAATATCTTTCAATGCCTCACCAGCCGTTTCCATATTTAAAGGTCTATTATTTATAGTAGCGAAAGCAACTACCCTGACCAGGGCTCCCTCCAGTTCTCTTATATTAGAATCAATATAATTAGCTATATAATCGAGAATATCATAAGGAACATTCAATTCATCCGTTTGTGCCTTTTTGCGCAGTATAGCAATGCGGGTTTCCAGGTCGGGAATCTGAATATCAGTAATTAGACCCCATTCAAAACGAGAACGAAGGCGATCCTCCAGGGTAGGGATATTGCGAGGGGGACGATCACTGGAAATAACCACCTGTTTATTCGTTTCATAAAGGGTGTTGAAAGTGTGGAAAAACTCTTCCTGGGTCCGCTCTTTGCCCGCCAGGAACTGGATATCATCAATCAGCAAAACATCGATATTACGATATTTATTCCGGAAAGCCGGGGTGCGGTCATCTTTTATGGCACTTATAAGTTCGTTGGTAAACTGCTCCGAGGAGACATACATCACGGAAAAGTTAGGCTTATTTCCTATGATCCGATGTGCAATGGCTTGCATAAGATGCGTTTTGCCCAGCCCCACGCCGCCATAGATAAATAAAGGATTGTAGGCCCTAGCCGGGGCTTCTCCAACTGCATAGCAGGCAGCATGGGCAAAACGATTACTGTTGCCTACCACAAAGGTATTGAAGGTATATTTAGGGTTGAGCGGCGAAATATAACCATCCTTTTCCACCAAGGGTTCGGTAATCAAAACCAAAGAGATATCCTGCTTGCTTAAATCACGGACTTTTTTTTCTAAGGTCTCCAGATAACGAGATTCAATCCATTCGCGGGTTAGCGTATTAGGAACCATGATATATAATTTATCGTGGCGGAAGGTGTTGTAAGTAACCTGGGGAAACCAGATATCAAAACTGGTTGTACCAATTTCATTGCGAAAATCTTTCAAAACCTGCTCTAACAAGGCTGCATAGGTATTATCAACCGACATTCAAAAGCCTCCTGGTATATTTATGGGGATAAGTCAACTTGTCCAGCGTAAATGACTGTGTATATCTGGACAAGTAATTATTCGATCGTGAAAACGTGCTGAAAGTTAGTATGAGCATAGATATAGTATATATAGTAGCAGATTTTAAACATAATTAGAAGTATTTAGAAGGACAGTGTTTCTTGACATGGCGAGGGTTTTATAAATATAATAGTAGGTACTGGAAAAATTAAGGGGGCAGCTTATCAATGAAAAGAACCTATCAACCAAAAAAGAGACAGAGATCAAGGGTCCACGGCTTTAGAAAAAGAATGGCCAGCGCTGGGGGAAGAAAAGTTTTGGCAACCCGCAGACAAAGAGGCAGGAAAAAACTCTCTGCTTAAACTATCAGCCAGAACGATTAATTTACCTTTTAGAAGGACTACTTATGCTGCATAAAGAATGGAGAATAAGCAGGGGCAAGGAATACAAATATATTTATAATAATGGCAGAAGAATACTTGGCCAGTACATTATTGTATTCACGCAAGCAAATAATCTGCCCCATAATCGCTTTGGGATAGTAACTTCCAAGAAAATAGGCAATGCTGTAATTAGGAATCGTGCTAAAAGACAGATTAGAGAAGTGATAAGAAAGAACCTTAACAACCTGCGACCAGGGTATGATGTAGTGGTTGTAGCCAGATTTAATGTCAAGGAAGCTGTCTTTGAACTTATTGAGAATGATTTTTTAAGACTGATGGGAAAGGCCAGTATACGGTGAAAGAAGTTTTTATTTTATTTATAAAAACTTATCAAAAGCTGAGTTTTTTCAAAAGACCAGTCTGTCGATTCTATCCTTCCTGTTCCAACTATACAATCGAAGCTTTACAGAAATATGGGGTGATTAAAGGAGGATGGCTGGCAGTTAAAAGAATGAGCCGATGTCATCCATTTCATCCAGGTGGGTACGATCCGGTACCCTAAGTATTTGCCAGAGGGACTATTAAGGAGGTGGAACCTGCTGTCGCGGCTGGACTTCGAAAGGCAGGGTTAAAATTTGTGGCAGACATTTATTCAATGGTTTTCTGATCTTATCAATTTGATATATACGTTCACAGTCCAGATTGGGCTGCCCAGTTATGGGTTGGCGATAATTTTTATGACCATTTTAATTAAATTGGTCATGTTCCCGCTTACCCAAAAACAGATGAGATCCATGCGAGCCATGCAGGAAATACAACCTAAGACCAAATATATCCAGGAGAAATACAAAGACGATCAAGCTTTGATGCAAAAGAAAACAATGGAACTGTATAAAGAGCACGGAGTGAATCCCATGGGTGGATGTCTGCCGCTCTTGATTCAGATGCCTATATTCTTAGCTTTTTATCAATCGCTATTGAAATTTAATTACTTAGATTTAGCTCATAAAGGCTTTTTGTGGATTCCAGATATTAGTCTACCAGACCCATTTTTTATCTTGGCCATATTGGCTGCGCTGACGACCTTTTTGCAACAAAAGATTTCAATGACTCAGAACAACGATCCCACCCAGAAGGCCATGTTGTATTTCATGCCCTTGATGATGGCCTGGATAGCGTTTAAGATGCCGGCTGGTTTGCCATTATATTGGGTGGTTTTTAATACTTTGGGTATTTTCCAACAATTATATGTAAACCGGTTGCACAACACCGCCAAGCTTGATACAGGGACAGGCATACAGATCGATGCGCCGCAAAAAATAGCCGAACCGGACTACCAAGAAAAAAGCGTTAATGAAGAGGTTGAACGGAGGGCCAAAGGAGGAAAAGGAAAAGATGCAGGGCCAAACAGTCGAAAAAAAGGGAAAAAACGTTGAAGAAGCTATAAAAGCAGCCTTAGATGAACTCGGTTGTGATATTGAAGATGTTTCCATAGAAATCGTGGAAGAGGCGAGCAAAAGGTTGCTGGGTTTTATGGGCAACAAACCAGCAGTAGTAAAAGTATCGCTAAGAGAGAAACCAGAGACAGAGGCTCGCAAAGTAGTTGAAGACCTTCTGCAAAGAATGAAAATTGATTATCAGATTGAGAAGGTCGAATGGGATAATGGCGTAACCAGAATAAATATTGTGGGCAACGATATGGGGTTGTTGATTGGTCGTAAGGGTGAAACCCTGAACGCTTTACAATTTATCGCGGGCCTAATGCTTAATCGTAAACGCGAAGAGAAGATACGTATCGTGTTGGATGTAGAAGATTATCGAAAGAAGAGAGAACAGTCCCTGGAATCTCTGGCCATCAGACTATCTGAGAAGGTAAAGCAGACCCAAAAAAATGTGATAATGCGGCCGATGAGTTCACAGGAGAGAAGAATAGTACATACCGTTCTTCAGGAGGATCCACAGCTGGTCACTTATTCAATGGGAGAGGAACCTAACCGGAAAGTAGTCATAGCTTTGAAGAAATAGAAATCAAAAGGCCCGCAAGGGCCTTTCAGACCGTCAAAAAGCCCAATAGCGTCATTAATTCGTGAGCGAAGCGAACATAGGTTGTGCCCTTTGGGTGCTGCGTTATTAAAAAAAGCCCGTTCAATCAACGTACATGTTACGGGGACATTCCCTTAAAAGGGTGTGTCCCCTGACCTTATCCCGCCTCAATCACGGGCTTTTATTAATGCCTTGCTCTTGCAACATTAATCGTACCGCAAGCGGTACACCAGCAACATTATTGGCGTCCTTTAGGACGCATCAGGAGTCCCCGGAGGGGGAAGTACCCTTGGGTGAACTTTTTTGCTCGGCCTGACTATATCGACACTCTGAAGCCCGCAAGGGTCTTTTTTTATATATTGATACTGCTAAGAAACGAAATTACAACCAAAGCGATTGGTCCGAGGTGTATGTTGCTCGGTATTTTGGTAATATAAAATCATGATTATTTCGAGATTGGGAGAAAACAATGTTTGAAGATGCTATTGCAGCGCTATCCACGCCGCCTGGTGAGGGTGGAATAGGCATAATAAGATTGAGCGGGCATGAGGTAATCGAAAAGGTTGGGGAAATATTTGTGCCTGTTACTGGGAAGGATTTAAGCCAGCGGCAAGGATACACCCTTAATCTGGGCTGGATTATTGACCAAGACGGCAGTAAAATTGATCAGGTTCTGCTCGGTATCATGAAAGCACCGCACAGTTACACCGGGGAAGATGTGGTAGAAATAAACTGTCATGGGGGAAGTATGCCGGTACGCCGTTGTTTGCAGCGATGTTTGGAGGCAGGCTTGCGAATGGCCGAACCCGGAGAATTTACCAAACGGGCTTTTCTCAATGGCCGTATGGAGTTGAGTCAGGCCGAAGCGGTTATTGACATCATAAGAGCCAAGACCGACCGGGGTTTAAAGCTAGCCATGCAGCAACTGGAAGGCAAGATTGGTTACATTGAGGCGATAGAGGAGAAATTGCTCCAGTTAAATGCTATGGTAGAGGCCAGTCTGGATTTTCCCGAAGAAGTGGGAGAGTTGGACTATGACGAAGTCCAGACTATATTGCTGCAGAGCCTAGTCGCTTTGGATCAGATTGTGGCCGCGGGTGTGAGAAATGAAATATATAGGGATGGGGTAAAAGTAGTGATATGTGGTAAACCCAATGTTGGTAAATCCAGCCTGCTCAATGCCCTGCTTAAGAAAGAGAAGGCCATAGTTACCGATATTCCAGGAACGACCCGGGATGTGGTTGAGGATTATATCAACGTGCACGACATTCCGGTGAAAATAATGGATACCGCAGGAATAAGATCGACGGAAGACTTAGTAGAAAAAATAGGGGTGGAAAAATCTAAAAAGGTAATAGAACAGGCCGATCTGCTGGTTTTGATGTTAGATGCCGGGGACGGTATCACCCAGGCCGACCTGGACATATATCAAAATATTGATCGGGAAAAGCTTATAGTATTCGTCAACAAGGAAGACTTGGAAAGAAAACGAATAAGTACCGTGGAATTAGATTCCCTATTCGCAGGAGTAAAGCTAATTCGGGGAGCGGCCAAAAAGGACCTAGGCTTGGAAGAGCTGGAGATGACCATGGAGGAAATGGTTTTGTCGGGGACACTTCCTGGAGACGGGTTGGATATAATGATAAACATTAGGCAGAAAGAGGCCCTTTTAAGAAGCCGAGCTCAAGTCGAGAGTGCGCTCCAGAATCTGAGGCAAGTGACCGCCGATTGTCTGGGGGTTGATATTTGGGGAGCGCTGGAGACGTTGGGAGAGATAAGCGGCAAAACATTGAAAGAGGAAGTTATTGACCGAATATTTCATAATTTTTGCATAGGTAAGTAGGAGGAGAAAGATGGTTTACGAAGCAGGGAAATATGAGGTTGTGGTTATTGGGGCTGGGCACGCTGGATGTGAAGCTGCACTGGCATCCGCTCGCATGGGCTGCAGTACCCTTTTGGTAACCATGAGTGTTGAATATATTGCGCTCATGCCATGCAATCCATCGATTGGGGGGCCGGCCAAAGCCCAACTGGTTAGAGAAATAGATGCTCTGGGTGGAGAAATGGGAATCAATATTGATAAGGCCAGCATTCAGATGCGGCTGATAAATACCGGCAAAGGGCCGGCGGTACAGGCTTTGCGTGCTCAGGCGGACAAACATGAATACGGGCGCGAGATGATCAAGACTATCCTGGGGCAGGAACGATTGCAGTTGTTAATGGCAGAAGTAGAAAAGATAGAGAGTGAAAAGGGTGAAGTTAAGGCCATTATTACCAGGACGGGAGCTCGCTACGAATGCCAGACGGTGGTGGTTACTTCCGGGACCTATTTAAAGGGACGTATTATTGCCGGCGAGGTGATGTATGATGGGGGACCGGGTAATCAATTTCCCGCGGTAAAGCTCTCTGATAATCTGCAGGAGATGGGGATCAAACTAGGCAGATTCAAGACCGGTACCCCGCCGCGGATAGATAGGAAAACCGTGGATTTCTCTAAAATGGTGGAGCATCCTGGGGACAGTGTGCCTTGGAGATTTTCTTTTATTAGTCCTCCTCCAACCCAAGAACAACTGCCTTGCTGGTTGACCCACTCAACCCCCGAGACGCATCGCATTGTAATGGACAATATAGCTAGAGCTCCGCTATTTACCGGGGTAATCAAAGGGAAAGGACCCCGGTATTGCCCCTCATTTGAGGACAAAGTAGTGCGGTTTGCACATAAAACCTCGCATCAGCTTTTCATAGAACCCGAAGGGCGTGATACGGATGAGATGTATGTACAGGGGTTGAACACCAGTCTGCCTGAAGATGTGCAGATTCAAGTATTGCATAGCATTCCCGGACTGGAGCGTGTCCATATGATGAGAACCGGGTATGCCATTGAATATGATTATGTAATCCCGTCTCAGGCCAAATTAACCCTGGAAAGCAAAGTGGTGGCAGGCCTTTTTACGGCGGGGCAGATTAACGGCACTTCGGGATATGAAGAAGCGGCCGCCCAAGGATTGATCGCCGGGATTAATGCCGCTTTAAAAGTGCAACATCGGGAGCCATTCATCTTGAAAAGAAGCGAAGCTTTTATAGGGGTAATGATAGACGATCTGGTAACGAAAGAAGCGGATGAACCATATCGGTTGTTGACTTCCCGGGCAGAATACCGGCTCTTGTTGCGGCAGGATAACGCGGATCTGCGTTTGACAGAAAAAGGGAAGCAGCTAGGGCTGGTTGATGATTATAGATGGAGCCTGTTTCAAACTAAACTAAACTTGTTGGAACAAGTCACCCAGGCTTTGAAACTAACCACCTTCACACCGGCGGATGCCGAAGCGGAAAAATTTCTGGCAGCCAAAACAAGTGCTCCGCTGCGTGACCGTATTTCTTTATGGGAGATGCTGCGCCGACCGGAATTGACCATACAAGATTTCGTAGAACAGGGCTGGCTTAAGACCAGTGGGATTGAGATATTGGAACAACTGGAGATACAGGCCAAATATGAAGGATACATCAATAAACAGAAGGAACAGGTGTTGCGCTTTGAACGAATGGAGAGCAAACGCATTCCCGCTGACATTGATTACCATGGGGTGTACAGCCTATCCAATGAAGCGCGGCAGAAACTAAAAGAAATCAGACCGGAGTCTTTAGGCCATGCTTCCAGAATTTCCGGGGTCACCCCGGCTGATATAAATATTTTAATGATTTTTTTAGAAAAAAGAAGGAATTAAAATTTATTTATGGAAATATATGTAAAGAGGTTTGCGCAGCTGCTACTCGAAGAGAATAAGAAGCAAAATCTTATAAGTCGAAAAGCCGGTCCCGAAGAAATAGGGCAACACATTCAAGACAGTGTGCAGGTTTTGCAATGGGTTTCCCTGGCTGATCGGCAAGTAATCGATATTGGCAGTGGAGCCGGTTTTCCAGGCTTGATATTAGGTATGGTGTGCCCGGAGAGCCGGGTGACGCTGGTAGAGTCCGATCTAAAAAAGAGTGCATTTTTGCAAAAAATCTGCGATGAACTGGAACTGAAAAATGTGAGGATAATTCGCGAAAGGATTGAGACCCTGGGGCAGGCGAGCGGACACCGCAACCGCTATGATTATTGTACCAGCCGGGCTGTGGCCGCGATGAGAGTCGTAATTGAATATGGAATCCCGTTGGTAAAGCCAGAAGGGAAGCTGTTGCTGTGGAAAGGCAGCAGTTACCAGCAGGAAATTGCTGAAGCGCAGACGGCCTTGAAAATACTCGGCGGCAAGGTCGAAGATGTCTATCTCTATAATCTCTTGCAGGAGAGAGACCGAGTCATAGTGGCGGTAAGAAAGGTGCATCCAACGCCGCCACAGTTTCCCCGGAAGATAGGAGAACCGGCCAAAAAGCCCTTATAATGAGGAGGTGGTGAGTTGGGTAAAAAACCATGGGAGAAGCTCTTAGCTAAGGTTAATGGCATAAAGGTTTTGAATATACCTTTGGATGAAATTAGCCGCAACCCTTTTCAACCTCGCCGGGAATTCAATGAAATAGAAATACAAGATTTGGCCAAATCAATTGAAATGTATGGGGTATTACAACCGATTGTAGTCAGAAAAGCGAGGGAAGGCTATCAGTTGATAGCCGGAGAGAGGAGGTATCGGGCCTGTCGATTGATAGGAACCCCTACTATACCAGCTATTGTGCAGGAAATGAGCGATAGGCAGGCGGCGGAAGTATCGTTGATCGAAAATCTGCAGCGTAAAGACCTAAATTATTTGGAAGAAGCAGGCGCTTATGCGCAGCTGATTAGTGAGTTTGGTCTGACGCAGGAAGAATTGGCGCAGAGAGTTGGCCGGAGCCAATCGGCTATTGCTAATAAACTCAGGCTATTAAGATTAACCAAGGAACTGCGCTGTCTGATTGTGCCGGAAACAATAACCGAAAGACACGCCCGGGCCTTGCTCAAACTTAATTCAGTGGATACCCAGAAAGAAGTCTTGCTAGCTATCTATGAGAAAGACCTAAATGTCAAAGAAACTGAAGAGATAGTAGAAAATCTCAGGCAAAATAACATACCGCAGGGAGTTAACCAAACTGGTAAGGGGCAACAGGTTTCAATCGTCATAAGAGATGCACGGATTTTTTTAAACACTATAAAAGAGACCGTAAACAGGGCCAAACAAATAGGCATAGATATGTTTATGATTGAAACTGAGCGGGATGAGGAATATGAAATTGTCATAAGAGTGCCTAAGGTAAGGCGAAATTCTCGCATGATGGCTAAATAATAAAGTTATCTCTAAGGACGAGAAAACTGGTAGGCAGGGGCTTAGGCCCCTGCCTCAGATTGTCGACAATGTCGGCAATCTGACAGGCTGATGACAGAAGTGAAGATCAAGGCATGAGAAAAGCCCGAGATTGAGACGTACAAGGGTACGTTGATTGAACGGGCTTTTTGAAATAACGCGGAGATTCGCTTTTGTCAACGGTCTGAGGTAGGGGCTTAGGCTCTTGCCTTTATTGTTGCAAGCGAAAATGGCATAAAGACAAATATATTGGTTCTGGTATAATAACATGGCAGGAATATAGATGAATGAAAGAGAAATAAATAACTGTACACAAATTTAGTAAAAGCTCTGTTAGGAAAGAAAGGGGACAAGCAATGGCAAAGATGATTGCGGTTACAAACCAGAAAGGAGGGGTGGGTAAAACCACTACCGCAATAAATCTGGCAACTTATATAGCTATGGAGGGCCATAAGGTACTATTAGTGGATTGTGACCCGCAAGGAAACGCCACGAGCGGATTGGGAATAAATCGCAAGCGGCTCAAGTTTTGCCTGCATGACCTGTTAATAGATCAGCTTGAATTTCGTCAGGTGATGACCCGTACCCGCGTAGATAATTTGGATCTAATTCCTTCGACCATTCAATTAGCAGGAGCCGAAGTAGAGTTAGTTGGCCGGACCGATCGGGAGCAGGCATTGGCCACTGGACTGGCTCCGATAAGGGAATATTATGATTACATTTTATTGGACTGCCCACCGTCGCTGGGTTTATTAACAATTAATGCCTTGACCGCATGTGATTCGGTTATGATTCCTCTTCAATGCGAATATTACGCGTTGGAAGGCCTTAGCCAACTGGTGGACACCATACAGTTAGTTAGAAAACGCTTAAATCCAAAATTGATAATAGAAGGTATTGTATTTACTATGTTTGATGGTAGGACCAATCTTTCGATCCAGGTTGTTGATGAAGTAAAAAAGCATTTTCGCAAGGAAGTCTATCAGACCATTATTCCCAGAAACGTGAGGCTGAGCGAAGCGCCCAGTCATGGCAAACCGATTGCCTTATATGATGCGCGCTCCAAAGGGGCTGAAGTATATAGAGATTTCGCCAGGGAGGTATTGAGACGTGGGCAGGAAAGAACACGGGTTAGGTAAGGGGCTGGATGCGCTTTTATCTGCAACAGAACCCGATTCTGTACAAGTTATGGAATTAGAAATAGCCAAGGTCATTCCTCAAGGCAACCAACCCCGTAAGATGTTTGCCGAGGAATCTTTGCAGGAATTGGCTAGTTCAATCAGGGAGCATGGAGTTTTGCAGCCGGTGTTGGTAAGACCGATCGGTGAATATTACGAAATTATTGCTGGCGAGCGACGCTGGCGGGCTGCCGAAATAGCAGGATTGCAGATTATTCCAGCTATTGTTAAAGAAATGGAAGATATTGAAGCCGCCGAGATATCCCTGGTGGAAAACCTGCAAAGAGAAGATTTATCGGCGATTGAAGAGGCACGAGCCTACAAGAACCTAATTGAACAATACAACTACACCCAGGAGCTTGTCGCCACTCGAGTGGGAAAAAGCCGAGCATATGTTGCCAATACAATTAGACTTTTAAACTTAAGCCCAGAGATAATTCAAATGATAGAGCAGAGACAGATTTCACCAGGTCATGCCCGGGCTTTACTAGCCATTAGAAGTGGGCGGGAGCAGATAGCGGCCGCGAACGCGATAATAAAAGGTGGCTTATCCGTACGGCAGGTTGAACAGCAGGTGAAGTCAAAAAAAGGAGAAACCTTAACAAGGAGTTCAAAAAGCGCGGATTTACTGGATTTGGAAGAACGGCTGCAGAAGTATTTTGGAACCCGTACTGAAATTAACCGACAACGTAGGGGCGGTAAAATAGAAATAGTTTATTACAACGAGGAAGACTTGGATCGAATTCTTGAGATACTAGGAGTATAAGACGGAAGAGAAGAACCGCTATTTTCTAATAAATGTTTCACGTGGAACAAATAAATAAAATGCCTTGATGTTTCACGTGAAACATCAAGGCATTTTTTCTGCAGGCAATTCGGTAATAGCGGAAGTGAGGTCGTTCACAATTGCGTAAACTTTATAAATAGGCAAATTATTTTGGACAGCAATGGCTTGAATGTCATCAAACTCGGGCTTAATCCTGATACTGTAAGGGCCAAAACGCGCAATCTTAATTCGCACTGGACCCCAGGGAGTTTGAATCTGGCTCTCGCTGCGCGGGACAGTATAACGGCTCTGAAGGCGATGCCGAACCCCGAGAGAACCAGACTCCAGCATCAACCGGCGAGCCAGCTGACCAGCTGCTTCCGGGCGAGTAAGCAAGGTTATCAATGTACCGGGACGGTTCTTTTTCATCTGTACCGGGGTGGTGAAATAATCCAATACGGAGAGGTCGGAAGTAAATAGATGATGCAGGTGAGTAAAAATCTCCGGATTAACGTCATCTACTTCCGTTTCCAATACGGCAATGGTTTCAGCTGCAGTTTGGTCAGTAAACATGAAATCGGCCGTTACCACCCTTAGAAGATTAGGGATATTATCGGGCCTAATATAATCTCCCGCCCCATACGCAATCTGGCTGGGGACGAAAGGGCGATCATCAGTCCAGGGAGATGCAATTGCGGTTATGAGCGCAGCCCCGGTGGGGGTAACCAATTCTATGCCAGCATCGGAAAAAACACAGGGATATCCCGATAACAAAAGGGTAGTTGCCGGAGCCGGCAAGGGATAACGGCCATGACTTATATCAATAAACCCGGCTGTCCAGGGGAGAGGCGAAGTATATACTTCATCAATCCCAAGCGATTCCAAGCACAAGAAAGTACCGACTATGTCAGCGATAGTATCCACGGCGCCAATTTCATGAAAGTGAATATGGTCAGGACTAATTCCGTGTACGGAACCTTCAGCGACTGCCAGTCTATTAAAAACCTGTAAGGACTTACTCTTAATATTGGTTGACAAATTGCTGTCAGTAATGATTTCTTCTATTTCTGCCAGGTGGCGCAGGGGCGCTTTCTCGGTACGCACATTGAAGGAGGTGCATTTGATTCCTTGCAAAACCTTTTGATGCTGGGATACCTTAGCGGCAATGGGCAAGTTGGACAATGCCCCGCTCAGATTTTCAAAAGAGGCACCGCAATCAAGCAATGCAGCGATAATCATGTCTCCCGAAACACCAGAAAAACAATCAAAATACAAAAAACTCATAAATACCTCCAATATAGGACAAAAATAGATTATCCAGGATCAAGTAATCAAATAGGAATAACTAAGCTAAATCGACATAAAAGGTCTGGAAAACAGTGATTAGAACATCATTAATTATACTATATATTGGTATCCTGGCATATTATTGGCGGGATTAATTCTGCAAAATCCGTGCAAAAAGGATAGATGATTCGCGATTCACTGATAACAGATGATGCGAAAAAAGAAGAGTTGTCATTCTGAACGAAGTGAAGGATCTTCCCCAAGCTGAGGGGAAAGATCCTTCGCTGACGCTCAGGATGACATCAAACCGATCCCCTTTTTACATCACATTATCCGTTTATTATGCAAGTTAAATTGCTAATTAGCCCCGGCGGGCAGCAAGCTCAGTTTACGGTCGGCTTCGTGGTGCAAATGGGCGAGATAAAGGCTGCGGGCGATCAATTCGGCCATCATATAAACCCCATAAAGACGGGTGTTTTGTAAAACTATTTGTTCCAAGTATCCACCTACGTTGACAACCGCCGATATATGAAAATCACCTACGATTGGCAGCACTTTGTTCAAAGCGGTACCCGGTTTCAACCCCACCGGTCTTAAGTTAATAAAGCCAATGCGATCTGGGCTGCCCAAACTGGCATCGACCGCAATCACCAGGGGATTAACGAAACGGACCTTAATTTCATTTATGACAGTCTGCAGGTTGACCGCGTGCGAAGGTTTTTCGAGGGTGCCAAAAAGGTTGATGGCCGGAGATAAAGACTGTAAACGGGTGCCTACCAACGGGCCCAGACAATCACCGGTAGCACGGTCAGTACCTACACACAAAAAGACAGTATCTCTCTGGAAATCTTCGTTCATTTCGGACATAAGTCGGTATATTTTCTTTTCCAATAGTTGCAAACAAAGGGGGTCTTCAAAATGACAGGAGAAATTTGCATTAGCTAATCGAATAGAACCAATAACCATACCGTCTCCTCGCATTATAAATTTTTACCATTATTCTTACCGCTGGGAATATTTTTATGCGGTATTTTACGAGATTGGGAATATTTATTAAGTAAAGTGCTCAGAAATGAGGTGAACGGTATCAAATATAGATTAATGGTGATCATGGGATATCTGGGGGCCGTAATCGGGGCAGGCTTTGCTTCCGGACAGGAAATCGTACAATTTTTTGTAGCTTATGGGCCTAATGGAGCCAAAGGAGTCTTGCTAGCAACCGTTCTTTTTGGGATCTGTGGAGGATTGCTGCTTTATAAGGCTCATGATCGCAAAGCAGCCAATTATCAGGAGCTGTTGAAAGACTTATTGGGGCATCGGGTGGGATTAACGGTTGATTTCCTCCTGGCAATTTTTTTATTCATGGGCATCAGCACCATGTTATCAGCCAGTGGAGCGGTATTTTATGAACACCTGTATCTTCCTAAAACCCTGGGAATATTTCTGGCGTATGTTGTGATCGTTGTTCTCCTGGCAGCCGGGAAAAAGGGAATGATCTTTTCATATAACATATTAGTACCGATCAAAATAGTTCTGTTACTAGCTATTTCTGGCTATACCGCCTTTTTTGTAGATACAAGTCAGCAGGAAATTTATACTTACTCCATGAAGGCAGAAGGTGCTTGGATCTGGATAATAAGCAGTATTCTTTATGTATCCTACAATTTTGCATTGGCGATGGTAGTGTTGACCGAGTACCAGAGTGTTACCAATCGGCGCAACGGGATTTTAGGAGCGGTCTGGGGAGGTTTGATCCTGGGAGGGTTGGTCATTATCAACTACTTTTCCTTATGTAAATTTCTTCCTGCAGTAATGCATTACCAGGTCCCCATGGTATATGTGGCAGGTCAAATTAGTCTGACCGCTAAACACCTGTACACGATGGTTTTGTGGCTGGGGATTATTACTACAGCCATTGCTAATGCCTATGGTTTCGCGCAGCGATTCTCAAAATTTACAGGAGTAAGTTATAGAATAAGTCTGGTTTTAAGTATTACCTTGGCCTTGCCGCTTTCCCTGCAGAGCTTTTCCAGCCTGGTAGCCAAGATATATCCGCTTTTTGGAATATTGGGGGCGATAATAATTGCTGCGCTGTTATATAAGACTACAAAAGAAATGGGCTTAGGGTTATACTATAGAGTAATCCAATTATTTAGCCGAACCAAGGAGGCTTAAGAATGATAAATCTCAGAAATATTCCCGCCATAGATGAACTCTTGGTCATGCCCCAAATGCAAGATTTGCTTAAGCGTTACAATCGAGAATTCATTATGGAAAAATTAAGGCGGGCAGTTGAAGAAAGTCGGCAGGAACTACGGCTGAACGGCAGGGACAGTAATAAAAAAGAGTTAGCTGAAAGCATCCTCAACCGTCTGGACATACTGATTGCAGCAGCAACCCAGGGAACCTTACAAAAGGTTATAAATGGCACGGGCGTAGTGCTGCATACCAATTTGGGACGGGCTCCTTTAGGGCAGCGAGCCTTGGCCTATTTGAACGAGATAGGCCAAAACTATAATAATCTAGAGTTTAATCTCGAAAATGGTGAACGAGGTTCCAGATACCAACATGTTGAAGAGCTGCTAATTGCCCTGACAGGAGCGGAGGCCGGCTTGGTGGTAAATAACAATGCGGCAGCGGTTCTGTTAGGCTTAACCGCTCTGGCCAGAGATAAAGAGGTTATCGTTTCACGGGGGCAGCTTATTGAAATCGGAGGGGCTTTCAGGATTCCAGATGTGATGAAACAGAGTGGGGCGCGCCTAGTTGAAGTAGGGACTACGAATAAGACCTATATCTCTGATTACGCGCAGGCCATCAATGATGATAGCGCCTTGCTTTTTTCGGCCCATACCTCCAATTATAAAATTGTGGGCTTTAGCGAAGAAGTAAAACTAAATGATTTGGTAACACTAGGAAAAGAACGGAACATTCCGGTTATGCATGATCTGGGGAGTGGTATACTTTATGATCTTGGAGAATGGGGATTAAAGGATGAACCTACTGTCCGGGCCAGTGTAGATAGTGGGGCAGACATTATCTCCTTCAGTGGAGATAAGCTGCTGGGTGGCCCCCAGGCTGGGATAATTGTAGGCAAACAAAAATATATCAACGCTATGAAGAAAAATCAGTTAACCCGGGCTTTGCGAGTGGACAAACTCAATATTGCCGCTTTGGAAGGAACTTTATTAGAATACCTAAGTGGTAACCCCCTGCAAGCTATTCCGATCCTAAAGATGCTGACAGCTACGGGGCAAGACCTTTGGGCACGGGCTGAAGGACTCAGGGAGGCGTTAAAAGACAAGCTGGAGTTATCTGGGACAATCCAGTCAATAAACGTGGTTGAGACAGAGGATATGGTAGGCGGAGGGGCTTACCCTACTTATAAAATGCCTGGCTATGGGGTACAGATAGCCTTCCAGGAAATACAACTAGAAACCGTGGCCCGCCAACTTAGAGAAATGAGTCCGGCCCTACTTACCCGCAAGCAGGAAGATAAAATGCTGATCAGCGTGCGGACTTTGCTGGAAGGCGATGACGACGCCCTGCTAGCAATAATGGGCAAAGTTCTTCTAGCAGGGGTGGAACCGGAGATAGAGCCCGGAGAAAAACTATGAAAAGATTGATAATTGGAACTGCCGGGCATATAGACCATGGCAAAACCACCTTGGTGAAAAGACTGACGGGGGTGGAGACTGATAGGCTCAAAGAAGAGAAGCAAAGAGGGATTTCGATTGAATTAGGTTTTGCGCCCTTTACTCTGCCGAGCGGCCAAAAAGCGGCCATAGTGGATGTACCCGGGCACGAAAGATTCATCCGCCATATGCTGGCGGGGGCATTTGGAATTGATATGGTTCTGTTTACTATTGCGGCTGATGAAGGCATAATGCCACAGACACGTGAACATGCAGATATAATTGAAATGCTGGGCGTTGATAAAGGAATAGTAGTCATCACCAAGAAAGATATGGTCGACGAAGAATGGCTAATGCTGGTGGAAGACGATATTAGAGAATATATTGAAGCCGGCATATTAAAGGGGGCTCCAATAGTAGCGGTGTCAGCAGTAACAGGGGAAGGCATTAGTGAACTGCTGGAAACCATTGAAAAAGTAGCGGCATCCGTAGAGGAGAAGCCAATTTTGGGACACGCGCGCTTGCCTATCGACCGGGTATTTACTATGGCCGGGTTTGGAACGATAGTGACCGGAACCCTATGGTCAGGGCAAATTAATGTAGGGGATACCCTGGAACTTATGCCGGTGCAGAAGATGGTTAAAGTGCGTACTCTGCAAGTCCATAATGACAAGGTAACCACCGCGTATGCCGGACAAAGGGTGGCTGTCAACCTGCAGGGAATAGAAGTGGGCGATATAAAGCGGGGTTATTTACTGGCAGACAGCGGCTACCTGACACCGAGCTACCGGGTTGATACTAAATTAAGGCTCCTGAGCGGCAGTTCGCGGACCCTTAGAAATTGGAATAGGGTAAGATTTCATCTGGGAACCGATGAGGCCCTGGGACGGGTGGTGCTCCTGGATCGAGATGAATTGCTGCCAGGAGAAGAAGCCTTTGTGCAGATTGTGATGGAAAAACCAGTAACAGTATATAAGGGCGATCCTTTTGTAATAAGATACTATTCGCCGGTTGATACCATCGGCGGAGGCACCATTATTGATCCTAATGCCCCGCATCAGAAACGCTATAAAGAAGACGTTTTAAACGACTTGGCGGTAAAAGAGGAAGGCAGTCTATATGATGTAGTGCTGCATGAACTTGAGAATTCAACCCAGGTGCTTAGCGTGGCTGAACTGGCAAAAAAAACGGGCACTACCGACCAAAAGATTGTGATAGAGCTGGATCAGCTATTAGTAGATGAAAAGATCGTGGATATAAGCGGAAAAGGAAGCCATTATTTAAGTCGTCAGAGCCTGGAGCTAATTTATGAACAGATTACTAAAACAATAGAGCAATATCAAAGCAGATACCCGCTCCGGGCAGGGTATCCCAAAGAGGATATGCGCAGCCGATTTTTTGCTAAACTCAATCCTAAAGTCTTCAATACCATGATGAAATATCTGGAAGAAGAAGGACGAATCGTTAGTAAGAATAATTTAGTGAGCATTCCGGGCATTCAGCCTAACCCGGGGGAAAAAGAAAGAAAGACTATTGACATAATAAATACTATAATGAAGGACAGACCATATAATCCTCCGGGTATCGATGAAATCAGCTCAGTAACCGGAATTTCAGAATCAGACCTTGCTGAAATAATCGCCTATTTAACTGATCGAGGCGAACTGTTTAAAATCAGTGACGGGCTCTACTTTTCAAAAAGTGCTATAGAAAATGGACAGTCCCTATTAAATGAATATTTCACTCGGGAAAAGGAACTTACCCTAGCAACAGCGCGAGATATTTTTGATACCTCTAGAAGGTATGCGCTTCCTTTGATAGAATACTATGATAGAATGCGTTTTACCCGCCGAGTCGGAGATGTTAGGGTAAAATACAGCCCGAATTAGGAAAAAAGGTAGGGGAGGTGCAGGTTGTTTAGACATCGTGGGAAGTGGGAAAAAATTTTTAGGAGGAGTTCGATGAAAGGGAAGACAAGTAAGAAACTCGCCGTAATAATGTTGATGATGTTTATGTTCAGCATCGTCGCAGGTTGCGGCACTAAGACCGCTGACAAAAGTGATCAAAAAGCCACCACCATACCAGTGGGGATTAATGTTGAATTATCTGGCGGAGCAGTTACCTATGGAACCGATGCTCGCGATGGTGCCTTACTGGCGATAGAGCAGATTAATGCTGCAGGTGGTATTCTGGGAATGCAGTTGACACCTATTGTAAAAGACTGTAAATCTACTGCTGATGAGGCAATGAGTGTTAGTTCAGCGCTGGTCGGTGAAAAAATCGTAGCCCAGATTGGTCCTTTGACCAGCGGTGACGTGGCAGGCAGCACGCCGATTATGATGCAGAACAAAATACCGCTGATTGCACCGGCAGCCACCAATGAAAAAGTAACCCTTGATCCTACGACAGGTAAAGTCCAGGATTATATTTTCCGGGTATGTTTTATAGATCCCTTCCAGGGTACCTTAATGGCTCAGTTTGCTGCTGACAACCTGAAAGCTAAAAATGCTGTCATTTATAAAGACAGTTCCACGGACTATGCCAAAGGTTTAGCCGATTACTTTAAAAAGACTTTTGTAGCCAAGGGCGGAACAATTGTAGCCGAAGAGGGCTTTGTGAAGGACGACCGCGATTTTAAGGCGGTACTTACCAAGATAAAGAGCCTAAACCCTGATTTTATCTATGTTCCTGGTTATTATCAAGAAGTAGCGCCGCTGATCAAACAAGCACGTGATTTGGGAATAACCTGTGCCATTGGTGGCAGTGACGGATGGGTATCCGATGACTTGGTAAAAGTGGCAGGAGCTGCCAATTTAAACAATACTTTCTTGACCACAGATTTCACTGCCGAAGATAAAGACGCCAAGGTAGTGAAATTCGTGGGTGATTTCAAAACCAAGTATAACAAGACTCCGAATTCTTTCAATGCGCTAGGCTATGATGCCGTACAGATGCTGGCCCAGGCAATTAAGGATGCAGGAGCGGCTGATCCCGTAAAGATTAAAGATGCATTGGCCCAAATTAAGGATTTCGTTGGAGTAACCGGCAAAATGACCATTGATGCCAACCATAACCCGATTAAGGCCGGTATAATTATCGAGAATGTAGATGGTAAACAGGTTATGAAGACCAGAATCCAGCCGTAGAAGTAAAAGAGAGGCAGAGCAGAGCGAGCGATGGAAGTGAAGATCAAGGAATGAGCAAAATGCCGCAGAGATTCACTTTTATCGACGCTCTGAAGAGAGGGTATGCCCTCTCTTTACCATATAAAGCTGGAAAAGGACGTGTCTATTGTGCAGGAATTTACCCAACAATTAATTAACGGTCTGTCGCTGGGTGCAATATATGCCTTGATTGCACTGGGATATACCATGGTTTATGGGATCATTAAATTAATTAACTTTGCTCATGGGGATATTATGATGGTAGGGGCTTATGTAGGATTCTTCTCGCTTTCCGTTTTGGGCACCAATGTTCTGGTGGCGATGCTATATGCTATGTTAGCCTGTGCCATTATAGGGGTTGTAATTGAAAAAATTGCCTATAAACCGCTGCGTAACTCAACACGGATAGCCGCGTTGATCACGGCTATTGGGGTGTCATTGTTTTTAGAATATACAACGCTGTTCATTTTGGGACCAGCCCAGCGTGTGTTTCCTGATTCAGCGTTTCGGGTTAGCAATTATCATATCATGGGGATTATGATTTCTAATAAAGACCTTTTTGTAATTATTTCAGCGGTCATTCTGATGCTTATATTGCAATATATCATCCGGATGACTAAAACCGGCAAGGCGATGCGGGCCGTATCTGAGGATCAGGAAGCAGCCGTACTTATGGGCATCAGCGTGGACAAGACCGTCTCCATAACCTTTGCCATTGGATCAGCACTGGCTGCCGCTGCGGGGGTAATGATTGGCGTTTACTATAACACGGTTAATCCCCTCATGGGTATTATCCCGGGACTGAAAGCCTTTGTAGCGGCAGTTTTAGGGGGGATTGGGATAATTCCAGGTGCCATGGTGGGCGGCTTCCTGATGGGAATCCTGGAGACTATGGTAAGCGGTTACGGCAACAGCCTTTATCGTGATGCGGTCGCTTTTGGCGTACTCATATTAATATTACTTATCAAGCCCACCGGTCTGTTTGGCAAAAATACCGGGGAAAAAGTGTAGGTGAATATATATGCAGACAAATAACAAAACCTGGACCAGATTCCTGGCTGAAGTGGCAGTACTGGCGGCTTTTTTTACCCTGGGGCAATATTTCATAACAACCGGTTTACTTAATCAATATTATCAAATCAATTTGAATTCGATGTTTATTAATATAATCCTGGCAGTCAGTCTGAACTTAATCAATGGCTTCACCGGCCAGCTTTCCCTGGGGCATGCTGGGTTTATGGCCGTGGGAGCATATGTTTCAGTAATAATTACCACTCTGCTCCACTTACCATTCATTTTGGCGGTGGTGGCAGCGTGTGCAGCTGCGGCCCTGGCAGGATTTATCATTGGGGTACCAACTCTGCGGCTAAGAGGAGACTATCTGGCGATTGCCACCCTGGGTTTTGGTGAAATAATTCGAGTTGTATTGCAAAACATAGATTACGTAGGCGGGCCTTCAGGCATTATGGGGATTGCCAAAGATACAACCTGGCCTTGGTTGTTTGGATCGGTCATTCTAACTTTGGTTGTTATTGTAAATTTGATCAATTCCAGTTATGGACGAGCTATTATATCAATACGGGAAGACGAAGTGGCGGCCGAATTGATGGGAATAAATACTACCCGCTATAAAGTCCTGGCCTTTGTAGTTGGGGCTATGTTTGCTGGTTTGGCCGGTGCCCTATACGCGCACTATTTTTATATTATTAAACCGGATACTTTCAACTTCATGAAATCATTTGATATCCTGGTCATGGTTGTCTTGGGCGGGCTGGGCAGTACTACCGGGGCCGTAATCGCGGCTATATTTATAACCAGCTTAACCGCTGTGCTGCAGTCGTTCCCGGCTATTCGCATGATTTTATATTCGTTGATTCTGATTCTGGTCATGATCTACCGCCCCCAGGGATTAATGGGGAATAAAGAACTGGGCCGAAAAACCCTGGCTAGAATGTGGGGGGCGAAAAAATGAGCCTTATGGAAATAAAGGGTTTGCATAAATCTTTTGGCGGGTTAAGTGCAGTATTAAATTTTAACTTTAAGCTGGAAAAGAATGAGCTGGTTGGCTTAATCGGACCGAATGGAGCCGGGAAGACAACGGTCTTTAATCTGATTACAGGAGTATATAAACCGGATCAAGGAACCATGGTTTTTGAAGATCAAAATCTGGTAGGGCTTCATCCCTATGATATTTGCAAAAGAGGGATTGCCCGTACTTTCCAGAACATTCGTCTGTTCCGCGATTTAACGGTTCTTGACAACGTTAGAATAGCTTTTCACAAAGACGTGGGGTATGGATTCCTCAGTGCCATATGGAGAAGTCCCGGATTTTTCAGGGGGGAACTGGAAATTGAAGAGAAATCACTGGAATTCCTGCGAATTTTTAAACTGGACAACAAGCAAGGTGAGATCGCATCCAACCTTCCCTATGGAGAACAAAGACGTTTGGAAATAGCTCGAGCACTGGCTACCGGGCCTACATTGTTAATTCTTGATGAACCGGCCGCGGGTATGAACCCTCAGGAAACCAAGGAACTGATGCAGCTAATTCAGAGGCTGCGCAAGGATTTTAATTTGACGATTCTATTGATAGAACACGATATGGCTCTGGTAATGGGCGTGTGTGAACGCATTTACGTATTGGATTATGGACAGGTGATAGCCGAGGGCAAACCGGAAGAAATACGCAACAATAAAAAAGTCATCGAAGCTTATCTGGGAGAGGAGGTAAATTAGTGCTGCAAGTAAAAGACATTGATGTCTACTATGGTGCGATACATGCCCTCAAAAACATGTCGCTCGAAGTTGAGCAGGGGAGTATCGTAACCCTGATCGGCGCTAATGGAGCCGGCAAGACTACTACTTTAAAGACAATATCTGGAATACTGAGGCCCCGCAGCGGCTCAGTATTTTTTAAAGATATAGATGTTAGTAAAGTTGCCCCTGAGAAAATCGTGGGGATGGGTATATCGCAGGTCCCGGAAGGACGTCGGGTATTTGCTTCCATGTCAGTGTTGGAGAATCTCGAAATGGGAGCCTATCTGCGTAAAAACAAAAAGGAAATTGCTGATGATATGGACAATGTATTTGTCCGCTTTCCTCGCTTAAAAGAGCGTCGTAAACAGATGGCGGGGACCCTGAGCGGTGGGGAGCAGCAGATGCTGGCGATCGGGCGCGCGCTGATGGCTAGGCCGCAATTACTGCTTATGGATGAGCCTTCTATGGGGCTGGCACCTTTGCTGGTAAAAGAAATATTCGCCATAATTAAGGATATAAATGAACGGGGAACGACCATCCTGCTGGTAGAGCAAAATGCTCATATGGCACTATCTATTGCTGATAAGGCATATGTTATAGAAACTGGCGAAATAGTATTACAGGGATCAGCCGAACAGTTGCTCAAGAGTGAAGATGTAAAAAAAGCCTATCTGGGAGGATAGAAAAATATCGGGGACACGGGGACGGCGGACCTGTCCCCGTGTCCCCGGGAAATAAAATAGTTGATTGGGGGAAAATATGGATGAAGGTTAGAGATCGGATGTCGGAGAACGTGAGAACGGTAGGGATGGATACCAACATCAATGAGGCCTTTTCGATGATGAAGGACAATAATATTCGTAGACTGCCGGTGGTAGAAAAAGGGAAAGTAGTTGGAATAATTACCTTGAGCGATCTTAACCAGGCAGCTCCTTCTTCGGCAACTACACTCAGCATTCATGAACTTAATTATCTCCTGGCTAAAACCACGATAAAGGATGTTTTGCCAAAAAAACAACAGGTAATAACCATTGGACCGGATAACTATATAGAAACCGCAGCTAAAATAATGCGCAGAAATCGTATAAGCGGATTGCCGGTTATAGAAAACAACCAGTTGGTGGGGATAGTAACTGAAACCGACATATTCGATGCTTTTATAGATATCCTTGGTGTGAAAAAGACTCACAGCCGGATAGATTTATACACAGCTGATCGCCCGGGGACTATTGCCTCGATTACTGGAATGATTGCTGAAAAGGGCAAAAACATTCTTAATACAGTTGTATACTTTGATACCAAGAAAGATAAGTATAAAATGATCGTACGCATTGAGGAACTGGATAATGAGGATGTAGTAGCTGAACTGAAAAAGAGCGGCTATGAAGTCGAATCGGTGATCGTATCTTCGGAGGACCTCCTGTAAGAAGGCGTATTTGACAATAAAGGGCAACGCGACTATAATCAATAAGCAATATTAAGGAGGCGGATCGGTCCTGGTGGGCCGCCTGGACTTCAAATCCAGTCTGCGCCGTAGTGATCCTGCGGTGGGTGAGTTCGATTCTCACACGCTTCCGCCAAATAAAGCAGGGAAATACCGGCACTTCAGAAAATGAGGTTGCCGGTTATATTTTTATATAAGTATTGCCAAAAGAATTTTACTGCCAACTTAAAAACAAGCCCTCCCAGATATTAGAGTCCAGTAGGGCTTGTTTATATTATTAATGCTGGTCAATATTAAGCACCTGCCGGCCCTTGATCGATCGCATTTTACCTAGCACTTTCGGGGCACTAGCTGCATCTAAGTGACCTGCGATTAAATGCATATTCTATAGGCTCTGGTGCCTTAACGGCATTATTTTCCACTATAAGGGTATTTTGAACTTCAATGATCAATTGTTCAATTCCATTTTGAAGAATATAGGCTTTAATTTCTTGCCGCAATACCGGATTTCCCTTCGATTCACGGCTGGCTCTTGCTAAAGCATTATTTTTTATACTTATTAGTCTATCCAGCATTTCCATATTATCCACTCGAATGTCCCTCCTTCGAACAGGTTTTACCTTAAAGTATTTTGTTGCTTTTCACCCAGATATGCATACGGTCAGCTTCTTTGATCAATTCATCGCGCAAATCGGGATGAGCAATGTTAATCAAGGCCTCAGCTCTTTCCCAAGTGCTCTTAGCCTTGAGCATTGCCATGCCATATTCAGTGATAACATAAAAATTCATGCTCCTGGGAACAGTTACAGTCGCCCCTGGTGTAAGAATAGGCTTAATGCGTGATTGAAGGTTGCCTTGATTATCTTGGTATGTCGATGTAAGGCAGATGAGACCCTTTCCTCCCTTGGATTTGTATGAACCGTAAATAAAGTCTAACTGTCCGCCAGTTCCGGAAATTTGCCTTACTCCCGATGACTCCGAGGCAACCTGGCCGTAGAGATCTACCTCGATGGCATTATTAATACCCAGCACATTATCATTTTGGCAAATTATATCGGGGTCGTTAGAGTAATCGACTGGATAGCTGGCGCAAATTGGATTGTTATCCAGGAAATCATAAAGTTTATTGGTTCCCATGGCAAAGGTGTAAACCATCTTGCCCTTATCCAGTTGCTTGCGCAGACCCGTAATTCGTCCCGCGTCGTACATATCGACAAATGAATCCACCAGCATTTCGGTATGAACGCCCAGATCTTTTAAGTCTGATTGGGCAATCATAGCACCCACCGCATTGGGCATTGCTCCTATCCCCAACTGCAGGCAAGCCCCGTCTTCTATTTGTTCCAGTACGAGTTGCGCAATTTTCTTGTCGGTATCAGATAGGGGCAGTTCAGGCAGCTGGATCAATGGCTTATTATCGCCCTGAACAAAATAATCAATTTCCGAGACATGCAAGGTCTCTCTGGAACCGCCCAGACACCTGGGGACAGATTCATTTACTTCTGCAATCACGATTTTGGCAGCGTCACAGAAAGCATGGGTAATGGAGTTGGATGTCCCGATGTTTACATAACCGTGCTTATCGGGAGGAGTAACTTTGATCAAGGCCACATCAACAGGTACGTAACCGCGATCATAAAAGCTCGGACCTTCATGATAGGTAAGTGGAATATAGTTGCAGATATTCTTGTCATGCAATTTCCTGCTGGCTCCACTGAAGTGCCAGTCATTATAAATAAAATGTTTTCTTTCCGGATCACTTAAAACTGTCTGCGCAGGAAAAGGGCAACAAACTGTTCTTATGATTACATCTTCCAATTCCGCTTTCCGTTTGGCTAAAGCGGCATCCAGAACGTGAGAATTCATCATAAATTCACCGTAGTGAACGAGATCTCCTGACTTAACAACTTTTACCGCTTCATCAGCGCTAATCAGTTTGCGATTAAATTCTTCCATAAAAGTGCTTGGCGTAAAAACCATTCATTTAACCCCCTTAAAAGCTGAGTTCCACAATAAGTAATATGAGTGCTTCTTCAAACCTTCCTAAATTCGAATCAAATCTTAAAATAAAATGATTATGGTTCCACCTCCTCAATGGCTATGAAAAAAAGACAGACCAAAATACATGATGCTAATCTTGAACATGCAATAAGTATGCCAGATCTAGTCATGGAAGGGTGAGGAATGCCCTTTTAGGCCAGATATAACTAGCCAAACAATATGGTATGCAGATGGCTTCGGGGCATTACGGTATCTTAAGTATAAGGCGAATAGTACCCCAGGGGAAATTATCTCCTCGAGATTGGCAACTTTCAAATATAAGGCACTTGATGAATAAAGACAGGCCATATAGAATTAGGTTAAATGATAATAATAAACATGCAAATAAATAAAACATTACAGATAGCAGGGGAGTGTATATGGAAATTACCATCGACAAGCAAAAGATTGAAGTCACCCCGGGGGAGACTATCTTGCAGACGGCGGAAAGGGCTGGCATCCGTATTCCCAACCTGTGTAGCCACCAGGAGGCCTGCGGTGGAAAGGGCTTGTGCCGCATCTGTATCGTGGAAGTCAAAACCGCCAACGATACCCGTCTGGTGGAATCCTGCACTTTTAAGGTAACGGAAGAAATAAATGTGAGAACTTCTTCTCCGCTCATTGAAGATATCCGGCGAAGCATGATAAGCCTTTTGGTAGGCAGGGGTGATCTTTCCCCAGGCAGCGTTGGGAAACTAATCACTGTAGCTCAACAAAATGAGTATGGAGATATGTCGGGTAATATCGTATTTGATCCCCAGGCAGAAGAGATCTTAGCGAATATTGTTCAAAAGGGACTGGAGGAGAATCCTCACCTGGCGTATATCATCATCAATAAAGAAGGGTATATTCGAGCCATTAATCAGAGCTATCTGGATGTGATGGGAATAGAAATCCTTGATGCTCTAGGAAAGCCTATTCTTGATGTAGTGCCTAATTCCGAACTTCTCGAAATACTTGAAACGGGGCGTACAGACCAGGGAGAATTCTGGACCATCAAAGGACACGATACAATTGTCAATCGGGTGCCTATCATCAAGGATGGAGAAATTATTGGGGCCATCGGGTACAGCTTATTTTTGGACATGTCTGCAGCTTGGATATTCATTAATAAGATGCAGGAGCGGGAAAAGGAGTTTAACAACTTCCTGGAAGGGTTGCTGGAGAACCCATATTTAGCATATGTCATCGTGGATCAGGAAGGTAACATCACGGCTATTAACCAAGCTTGCCTGGAATTACTAGAGATAGATAAAAAGGAAGCGCTGGGTAGATATGTTGCAGAAATTCTCACCAATACCGAGCTTCCTCAAATATTGAAAACGGGAAGAATAGATCGAGCCGAGTTTTTCCTGGTAAATGGCCATGATACGGTTGTTAACCGCATGCCCATAACCCAGGACGAAGAAATCATCGGAGCCATTGGCTACAGCCTTTTCCTGGATATGTCTGGAGCCAAGATTCTTTCTCGGAAACTGCAGGAAATGGAAAAACAGCTAAAACATTATAAAGAGGAGATTCTAGAAATATACCGGGCCAAATGGACGATCGATGATTTGATTGGCAGCAGTCCATCCTTTTCCTGGGTTAGAAGAGTAGTGGAACGCATGTCCTTCACAACCTCTACCGTGCTTATTACCGGGGAAAGCGGCACTGGCAAAGAACTGGTAGCCCAGGCCATTCATAACT
Organism: Syntrophomonadaceae bacterium; assembly: GCA_963665865.2. GTDB lineage: Bacteria > Bacillota > Syntrophomonadia > Syntrophomonadales > Syntrophomonadaceae > PHAA01. The sequence goes on along the minus strand of CAXXWF010000001.1, from coordinate 3,542,670 downwards.
CCAGCTATCGGAGGTATGGTCCTTTTATCCGCATTAATTGCGTTGCATTACCGGAAAATCTCCTGGAATCGGAACTGTTCGGTTACGAGGAGGGAGCTTTCACGGGAGCTAAGAAGGGCGGCAAGCCGGGTAAGTTCGAACTGGCCAGCGGAGGGACCATTTTCCTCGATGAAATCGGGGACATGCCCCTGTCCATGCAGATCAAGCTGCTGAGTGTTTTGCAGGAAAAGGTCATTGAGCGGGTGGGGGGAACAAAACCTATCCTCGTCGATGTCCGAGTCATCGCTGCAACCAACCGGGCTTTAGAGAAAATGGTTGCTGAAAATCAGTTCCGTGGAGATCTCTATTACCGACTGAATGTGGTCAGGCTGGATATACCTTCTTTGTGTGATCGTATGGAGGACCTGCCTTTACTGGTGGAAACCCTGATAAGTCGTATCAATCAAAAGCTGGGAACCAACGTGAGCCGCGTCACGCCCCAGGCCTTCGAACTACTCCAAAACTACAGCTGGCCGGGGAATGTTAGAGAATTGGAGAATTTGCTGGAAAGGGCCATTAATTTGGCTTTTATGAACCAGGAAAAATGTTTAGGGATGCCTCATTTCCCTTCTCTGATGAAATCCTCCCTGGTGGAAAGAGTCCAAATGGAGTTTAGCCAAGAGGGGATGACAACGACCCTGCAAAACTTAGAAAAAGAGATGATCATCCAAGCCCTGTCTAAAACTGGCGGCAACAAGAATCGAGCCGCCAAAATTCTGGGCATTCATATATCGGCATTGTACCGCAAGCTTGATAAATATGGGCTGAGCCAATCTTCAAATACTTAGCCCTGTTTGTAGAGCTGGTTTCTTGCTGCCATTTGAATAGTGCCTTGAGCACGACTTTTAGCATCTGCTTTTAACAGAAAACCTCCGCTATAGCGAAAATACTCAGAAACCCTTCATTTGTGCCATTCCAAATCTCATTCCCCCCTACCCCCCAATAAATATCTCCGGTTTTGCTAGGATTATTTTTTTGCTTAAGGGTCTATTTTTGTTAAACCTTTTAGTAGATCAGACAAAACTGATACGCTTTTACAGAAATCCGTCGCCTTTTTGCGAAAAAAGGGGATCTTCTACACTACGCCTACATTATTAACGCCTACCCGGTCTTGTAAACATTCGTTTTCGAAGAAAACCTCCGCTTTTGCAAAAAGTGATGTGCTTTGACATAAAGACCGCGTTCTTTATGTCTATCGACTGTCTAAATGAAAGATCGACCCTCCGCTTTTGCTTATATATCGAGTTCTCCCATAATAGCTTGGCAATACATAAAAAATGGGCCTGCTGATTCTTAAAAGGGCGAACCGTACTGCTTGGTACAATACTTGCAAATTAACTTAGCAGAGCATTTAGCTCAAAAATGTTGCGGGGGTGGTTCTAACAGCAATAATTCGATAGACATGCTTATTGAAGAATACTCCAAAAATAAAACTTAGGGGGTCTATAATTCATGGAGATTAACAAGATTGGATTACTGGGGGCCGGGACCATGGGGCAGGGAATTGCCTGGGCTCTAGCTATTGCAGGGAAAGAAGTCATTCTTTACGATATCAAAGAAGAATTCTGCACCAGAGCAGTAAACAACATCGCAAAAAGTCTGTCCAAGGCGGAAGAAAAAGGATCCGTGCCTCTCGGGACCAAGGAAGCCGTTGTTGGAAAAATTAAACCTACCGCGAAATTTGATGATTTGGCCGAGGTGGATCTGATAGTTGAATGCGTTTTTGAAAACATGGACATCAAGAAGGACGTCTACACCAAGCTGGATGCCCTGTTAAAACCTGAAGTGATCATTGCTACCAATACTTCATCTCTTTCCCTGACAGAAATCGCCGCCATCACCAAAAGAGCAGACAAGGTCATTGGTATGCACTTCTTTAATCCCGCCAATGTTATGAAGCTGGTAGAGGTTATTCCTGCCATTCAGACTTCACAGGAAACTGTGGATACGGTTATAGAACTGGCCAAGGCTATTGGCAAAAAACCAATTCAGGTAAAAGAAGGACCGGGCTTCGTGGTTAATCGCATTCTCATCCCCGGCATTAATGAAGCTGCCTATATCTTATACGAAGGATTGGCATCGGGCACCGATATTGATACCGCTATGAAACTGGGTGCCGGCTGGCCTATGGGTCCACTCGCTCTGGCCGATCTGGTGGGTGTGGATATTGCCCTGGCCGTCTGCAACACTTTATATGCTGAGACCGGAGATCCCAAGTATCGTCCTGCTCCTCCTTTAAAACAACTGGTGCGGGCTGGATGGCTGGGCATGAAGAGTAAAAAAGGATTCTTTGACTACAATAAATAATTTGGGCTGCAGGCCTTAATACCGGTGCCAAGACGGAGAGGGGTCAATAAGATGGAATACGACAATGTAATTTTGGAAAAAGAAGGAAACATAGGCATTCTCTATATCAATCGGCCCAAAGCTATGAATGCACTGAACACCGCAACAATTCATGATATAGGCCGGGCAATTGATGAAGTCAAAGCGGATGAAGAGATCAAAGTCCTGATAGTTACCGGGTCTGGAGACAAGGCCTTCGTGGCCGGGGCCGATATTATAGGTTTCATGAGTATGTCACCGGCTCAGGCCCGTTTTTGCAGCGACGAAGGAGAACAAACTTTTCGTAAACTGGACGTACTGGAAAAACCGGTTATTGCAGCAGTCAACGGTTTTGCTCTGGGCGGCGGATGTGAATTGGCCATGGCCTGCGATATTCGCCTCGCTTCCGAAACGGCCGTATTCGGGTTGCCCGAGGTGAGCCTGGGAGTCATACCCGGTTATGGCGGTACCCAGAGGCTGCCCCGGCTGATTGGAGAAGGGCGGGCCAAGGAACTGGCTTTTACGGCTGGGGTTATCAACGCTGCGGAAGCATACCGGGTGGGGCTGGTCAACCATGTCTATCCGTTGGGAGAATTAATGGACCAGGCTCGAAAGCTGGCCAAGAAAATGATGAACAATGCCCCCCTGTCGGTAGCCTACGCGAAACTGGCTATAGGGCAGGGATTGCAGGGTGATATGGACAGCGGCTTGAGGATCGAATCTGACTTCTTTGGCCTGTGCGTGGCCACTGAAGATATGAAAGAAGGCACCCAGGCCTTTGTGGAAAAGAGAAGACCACAGTTCAAGGGCCAATAAATCATCCCAACTTAGATCTCGGATTCAGATGAAAAACCATCAAATCCGGGGAGTAAACCGGGTCCATATTCTGATAGAATATTGTTTTAAATTGACATAAACCTTTAAATTTAAGGAGGAATTTGTAAATGAGCATAAATGAAGAAGTTGTAATGGTCAGCGCTTGCAGAACCCCCATTGGTGACTATGGTGGATCTCTGAAGTCTATGCGGGCGGTGGACCTCTCAAAAATTACCGCTGCTGAAGCTGTTAAGAGGGCTGGTTTGCAGCCTTCCCAGGTGGATGAACTGGTTATGGGGATGGGCCTTATGCAGGGCAATGGCTCACTGCCGTCCCGTATCGTGGCCATGGGAATCGGCATGGATCAGAGCTCGGCAGCCTGTACGGTGCAGCAGAACTGCGCATCCGCCATGCGCGCTACTGATATTGCCGCCGCCAACTTAATGCTGGGCAGAAGTGAGATCGCTCTGGTAGTGGGGACCGAAAGCATGAGCAATGTTCCTTATCTGGTGCAGAACGCTCGCTGGGGCTACCGCATGGGTGACGGGAAACTCCAGGATGCCATGCTTTCCGATGGTCTTGTTTGCCAACTGGCCGGCAGCCACATGGGCGGCACAGCTGACAATGTAGCCAAGAAATACGGCATCACCCGCGAACAATGCGATATGTTAGCCCTCATTAGCCACACCCGGGCTGTGCAAGCTATAGATGGAGGCCGGTTCAAACGGGAGATCGTACCGGTGGAAATCCCGGGCAGAAAGGGAAAGGTCACTATCTTCGATACCGACGAGCATCCTATCCGGGGAGCCAGTATGGAAAGCATGGGCAAGCTTTCCCCCGCTTTTAATAAGGACGGTGTCACCACTGCAGCTAATGCTTCTGGCCTAAACGACGCTTCGTGCGCAGCGGTGTTAATGACTAAAAAGAAAGCCCTTGAATTAGGACTCAAGCCCTTAATGAAACTGATCGGGATCTGCTCCGCAGGTGTAGATCCCTACTATATGGGTATAGGGCCGGCTAAAGCCATTCCCAAAGTTCTCAAACAAGCGGGCATGAAATATGGTGATGTTGATTACTGGGAAGTCAACGAGGCCTTTGCTGCCCAGGTTATAGGCGTCAAGATGTTGATGAAAGAGGAACAGGGTATCGACATGAACATGGGCGACCTTCAGAACGAGGGCAACATCAACCACAACGGTTCCGGCATCGCCCTGGGTCATCCGGTAGGATGCACAGGCCTGCGTATCCAGGTAAGCCTCTATTATGAAATGGAAAGAATAGGAGCCACGGTAGGTGGTGCTTCCTTATGCGTAGGCGGTGGACCGGCTATGGCTTGCCTGTGGACTAGAGATATATAGAGCCTCCTCTCTATAATCTATATAACGGGTGATGGTTTGCACCACCATCGCCCGCCTTTTCAAAAATCAGGGAAAGCCACCCCCAAAAATAAAGGGAAATAATAGAAAGCGGAGGGAATCAAAAATGGCTTCTAATTTTGCTTACCAGAATACCCGGGACTTTGAATTCATTCTCCAGGAATGGCTTCCTACAGAACAGATTTTTAATTATCCGAAATTTGCTGATTATTACTCAAAAGATGATGTCAAATCTGTTCTCACTCCCATTTTAAAAATGTGTAAAGAAGTTGTTGAAGCGACCAATGAAGACTGCGATAGTCATCCGGTCAAACTAGAAAATGGAAAGGTGACCTTGCCGCCCAGCGTTGGGCCTCTTTTTAAACAATTGCAGAGTGAAGGATGGGGAACCAGCAATATTGATGAATCGGAAGATGCCATGATCCTGCCCCATATCCTTCATTCCATGGTGTGGGAACTACTTGCAGCCGCCAACCCCACTTTTGCCCCCTATATTGTTCTGACCAGTGGTGCTGCCGACCTTATTCAGAGCTTTGGAACCATAGAAGTAAAAGACATGTTTCTGCCCAAGATGATGGACGGAACCTGGACCGGCACCATGTGCTTGACGGAAGCAACCGCCGGATCGGATGTGGGTGACATTCTTTCCAGAGCCTATCCCACTGATAACCCCCGGATTTTTAAAATCAAGGGCAGTAAGATATTTATCACCGGTGGAGATAATGACTTTACCGATAATATCATCCATCTATACCTGGCCCGGGTGGAAGGTGCTGCAGCGGGAACCAGAGGCATCTCTCTTTTTGTGGTACCCAAGTACTGGATTAACGAAGACGGTAGTTTTGAAGATAATGATGTCAGCACCACCGCTGTAGAACACAAACTGGGGCAGCATGGCTCCTGCACCGCCGCCTTGGCTATGGGTGAAAATAACAATTGCCGCGGTTGGCTCCTAGGGAAAAATCCCCTGGAGAATGATGAAACCGGAGAAGGAATGGCTCAGATGTTCCAGATGATGAATACAGCGCGTATGGAAACTGGCCACATGGCCCTTTCTTGCCTGGCCAACGCTTATTACAATGCTCGCGACTATACCAAGGAAAGAATCCAGGGAAGGCTGATGACCAATCCCAAGTCTGGCCGCACGACTATTATTAACCACGAAGACATCAGAAGGACTCTTTTAATGGGAAAAGCCCATGTGGAAGCGATGCGTGCCATGCTATATAAGACCTATTTTGCTTTTGATGTTCGCCATCATGATCCCGACCCGGAAAGACGACAAAAAGCCAATGATCTTATCGAGATGACCACTCCCCTGTGTAAGGCATATCCCACTGACGAAGCCTGGTGGCTTATTGGTGAAGCGATACAGGCTTATGGTGGCTATGGGTATTGTGAAGAGTATCCGGTGGCGCAGATAGCCCGTGATGTCAAGATTTATTCCATCTGGGAAGGAACCAACTTCATTCAGTCCATGGACCTTGTCGGGCGCAAAATGACCATGAAGAAAGGTGCGGTTTTTGCCCAATTTATGAAAGATATTCAGGATTTTTACGAAGATAATAAGGACAATCCGGGGTTTAACAAGGAATTCGCCAGCCTGGGGAAAGCCCTGGTTGCTTTTAGCAAGATTCAAAAAACTCTGATGGAGTTTACAACCAATAAAGCCTTTAGTATGATGCCTCTATACTCCCGCCGTATCCTGACAGCCTTATCCCAGCTTTACAGTGGCAGTCTGCTTCTCAATCAGGCCTTACTGGCCGACAGAAGAGCCAAGGAAGTTGGGCCGGAACATTTTGATTATGCGTTCTATACCGGCAAAGTAGAAGCGGCTCGTTTTTATCTGCGTAATATCGTCCCCAATGTAAATACTGTTGCAGACATTATTGTCGACGCGGACACATCGGCTCTGGATATTTCCATAGAGGCTTTTGCATACTAATTTAGAAACCGTATGGTTTATAAAAAGGATATTCAAATTAGAAAAAATAGTTTGTATTTAACCTTTACTACCCGCAACTTACCCTGCGGGTAGTGAAGGCTTGGTTTGAAAAAAGAAAGAGTATTCCGAAAATCCTCGGGTCGGGGAAGTGATGGGGAAGTTTTTGTGTGGTAACTGTAAAACTTAAACAGAATCCTTGCTGGAACATACCCTGCTTACCATTTTGAGAGGGATGTTGCCCCTATAGTCGACTTCTTTTCGTAAATGCCCCAGAAGGCCATCCTAAGAGCCCTTGTTACCCGCCTGGATTTGGTATTAGCCGGGCTCTTTTCGCGCCTTAGAGGGCCCTTTTTTCACACTAAGGGATAGAGTAATATTCACGCCATCTTTACCACCGTATGTTCTACCCATTTCTATTGATAGCTCTATGTGCTTTGCGCTTTTTAACAGATTTAGAGGAAAAATTATCAGAGAGAACGCTAATATTGCCATCAACTTCCAGGACTGCTAAATTAACCTGCTTGACGGTCTCGACTCCGTGTTCTCGTACAGCTGCCTCAATTTCTTCCAACGAAATCTGGGCTTGATCTAAATGAGTCTGGATAATCTGGCCATTATAAATCAGCATTAAAGGATTGCCCTGGATCATTTGGTTAAGCTTCCGAGAACGCAATAATGCCTTTTTTAATAGGAAATTAACAACGAACAGGGTTGTGGCAGCAACTAGACCACCGATGAGGGTGGAGTTACTGCCAACCATAGCATTTTGCACGGAGTTGCTAATAAGTAATATGAAAACCAGATCGATTACCGATAACTGGGCCAATTCCTTTTTGCCAAATAGACGTATTGCCAGAACGATGAAGAGATAAACGCTGGCCGAGCTGATAATGATGGGAAAATAAGTATTCATGATTATTGGCAGCAAGCCTCCTTTGGCTAGAAATCCGAAAAACGGCAGGCTAAGTGGTCAGATGCAGTTAAATGGATCTGGGTCAGTCAAGCTTGGGATGAAATATTTTTTCGCCAAGGTACTTGATAAGTAACAAAAAGAGCACGGTAAGGCCTATAATTATTAGGGCGGTATTAATGTCCTTGGCGTTAAAGAGGGCTAGGCCCAAGCCGGTGTAGAGAACCGCCGACGGGATTTTTCCAATAGCTGAAGATGCAGCAAAGTTAGGGAAGGAGACCCCTCCCAGCGCCGCTGCGGCATTTATCAGCGGAGTAGGAATTACCGGTATTATACGGGCTATAACGATGGTCCAAAAAGCCATTGAGGAATTAAGTTGTCGCACATCATAACCCATACGGGTATAGAAGTGCTGCAAAAATTGAGAATACCCCAGCAATCTGCACATCCAGTAAGCCAGACAGGCACCAGTCAGTGCCCCTAACCAGGAAAGGAGAAATCCGAGTTTAAAACCAAACAATATTCCCCCGGCAGCAGTTAGTATTATATACGGGAAAACTGGTAAAATTGCCTGGATCATAAACAGAACAAAAGCGACCAGCGGGGCAAAGATGCCGAAGCCATTTATATAGGCGATCAGACCGTGAATGTTGCTAAAATCCATGCAAACACCTTTCTAGAACTATTACGATTCCTCGTCTGTCTACCGGTCTCAAATCAGAAGGCGCAGACAAGTGAGTCAGCATAATTAAGCCGTATATCTCTATTTTAGCATATATTTCCTATTCTAACATTCTGGGCAAGTAACGCTCCAGTCTGTTAAGGAAGGAAAGCAATTAAATCACCTACCTTAAGTATATTAAGTGTACAATAAAAAATATGAATTGTTATGTTAAAACTTATACAATATAAATGTTTGTTTAGCTATAAAATGACCAATTATTCAGTATTTATTAAATATTAATGAAGGAACCAGGAGATGGGGATGAAGTTGATACAATTCAACTGAGGTGATTGGATGAGATTTAATGCACTGGACTACCTCATAATAATAAATCTAGTGGTTAGCCTCTTGATCGGCTACCAAAAAGGATTAATCCGGTCACTAGGTGGTGTTGTCAGCACGCTGTTTGGGTTAGGGGTTGCATTTCTGTTGCGTAACCCAGCCGCCGATTATCTGCAGGAGCACTTCGGAGTGGTGACCGATTTAACTGCTTGGCTGGAAAAGAGGATGCTGAGCTCAGCCGGGGTTTCGGAGCAGCCTAGGATGATTGCATCCCTGCCGATTGTGAATGAAGGGCTAGCTGCCATTCATAGACAGATTACAGAATTTACATATCTGCTTGTGGCCGCCCTCTGTTTTCTGGCACTATATATTATAAGCAGCCATTTGCTAAAATTTATCTGTGCTATTTTGGATAGAATTCTTAACCGGGGAATAATGGGCAGAGTAAACCGCCTTGGAGGGCTAGTAATAATATTTGCTCAGAATACCATAATAATGGCAGTCCTGGCCGGGGTCTTAATCTCGCCCTTGGAACTAGGAGCAAAAATCGGCCTAAGTAGTGTTAGTTTGGCTGAATATTATATTGGAGGTTCAGCGTTATTTCCCTATCTGTTAAAAATATTTGATATTATGCAGGCTTTAATCCTTAAAAGTGTATAGACTAGCGGATACTTTGGAAAATTAAACAGGCAATGAGTAGGAAAGGGGATATTGGTGATGCAGGAAAAGAGTAAGAATAAGGATAAAAGCTGCTGGACCGGGTTGAGTGAAGAGAAAATGAAGGCAGCTTATGATTTTAACGAGGGATATGTAGATTTCCTCACCCATGTTAAAACTGAACGGGAAGCCGCCGAGTACATAAGCGTCCGAGCGGCAGAAAAAGGGTTTACAGCCATAAAAAAGGTTGACTCCATTAAAGCTGGCGATAAACTTCTAATAACCAGCAAAGGTAAGGTAGCAGCTCTGGTTGTGATTGGCAGTAATCCTCTGCAGCAAGGTTTCAACCTAGTAGTATCGCATATTGACTCACCGCGGCTGGATCTTAAAGGTCGGCCAGTCTATGAGGCTGATGGCATGGCGTTGCTGAAAACTCACTATTACGGCGGGATAAAGAAATATCAATGGGTGGCTGTACCGCTTGCTCTACACGGGGTAGTAGTCAAGAAAGATGGCCGGGTGATCAAGGTGGTCATAGGAGAGAATGCTGGAGATCCAGTGTTTACGATTGCGGACCTCCTGCCTCATTTAGCCAAAGATCAAATGGAAAAGAAAATGTCAGATGCGGTGAACGCAGAAAGTCTGAATGCACTGCTAGGAACCCGCCCCCAGGCAGAATGCGAACATGATCCCATTAAAGTCTACCTAATGGACCTATTAAAAGAGAAATACAATATCGAAGAAGATGACCTTACGAGTAGCGAATTGCAGCTGGTTCCAGCTCATGCGGCTCGTGAAGTGGGCCTGGACAGAAGCATGGTAGGGGCCTATGGTCAGGATGATCGCGTAAGTGCTTACAGCTCATTAATGGCGGCCCTGGAGATAGATCAGCCGCTGCGCACGGCTATGTGTCTTTTTGTTGACAAGGAAGAGATAGGTAGTTCTGGAAATACCGGGCTGCAATCTCTTTTGATTGAAAATATTGTTGCTGAAATTATGAATAAGGCAGGTATTCACGATTATTACAGCCTGCGCCAGGCGCTGGCTCTTTCCAGTGCGCTTTCAGCAGATGTAAATGCCGCCGTGGATCCTAATTACCCGGAAGTATTCGAAAAAATGAATTGCTCCTTTATGTCGCAGGGGGTAGTGGTAACTAAATATACTGGATCACGGGGCAAGGCCGGCTCTAATGATGCTAATCCCGAATTTATTGCCAGAATTCGCCACCTTTTTGATGAGGCTGGGGTAGTGTGGCAGATCGGTGAATTGGGCAAGGTTGATATTGGCGGGGGGGGGACGGTTGCCCAATATATTGCGCATTATGGAATGGAAGTCGTGGATTGCGGAGTGGCCATACTGGGTATGCATTCACCGTTTGAGGTTTCCAGTAAATTAGATGTCTATATGGCCTACCTGGGTTATAAAGCTTTTATGCAAAAGTTCTAGAAAAGGGGGAACGATAGACGCTGCAACCTTATTCGCGACCGTAGGTCGCATCAGGAGTCCCCGTAGGGGGAGCGACCTAATTATGATGGATGCTGACTTTGAGGGGAGGAGGTGATAGGGGATGGAGAAAACACTTAGGCTGACTGAAATGGTCCGGGCTGCTGGTTGAGCTGCCAAAATAGGTCCGGGGACCTTAGATAAAATGTTAAAGGGTCTGGAATGGCCCACTGATTCTAATCTCCTGGTGGGGATAGACAGCCGGGATGATGCGGGCGTTTATCGCCTGAGTGATGAATTGGCCATAATTCAAACCATAGACTTTTTTACCCCTATGGTGGATGATCCCTTCACTTTCGGACAAATAGCAGCCGTCAATTCCCTTAATGACGTGTATGCGATGGGCGGACAGCCCTTGCTGGCTATGAATCTGGTATGTTATCCACAGTGTGGGGATATGGCTGTGCTGCGGAAAATACTGGAGGGAGGACTCAGCAAAGTTAAAGAAGCAGGAGCACTAATCGTAGGTGGTCATACCGTAGATGATAATGAACCCAAATATGGCCTGTCGGTATGCGGCATGGTACATCCAGATAGAGTAATCAGCAATGCCGGTGCTCAGCCTGGAGATATCCTGTTTTTGACCAAACCGCTGGGAAACGGAGTGGTTGCTACTGCTATCAAAGCGGAAATGGCCTCGCAGACGGCTATGGAAGAGGCTATTCATTGGATGAGCATGCTGAACCGAGTGGGGTCTGAAGTGATGCAGCAGGTGGGAGTCAAAGCAGCTACTGATATAACCGGATTCGGACTGGCAGGCCATCTTTATGAACTGGCCGCAGCTAGCGATGTTGAGGTTGAACTTGACACAGATCGGCTTCGCTTTATGCAGGGGGCTCTGGAATATGCAAGTTTGGGATTAATACCGGCAGGCGCTTATACGAATCGGGAATACTTGGCCGATAAAGTAGAGTACCGGGAGCAAATCGATATCACCCGTCGCGATTTGCTATTTTCTCCTGAAACTGCCGGAGGATTACTTATTGCCATAGATGAGAATAAGGCAAGTTATCTGCTGGAGGCCATGGATGAACGGAATTGTACCTGTTATGCAATCGGGCGAGTGCTGCAGAAGGGATTCTTGCCTATTAAGATTAGAAGGTGAAATCGTTTGCCCAAGTCCACAGGGATATGATCCGCGAGGGAGAGAGAAGCATGGAGAGAAAAGCTTTTAATCTGGGGGACATCGTCAAGATGAAGAAACAACATCCGTGCGGCAGCTATAATTGGGAAGTGGTTCGGATGGGGATGGACATAAAAATTAAGTGTGTTGGCTGCGGGCGGCTGGTAATGCTGCCCCGCAGTGAATTTGAGAAAAAAATGGTACGGATTGTTGAAAATATCCCTTAATGGGAGAATAACACTCTATCTGCCCCACGCATATACTAAAGCAGTAATATGGAATCCGTCCAGGGAGCGTGGGAGAGATGTTGAGAATAGTGACCGAAAAACAATTTACGGAGGGTGATCTGGTTACAGTGAAGAGTTCCCGCAATGAGGGGCCATTCTGTATTATAGGATTAAAAGTTAATGAGCTTTCACAGCAGGTGGCCGTATTAAAAGCACTGTTCAACGACACCTATATTATTGAAAAACCTGTATCCGACTTAAAAAGCTTTTTGATTAAAGGCAAGCTCTAATCCGCGGTTGCATTCACGGCTATAATACTGGTATAATATAATGCAGTCCCTGCCCCGGGATATGTCTCGGGGCCATTACCCGTGCTTACGGGTTTAGTCCAGAGGGAGGAGGTGTGAAAATGCGTGCTTATGAGATGATGTTTATCATCAAGCCTGATCTGGCGGAAGAGGTCACAGCTGAAATCAAGGAAAGATTGCATAAGATAATTGATGATTTTGGCGGAGAATTTGTTGACGAAGCCAACGGATGGGGTAAGAAACGCATGGCGTACAAGATTGAAGACTATTCGGAAGGTATCTATTGTTTATGGCATTTTAAGGGTTTACCCGAAACTGTCGAAGAATTAGACAGAGTCATAAAGATATCGGATAGTTTGATGCGCCATATCATTATTAGACAAGACGAAAAATAGCGTTAAACAGCCAGGGAGGGGAATGAAATGTTAAACCGAGTTATTCTTATAGGGCGCCTCACCCGCGACCCGGAACTCAAATATACGACTAACGGAACAGCGGTGGCAACATTTACTCTGGCAATAAATCGCAGATTTAATAAAGAAGAAACCGATTTTATTGATGTTGTGACCTGGAAGGGTCTAGCTGAAAATTGTGCTAATTATCTGGGTAAAGGAAGGCTGGCTGCCGTAGAAGGCAGATTACAGATACGCAGCTATGAAACCAAGGAGGGACAGAAGCGCAAGGTTGCGGAAGTAGTAGCCGACGATGTCCGCTTCCTGGACAAAGGCGGTACAGGCTCTTCGCCCGGATCCGGTCAAACATCTTCACCCCGCCGCGAACATGATCAATGGGAAGATCTGGGGCGGGAAGTAAGGCTGGAAGATATTGATATAGTAGATAAAAATGAAGATGACGAAATACCTTTTTGATAAAGGAGGACGACTACCATGATGAAGCGCGACAAACGAAAGAAAAGACGGCCGTGCAATTTTTGCGCGGATAAAGTCGAGGGCATAGATTATAAGGAACTGGTCAAGCTGCGCCGTTATGTTACTGAGAGGGGTAAAATTCTTCCCCGTAGAATTACGGGAAACTGTGCCCTGCATCAGAGGCAGTTAACGGTGGCCATAAAAAGAGCTCGCATAATGGCCTTGCTGCCCTATACATCAGAATAAGCTCGCCTATTGGCTAAAGTATTGTTTTCCCAAAGCCCGCCCTTTATATGAGCGGGCTTTTCTCATGCATACGAGGGGCAAGGGGGCTGTCAAGGGGACCTTCCCCTTGACAACCCCGTGTCCCATTTAGCCAGTGGAAGATTTTGTTTGCATACAAATTACAATCAGGCAGGAAAAAACTGATGCGATGCAGAACAGGATAGTTTGGAGGTGTCTTTATTTGAAAAGAGAAAAGGACATTACAAACAACTTGAAAGTCGTCGAATGGCTCAAAGCTGACTTAGTTGAGACGATGGGAACATTGCTGAAGTCTTTGATGAAAGCCGGTAACGATGCTACAACTGATGCAATAGCCACTTTAATAATTATTGCTTATATTTTAGGGCGCAGAGTCGGTATAAGTTTTCAACTTATTGAAATGAGAATAAAACTCAAACTGAATAACAGCATTAACGATGCGCACGAAATAGAACAATGGTACGATGATTTGACCCACCTGCAAAAATACCTGGAGGGTAAAGAGATTAAAAAGAGGTGATAACTGCTTGCTAGGTTTTTTCAAGTTTATCCTTGTATCATCATTAGCCTGTCTGGTTATGAGCAGCTCACCGGCCTTGGCCTTTGTAAGTGGAATTGTCTGGGGGGTATCTCTGCTTCTGGGCGGATATTTATTAAACCGTAAGAATATTATTCTGATATTTGGGCTCAATATTTTACTGTTGTACGGGTTGGCCGGAAGCAGTAATTTATTTTTTTTACTTATTTTTGGAATACCTTCCTTTATAATGGGTCTTCTATTGGCAGGTCAAAAAGGATATTATGAACTTCAGAAGTGGGGTATGCTCACAGCGGTATTATTGACTAGTATGTTTATCGGAATGACCTATTATTATGCGGGTGATGCCGCTATAACTAATACACAGACCGAATTTGAGCAGTATATAAACGAAAGTGTTAACTTATCAGATGATAGCGAGTTTCTAAAACTCTATGAGGAACAGGGAATCAGCCCGGAGGATATAAAAAGTAATATTGCAATGGCAGCCAGGTGGATGATCCTACTTCTGCCAGCTCTTTACTCGATTCAAGCTATCCTGGCGGTATATCTGGTTCTGATCTTAAGTGCGTTTATCAGTCGCAAAAAGAGGCTGCCCATACTGTCCCGGAAGCCTTTTCGTGAGGAGAAAATGCCCTGGCAATTTGCCTGGGTAATCATAGTGGCTCTATCCTTATGGTTGTGGGGCAGAGATGCCATGACTAACCAGTATTATATTGGTTTAAACCTATTAGTGGTAGCCATTCCGGTAACATTATACTATGGACTAGCCGGTCTTGCCTATCAGTGGTCGAAGACTGCCGCCAATCGTAGGAAATGGACTATAAGTTTCTTTATATTAGTTTGTTTAGTATTCCCTTTAGCGGCCATAATTTTCATTGGTCTTTTGGGACTTTTTGATTCATTATTGGATTATAGAGAACTGGATCATAAAAAGGAGGTAAAAAGATGAAGGTTATTCTGACCCAGGAAGTCAAAAAACTAGGGTCCAAGGGACAGATTGTGGAAGTATCGGATGGCTATGCACGGAATTATCTTATTCCTCAAGGCTTGGCGCAGGAAGCAACCAAAACTAAAATAAAAGAAATACAGGAAAAAAGCCTTAAGGATGAAAAAAAGAAAAACAGCGAAAAAGAGAGCGCCGAAGCATTGAAAACTAAGCTGCATGGGCAAGAAGTCGTGATCAAAGTAAAAGCCGGAGCGGGCGATAAGCTTTTCGGGGCGGTCACTGCTAAGGAAATTGCGGATGTCTTACAATCAAAATTTGCGTTAGCCCTAGACAAAAAGAAAATAGATACCGGTGATCCTATTAAGCACCTGGGTACATATAATATCAAGTTGAAAATATACCCCTCGGTTCAGGCCGAGATAAAATTGATTGTAGCACCTGAGTGATCAGGGGAGGAAGTAATGAATGCTGTATCTGATCAAAGAACTAAACCAGAAAGAGAGACAAACCGAGAAAGAAATAAACATAAACGATAGAATCACACTTCTTTTCAAACAACTGGAAGTACTGTACGGAACCCAAGGATTTATACTGAGGGCCAGTAAACTGGATGCAGTGGACTTAATTAACTCCGAACAGGTGCTGGACAGGGTGTTAGCATTACAAAAGCTGCTCCAAGAGGATCCAACCCTGAGTGAACTGGCTGCCGCAGATGATTTGGATAATATTTTAGATCACCTGGATGACCTGGTGGCTGATAAATATGCCCGGCGAGCCGTAGAGGATAAACTAGAACAGCGGGTGCAGCAGAAAATGGAGGAGAAATACAATGATTATCTCCAGGACATAAGGCTGCAGGTTGTTAAAGAACAGAGCAATCACCATGAAAATGCGCAAACACTTAAGAAACTGGGACAGCTGGAGAAAATGGAACGCAGCGGCTTGAACGGCTCTGCGTTTGACCGTTTGCGGCCGGAACATGTTGATGAAGTAATAGGTCAGGAAAAAGCCCTAAAAGCTTTAATATCTAAGCTTAATACCCCCTTCCCCCAGCACATTCTGCTTTATGGTCCGCCCGGGGTCGGGAAAACCACCTGTGCCCGCCTGGCCATGGAAATGGCTAAAGGTAAACAGGACAGTGTTTTCCGCGATGACGCGCCGTTCGTGGAGGTGGATGGAACTACTTTGCGATGGGACCCAAGGGAGTCAACCAATCCGCTGCTGGGTTCGGTACATGACCCCATCTATCAGGGAGCCCGGCGGGAACTGGCTGAAGAAGGCATACCGGAACCCAAACTAGGCCTGGTATCTGATGCCCACGGGGGAATACTATTCATCGATGAAATAGGTGAGATGGATATTTATCTACAGAATAAATTACTTAAGGTAATGGAAGATAAGCGGGTCTATTTTGAGTCGTCTTATTATGATCCCCATGATGAAAGAGTTCCGCAATACATAAAAAAAATATTTGCGGAAGGGGTTCCTGCCGATTTCCTGCTAATCGGAGCAACCACCCGGGACCAGACCGAGATAAGTCCGGCCTTTAGATCACGGTGCATGGAAGTGTTTTTTGAACCACTGACTCCGGAGCACATAGAGCGCATAGTTGCCAACTCTGCGTACAAACTGGGGATCGTTATGGATATAGAAGTAAGCAGTATAATCAGCGATTACTGTCATGACGGGCGCAGCGCCAACAAAATATTGGTAGATGCATATGCCTTGGCCCTGAATGAAGGAACTGGCGATTCCGGGCGAATCAAAGTCGAATTCCATCATATATATGAAGTAATCCAGAACAGCCGTATTGCGCCTTATATATTGAGTAAAGCTGCCGACGAAACCGTAGTGGGGAGGATATTTGGCATTGGAGTATCCGGCCACCTCGGTTCTTTGATCGAACTCGAAGCGATCGCCTTCCCGACCGATGCGGGCGCAGGGACGATTCGCTTTAACGATACAGCTGGGACTATGGTCAAAGACTCAGTGATTAACGCGGCCTCGGTTTTCCGTAAGGAGAGTGGGGAGAACCTCAACAATTATGATATTCATATAAATATCATTGGGGGCGGAAATGTCGACGGGCCTTCAGCGGGAGCAGCGATATATCTGGCGATTAATAGTGCCGTCCTTAACCGCCCCGTGCGGCAGGATGTAGCTGTAAGCGGGGAGATATCTATCCAGGGTCGGGTGAAGCCCGTAGGAGGGATATACCAGAAAATATTTGGAGCCAGGCAATCTGGTATCAAAAAAGTTCTCATTCCCTTAGATAATATTCAGGATATACCGGTAGGGGTTAAGGGGATTGAGATAATACCAATAAAATATATTCAGGAAGCCTATGAACATGTTTTTGCTACCTAAGGTATATACTGAATATCGCGCTATGATTGACACTATATTGCCCTTCTGCTACTATTAATAGGTTGGAAATGATGCATCAGTGCAGGGATAGGAGATCTCGAACATTTAATCGGGGGTGAATAAATGCCAGCCGTAGTGTTAGTGGGTGCACAGTGGGGCGACGAGGGAAAGGGAAAAATAACCGATTTTCTTGCTGAAGAAGCCGATTGCGTGGTTAGATACCAGGGAGGCAGCAATGCTGGTCATACGGTAGAATTAGCGGATGAGAAGTTCATGCTCCATTTGATACCATCGGGAATATTACACGCTGAAAAGATTTGTGTAATAGGCAACGGCGTAGTTATAGATTTGGGCAAGGTTATTGAAGAGATTAAAGGCCTGCAGCTAAGAGGAATTGACACTAGTAATCTGAGAATAAGCAGCCGGGCTTCAGTAGTTATGCCGTATCATAAAAAGATTGATGAAATTGAAGATCGTGTCAAAAAAATAGGCACTACCAAACGTGGTATAGGGCCTGCCTATGCTGATAAAATCAGCCGGGTGGGATTTAGAATATGTGACTTATTGCATAAAGAATACTTTAAGGAAAAATTTGCTGAGGAAGTACAGCGTAAAAATCGCTTGTTAGAAGAGCTTTATCATGAAACGGGATTTGATGCTGAAGCCATGCAGGACCAGCTGATGGAGCAGATTGGGGAATTGAAACAATACATTGACGATACCGGCTATTTAATTCATGCCACCCTCAAGGCCGGGAAGAAGGTTCTTTTTGAAGGGGCCCAGGGCACCCTTTTGGATATTGACCATGGGACTTACCCTTATGTAACTTCTTCGTATCCCACTGCCGGAGGAGCCTGTGTGGGTTCAGGGATTGGGCCGACGGAGATCGGCAAAGTAATTGGGGTAGCCAAAGCTTACACCACCCGAGTCGGAGAAGGACCATTCCCTACCGAGCTTCTGGATGCTACCGGAGAACTTTTCCGGCAGCGAGGAGCCGAATTTGGAACCACCACCGGTCGGCCAAGAAGATGCGGTTGGCTGGACGCAGTGATTTTAAGGTATGCTGCGCGTATTAATGGACTGACCGATCTGGCCATTACCAAATTAGACGTTTTGGACACATTCTCTACTGTAAAAATATGTGTTGCTTATCGTTATAAGGGGGAGCTGCTGTATGAATTCCCTGACAACAACGCGGTACTGCAGCAGTGTGTGCCTGAATATATTGAAATGCCGGGTTGGAATAAGGATATCAGTAATATTACTGAGTTTAAAGATTTGCCACCAACGACCAGACAATATATTGCCAAAATAGAAGATTTATGTGGTGTTAAACAAGCGCTGATAGCGGTAGGTCCCAAGAGAAGTCAGACCATTGTGAGCCATCGGTTATTTTAGTTGCTAGTCAGGCAGAAATCATATATATTGAAAATCAGTTAAGATACATTAGGTAAAATAAGCTGCGGGCGCGTAACTCAGCGGGAGAGTGCTACCTTCACACGGTAGAAGTCGTGGGTTCGAAACCCTCCGCGCCCACCATATTACGAAGTAATACCGGAGTTTTTGACTCCGGTATTTTTATGGTTTCTGGGGTAAAAGCTGTCTGCCAAGAATTTTGCCAAGATTACTTTTAAAACCAACAGTTTTTATCAATAATAGTTGTGCTTTATTGCTTAGGATTACGCCTCTTTCTATGAGATTGATTGTCTTAAAGGTTAGGTAAATACTCTCCAAATAGCTCGTCCATTTTTTCTGCAAACATCCGCTGAGCAGATAATAGAGGGGCATAATAGATGTCTGTTGTTGTGGAGGGCTTAGCATGACCAAGGTTTTTAGCTAGGGAAGATATCTTATTATGCTGAAATGTTGAGCTACTTCGTACAATGGAGGTAATTCAGGCGGAACATAATCGAAGGTGACTAATGGTGGGCCTTCTGTATCTTGCAACCTAAAAACTGCGATAGGTCGGAAGCCGTTTATTATTGTCAATTCCTTCTGTAATTCAGCACCGCTTGCTTGATCAATGCTTGTCTTAGTAACCTTGGCTGACAAGGGAGCCAGAATATAAAAGGCCTTAGCTCCCTTTTTTACCGTACGTTTGACCTATTGCCACTGCCTGAATCCTCTGGCATCTTCCGTATCAGATAGGTAGCCTCCTACCCGATTTTAATTTCTATGAGTTGCTGCTTAACATAGATCATTTGGCATGATATTTGCATCAATATTAGCAACGAGATGGCTTCTCTGCAAAACGTTTTAAACAGAAGTGGTTATGGGCAATACATATTTTTGAATAATACTTCGAGTGTATGTTGATCTGGCAAGTGGTAAAAGTAAAATAGGGAAGGAGTAAAGCCATGGATAAAATGGTAATGGCAATAGAGTCATGCCTTGCCTGTCATGACTCTAAATACTGCAAGGTGCGCTGGGGTACTGCATGCAAGAGGCAGGGTGGGAAGAGAATACCACGCATGAAAACAATTACGGTTAAGAAGATATACCATATAGAAGCAAAGAAGCACAAGCTCAATAAACTAGAAGAGCGGAAAACGAAAGACAACGGTGTGTTTGAACCGATAAGGACCAAGGCAGTTATCTGGTAAAAAGGATATTTACAGTGATACAAAAATAAAATAGCGTAGCTAATATCAAATAAACCTCAATAAAATAGTTTAGAGACATATAGATATGGTCGAATTGGGGTGTATCCCGAACTTTGTGTAAAGTCCAAATAGATGTAAAATAAGGCGGTATTATTTGGGGGCAGAGGGTTGAAACAGCCCGGCTGCCCCCTTATGTTTGCATTATACGAAAATTGTTTTACTTGTCAATCCTATAGGATACGATCTTAAATGATATAATGGGTGTTATAAACCTATTTAATACATAATTGTAGCTAACTGGAGAACAGGTGCTTAACAAGTAATTCAATTACATTATTGCTCTTATATGAAAATGAATGATTCGTTGAGCAACAGAAGGAGGTAATTAATTGTATTTTCGGCTAGCGCCAAGGGACTTGACTTTGCGAATTATGACCTTCATAGCCCTCATTCCACTCATTCCATTACCAATACTGTACTTGCATGGCCGGGATGTCATAAGTATTATTATCCTTTTATCAATTATTGTGATATATGGTTTTTACTACGTTATCGGGCCTATCGGCTATTCGTATAATGATGAAGGAATTAAAATCAAACGCATTGCTGGAGATATTACAATCCCGAAGGAAGATATTGTTGATGTGAGCATAATTGAAAAGGCTCGAATTGATATGAACCTAGACGGGAATAAAGGCCTTTTTTTCTATTCCGGAACTTTTTGTGAACGTAATGGTAATAAAGTTAAAGTACATGCTACTCGCTTTACTGCAATGGTGCGGGTTCGAACTGCCAATCTGGACTATTATCTTTCGCCGAAAGAACCACAAGCTTTTGTTGATGCAATAAAAGAGATATAAGCACGTTGTGGATATTTCAATATATTATATAATCAACCTTAACAGGGGTGTTTATGGGGGCAGATGGCCGAAATAGCCAGGACTGCCCCCTTACGTTTGCGTTATACGGTAATGGTTTTACTTGTCAATCCTATTAGATGCGATCCGCAAAGTAGATTTCCAGCTGGGAGTGGATTCGGCCCCAATCCTGCCGCCGGCCAGTCCATTTCTTGGTTATGTCTATCATGGCCAGGTACAGCATCTTTAACAGACTATCATCTGTGGGGAAAACTGACTTGCTTTTGGTGACTTTGCGGAGCTGGCGGTTAAATCCTTCGATGGCATTGGTGGTATAAATAAGCTTCCTCACTTCTTCAGGATACTTGAAGTAAGTGGATAAATTAGCCCAGTTAGTACGCCAGGATATGGCTATTTTAGGGTATTTGCCTCGCCATTTATCATCAAAGCTATCTAGTTCATAAAGGGCGGTTTGTTCATCAATAGCAGCATAAACTTTCTTGAGATCAGCCATTAGTATTTTGATGTCTTTGTATGAAACAAACCTGGTTGTATTGCGAATCTGATGGATAATGCACTGCTGGATTTCGGTTTTAGGGAAGACTGCCTCTATGGCATTAGTAAAACCAGTCAGACCGTCCACACTGGCAATTAGAATATCCTCAACTCCCCGGTTGCGTATTCCGTTCATAACCGAGAGCCAGAATTTAGCGCTTTTATTCTCTCCAACCCACATACCCAGAACGTCCTTTATCCCATCCATGTTGATACCGAGGGCAATGTACACTGCTTTCTTGACTATCTGGCCTTCGCTACGTACATGAAAGTGAATAGCATCCATAAATACCACGGCATAAATACTCTCTAAAGGCCGGCTTTGCCATTCCTTAACCACCGGCAGGATTTTATCTGTAACCCGGCTTATGGTACTGTCTGAAACATCTAAGCCATAGATTTCCCGTATATGAGACTCAATATCTGCAGTAGTCATGCCTTTCGCATACATGGATAATATCTTTTCTTCAATGTCGCCTGAAAGCGTTGTCTGCTGCTTTTTGATAAACTGAGGATCAAAGTCACCTTTACGATCCCTGGGGACTGCGATGTCCATTTCTCCAAAGCTAGTTTTCATAGTTTTCTCACTGTACCCATTACGGCTGTTGTCTGTCTGCTTATTACGGTAATCATATTTACTGTATCCAAGTTCCTCGTCTAACTCCGCTTCTAAGCCGTTTTGAAGGACTGTACTGACCATCTCCTTAAAGAGTTCCTGTACACCTGCAACATCATTGATTCCAGCATCCTGCAGCATTTCCAACAACTTTTTTCTCTGCTCTCTTCTTTCCGGGGTAATTCTCCTCTTTGCCATAAACAAAACCTCCATACAGATGCTCCTATTTTAACATCTGTCTGAAGGTTTACACAAAATCTGAAACGGTCTCTCGAATTGCAACCTTATTGGTTTAGACGTTTTGCGGCAACTTCGATTTAAGACGTAAATCTTGATTAAAACTGGTTATTTTTCAATGTCTATTTCTTTTTAGGAATTAAGTGGTGTTTCTTCATTAGACGGTAAAGAGTAGCCATGGATATTCCAAGCTTGGTAGCGGTATCTTGGCGGATTGCCATGGAATTCCCCCAATATAGTCATTAATTGGGATTTCCCTGCGTCATATTTGGCAGTAATCTAGCAGCAAATCCATGGGTTGTGGAGTAACCTTTTGTATGCTCCAACCATAAATCTCTATCCTCATCGTATACAGCGTTCCTCAGTATGGCATGTCATCTGCGAAAAATCTTTCGCGCAAACTGTTCAGGATTTTCAACATTTCTTAATTTAATGAAATCTTTATTTCTTCCTTTGAAAAATTTCAACTATTACTTCATCATAGAGCTCCCACTTTGATTGTTTTTCATATTAATAAACTATCTATTAGTCTTTTTGTGTCTTCGTCAAGGGGGGACTAAGTCAGATGAAGAGTTCGTTTGTTTTGCAGTATTTTGTTGCACAAATACTGCAAGACGCTACAAAGTGCTACAAAACATTGCATGCGACCGCATAATAAATTTATTTTTGATTTGAAAGAAAAATTTTAATGAACTGAGGGGACAGTTTTTTCTAAACTTTTTCCCTCAGTCATTTTGCTTAATACACGGATACAATCAATGAGGCAACAAAAATTGACATCATTGTTTTAAACAAATATCGAAAAATATTAACTGGTCAAGCAGATTGGTATAGTTATTGCAAGATATTAGCCCAGAGACCTAAGTTTAGGATTTAGGAGGTAATGCCATACAATTTATTTCTTTCATGTGTTCAGTTCGTATTAGTGTTCATGAAATTATTTTAAGGAGGTTAGCTAAATGAGTATTGATTTTGAAAAAGTGGGACCTGTTGCAAAGGTGGGTATTAACTTTCCTGAAACGAAAAATGCGCTTGGAAATGATATGATGGTGGAACTTGGCGATGTATGGGATCTTTGCGAGAAGGATGATGAAATCAGAGTCGTGATTCTTTACTCAGGATTAGATGATATATTCTGCTCCGGCATGGATATCAAGGATTCCATTCCTGTATTGAATGGCACGAGACCACCTGTTACCAAGAATGAGAAGTATCTTTATGATGAGTCCAATAATTTCGCCGGGTTTGCAAAGGTTATGCTTAAAACCCGCACTATGTACAAACCGATTATTGCTGCCATCAATGGATATTGCCTGACTGGCGGATTTGAGATGGCACAGGCATGTGATCTGAGAATTGGCACTGCTGATTCCAAATATATGGCAAAGGAAACGCAGTTGGGTATCCAGCCGATGAGCGGCGGCAATATCAATTTGCCTTATCTAATTGGGCATGGTCGTGCAATGGAAATGAACCTCACTGGTAATGCTTATAAGGCAAGTACTATGCTGGAATGGGGTTTCCTGAACATGGTTTGTCCCGATAAAAAAACGATGATGGAAGACGCGATGAAGCTTGCTGAAAGGCTTGCTGCAAACGGACCTATGTCTCAGCGTGGCATCTGCCGTCTGAACAAAGAATCCAGAGGCATTCCCCATGAGGAAGCTTATGCCAAGGAAATTGAAATCGCATTGCCCGTATTCAGAGGAGGGGAGCCTGTAGAAGGCATTAAGGCAATGTATGAAAGAAGAAAACCGGACTTTTCTAAATAAACAACTTGCAATTTCAAGTATTTATACATTAAAGACAAAAAAAATATATTTGTTGTGATTTTATAATAAACCAAGCTTTAAGAGGTTAATAAGTATAGACCTTTTAACTCTTCGGTAAATAATAGGAGGCGGAATTATGGCTTTATTGACTGATGAACAAATGATGATTCGCAAAATGGTACGTGATCTTGCTGAAACGGAGTTTAAACCGATTGCAGCACAAATTGATGAAGAAAAAATATTCCCTCGCGGAAATGTTGAACTGATGGCAGAACTCGGACTGTTGGGGGTCAACATTCCGGAAGAATACGGTGGAGGTGGTGCAGACGAGATAAGTCATCTGATCGTTATCGAAGAAGTAGCCCGCGTATGTGCATCCTCTTCTGCAATTCTGACTACAAATGCACTCGCTACCGGGCCTCTAATGCTGGCTGGGACCGAAGAGCAGAAGAAAAACTTCCTGTATCGTGTAGCGACAGGTGAATGTCTGGCTGCTTTTGCAATAACGGAACCAGGGGCAGGGTCAGACAACTCCGGTATGAAAACATTTGCAGTAAAGGATGGCAATGATTACATCATTAATGGCGCCAAGACATTTATTACCAATGCAGGAGAATCCGGTGTGATCACGGTTGTATGCAGAACTGACAAAGATGCAGGCTACAAGGGCATGAGCATTTTTGAGGTAGATGCAGGAACACCTGGTTTGACCATTGGCAAGAAAGAAAACAAAATGGGAATGCGTGCATCCGATACGCGTGAAGTAATTTTTGAAGATATGCGTGTCCCTGCAGCCAACTTGGTTGGTGCAGAAAATAAGGGCTTTTACATTCTAATGGAAACCTTTAACTTCACTCGTCCCGGTGTTGGTGCACAGGCACTAGGTATTGCGCAGGGTGCTTATGAAGCTGCACTTGCTTATGCGCAGGAACGTGTTCAATTCGGGAAACAGATCATTAAATTCCAGGCGGTGGAAACAATCCTGGCTGATATGGCAATCCAAATCGAGGCTGCCCGTCATTTGGTATACCATGCCGGAACACTGCTGGAACGTGATGGTGGCAAAGCGACTCCGGAAACCATTAAAGTTGCTGCTGCATGTAAGGTATTTGCTTCCGATATGGCAATGCGCGTGACTACTGATGCGGTTCAAGTATTTGGCGGATATGGCTACATTAAAGAATATCCTGTCGAGCGTATGATGAGAGACGCAAAGATCACTCAAATCTGGGAAGGCACTAATCAGATACTGCGCGGTATCATCGGCAAACAGATGGTAAAATAATCATCTATCTAAACAAATTAGTTGATTTTTTAAGCGTAAAGGAGAAGGAAATAAATGGATTTTAAACTCAACAAAGAAGAAAAGCTGATTCAAAAA
Organism: Syntrophomonadaceae bacterium; assembly: GCA_963665865.2. Classification (GTDB taxonomy): domain Bacteria; phylum Bacillota; class Syntrophomonadia; order Syntrophomonadales; family Syntrophomonadaceae; genus PHAA01. The sequence continues at coordinate 3,517,427 of CAXXWF010000001.1, read as the reverse complement.
ATGGCAAAAGATTTTGCTGAGAAATCAATTGCTCCTATTGCGAAACAAATGGACGAAACCAATGAGATCCCGATGAGTGTACTGGAAGGAATGGCCGAACTGGGGATGTTTGGTATCTCTATTGCAGAGAAATACGAGGGCGGCGGAGCCGGGTTTGAAAAGATGGTTCTGGCGTTGGAGCAGATTGCTAGATACTCCACCGGCGTGGGTACGATTATGGGTCTGCATACCATGGGAGTTTGTGCGATCACTTTCTTTGCATCCGAGCCTCTGAAAGACTACTATTTGCCCAGGCTGGCTAAGGGGGAATTGTTCGGCGCATTCGCATTTACCGAACCTGGAACCGGCTCGGATCCGAAGCAGATTACGACTACTGCAAAAAAGGATGGCGATGATTATATCATCAACGGTACTAAGAGATTTATCTCCAGCCCGAACCTCCCCGGTCCAATGGTGGTATTCGCACGAGAAAGCACATCCGGCGAGGTCACAGCATTCCTTGTCGACAAATTCCAGGAAGGCTATTCCATCTCTGAACCCTGGAAAAAGATTGGATATCATGGTTCACACCTCTGCGATATCTATCTAAATAATGTTCGCGTTTCCAAAGACCACATCTTGGGCGAAGTCGGTAAAGGATTTAATATCCTGTTGCTCGCAATTGCGACCGGCAAAATTGGTACCAGTACTGTAGCACTGGGCAGTATCCTGGCCTGCTATGAAGAAGCGGTAAAATATGCAACTGAGAAATTACACCGCGGTAAACCGATTGCTCATTTCCAGGCAATCCAGCTGAAGATAGCCAAACTGTATACCATTTACCGTACGGCAAGCTTGCTTTGTTATCAACTTGGGCAGAATGCCAATGATATCAAGGACCGAGCATGGTTTGCCAAAGAAGCGGCCCTGGTCAAAGGGTATGTCAGTGATATGAATATGGAAGCTGCACAGTTATCTATGTCAATTCACGGCTCCTATGGCCTGATGGACGAGTACGATATTTCCCGTTACTATCGCGATGCTGCGATTGCTCCAGTTATCGAGGGAGTATCAGATATGCAGAGAATCATCTTGGCGAGCTCAATTATCAATAAATAATTGGTCAGGTATTTTGAATTAGATTTGAAATAATGATGGTTGAACCCGATTAAATTCTCTTTTGGATCAAGATAGCTTAGCAGCACCAACTAACTGCTTATAACTAGATAGATTGTCTGGAAAGGTTAGCAGAAAGGAGTTTACAAGCAATGAATTGGCAGAAATACTATGACGCAAGAAAAATCAGCATAGATGATGCAGCCGCCATGATTCATGATAATGATGTGATTGTATACGGACATGCCGCATGTGAGCCGCGTTTGTTTGCCGGGGCTCTTATGAAGAGGGAAAAAGAACTGGCAAATGTAAAGGTTGTCCATGGTGTTTGTTTTGGCCCTGGTTTATATTGTCAGCCGGAGGTTGATCCCAATTGCATCCAGCATGTGTCTTTCTTCGCAGCGGCAAATACCAGAAGAGCTGTTCAGGAAGGCAGAGCCAACTTTACACCTATGCATTTTTCGGATATCCCGACCAACTTCCAAAATGGGCTTATGGGCGTGACCGTATCTATTTTGCATGTATCAAAGCCGGACAAGCATGGGTATTGCTCACTGGGGGTTGGCTGTGACTATGAAAAAGAAGGCAAGGACATGGCAAAACTGGTTGTTGCCGAGGTCAACGAACAAATGCCCAGGACGTATGGAGATACGTTGATTCATGTATCGGAAATCGGCTATTTTGTGGAAACCAATGAACCCATTCTGACCATTGGACTGCCAGTCATTTCTGAAATTGAAAAGAAAATTGCTGCTCATATTTCGGAACTGATCAATGATGGTGCTTGTCTGCAGCTAGGGATCGGCGGTGTGCCAAATGCAATCATGGAAGGTCTGAAGAGCAGAAATGATTTGGGAATTCATACGGAAATGCTTTCTGACAGTGCGATGGAACTGATCAAGAGCGGTGTCGTCACGAATAATAGAAAGAATATCCATAAGGGTGTTTCGGTATGTACCTTCGCAGCAGGAAGTAAAGAATTCTATGACTGGATAAATGAAAATCCGATGGTCGAGCTTCATAGAGTTCAGTACATCAATAATTCTCATGTTATTTCTCAGAATGACAAGGTGCTGTCTGTGAACTCTGCGTTACAGATTGATCTGATGGGGCAGGTCGTTGCCGAAACAGTTAATGGACGTCAGTTCAGCGGCGTAGGCGGGCAAATGGACTTTGTACGTGGTTCCAACTGGTCCAAAGGCGGCATCTCCATTATTGCCATGCCGGCCGGTGCCAAGGGTGATACCATATCCAGGGTTGTTGCAGCACACCGGCCCGGTGATGCAATAACGACCCCCAGAACCGATGTGGATTATGTCGTAACCGAATTTGGTGCTGCTAGACTTAAGGGCAGAGGCATTACGGATCGGGCCAGACTGCTGATCGAAATCGCTCATCCAAATTTCAGAGATCAATTGAAGGATGAATTCAAAGAAGTATTTGGCTACGGTTTATAATCAAAAATGTAAATCAGATAAAGCCCATTGTGTACACAGAAGTTGTTGATATTTCTGTGTACACGATAAATTAGGGCGAAATATCGTTCGATTTTGAAATTAATATGGAAATTATAAATAGCGTTATGCTTTCTTAAAGCTTATTTAAGTAGATTCAGTAATTTAATGAAGAAAGTAATAAACATCAAAATCCTTGCAGCAAGGGTTCAGTTGTTTAGGGCAGCAGTTACATTAGAAAGAGTCAAGGTAAAGTAAGAAGAAACAGAGAGGTGGAATAATGGAAGACAGATTTAACGCTATTATCGTAGGCGGTGGACTGTCAGGACTGGCAGCGGCATATACCCTTGCAGAAGCAGGGCAGGAAGTACTTCTTCTGGAACGTGGAGACTATAGTGGTGCGAAGAATGTCACGGGCGGAAGAATGTATGTCAACCCTGTCAGGGATTTGTTCCCTGATTTGTGGAAAAAGGCGCCATTTGAACGCGGCATTGCCCATGAAGAAATCTGCATCATGGCCGAAGACAGCAGTCTGCTTGTGCGCTACAGCGGCAAGAAATTCGCTGAGGAACCGTATCAGAGCTATAGCGTGACCAGAGCCAGGTTTGACAAATACTTTGCAAAGCAGGCTGAAAGAAAAGGTGCCAACATTGTAACCAAGACGCGTGTTGACAGTCTGATTTGGAAGGATGGCAAGGTTGATGGCGTTATGGCTGGTGGGGATGAACTCAGAGCCGATGTTGTTATTGCATGTGACGGGGTACTGTCCCTCCTTGCTGAACAGGCTGGTCTTAGAAAGCCCGGAACTGCAGATCATCATGCGGTTGGATTCAAAGAGATCATTGAACTTGACCAGGAGGTCCTGGAAAGCCGCTTTAATCTGACAGATGATCAGGGGGTGGCAAGACTATATATGGGAAATGTAACCAAAGGTAAATTCGGCGGTGGCTTTCTCTATACAAACAAAAGCAGCATCAGTCTCGGCATCGTTGTCGGTATTGAAGCACTCATGAATGAAGAACCGTTTGTTCCAGCACATGAAATGCTCGAACAGTTCAAACAGAGACCAGAGGTTGCTTCGCTGATTGCAGGCGGACAAGTCGCTGAATATTCAGCGCATGTCATTCCTGAAGGAGGCTATAAACATCTAACCAAACTGTATGGAAATGGCATGCTTGTCTGCGGAGACGCAGCCGGTTTCTCGATAAACAGTGGTGTTACAGTACGCGGTATGGAATATGCAATGGCAAGCGGTTATTATGCTGCACAGGCAGTATTAACTGCAAAAGAACGCGGAGATTTCTCGGAATACGGTCTTTCTGCCTATGAAAAACTGCTAGGAGAAAGTTTCGTTTTAAAGGATTTTAAAACCTTCAAAGACGTACCGGAAGCCATGAATCACAAACGTCTGTTCACGTATTATCCTGAATTGGCTGCTAAAGTAATGGGCGGACTCTATGAAATACCGAATGGTCCAAAAGACAGAGTGGCTCCTACCGTCAAAGGAATGTTAGGATTTAAAGACATCTGGGAAATTGCAACGAAGGACCTAAGGAGGATGATGAAACTGTGAGTGAAGCAGCTGCAACCGTGGGATTAAAAGCAAAACTGGGATTGAATGTATTTAAGCATGACAGTGAATTTCACATCCATATAGTCCCCGGTTGTGAAAGGGATCTGCGCCTGAGAAGAGCAATTCTGGTGTGTCCGGCAGGCTTGTATAGGTTGAACAGTGAAGGCGAAGTTGAACTGGATGTAGATGGATGTTTGGAATGCGGTACCTGCCGCGTGGCCTGTGGACCCGATGTGTTGGAGTGGCAGTATCCAAATGGCGGCGCAGGGGTTCAGTTTAGGTTTGGCTAAGCCTTTTGCAGTATAGTAAATTTCATGTGCAGAGAATCATGAGCTGCGTACTGTTAGTTAGTTGGCGGACCCAGATCTGTGCAAACAGTTTTGGAATCGGCAACCCCTGCCTTCGGCAAAACACCGCAAGCAGTGGGCAGCTCCTGATTCTCTGCGAGAGTCAAAGAAAACAGATAGTAATAAGGAGGAGGCTTTTTAATGAATATTGTCGTAGCGATGAAACAGATACCGGATATTCAGCAAATACGCATCCGAGACCGGAAACCGGTAATGGAGGATGTCCCGTTCACTTTTGGCAGTCTTGATAAAAATGCACTTGAAGCAGCTGTGGATTTAAAGGAGGCTGCAGGCGGAAAAATCATCGCCTTAGCTATTGGCAACAGTGATCTGGAAGATACCATCAAGGAGGCTCTTGCAGCTGGTGCAGATACAGCCTACCTTCTTTGTGACGACGATTTTGGTGATCTTGACAGTGCACAGACTGCCTTGCTTATCGCTGAAAGTCTCAAGAACATCGAAGATGTAGGCATTGTTCTTTTTGGTGAAGGCAGCGGTGATAATTACAGCGGACAGATGCCTGGGCGTGTTGCAGAACTAGCAGGGCTGCCTGTGCTTGGATTTGCAAAATCATTGAAATTGGATGGTTCCACCATAACTGTAGTAAGCAGTCTGGAGGACTGTGAAGAAACCTACAAAGCTGATACGCCTGTTGTGATTTCTGTTGTAGCAGATATCAATGAAGTGAGAATCCCGGCAGTCACTCAGATCCTCAAAGCAGGCAAAAAGCCTAAGGAAATTCTTGATGCTAACGATGTCGAGATCGACCTCCCTGCAGCAGTTGTCGAAACGCTGAGCAGTCTGGCACCGGAGAGCAACAGAAAGCAGATCGCCGTACAAACACCTGAAGAGCTTGTAGCAGCGCTGAAAGCTGAAAATCTATTTTAAGTCAGGGGGAAAGATCAATGGCTAACATTTTGATATATAGTGAAAAAGCTGCATTGGCAGCAGAATTACTGACCGCTGCCAATGCAATTGCAGCAGGTGGAAATGTAGTTGCAGTCGCTGTTAACAATGCCGACAATGCGGGAGTGTTGTCGGCCAAAGGTGCAGCTGTGTATAGTGTGACTCAGGACGGACTGGTCTTGGCCGATTCTGGAGCAGTTGCTGAAATCATTCAGAAGGCGGCAGCAGACCTTGGGTGTGAAGTTGTTGTTTTATCTTCTGATCGACGAGGGAAACTGCTTGCTGGTAGACTGGCTCAAAAAATGAATGCAGGATGTCTTATGGGTGCTTCATCTCTGTCTTTAAATGGCGGCAAAATTGTTTGTGAACGAAATGTATTAGGCGGTGCTGTTGTTGCAAAACAGGTTATTGCAACATCAAAACAGGTTATTGCAGTAGCTCCGAAAAGCTTTGCACAGGCTGAAAATGCAGCGGGAGGAACCATACAGGACATGCATGTAACCGGAGCTACAACCGGTGTAACCTTTGTCGGTATACAGCCAAAGGGCGGAGACTCGGTTGATATCTCTGAAGCTGATATTCTTCTCGTAGTTGGTCAGGGTGTTGAAGATCAGGCAGCAATCGCAACTGTTGAAGCAATCGCTGCCAAACTTGGCGGTGCTGTAGGATGCACCAAACCTGTTGCGACTGACAGAAAATGGTTTCCGGAAGACAGAGTGGTCGGCATTTCAGGCAAGACTTGCAAACCGAGTCTGGCAATCCTGTTTGGGATTTCCGGGCAGGTCCAGTTTTATGCAGGTATCCGTGACGCCAGGATAATTGCTTCTGTAAATAATGATGAAAATGCATCGATTGTCAGCATGGCAGATTATGTGCTGAATGCAGATGCCCATGATGTTCTGGCCAAAATGCAGGGCCTATTATAATGCTCCCAAAACCATCAAAGTGGGGATGAACACCAGTAAAAATTTGAGTCATAATTGATAAAATAATTTTAAAATATGAAGGAGGTCTTTCCATGGAATATCCGAAATATGAAGCAATAAAGGTTGAATACGTTGAACCCAATATCATGTTGCTAACCCTCAATCGTAATAACAGATATAATGCTCTCTCTCATGTAATGCTGGATGAACTGACCGATGTTTATGTCAAGCTGAAAAATGACATGGAAACCAGGGTTATAATACTATACGGTGGTGATGCAAAAGGTTTTTGTGCAGGAATGGATGTTGCTGAAGGTCTGACAGAAGAAGAAAAGACAGCTCGCGGCTTCTTGGCATACCAGACTAGAATGGGTGAAATCCAGCTTCATATGCATCAATGTCCACAGCCGATCATCGCAGCTGTCCATGGTGTTGCTGCAGGAGCAGGCTTCAGTTTTGCAATGTCTTCCGATATACGTGTTATTACTAAAGATTCACGTTTCTCTGCATTCTACATGAATGTTGGTATTGGTGGAGCCGACATGTGCAGTTCCTATAAACTGCCCCGTCTGATCGGGAGTGGCCGTGCTTATGAAATGCTGTTGACTGGAGACTTTATCAGTGCTGAAGAAGCAATGAATTTAGGGTTTGCTTCCCGCTGTGTGGAAAACAAAGAAGACCTGATCCCGACTGCTCTGACAATTGCTCGGACCATTGCTTCAAAGGATCCGCTGGCAGTACGTCTTACGAAAGATGCCTTGAACATAAATATTGACGCAGCGGGATTTGAAAATGCGCTGGCAGTTGAAAACCGAAATCAAACAATTATGGTAATGAATAATCTCACCAGAGATCCTAATCCGATTGGAAAACATCTGATCGAACAAAGATAGAGTAATTGCAAAAACAACAAATGAGTAAAAAGAAGCCAGGGTGATCACCCCTGGCTTCACATCTCTTTGAAGCAAAAGATGAGCAGAAATTATTCAGTATATGAAAGATTATTAACAAAAAGGAAGAACGAGATGTTAACTTAAGCTTGCTAAAAATACATAAAAGGCTAGAAAAGATAAGGGTTTGAGTGTTTATTTGTGGAATGCTATGTGCATAGAAAATGGGCTCCCCCTCTTTTCCAAACCTAGAATTAATAAAGTACATCTATATAATCAGAAGTCTATGTTGTCAATAATCTTACTCTATAAAAAGTCCTGCCTTGTCATTAAGGAGGTTATTTGAAAAGAAAGGCTACTTGGGTATGATTTAAGTGTTTTAAATCGATATCATCGGCTGCAAATCTAAAAAGCAGGTTTTCCAACCTTTCTTTATCTATTGCTATTTGAACTGTGTTGCCTTCCATGCTTGTTGGCTTTAACAAAGATTTAATTTCGTTAACCAAATCTTTGTGATCTCTTTGACACTCTTTCAGGCGTTCATAATTAAATAATGACATTGTTACACCCGTATTATTCATATCCAACATAAAATTCCTCCCTTAATATACTAATTAATTCTTCCAATGTTGTTAATGTCAATAATTAAAAAAATCAGGCTATTTACTGGTCAAAATTCAGGTCATCCAGACAAAGAAAAATTAACAGGAATGCTCCCATTATGAAATGGCTAGCCCTTCGGTTTTAAGATTCAACAAAGTGATAGGCTGGTGATGGACAAATGACATCACTCCAACCGATCACTTCATTGCGTTTAAATCTATACTTAAACGATTTTATTGCTTCTTATCCAGATATTCATCTGATCAGCTTCCTTGATCAGTTCATCACGAAGATCAGGGTGAGCAATGTTAATTAAGGCTTCCGCTCTTTGCCAGGTTGATTTGGCTTTGAGCATGGCTACTCCGTACTCGGTGACCACATAGAAATTAATGCTGCGTGGTACGGTTACAATAGCCCCGGGGGTAAGTATCGGACGTATTCTTGATTTCAGACTGCCGTCCTTACCCGTAAAAGTGGAGGTCAGACAGATCAAGCCTTTGCCCCCTACAGAATCATAAGATCCCGTGATAAAGTCCAACTGTCCGCCGGTTCCGGAGATATGCCTGGTTCCTGAAGACTCAGAAGCCACCTGACCATACAGGTCTACCTCGATAGCATTGTTGATACCGACAACCTTGTTATTCTGGCTTATCACATGGGGATGGTTGGTATACTCTACCGGATAAATAGCACAGCAGGGGTTCCCATCCAGGAAGTCGTATAGCTTGTTGGTTCCCATGGCAAAGGTATAGACCATCTTGCGTTTGTCCAACTGTTTGTGCTTACCGGTAATCCGCCCAGCTTCATACATATCGACAAAGGAGTCGCACATCATTTCCGTGTGTACACCCAGGTCCTTTAAGTCCGACTGGGCTATCATAGCACCGACTACGTTGGGCATTCCGCCGATTCCCAACTGCAGGCAGGCTCCATCCTCTATTTCTTCCATAACGATAGCAGCTATTTTTTTATCAATATCTGTTACCGGCACTTCCGGAAGCTGAATCATCGGCTGATTATCGCCTTCTACGATGTAATCAATTTCGGAGATATGGATGGACTCCCGGTTGCCGCCCAAACAAATCGGTACCGTGCTATTCACTTCAGCAATGACAATTTTGGCCGCATCGCAGAAGTTGGGCGTAAATGAAACCGAGGTTCCAAAATTGAAATAACCATGTTTATCCATGGGTGCTACCTTAATTAAGGCCACATCTGGATTGACATAACCGCGATCATAGAAGCTGTTGCCTTCATGATAAGTCAAGGGCATATAGTTGCACAGATTCTTATCATGCAATTTGCGGCTGGCACCACTCATATGGATGTCATTATAGATAAAATGTTTTCTCTCGGGATCAGCCAGAACCGCCTTGGGCGGAAATGGGCAGGTAGTTGTCCGAATATTTACGTTGCTAAGCTCATCAACCCGCTTGGCAAGGGCTGCATCCAGGTAAGCAGAATTCATGACAAACTCACCGTAGTGTACTAGATCGCCTGATTTAACCACTTTTATGGCCTCATCAACCGGGGTCACCTTTTTTTTATATTCAGTGCTATAATCCGCCAAACAAATTCCTCCTTAATATTCTAGTATTCGAATATTTATGGTATACCAAATGTCATCCTGAGCGGCAGCGAAAGATTTTTCACTTCGTTCAGAATGACAGTAATAAAATGTTCTAGTATTCGAAGACTTCAGTAGGAACATCAATGGCCGATGTGTCTGCGTCCATTACGATTTCGGCAACCGCCCATACATTTGGAACCACATTGCGTACATAGTACTTGGCAGTAGCAACTTTGCCGGTGTAGAAGTTATAGTCATAATGTTCTGCGCCCACTTCTTTGGCTCTCTTATCAGCCACCAAGCCCTGATCGAGAATCTGGCGTCCACAGAAGAGCTGCGCAGTAGCAGTCAGGATGCGGCGTGAATATAGAGGAATCAGGCTCGGGTTTGTTTTAGAATTTTCGCCCAAGACCTTTAACATTTCCTTATATGCATTCAGACCTCTATCCAAGTTGGCAAATTCTTTAGTGAAGGTAGCATTGCTCTTATTAGCCTCACAGAAGTCAACCATTTCCTGTACCCAAGCTCCGAATACGCTGCCTCCCTTCATGTTCATTTTGCGGCCTACCAGGTCAAGGGACTGGATGAAGTTGGTGCCTTCCCAGATGGAGTAGATTTTCATGTCGGTAGCCAGCTGACCGACGGGATATTCTGAGCAGAAGCCATAACCGCCATAGGTTTGGATTGCTTCCCCAATCAGCCACCAGCCTTCATCGGAAGGATAAGCCTTGCAAAGCGGTGTGGTCATTTCGATCAGGTCATTGGCTGCTTTTCTAACTGCCGGATCGGGATCACGGTGTCTCTGGTCAAAGGCCAGATATAACCGGTACATCATAGCCCGAATCGCTTCAATATGGGCTTTGCCCATCATCAGGGTGCGCTTGATGTCCTCATGGTTAATTATAGCTACCCGTCCAGATCTGGGATCAGTAAACAGGCGGCCCTGGATTCTTTCTTTGGCATTGTCACGAGCATTGGCAAATGCGTTAATGATGCAGGACAAAGCCATATGGCCGGTCTCCATGCGGGCCAGATTCATCATCTGGAACATCTGGGCCATACCTTCGCCTTTGCCATCATTGGTACGTGGGTCTACGCCCAGCAGCCAACCACGGCAGTTGCCTTCTTCGCCGGCAGCCAGGGAGGCGGTAACCGATCCATGCAAGCCCATCTTGTGTTCGGCCCCGGTTGTCTGGAAATCATTGTCTTCAAAGCTGCCATCTTCATTAACCCAGAACTTGGGAACTACAAACAGAGAAATACCGGCGGTCCCGGCTTTGGAACCTTCGATCCGAGCCAGATAAAGGTGAATAATATTCTCGGTGAAGTCATTATCTCCACCGGTTATGAATATTTTATTACCCTTAATTTTGAAAATCCGGGGATCGTCGGTGGGGAAAGCCTTGGACATAATATCGCCCACATCAGAGCCGGCGCTGGGTTCAGTCAGACACATCGTGCCGGCCCAGGTTCCATCCATCATCTTAGGCAGAAACATAGCTTTTAATTTATCATCGCCATAACTTTGAATCAAATCGGCGGCACCGCTAGTCAGCAGTACGTAAGGCATGAATGCCGGGTTGGCGGCGCAGATCATTTCCCATACCGCTGCATACAGCATTTCGGGCAGCACCATGGCATCCTCGCTATTGTCTATATTGCTGGTACCCCAGCCTTCGCTCTGCAGCTTGTGGAATAGGGGACCGAAGCTCTTCGGAGTAGTTACTTTGCCGTCTTTAAATATAATCGGGTTGTTCTCACCATCGTCATTGGTAGGTTCAATTACTTCCTTACACATCTTCAGGATAGGTCCGAGGACTGATTTGATATCATCTTTAGTATAATAATCAGCAAACTGTGGATAATTGAAGACTCCATCTGTTGGAAGCCATTCTTGAATTATAAATTCAAAATCTCTAATATTATTTACCGCAAAATTAGCAGCCATTAAATTTTCCCTCCATTTACTAATTTATGTCAACTATAGATTTTTTTTGAAAAAGCAGGTGATGGCCTGTGCAAAACCATCACCTATATAAAAAGATTACTCGTGAGGGCTGTTAAATATCTCTGGTCCAGAGTGAGCAGTAAGCCAGCCCACCGCCTACGCAGAGAGAAGCTCCACCTATGGTCTTGCCCTGTTTTTCCAGTTCATAATACAGGGAGACAACAATACGCAGGGCGGTACATCCTACCGGATGGCCCAGGCCGATACCGGAACCGTTGACATTAACCTTACTCAGGTCCATGTCAATGCCGAAGTCTTCTTTAATCATTCTGCCTATACCTCCAAGGTCGAGGAACATATGCCGAACATGTCGGATTCTATGCTCATAGCTGTATCAAGATCAGCCTGCATCCCTTTGCCGATGGTGAACTTGGCGAAATTCACTGATTGAGGGCCTTGGGACGGTTAACGGTTAGGATCGCCAGATAATCCTCTTTTTCCAGGATGATATTTTCATAGGCCATTCTTAATTCCCCCATTTCGGTTTGGCTTTTAACCGTGGCGCAATCCAGGGTTTAATAATTATAGAAGCCCTTCTTGGTCTTCATTCCTAACCAGCCAGCGCTAAATTTCATAGCAGTATCAATATCTTCAGCAGTTGCCAGTCCTTCATAGAGGATGGCGCAGCCTTCGTTGATGGTGGGAACCAGGATACGGTTAACTACGAAGCCTGGACCTTCTTTAATAAAATCCCTCACTTCCTTAATGAATTTAAAGATTTTAGATTATCTGCGTAAGAAGCAAGCAAATTATCTTGTTGTATGTATAAAGCAATAAATATGCCAACCTCCAAAAGTAGGAAAGACAAAAATACGCGAAAAAGCAACATGCCGTATTTTTGGTATGTCGCCAATCGTTAAATTATCAATATAATATTCTGCTAGTATCTCAAATCAGATAGCTGGAAAATCATTAAATCGTTTTAGAACGACAAATATACATTCAAACTAGAAAACAAGCAATAGTTTAAACTACTATTAATTGCATCATGACAGCCGAATTATCTAGCAATAACCATATCAACCTGTTCGAACCAGGTGGCATTTGTGTACACTGGTCGAAAAGAATGCTGTCAATTATTGCTGCCTGATGATTTTCTTCCTTGTATTAACCAAAAGAAATGGGAGAACAAGTTTAGAAACTTGAAAAATTACGGTATACTTTATGTGGTAGGTGTAGTACTTTGTAGTGTCTTGCAGTATTTATGCAACATAATACTGCAAGATAAACGAACTCTTCATCATTCCATATTGCTTAATTAGCTGAAATTGAAGGGAAGGGAAAATGTATGAGAAATTTCTATATCAAAATAAATATGGTTTTTTTATGCAATGTGATTAAAATAAAGCTACTTGTGCAGAAAACAAGAATATCATTCCAAATATCCGATAACCATATAAAAAATATAGCAGCAGCCTTCAATTGCGGTAGTATAAATGGATAAAGTTATCTGCATTCAATAATGTTTCTAATTAAATAGATTGTAGTTAAGTTGAGGAGGTACCTACGATGCAAAAATTATCAGAAAACAATGAGGATAATGAACTGAATCAGTTAGGCGAAAAAACTAGGATGGTTGTAGTTCCGCCTTATTTTATGATTGATAAAGATTATAGGATCATTTTTGCTAATGAAGCCTATGAGCACAGAGCTGAAGCCGAACCTGGCTCTTTGCAGGGCAGATATTTTTATAATATAGTTCCGGAACATACGTTTCAAGAAATCAAAGAAAGTTTGATGGAAGCTAAACCGGATAAACCTGTTATACTGGTTCATCCCATGAGCAGGACGAGGCAGAAACGTGATGCCTGGATTATAATTACTATGTTTTTGGATGGCGAGGTATCCTGCCGTCATATCATTGGATTTAGTAATGATTTGTTAAATATCAATGATTCAGCGTCATTGTTTCAACAGCTTATAGAAAAATTGCCGATAAGCATCTACACTATGTCAAAGGACAGATATAAGTACGTGAATCCGCAACATTGTATTACTTATGGTTATTCAGCAGAAGAACTCCGTAATAAAGAATTTATGGACTTGGTAGATCCGAAGATGTATTCGAAGACGGTAGAAAGGATGAAAGCTTTATGGAACAAGGAACCGGTAGAGCCTAGCTATGAAATTGAGACTGTAAAAAAGAATGGCGAGAAGATTATTTTACAGATTTTTCATATATTGATGGAATATGATCAGGGACAATTTATTCTGGCAGCAGGAATAGATAATACAGCACGGAAGAAAGCGGAGGACGAATTGATCCAAATAAAAAAAGACTTAGAAAAACGAGTAGAAAGCCGCACGTCCGAACTTGAACAAGCGAATCAAAGTTTGAAAAAACTATATACCGAAGTGGAAGGTATTTATCAGAGTATTTCTGATGGCATCATGGTGTTACAGAAAAAGCTAGGTGTTGTAATGATAAATAATGCGTTGCGACAAATACTTGGAAAAAATTTCAAGACCTTTCAAAGGCATATAGAGAGCATCTTAAAGTTAAAAAGCAATATGTATTTTGAACAACTGCTTCATGGAGAGAATTTTCAAAATATTGAAATGAATTTTGATTTACTGAATCTACGTTTTTTTGTTTCCGGATCAGTTGTAGAGGTGGGACAAGGAACTGCTGACAGGTTCGTTTTGGTATTTAAGCCGGCAGAAGCAGTTCAGAATCTGGTCAATCGACTTAGTGGTGCTCGTGCAAGGATAGAATTTGACGACATTATTACTATGAATGACCAGATGCTTAATATAGTTCACCAAGCGCAAATGGCAGCGGGAAAAACAAGTACCATTTTAATACAGGGAGAAAGCGGTACTGGAAAAGAAATGTTTGCGCAGGCGATCCATAACTATAGTGCTCGAAGAAATGGGCCATTTGTGGCAATAAATTGTGGCGTAATACCCAGAGATTTGATGGGAAGCGAATTGTTTGGTTATGAGGGTGGCTCTTTTACCGGTGCAAAAGCCGGTGGTAATCCTGGGAAATTTGAATTTGCATCCGGAGGAACACTTTTTTTGGATGAAATAGGAGATATGCCATTGGAACAGCAGGTTGCATTGCTTAGAGTTCTGCAGGAGAAAAATGTAATGCGCATTGGCAGCAATACAGTCATTCCGGTCGATGTTCGTATTATTTGTGCGACCAATAAAGATTTGGAACAGGAAGTGATCAGCGGGAACTTCCGTAGTGATCTGTATTACAGAATCAACGTAATAAATTTAAATATACCTTCCTTACGTGAACATCCAGAAGACATTTCTGTGCTGTTTGACAGTTTTTTAAAAAGGATTTCAAGATCGAATATTACAGATCGTGCTTTTGAAGTGGAAGAACGGGCTTATGTTTGCTTAAAGCATTATCCATGGCCCGGGAATGTGCGTGAACTGCAAAATGTTGCTGAACGTACAGCAAATTCTTGTATTAATATGAAGATTTCAGAGAGGGATTTGCCTCTGAATGTCAGAGGAATACACGGCAATTCATTCAATGAGAAGATTGAATCCAGACAGGAATTTCAAAGGCTTCATAATGATTCGAATGCAAATTATATAAAAGAAGTGTTAGAAAAAGAGGAAAAGAAAGAACTCTTTAATATGATGGTGAAGTACCGGGGCAATATTACACGAGTTGCGAAAGAGTTAGGTGTTGCCAGAAGTACGATTTATAGAAAAATTAAGCAATATGGGATGAATAAAGAGTTTGGTAATTGATGGTATTTAATTGTGCAGTATTTTGTTGCACGAAGACTGCATAATGCTGCAAAATGCTACATGCAATGATAAAGATCCTAATTTAATTTGTCGAAAAAGAAAAAATAAAAGAACTGAGGAGACAGTTTAAAACTTGTTCCCTCAGTTCTTTTGTTTAATATCAAAATACGATCATAAGGCAGCAAAATTGTCAAATGAGCTGTGTCATTTGTCGCTAAATAGGACACTGCTAGGTTAAAAAGCTTATTAGTTACAAAAATGAAAAGAGTCTTAATCTGTATTATATATTTCAATCTGAATTGTTGGTATACTTTTTGCTTAAATAATATGCGAGAGGTTTTTAATTAAGAACGAAATAGAGGACGTATTTTGACTAAATAGGGTTAGTTACCCAATCCTGATTCGTGTGGCAGATACTTGTTGGACCATGATAAGCTTTTGCTACCAACCAAATACAATAGAACTTGTTAGCAATGCGGGTTGCATTATCCGGTGCCATCAGTATAAAGAACTGTTGATTACAACCAATCAGACAACTGCCACTTACAATAAATACCAGACACCCTTCCAAAAAACCGAAAAGCCCCTGGCTCCAACCAAGGGCTTTTCCAGAACCTCATCCACCAATGGTAGAAGCTATACCTACGGCTTAATTCTACCGAACTATATGAAAAAATGAAAGGGGAGTATCAATGTTACCACCTAATGAAAAACAAATTGGAATAACCACTAAGCCAGAATCAGGCTACCGCTGGACTGCTGTAGCTCTCGTGGCAGGAGCCATACTCCTAAACTACTTGGACAGAGTCAATATAAGTGTGGCTACCCCAACCTTAATGAAAGAAATGGGACTTAGTGCAGCCCAAATGGGTGTGCTAATGTCAGCTTTCTTCTGGTCTTACACATTGATGATGATTCCTGGTGGAGCATTTCTAAATAAATATGGACCCAAGTGGGCTATGTGGACTGCCCTGTTTGGTTGGGGCGGGGTAACCATGTTGACTGGAGCTGTGACTAGTTTTTGGTCGTTCTTCGCTGTTCGTATCGGACTTGGAATAACCGAAGCACCGGGTTTTCCGGCTAGTGCGCGAGTAGTGTCGGTTTGGACGCCGTTGCGGGAGAGGACTTTTGCAACCGCCTGTTATGACTGTGCGGCCCGGGTTGGATCTGCGTTTGCACCGCCCTTGGTAGCTGCCATACTTCTAGCTTGGGGCTGGAGAATGTCTTTCGTAATATCCGGTGGCTTAGCCGTGCTATATTCCTTTGTGTGGGTTGCATGTTATAAAGAACCGGATGAACATTCTAAAGTTACTAAATCCGAATTAGAGTACATCCGCCAAGATGAACAAGTTGATTCGTCAGGAAAAATTGTTTCCAAGCCAATCCCCATCCTTAAGTTGTTTACCTACCGTCGGGTTTTGCAGATATGTGTTGCCTATGGTCTGTATCTGTATGTGTGGACCGTGTTCAGCACTTGGATGCCAACATATTTGGTAACGGTAAGACATCTCGATACTAAGACAATGGGATGGTATGCGATGATACCTTATATTGTCGCTGTAATTTGTGAATTGACTGGTGGTGTTGTTTTTGACCGCTGGTATAGATCCGGCGCCTCCAACTCGACGTTGAGACGAACTGGTATGGGCATAGGCATGATCGGGACGGCAATCTTTATCTTCCTTACTATGGGCGCAACTTCACCCCAGATGGCAATATTCTGGATCAGTTGCTTTATGGGAATCTTTGCTTTTGGGGCATCCAATGTCTGGGCAATACCCAGCGATATTGCTCCTTACGGACAGGCAGGCGGTGTAGGTGGGGCCTATAACTTTATCGGTAATTTTGGATCTCTCCTAGCACCAATGATAACCGGGTTTTTCGTTGGGTCCAAATATGGCTTTAATGGAGCCTTTACGGTTTGTGTGACATTATCTATAATTAGTGGTCTCCTATTTATTTTTACTACCTATGAACGGTTGGTGCCTAAAGAGGGTTAGGGAATCATTCTAAATACAGTATTTCAGGTCCACATAAGTGTTTCTTCATAACATTACGGGGACCAAGATAAAAGGCAAGAAGAAAGGTGGAAGAAAGTGAATAGTTGGATGTTGATGGCGGCACTCGCAATAATATCCATTTTGTCTTTAATAAGTGGTCTTCTATTTATATTTAATACCTATGAGCGCCTGCAGCTAAATAGGTTTAGAGATCCATTCTAAATACTCTATTTTGGGTCCACGTCGATGTATCTTTATAACATTACGGGGACCAAGATAAAAGGCAAGAAGAAAGGTGGAAGAAAGTGAATAATTGGATGATAATAGCAGCAATTGTAATAGTCTTCCTTGTTATTGTGTTTTATCGCGGGACCCGTAAGGTTAAGGAATCAGACAAATATAAGTCTCTACTTAATGAGAAACTACCTCATGTGGAGATCGGGACAGCCAATTACCAGGGAGGATGTCCCAATATGCCTAAGCCGGCTAAAGTAACAGTGGGTATTGCGAATGAAGATCATCTGGTGATGTATGATTTCCGTGGAAATTCAGCGACAATTGATTTCGATAAGGTGCGTAAAATTGAGAAGTTTACTACCAAGAAGAATCCTGACTTTAAGGGTCGCAGCGTTATATTCTATGGCCCACTGGTACCATTAATCTTTAAACCTAAAATTACCCACTTTTGCGTTATCGGCTACATTGATACTAATAGTGAAGAAAACAATATACTTTTTGAATCCAGTGATAGAAGACAAATAAATCAGATATATGAGCAAGTTAATAAGAGCTGGTGTAGGTATGAGAGGAGTCTAAGTTGCAGATCAAAGTATCATAACAGGAGGAACCAAAATCAAGCCGGTAATTGCTGCTAAGAGCATTGCTAATGTACCGTATTTATTACCCAAAGCACCCCTTGCTTTAAGTTTGGCTAAGAGTAATATCAACCAGGCTACATATGTTGACTTCTATTCGAGCATGCAGTTTGAACAACAAGCATGCGTATTTCTATTTTCTACCAAGGATCAGGGTGAAGGTTTCAAGGCCTTTCTGGAAAAACGAAAACCTTGCTTCCAAGGTAGATGAGAAAATTAAGAGAAGAAAAACCATGAGACTAAGCATTATGGAAAGTCCAAACTTCCACTAAAAATGACTTCTAACATTTATGAAAGGAGCAATTAGTATGTTCAAAAAGATATTGGTGCCAGTAGACGGATCCGATAGTTCGATTGAGGCAGCTAGAATTGCGGCTAATTTGGCTGCCAAAAATGAAGGAGATATTACTCTTTTGTATGTGGTTAGGCTCGTTCAATATGGGATTGAAGGAGTAGAATTACCAGAGCCGACTGCGACAAAACCTGCCATTGAATATGGCAATGCAATGCTAGCACGCATAAGGGAAGAGATCGGATCATCTCAAGCAGAGCTTGTTTTAGCTATTGGACATCCAGCACATACTATTTGTGCAAAAGCTGACGAAGGAAAATATGACCTAGTCGTAATGGGCAGTAGAGGTATAGGTGGATTAACCGGTACTCTTCTCGGAAGTATAAGCCAACGAGTTAGCGAAAGGGTCCACTGCCCTGTTCTCTTATGCCGACTTCCCCAAGGTGTGGAAGAAGAACATAAAATAATTAAATCGATGCCGAACGATTATGTTATCTACTATTAATCTTGAGAATTCATACAAAGGCACGAAAATGCAATAATACTATACATTATGTTTCTCAAGACAAATAACCCTATTTTTGTCTAAATGTGAATGTTCCCTCCCTCCCATTGTGCTGGCGGAAAGTAGAACTACTAACAAGGGGTAACCACTTTCCGCCAGCCCGACCACTGATGCCGGCTGAGCTTGGGCTCACTCGCGGTATCGGTCGGCGATGAATAATCCAAGCATGATAGGCGTTCTAGCGATAGATCATTATAATTTACCATTATCCATAAGCATTCCTTAATAATATGATAAAGAAGATCTGAAGACCTCCTACGGATCTGAGCGCAGAAAAACAGCCCTTACATGCTGTAAAGTTGCCGAGATTTTTGCCAAGATTGGGCTTGAAAAACCCCCGAAAAATACTGTTATAGTCTAAATGTGTCTAACGAGAAAGCCCTGAATTGCGGCATTCTGCTTTCCTGCGCTACCTTCACACGGTAGAAGTCGTGGGTTCGAAACCCTCCGCGCCCACCATATAAAGTCGGTTATACCGGGGTTTAATGCCCCGGTATTTTTCTCTCTAGTTTTGGTGATTGACAGGATAAGCAAGAGCTTACTATTAAGGCCACTACTTCTCGGACTGCGCTCCTTTTTTCTTCCTGCGAATATTGGTGGACTGCTTATCGAAGAGGCCGAGTATCAAGCAAAAATGCTGGGGAGCCCCATATTCCTTTTTTATAATATTGGATGTATGCCAATAATCAATGGGGTTGATGATAAAGCAGGTATAACCAGAGTGAAGGATACCTTTTCACTCGAACCAAAAGCCATTTTACCCGTTTGAATCATGTTATAAGCAGTAAAAGGCTTCACGGGTGAAGCTACGAAAGAATTTTCTTGCAGTCTAACAAATGGAAAGGAGTATCCTCCAGTACTTCCAATAAATATACCGAAATTCTGCTGATCCTTATAAAAGTTTTTTATTGGTAGAATTATGGTCATTACTTCTCCGTAATTACCTTCTAATAAGCTTTCCATTTGATTACTACAGTCCTTAATTTTTACCAGGTCTTTGCCATTTAAAGAGTCATTAATGGCTCCTATATTATATAAGGTGTAATCATTACTTTCAGACATTTTTATAGGTTCAAACGTGATTGTATTTTGATAAGATAAGCCAACTCCTCTACCTCCATTAATACCCTCATCTAATTTGGCATATTTCGCTGCTGAAATATTTTTATTGTAAACTACATCCTCCAAAATTGCCTTGGCAGGATTTCCCTCTGTATCCGTAATGTCTAGTGCTGCAATTAGACCAAAGTTGTTTTCCCGGGCAACCGCTTGCTTAAAAAGTTCAACACATTGTCCTGGCTTGACTGAGACTGAAATACTAGTCTGGCTGGATCCTAGGTAAGAATCCCAGGCTGCTACGTCAGAAGCGCCAACACCAGTTGTCAAAGCATATTGATTGGTTTTAACTGTAATCGTATTTACATCACTAGAATTTATAATATAAAGCACCGAATTTATTGCTCCACTGGTAGAATTTTTATGCCAAGCGTATACCTGTCCATTGCCAGATACCTCAGCTCGATTTAACCAACACCCATTATCAGCTAAATCACCATCATTTACGGACTCGGGGTTATTGCTATAAAAAAAGAATCCACTTTTTGAGATAACTGAACCATCATTATTGCTGGAAGAGGTATGAATTGTTATGCCTGAAGCTTGCGGTGGTATTATTAATGTCGGTGATGACATGGCTATGGTGTGCATTGAATTTGCAACTGTATATCCTGATGAAGCAGATTCCGTTACCGAGCCTACTGACAGAGAATTATTTGATGATAAAGTTGCTGAACAGTTGGATGATAAAAATAACATTGAGCAAATAGATAAAAAACTTGCCAATATAATTGATTTTATATACAGTTTCATTTAATAATCTCCTTTAACAAAGGTTAATTATACTTATACTAGACCTATTTGTAAACGTGGAAAATGGTAATTATAGCTGTATGATGTTAAATCCATGTTCAACTTGCAATCTACTGGGCAGACGGTTCGAAACAAATTGATAATGTAAATTTTCCGTATAATGCCGGCAAAAAAGGGACGGCCAACTATCACAGCTAAATATCTCTATGAATATTATCCTTATTATAAACCATGTAATTATCAAAAAAGCGAAAACTGAAAGAATATATATCGAGGTGGGCAGGTAACTTAGCGGGACCGTGCTACCTTCATAGGGTAGAAGTCGTGGGTTAGAAACCCTTCGTGCCCACCATATTAAGTATAGAAATACAGGGCTTACTAAGCCCTGTACTATACCTTGGTAGTTGCCGAGTTGTGTGCATTAAATATAAGTTCCATGCATGCACCCCGTAGAACCCCTTGAAGACCGATGGAAGCTCTCAACAGCGGATCATGGTAGAAACACCGGGCTGGAGAATTAAGGCGCGTTTTGCAACTAGTTACATTAAAAATGCCAGAATATACAAAAATAAATAAATTGATATTAGTAAATTATGGCAGTATAATAAAACAAAGTATTGATAAATAACAACTTAACTACAATAAATTACCATTAATAAAAGATGGTAGCCATAAACTAGCAAGGGGGATTTTGCTTAGGAAATTATTAAACAAATTCAAATATTGGACTATTTGAAAAAGGCAAACCCGGTGAAAGCCGGGGACGCAAAGCCAGTGTGTCTAAGGCATTATTGCTATGACAGTCGGGCTACCAATAGAGGGATAAATTCCTGCTTATGGTTGCCGTGAGCAGGTTTTTTTATGGCATTATGAAACTGCGCTATGTCTTTGTAACAGTTAGAAAGGAGGCGTATTTGTTAGAATGTGCGAGGGAATTCGAAGTTTAAATAAGTATATAAAGGCATCGAATTACGGAGTTATAGAAGAATTAAAAATAAGGGATTATAGGAGATATATGCTATGAAACGTTTTCTTTTAGTTATCCTTACTATGGTTATATTATTTATATCAACTTGTATACTGCCATCTGGTTTTGTGATTTCTGCAAAAGCCGCAGAATCTACAGCCCCTGATGCCGATAATATTACCGTTACAAATAATATAGTCGGTACAGCTGACACTGTATACGTGACGGGGCTTGAGCCAAAGGATGTAGTAAATGTATATAAGGTTTCTTCTGGTGGCACGTCACTTGGGAAAAGTACGGTCTCAACCTCAAGTACCGAAACAACGATAAAGATATCACAAGTTGGGACTTCTGCAGGAATTATTTATGTCTCGGTTACCAGCAGTGGCTGTACTGTGAGCAGCAGAACCAAAGTTGATTATGCAGCCGAACCAGTTTCAGATGCTCCTGCGGCTAATAGCATTACGGTTACGAATAATGCTAAAGGGACAGCAGATACGGTTTATGTGTGCGGATTAAGTCCAAAAGATGTTGTTAAAGTATATAACGCTGCTACTGGGGGGAAATTGCTGGGAAGCAAAACCCTTTCATCCACTGGGAGTGATGTAACGATATCAATTTCACAGTTAGTATCGGATGATGGAAGTGTTTATGTTTCGGTTAAAAGCACTGGCTGTAATGAAAGCAGTAGAACTCAGGTCAATTATGCTGCCGAAGCTGCTTCTGATACAATAGATTCTGGTCTTGTTGATATTACTAACAATGTAAAAGGAACAGCAGATACGGTTAGTGTCAGCGGATTAAGCCCCAAAGATGTTATTAAAGTATATAACGCCGCCACCGGGGGAAAAACACTTGGAAGTGCTACTGTTTCATCTTCAGGAACATCTGTAAAAATATCAATTTCACAACTAGGTACCAGTGCGGGGACAGTATATATTTCACTTAAAAGTACCGGTTATTTAGAAAGTGGCCGTGTTGCTGTTAATTATGATGCAGAATCAGTATCAACTGCACTGGATTCAAGTGAAATAATTGTTACCAATAATGCCAAAGGAACGGCTGACACGGTATATGTTGAAAATTTAAGCGCTAAAGATGTAGTGAAAGTCTATAGTGCCGTAACAGACGGTTCCTTGCTTGGCCAAGCCACGGCAACCAGCACAAACGCAACCGTTTCCATAACCCAGCTCGGAAACACGGCAGGCTCAGTCTACGTTTCGGTTACCAGTAAATCCATGAATGAAAGCTCCCGCATAGAAGTCGATTATGCCGCAGAAGTTGCATCCACTGTCCCAAGTGCTGATAATATAATTGTAACAAACAATCCAACTGGCACTGCTGATTCGGTATATGTAGCAGGATTGACGGCAAAGGACATTGTTAAAGTCTATGATGCAGCTACAAGCGGAACAATACTTGGTAAGGCGACCGCTACTAGTACGACTGTGACAGTAACAATTACACAGTTAGGCACTGCCGCAGGAACGGTTTATGTATCAGTTACCAGCACCAGTAAGGCTGAGAGCTCCAGAACAGAAGCTGATTATGACGCAGAAGCTGTATCAACTGCTCCTGACTCAAGCAATATAGCCATAACAAATAACGCGTCGGGGACAGCCGATACGGTTTATGTTTCGGGTTTGCAGGAAAATGATATTGTTAAGATTTATAAAACGGCGAAAAAAGGAACCGCTCTGGGGAATGCGACGGTTGCCAGCGGGAAGACCTATGCGACTGTGGATGTTGCTCAGTTAGGCACAGCTGCCGGCAGTGTTTACATAACTGTTACCAGCACCAACGCATTGGAGAGCAGCTGTACACAAGTCACTTATAGCGTGGAAGCAACATCAACTGCTCCGAGCAGCAGTAATATAATAGTTACAAACAATGTAACCGGAACGGCTGATACCGTATATGTATCGGGATTGACAAGCGGCGATATTGAGACGGTTTATACTAAGGCTACTCAGGGAACGGTTTTGGGAACTGCAACGGTTGCAAGCTCAGCAAGTACAGCCACTGTTTCAATAACACAGCTTGGAACTGTTTCGGGAAGTGTCTATGTAACAGTCACTAGTACCGGGAAAGCGGAAAGCGCCCGTACAGAAGCTGATTATGATGCAGAGCCAGTGTCGGCCGCACCTGATTTAAGCAATATTATGGTTTCAAATAATGCCGCCGGGACAGCTGACACGGTAAAGGTGGCTGGATTGACAAGCGGGGATATTGTATCTGTTTATAAATCAATCAGCAAAGGAACCGCTCTTGGGACTGCGACGGTTGCCAGCGGCACTACATATGCAACTGTATCGATAACGCAACTTGGTACTGGTTCAGGTGAAATCTATGTATCGGTTACCAGTACTGGTTGTCTGGAAACTGAACTAACTAAAGTCAGTTATTCAGCAGAAGAACAGACTGCCGCTATAAGCTCAAGCTCGGTAAGCGTAACCAATAATAATGGAACATCCGATACTGTTACCGTAACCGGATTAACAGCCGGAGATATTATTAACGTTTATGATGCAGCCACAAATGGTTCTTTGATTGGGACTGCTACAGTTACAACCTATGCTTCAACGGCTACGATTGCGATTGAACAGCTGGACGCAACAGCAGGAAGCATTTATGTTACCAAGATAAGTAAAAATAAAACGGAAAGTACAAGTACCAAAGTTGATTATTCTGCAGAACCAACATCTACTGTCCCCACTGCATCCAATGTAACGATTGCCAATAATGCAAATGCATCTGATGCAATAACAGTAATCGGCCTTTTGTCAGGCGATGTTGTGACTGTTTATAAAGCAGCTACTGGATCAACCACTTTAGGTACGGGTACAGTTTCATCCTCAAGTTCCACTGTAACCATCACAATATCTCAGCTTGGAACTTCCTCTGGCAGTGTTTACATTTCAGTTACCAGCACCAATATGTCAGAAAGTGAAAGAACCGAGTTTAAATACGCTGCTGAAACCCAATCAACTGCGCCTTCGGCAGATAACATTACGGTTGCCAACAACTATCTCATAGCTAGCACTATTACAGTTACCGGCTTACAAAGCAGAGATGTTGTAAATGTCTATAACGCTGATGTGGGAGGAACGGTTTTGGGAACTGGTACAGTCTCAACATATGGCTCTAAAGTCACTAGTTCCCTATCACAGCTTGGTTCATCCGGAGGAACGATATACGTGACGGTTACCAGTACTAATGAGTCTGAGAGCACAAGAACAGCAGTAACATATTCCCCACAAGCGGTTACATCAGCTCCTTCAGCTTCTGACATTACAATAATAAACAATGCAATCATAGCGGATACCATTACAGTGAAAAATATAAGCTCAGGTATGGTAATAAATATTTATGATGCTGAAACAGGCGGCAACCTCTTGGGAACTGCAACCTCCAACAGCACAACGGTCACTGTTTCAATAGACCAGCTGGGAGCGAGTGACGGTTCCGTATATATTTCTGCAACAAGCACAGGCAAAACAGAAAGCACCAGAAAGGAAGCGAATTATGTAGCAGAATCAGCGTCTGATACCATTCTTACTGGAAATGTTACGATAGTAAACAGTTCCGGAACAGCAGATACAATAACCATAACCGGTTTATCCAGTGGTGATGTTATCAAGGTCTACAAAGCTTCCTCCGGTGGAACTGCTATCACCACTGCTACGGCAACAGGAAGCCTGACAACAATTCTTACAGTATTGCAGATTGGGACATCCTCAGGAAGTGTTTATATTTCGGTTACCAGCAAGGGCAAAACAGAAAGCAGCAGAACAGTAGTGGATTATGTAGCAGAATCGACGGCTCCGTTAGTATCCAACCTAACAATAGTTAATAACGCCGGAATCTCTGACACAATTACCGTAACAGGGTTAACGTCAGGGGATATTGTAAGCGTATATAATGCCGCATCAAGCGGTACATTACTGGGGAGTGCTCAAGTATCAGCGAGCAGTACATCAGCAACAATTTCGGTTTCACAGCTTTCTTCTTCTGCCGGATATGTATATATATCTGTTACTAACAGCGGTTGCGCAGAAAGCTCCTTGACAAAAGTAAGCTATCTTGCAGAGCAAACAACAGATGCTCCCGATGATGCAGAAATAGTTATTGTAAATAATGCCGCCAGTATATCTGATACGGTAACCGTGAATAACCTGGTTGCGGGTGACCTTATAAAAGTATATGATGCCGCTACGAGCGGAAATCTTCTTGGAAAAGCAACGGTAGCATCGGGTAGCACCAGCGCAACAGTAACCATATCAGAACTTGGGACAAGCGCCGGAAGTGTTTATGTTTCACTAAAAAACAAAGGCAAACTGGAAAGCTCTACAACTGAAGCGGGTTTTGTTGCTTCTGAGTAAAATTAAATAAGATAATCGAAAAAATGAAATGTGAACATAGCCACAGTCAGGATCACCCATATATCTGAAAGCAGTCAACAAAAAGTAAACACAAAAGGTTATATTATTAATGTGTTTAAGCAAGATATTCCGAAAATGCGGACTTCTGCCTATTAATGCTACCTTCACACGGTAGAAGTCGTGGGTTAGAAACCCTTCGTGCCCACCATATAAAGCAAGTAATACCAGGGCTTTACAACCCTGGTATTTTTATACCAGCCGGGTGTGGTTTTATTGAAAATATTAGGGAAAATAAGCTTTCTAGGGAGGAGTATCAGGAATAATGGAGAACATTTCCCTGTAGTAGTAGATAGGGAGTGTTGTCTGATGCCTGCAGTACCGCCTGGAATAATATTCATTCATAGTTTTATGGCTGGTTTTCTGATGTCATGGATGGGCTTGCTATTGACCAATATTAAACCCAAAATGAACAAACTGTTCGTGCTTGGATTAGTTTATGCAGTATTTGCTGTGCTTGTCAGATATAGCTTTAATGTGGCATATGATATTAGTTTCCTGCTGCAGGTTGTGTTGCTGGTGGTAATGGTAATGTGGATATCGCAGCTAGGGCCAAGGAGAGCTTTAGTTGCGACTTTTCTGGGAACGATAATATTATCGTTGGGAGAGCTTGTATCTACCCAGATAATTTTTCAAGGATTGGGACTAAATTTTCAAACTAGTACTAATCCCCTGATAATTCTGTTAATTCCGCTGCCGCAAATAGTACTGGCCTTTATTATAATTTATCTATGCCTAAGATTTAATATGCACCTCTTCGATTTTCAACCATTGAATAAGGGGTATTTAGAAACAGCCATAGGGTCGCGCAAATATACGACCATGGGGTTGGTGCTGATATTGCTGCTGGTTATCCTGATACAGCTTTTTTTTAGCGTTATAGTTATTAATAAAGAATTTCAATGGTACTACGGGTTACCCCTCTCAACTATTGGATCCATTTCTACCAGCATAATAATATTAGGTGTAATAACTATGGTTTTCTTGATAGTGCGACTGCTGGAATTAACCGAAAAAGAAGGCCAGTATCATTTGCAGGCGGTCTATATTGATACCTTGGATGAATTATATACCGCTATACGCAGCGAAAGACACGATATCATCAATCATTTGCAGACTATTTATGGTTTTAACAAATTAGGTTATGTTGAGGAAGTCCAGTACTATTTAGATGAACTGCTGGGCGGTAATGTCCTGTCCAATGAATTCATTATCACCGGGACACCTGGATTAACCGCACTTCTATATATCAAATCAGGCATAGCCAGAACCAATGATATTCAATTTAAGGTTAGTATGGACCAAGCGATAGATCGCTTACCGGTATCCCCGTATGAAATCAACAATATGTTAGGGAATTTAATCAATAACGCTTTTGACGCGGTTTTGCCACTGCATAGCAGTCAACGCATAGTAAACCTGCATATAGGGGCAGATGATAAAAACTATATTTTTAAAGTATCGAATCCGGGTCAGATTGAAGAAAAAGCCATACAAAAATTGATGAAGAAGGGGTTTAGCACCAAACAAGGCGAACATGCGGGACTGGGTCTGCACATTTGCCAGCAATTAATCAATAAATATGGAGGGCGAATGGAAGTGACAAATGCTGACAATATGGTAGAGTTTTCAGTTTTCCTGCCGATGTTGCCAACAAAGGAGGATGTGTGTGAATCTAATAGCCCGAAAGCTGGCGCATTTGCTGGCTAAAAATACCAAGGATTCTTTCTATGAGGATGAGATACGCTATGGTTTGGAAATAGCCCTGGGGGCTTTGTTTCAGACGACAATAATTGTACTGATTGCCATAATATTAGGAATAGGTAAGGAAGTTATAGCTATATTAGTTTCAGCGGCATTATATAGAAGATATTCGGGTGGTGCGCACTGTCAGGCCTTTTATCGATGTACGCTCACCAGTCTGGTAACCTTTATTCTGCTGGGTTACTTCTCCAAATACATTCCGACTTCTTCTTGGTCATTATATATTACATTGACAGCAATTTTATCAGTAGCAGTAATCCATCGCTATGTTCCGGTAGATAACCCAAGAAACAGAATTAATGATGAGGCGGTCAGGGAAAAGCGCCGGCAAAAGTCCTATGGGGTTGTTTTGCTAGTGTTGCTGGCCAGTGCGCTAACCAGGTATTTTTATAATGGAGAACCATATTCAACCGCGTTGCTGCTGGGGATTCTTTGGCAGAATTTCACATTATCCCCATGGGGAAATAATTATATTTGCTTTTTAGACCATATATTTGGTAAAATGGAAAAAATAATTAAGAGGAGGATGGTTTCATAATGATGAAGAAATTCATAACTATGGTTTGTACTTCCTTGTCGGCAATTATCGTACTTGTAGCAGTAGGTACTGTTACCCCGTGTTGTCCTATATTGATGTATCAACCGGAGCTCCCGAAGAGAGATTAGCCAAGCAGAGCTGAATATATTCATTTGGCAGGGCTTCAATAGCCCTGTTTTCTTTGCCTAAAACCCTCAATTACCTTGTCAATATCCTGCCTGTCTGTTAAAACCCTACTGAAGAGATCACAATAGTTGTACACCCGTCATGGCTAGGTCCCGGCTTGAGCCTTTTTCCGCTTACTACCCGCTTTGCTGGCCGTAATCTTGCGATTCTCCTCGGCTAGTTTCACACTGGCTTTTAAGGCTTCCATTAAGTCTACTACCTTACCCTTTTCAGCAGTCGGTACCGGGCTTACAATCTCTTGACCGGCAATTCTGGCTTCAATGATTTCCCACAACGCCTGGCGGTAAGTATCCTCATAGCGGGATGGATCGAAATCGGTAGATAAGCTTTCTATAAGGCTAACGGCCATTTTGATTTCATTTTCATTTAGCTTACCAGGATCCAAACCCTGACTCAGGGAAGCTGGGGAGCGAATCTCGTCAGGATAGAAAATGGTTTCCATTACTAAAACATTCTCTTTTACCCGGATAGCGGCCAGAGACTGTTTGCTGCGGATAAAAATTTTGGCTATAGCAATTTTACTGGTCTTCTGCATGGCATCGACAATTAGGGTATACGCTTTTTCCCCACCCGGGGCAGGTTCCAGATAATAGGTCTTATCGAAATAAATGGGATCAACCTGGGACAAATTCACAAAGTCCAGGATATCAACTGTTTTGGTGGTTTCATGGGGAATACGTTCAAAATCTTCCTGGTTGATGACGACATAATTTCCCTTCTGATATTCATAACCTCTGATTATGTCCTCACTGCTCACTTCCTTTTCACAGTGGGAACAGAACTTCTGGTATTTTATAGGTGACATACATTCCTTGTGCAGATAATTGAACTTTATATCTTTATTTTCGGTTGCCACGTACATGCTTATCGGGATATTGACCAAACCGAAACTTAGGGCACCTTTCCATAAAACCTTCACGGCTAGGACTCCTTTCAATTGACATAGTATTAGCTTTGATATTTTCCGCAAAATTATTCTGGTATCACTGAAATGGTAAAATTCAAATTTGGTATGCAAATGGAATTGGCCTAAAAACTAGAGCTCAATTTGACTAACCCAAGTGATTTGGTATAAAATATCTCTGTTAGTAATTTGCGGGCGGGAGTAGCTCAGTGGTAGAGCACCGGCTTCCCAAGCCGGGTGTCGAGGGTTCGAACCCCTTTTCCCGCTCCATTATTTTGTGAAAGTAGTGAACATCAGAGGTCCCCGTAGGGGGCTCCATTAATTGTGCCACACTGCGGCACAGCAGCGACCTTAATCGTGAGCGAATGCGAACAGCAGTGGTACCCGATGGGTGATGTCCCCGCAGGGGGCTCCAGAAAATTCGGCACTTTCAAGAATATTGAAAGTGCTTTTTTGATGCTTTGACAGCTACCCAGCTGGTAAATAGTATAATAACTAATGACAAAGTAGGTTTTTAAGTTTTCCGCGGCGTTTTTACAAACCAACTCCAACCTCCAGTACGTCATTAATTACCTGGCTAGGTAGGAAATTGGAAAATTTTATGGAATAATAGGTGAAGTGATAAGGCATCAAAGGGCAACGACATAAAAAGGTGTTGATTAAAAGTTGGACATGACTCTATTTATTGTATTGACGGCACTTTTCATCTATGTACTGGCTACAAATGAAATAACCAGGCTGCATAAGGCTTATCTTGTCTTCCACTTTCTAATGATGCTGTGGCCGTTCTTTATATATTTGGTAAACATTACCTTTAGTCTGAGATTGGAATGGGCTTTCCTCAAAATTGCCTTTATTGGCATGTCCTTTGCCAGCTTGGCCTGGTTGAATTTTTCGGTGTTCTTAACCGGTATGGTGGACCATTTAAAAAAGAGAACGGTTTGGTTAGCTGCTTTGCCTACGGTCTTGTCTGCAGCCATAGTTATTATTAATCCCAATTATTTATTTGTGTCGATTAGTGAACGTGGCTGGGTTGACCGCCTTTTCGGACCTTTGTTTTGGATATTGGTAATAATCCAGGTGTTGTATGCTTTTACCGCCGTTGGACTGATGTTGCACACTTGGCGAAAAACCCAGGATAAAATGTTTAAAGAACAGTTAAGTCTTTGTTTAATCGGGTGTATGTTCTTCTGCACTTTTGCTATAGCTGACATTTTAATAAATGTGATAATTAGTTCAAAAACAGTTATTCCAGCCTTAACCTCAATGGGAACAGTACTAGCCATGGTTTGTTTTATTGTCGCCTTAACCAATTATGATTTGGTTAAAATCGTCTCTATTGCGCGCCGGGAAATAATAGATAATATGGCTATAGGGATAGTGGTTTTAAGCAATGAGGACATAATCGTCGGCCATAATCCCAGCGCTAGCAGGTTTTTGGAGCTTGAATCCGGTCAGGCTTTCAACCTTAATCAATTATTAGAATCGATGGATGATCAGGATTTCAGACAAAATTTTATGCAAACTTATAAGACCGGTGAGTTCCAAAGTTTGCAGACCGAGGTTACGTTGGAGAACCCACTGAAAAGAAGAGTCTTAATCAATGTTGGCAAAATAGAGGGTACTGGTAAAAAAGTATTGGGGCGGATAATATCCCTGACTGATATAACTGAACTGAACAATCTTCTCGAAGAGATCAGCCAGAAGAACATTACTTTAAAGCAACAGAATGAAGAACTAATAAAAGTCCAAGAGGAACTTTATAGAATGGAACAATCGCGGCGTAACTTACTATCTAACATCTCCCACGATTTGCGTTCCCCCATGACTCTCATCCAGGGATATCTGCAGGCTATCATCGAAGGGATTATTAATGAACCTGTACAGCAAAACAAATATCTAAAAATGATATACGCCAAAGCTGTTATGTTAACCAGGTTGATTGATGATCTCTTTCACCTTTCCCAGCTTGAATCGCGTCAGATTTCTTATAAATTTAGCCTCGTGCCAGCCGACCAACTGGTTACAAAATTTTATAGCGATTGTCAACTGGAAACAATAAGTGCCGGGACTAATGTTGTCCTGCAGATTCAGCCCTTTGGTACATCTAGCAATTTGTCCTATCCTATGGTAAACGTAGATGCAGATCGTCTGGAACAGGTATTTGTTAACCTGATGTCAAACGCCATAAAGCATGTGGGTGATAACGGGGAAATTATGATCAATCTGGAGCCTGTAGAAGAAGGCCGGATCTGTAAAGAGGTCTTGATAGCAGTGAAAGATAATGGCGTGGGTATAATTGATGAAGATATCCCGTATGTCTTTGACCGTTTTTACAAAGGCAGGGATTCTGAACGTGTCGAGAGCTTTGGGATAGGTTTAGCTATTGCCAAAGAAATAGTTGCTATTCACAATGGCCAAATCTGGGTAGAAAGTCAAATAGGCCAAGGCAGCACTTTCTATATAAAACTACCTGTTATTTCGGCTGCTTCCGCATGATTACCGGAAGGCTCTATTTTGTAATCCAATCAGACCAATTGCTAAAGCTGACTGCAACCAGCAATTCCCGAAATAATGCTGAACCTGTCGATAAGTAATATAGGCAATTTGCAGGGAATGGACTGTTGAAGGAGAATAAAAACAACTAGTATATAGAAAATAAGAGATAATATAAATAAATTCTGAATTAAGGGGGGCATAAGTAGTGAGACAGGAGCGGTATGATCTGGCCATTTTAGGGTGCGGGCCTGCGGGTTTGTCCGCCGCCATAAACGCAACGATTCGCAATAAAAAAGTCATTGTCATTGGCTCTGATGTATGCAGTCCTCCCCTGCACAAGGCGCAGAAGATAAATAATTATTTGGGTATACCGGAAGGAAGCGGCGGGGATTTACTGCAAAAGTTTATGGACCACGCTATCATTATGGATATTGAAATAATCAACACCAAGGCGACTGCGATTAATGAAGCAGACGGAGGCTACAATATTCTAGTGGGGGACGAGGTTGTTACAACCCGGTCGCTTATTATTGCTACCGGCATACCGTACCGGGCGACTTTGCCCCGTGAAGATTTCTTCTTGGGTAAAGGATTGGGTTATTGTGCCACTTGTGACGGTCCGATTTATAGGAATAAAGACGTACTGATAATAGCCCACGGTGAAGAGGCTGAACCCGAAGCTAATTTTATGGCTGAAATCTGCAGTAAAGTTTATTACCTGCCCCTCTACCAAGTAGTTGGAGAGTTGGATAAGAGAATCGAGATAGTGGGTGCTAAACCGGCAGCGATTGTAGGGAATGAGTTTGTAGAAGGATTGGAGTTAAAGGATGGAAAAACAATTAAGGTAGAAGGAATATTTGTCCTGGGAGGGGAGACTGCCCCAGACCGCTTGGTGCCAGGTTTAGAAATAAGCAACAATCATATTGTAGTAAACCGGAATCAGGAAACCAATCTTCCCGGTGTATTTGCAGCGGGTGACTGTACCGGTCCGCCCTATCAGGTAGCCAAGTCAGTTGGCGAAGGACAGGTGGCAGGGTTAAATGCCAGCAAATATTCATCCCGCCCCTAAATAGGCCACAGAATATGTAAGATATTTGATTAAGAGGATAGATATTCTCCGAATTTGGTGGAGACTGAATCTAATCCTCTTAATTATTATGTGTAATAATATAGGGGGATAGCTGCTGCAAATCAGGTGAAATACTTTATTACTGGGGATAGAATATGTTAAATCACAACCTTATTACGTTTATACTCATAATTGGTTTTGCCCTACCGTTAATTACCGGCGCGTTTGAGACATTTTCCCGGGATAGAATCCAAAAATCAGTTTGGTCCTTGATTGATAGCCTGGAGTTTCTATTGGGATTCATATTGGCTATTTATCTGACCAGAAGGATATTTTTTGATAATGACAACGGAGTTTTTGCAGCAATATATAACTGGATACCGGAAAATACCCGCACCTTTTTATATGGGCAGGATATCTTCATTTATATTTTGATCGTTCCGCTCCTGTTTATGCTTATCCGTATCTTTTTAAGGCTTATTACCGGGCCGATATACCGGGTGTTTTTTGAACCTCTGGCTAACCGTTTGTACACAATGCTTAATTCTCTAGGCAATTTATGGCGGCGCCTGATGGGAGCTTTATCCCAGTTACCCAAAGCGATATTAGTGGTCTTTTTTTTGGGGCTGCTGCTTAACTTCTATGCATATTATTTTCCATCTCCGCTCTTATCTCGATGGATGAATGAGTCAGATGCATACCAGATTGTATATAAAAATGCAGTGTCTCCTGCCCTTAACTCCAATATAGCCAAAAAGATTCCGGTTCTGGTGAATGACTCTTTTGGCAAGGCTGCCGAAATGGTTCCGATTGTTGGGGACGGGGCTAATTTACCAGGCAATCAATTGAGAAAAGACTATCCGCGCGTAATTACCTATTTTAATGGGGTTACCCTGGATGAAGCGATTAAATCTAACGCGCCCATAGATGATACTGCCCGAAAAATTGTGGGCAGTGAGCAAAACAGCACCAAAAAGGCCAATCTACTGTACAAATGGGTCAGCCAGAATATTAACTACGATTATCAAAAGGCCGCTTTGATCGACAAAAATACCAGTGGGATTTCATCTGGTTCAATCATTGCCTTTAACACCAGGAGAGGTATTTGTTTTGATTATTCCAGTCTGTATATATCAATGTGTCGAGCGACCGGTTTGAACGTGCGTTTGATCACCGGCTTGGGGTATAGCGGGGTTGCTTGGGGTGATCATGCCTGGAATCAAGTTTATTCTGCCGAAGAAGGTCGATGGATCAATGTAGATACCACCTTTGGATCAAATGGCAACTACTTTGATAAGCGGGATTTTAATGTAGACCATAGGTATGCAGAAGTTCAGGGGGAGTGGTAAATATGCAAGCTTTTAGGAGGATAGGGTTAGAAACAAGGAATAAACGAGAAATTAGTCGCCTTTACAACCTTAAATCAAATACGCTATAATTCTAAGAACCTCCAAAAAGTCAATAAACTGAGTCGAGAACAGTTCTTGAACCCAGTTACATTTTAAACAAGAATTAAAAACAAATACATATAGGAAGGAGTTACAGGTTTGCAAAAACATATTATAACGATGGTCAAGCCTAACCTGAAGAGGGACAAAGATCAGATAAACTGCAGGGAGTGCGCTACTTCCTGTCAATCCGCCTGCAAGACTTCATGTACGGTTGGCAACCAAGTATGTAAGAACTAATAATATAACGTATGGGGGCGAAAGCCCCTTTTTTATTTTTCGACAGTATTTTAACAACGGTTGGCCAACGAGAGGAGAGGGAATTTGTTATCACCAACAGGCTATGATTTTGAAGCGGGAATTCACCTGTTTCGGTATCAAGAGCTTAACATTTTGCTGGATGTAAACAGTGGAGCAATTCATGTCCTGGATGACATCAGCTTTCGTTTTATAGAGAAACTTAGAGATTATGAGGGAGATATCGAACAGGTTATTAAGGAATTAGGCAGTGAATTTTCTAATGCGGATCTCGATGAGGTAGCAGCCGAACTGGAAGCGGCTTATCAGGCGGAGGCTATTTTTACTAAGGGGGATGACCTGCGCCTGGAGTTTTCCCATCTGCAGATTAAGGCCCTTTGTTTAAATGTAGCCCATGTATGTAATATGAAATGTCACTACTGTTTTGCCAGTCAGGGCGATTTTGGCTTGAACCCCGGACTAATGTCTCTGCAAACTGGTCAAAAAGCCTTAGACTTTCTGATTGCGAAAAGTGGTTCGGTCAAGCATCTGGAGATAGATTTCTTTGGTGGAGAACCGCTGCTAAATGTTGCCATGCTCAAGGAACTCGTCTGGTATGGAAGGCAGCGGGAAGCAGAGTGGGGTAAAAAAATTAACTTTACCCTGACTACCAATGCTTTGCTGATTAACGAGGATATTATCAATTTTGTGATAGATAACCACATCAGCGTTATTTTGAGTTTAGACGGTCGTCCGGCAACCAATGACCGTCATCGGATTCTAAACAATGGTGAGGGAAGCTACTATAATATATTGCCCAAAATCAAAAAAATAGTAGAGAGTAAACCCATTAGTTATTACATACGAGGAACATTTACCCGCCTCAACCTGGATTTCTCCAGTGACCTTCAGCATATTATTGACTTGGGCTTCGATGCGATTTCTTTGGAACCGGCAGTAGGTCCTAAGAATGGTTACAGCATACAGGAGGAGGATCTTCCTCAGGTTCTGGCCGAATATGAACGCTTGACCGACCTGCTGTGTACCTGCCACCAGCGGGGTAGGGACGTGCACTTCTTTCATTACAACCTGGATCTGCAAAAGGGACCCTGTCTGGCCAAGCGACAGTCGGGTTGCGGTGCCGGGGTGGAGTACCTGGTCGTGACCCCCGAAGGGGATATTTATCCGTGTCATCAGTTTGTAGGTGAAAAGCAGTTTTTGATGGGCAATATTTATGGAACTAAACTTGATGAAGAGGTGAGTCAGAGGTTTATCAAGAACCGTTTAGGTGATAAAGTCGAATGTCGCCGCTGCTGGGCGCGCAACTTTTGCGGCGGGGGCTGTCATGCCAATGCCTATCATACCAACGGAGAAATGAGCCAACCTGCCGGAGTCAGCTGTGCGATGCATCGTAAAAGAATTGAAGGAGCAATTTATCTGGATATGTTCAAAAAGCTGGATAGAATTAATAAAATGTAGAAAAAAGGAGGAATTTTTCCAGTCTCTGTAGAATTTGATAAAGTCAAAAGTAAATTGTGGGAGAGGTTATATGCAGTATATTTTACAACACAAGAGAATTTGGGGAAATTGTTTGCTAGGACTATTCCTGGTAGTATTTATATGGTGCTTTGGGATTAAAACACCGGCTTATGCAGTTATAGTAGACGGTCAACCAGAATTTGTGGTGGAGAAGGCCGAGGATGTAACTAGTGCTTTGAATCAATTACGCAACGAAGAGAATGCGAATCGGGTAATATGTAAGTTGACATTTGTAAGTCGCAGCCAGTTGCTGGCATCGGATAATATTGCGGCAGAAATCAAGTTAGCCTTGCTGCCTAAGGTCTATGGAGCGGCAATCACGATAGATGGACAGCCGGCTGTTTATGTGGAAAATAGAAATGTAGCCGAAACCATACTGGAGCAATTGAAAAAGGATAATTCTCCACTGGCACCGGGGGAAAAGTTACTATCGGTTGATTTTGCAGAGAATGTGCAGATTACCGAGGGAAATGTTCCGGCTGCCAAAGTAGTGGTTTGGAATGATGCCTGGAACTTAATTAATATCGGAACTGATACTCCGAAGATATATAAAGTTCAGCCCGGTGATTCCCTGTGGACGATTGCTCGGAAGAACAATATGTACGTATCGGATATTGTGCAAACCAATCATATTCAGGAAGACAGTATTCTGGCCTTGGGTCAGGCGATAATGTTAAATAAGCCTCAGCCTTTAATTACGGTAGTTGCCAAAGTGGAGGGCAGTGGCGATGTACCAATACCCTACCAGACAACAACCCTTACAGATAATTCAATTAGTGGGATAAAAGTCAAGACCGAAGGTCAA
Source organism: Syntrophomonadaceae bacterium (assembly GCA_963665865.2). Classification (GTDB taxonomy): domain Bacteria; phylum Bacillota; class Syntrophomonadia; order Syntrophomonadales; family Syntrophomonadaceae; genus PHAA01. The sequence goes on along the minus strand of CAXXWF010000001.1, from coordinate 3,480,342 downwards.
AACGGTGAGAAGTTTGTGGCTTACACAGCAATCAAACGAAACGGTGAAATGGAAAGCCAAGATGTCAGCGAAGAGAAAGTACTTAAGGCAGCTGTTGATAAAGTCGTAGTCCAAGGCGGTCGGGCAACTTATCAGGTGGCTTCCCGCGGCGGGACGTCTTCCGGCAGACTTAATTGGCCGATCAATGGTTCCATTACTCAGTCATTTTCTGTCGGCGGTCATACTGGAATGGACATAGCTGGACCCATTGGGACAACCGTATGTGCGGCAGACGGCGGAGTAGTAACTTTTGCTGGCTGGCAAGGAGGATATGGCAATTTTGTGATAATCGACCATGGCAACGGCTTGGTAACCAGATATGGTCATTGTTCCAAGCTTTTGGTAAGCAGCGGGCAAAGGGTGGACCAGGGTCAGGCAATAGCCCTGCGGGGGTCAACCGGCCATAGCACCGGACCCCATTTACACTTTGAAGTTCTGCAGAATGGATCGTTCCGTAACCCGATAAACTATCTGCACTAGGTAAAAAAACGGAACCCTGGCCTCAATTGGTCAGGGTTCTTATTTGTGCCTAAGACCAATTTAAGGAAACACGAAGGGAGGATTAACATGTATGACGTCATAATTTTAGGCGGTGGTCCGGCGGGCTTATCCGCGGGTATCTATACCGGTCGGGCATGGTTAAAAACCTTGATACTTGAATCTGCGGTAGTGGGTGGAAATGCGGCTATTGCGGATAAGATAGATAATTATCCGGGATTTCCCTTTGGCATCCTGGGAGGAGAACTTATGGATAATTTTCGCAAACAAGCGGAACGTTTTGGAGCGGAGATCCGCATGGAAGAGGTTGTCAACATAGCAGACACTCCTTCCGGCAAGAAAGTCATCACTACCGAGGGTGAGTATATAACCCGGGCGGTTATTATAGCTACGGGTGCCCGACGCCGAGAGCTGGGAGTAGAAGGCGAACAAGAATTTCTGGGGCGGGGAGTATCATACTGCGCAACCTGTGACGGAGCATTTTTCCGCGATTATCCGGTAGCTGTAGTAGGTGGAGGAGAATCAGCGGTGAAAGAAGCTTTATACTTGGCTGATATTGCTTCCAAAGTCTATCTCATCCATCGCCGCGACGAGTTTCGGGCTAGTCCCGATTCCGTGGATAAAATGAGAAAGAATGCAAAAATTGAGCCCCGCCTGAACCGGGTCGTAAAACGGATAGAGGGCGATACAGTCATGCGTAAAGTCATTCTGCAGGATGTTCAAAGTGAAACCGAGGAAGTGCTGGAGGTGGAAGGGTTATTTGTAAGCATAGGACTAGTAGCTGCCACCGAATTTGTAGCTGGATTAATTAATACGGAAGATGGGTATATCATCACCGATGATCATATGGAGACTTCGGTGGCCGGTATATTTGCGGCTGGAGATATAAGAGCCAAGCGAACCCGGCAGATTGCGACCGCCGTGGGTGACGGTGCCATGGCTGGCATGGCAGTTACTGAATTCTTAAAAGAATAACCGATAATACCAGTATTTGCTTTACCCTGAAATCAGTTAAGCATTGTATAATCAATGAGTAAACGGATGAGGGGAGAGGGGTACTTTGACCGGAATAAAAGGTCTTAATAGTTCCTGGTTGGTGCTGATAGTTCTGCTTCTTGCAATATTAGGGCTGTATGTGTCCAAAAACAGTATCCTGTCCGTACAGGCTAAACAGAATATTTTCCACTTTATGGTGGGACAGGAGACAAATTTAAGTACGGGTCACTGGGATGAATTGCAGACCGAGCACTATAGAATCAAGTATTTGACTGAAGATAAGGCCGATGTCGCACTGGTAGCCAATGCAGCGGAGAATGCTTACACATCGGTAAGCGACCGCATGGGGCAAGAGCCCGGAAGGCAGACTACCATAGTGATTTATCCAGATAGTAGAAGTCTGGCTGCCAGTTTTGGTTGGGATAAAAACGAGAAAGCTCTGGGAGTTTACTGGGGCGGAACCATTAGGGTATTGGCCCCCAGCGCATGGCTATTTGGCGGGGGGCAGCAGGGACGTTTTATAAAGGAAGGTCCCATGGTCCATGAATTTACTCATTTAATGGTTGATCAAATGACCAGAGGGAATTATAATCGTTGGTGGACAGAAGGAATAGCTCAATATACGGAGAAACAAATTACTGGATTTGAATTTGCTATACCGTTCAATGGTAAACAGCAGATGTATTATTATACGCTGGATAATTTGGAGAAGAACTTTGATAGTCTTGATCAGTCGGTAGCCTATTGGGAAGCGTTGCAAGCAGTGGATTTCATTGTTGATAATTACGGGGAAGAGAACATATATACAATAATCCACTATTTAGGCAAAGGGGATTCCATGCCCAAGGCAATCGAGAATGCTCTGGGTACTGATTATGAAACTTTTTCCCATGATTTTTATCAGTACCTGGAAAACAATTAGGTGAGGTGTGAATTTTGCATGAGATAATGGTTATTGAGGGAGGACATCCGCTGCATGGCAGTGTTAGGATAAGTGGAGCCAAAAATGCGGGTCTGGTTCTGATTGCTGCAAGCATAATGGCAGAGGGAGAGACTATTCTCGATAATGTTCCCCGCATATGTGACACCGAGGTTATGGTGGAAATATTAAATGAAATGGGAGCTAGAGCGTATTGGAATGAAGATGGCAGTCTTTCTATCTGTCCACCGGTTAAGGCGATGATCAGCCAGACTCCCTATGACCTATCCAAAAAGCTGCGGGCTTCCAACCTATTCCTGGGGTCGTTATTAGCCCGCCAGGGAGAAGCGATCGTGTCTTTGCCGGGGGGATGTGATATAGGATCACGACCGATGGACTTGCATGTAAAAGGTATGCGTGCGCTGGGGGCGGAGGTCGAAATAGAGCATGGCTGCATTTATGCAAAAGCCACCCAAACTCATGGTGCCAGAATATACCTTGATTTTCCCAGCGTTGGGGCAACAGAAAACCTTATGATGATAGCTTGCCAAACCCCGGGAGGGAGTATCATTGAAAATGCCGCCAAGGAGCCGGAAATTGTTGACTTAGCCAACTTTCTGAATTCTATGGGTGCCAAAATCAGGGGAGCCGGGACAGATATTATTAAAATTGAAGGGGTCACCACGCTTAAGGCAGGAAGGTACGCTATTATTCCAGACCGAATTGAAGCGGGGACTTATATGATCGCGGCAGCAATATCCGGGGGAGAGATTCTGGTAGAGAATGTGATTCCGACCCATCTTCACCCGATAATTGCTAAACTCCAGGAGACGGGCGCAATTGTCCAGGAGACTGATCAAGGGATACTAGTTAAAGCAAGCGAAAAAATACTCAAAGCAGATATAAAAACATTGCCTTATCCAGGATTCCCGACCGACATGCAATCGCAGATGCTGGCTTTACTCTCCCTAGCGGAAGGAACCAGCGTTATTGTAGAAAATGTATTTGAAAACCGTTTTCAAATCGTGGAAGAATTGAAGAGAATGGGAGCCAAGATCAAACTGGAAGGACATACCGCCGTGGTGGAAGGGACTACCACCCTGTATGGCGCGAGAGTCAAAGCAACCGACCTCCGCGCCGGAGCGGCACTAATTCTGGCAGCACTGGCTGCGCAGGGGGAAACCGTTATTGAAGATGCTATTCATATTTTCCGCGGTTACGAGGATATTATTCAGAAACTGACCAATTTAGGCGCTCATATAAAATAAGGAAACAAGGGGACGGTTCTCTCGTTTCCCAAAAGCCCGTAGATATACGGGCTTTTTAATGCTTCGAGCTCCTCATCATTATAATGTCCATTGCTTACCAGCAAGCCTTGAGTTACACTGGGAAAAATACTGACGCAGGAGTTGAGAAATTGAAATATCGGATTATTTCGGTTGGAAAGATGCGAGAAAAATTTTATGCCGAGGGTGTAAGCGAGTACCTCAAACGTTTAGGACCCTATACGTCGATTGAGCTATGGGACGGGTTGGAAGAAAAATTGAACCCTCGGGCTGGGGCCAAAGATATTGAGAAAGTACTGACTAAAGAAGGGGAGCGGATACTGTCCTTGGTGGCAGATAATGAACTCCTAGTAGTCCTTGATGGTCAGGGAAAGCTGTTAAGTTCTGAAGATCTGGCCCACTGCTTAGAAGGATGGAACATGTCCGGTGTAAGCCGGGTCAATCTTGTTATTGGTGGTTCCCACGGCTTGGCTGACATAGTAAAAAAGAGAGCTGACCGTATCATCTCCTTTTCCAAAATGACTTTCCCCCATCAAATGGCAGTGCTAATTCTCAGCGAGCAGATTTACCGGGGATTTAAAATATTGAAGGGTGAACCGTATCACAAATAGTATTTTGATTAATCCTCACCACAACATCCCGCCTAAATAAGCACCCAATATCCCCCCAAACACTACCAGGGTTATGTTCACCCTCCTGAAGGCCAGGAGCAGGGAGATTGCCCCTCCGACCAATGCAGAGTTTGTATTACCGGTTGAAGATAGGATACCGGGAAAAATCAGAGCACCTAGAGCAGCAAAGGGAACGAAGCGCAGAAATGAATTCAGAAACCGTGGTAACTGCATATTATTCAGCAATGTCAGAGGAAGCATACGCGGGATATATGTTACTAGGCCCATTAAAAGAACCAGCAGCCATAATTTGCTCATTATACAAGCTCCTCATTAGGAAAAATTATTGCACCTATAAGTGCCGTTATTATGGTTGTGATTACAATCTTTAATCCGATAGATAGGAAGGTCAGGGAGGGGTTGTAATGCAGTATACCGTGGACCGCCATAGCCAGCAAAGCAATAAACAACGTTGCCTTGGACCTGCGACAGGAAGGTACCAGCAGTCCTATAAACATCACGTAAAGGGCAATACCCATACTGGTCTTAATAGCTTCGGGCAGCCCCGCGGCTAAAAAAACCCCCATCCAGGTTCCAGCGTTCCAGGCACTAAACGCCAACAAGTTTAACCCCACCAGGAATTCAGGCTTAAGTTGGGCTTCTTCACGAAATGATGCTACCGAAAACGTTTCATCCGTGATACCAAAAGATAATATTGCTAAAATCCCCTTTGAGGAGCCTGGAACAACCTTTTGCGATAGGGAGGCCGACATAAGTAAATGACGCAAATTCAGAATAAATGTTGTCAAAACAATTTCCCAGCAGCTGGTGCCCAGAGCTATCAAGTTTATTCCTACGAATTGGCTGGCCCCGGCGAAAATGATTAAAGACATCATCACCGTAATGTAATTAGGAATCCCTGCAGATCTGGCCAATAATCCAAAAGTTATCCCAATCGGTATGTAGCCTATGGCAATGGGAATAGCTGCCTTAAGGCCATCCGTAAAAACAGAATATCGAGTTGGGGATAATACGGGTTTAACCAGGTGCCTCATTTTAAAAACTATCTCCTCTCGCCTGGAAAAATGGATGTACAATCAGATTATACTATAATAGAAGAAAAAGGATTGGGACAAGAGCAGTTTTAACGGTTCAACTCGAGTATGAAAAATATTGAACGGGGTATAACAAGAGTAGACCCGCAAAGGAGTGATTATATGATGGACAGGCAAGACCAAAATTCTTATGAACAAGCAACATTTGCGGGCGGCTGTTTTTGGTGTATGGTAGCACCATTTGAACAACTAGCCGGTGTAATCAAGGTCGTGTCAGGTTATACAGGTGGCCGCAGTGAAAATCCCACCTACGAAGAAGTATGTTATAAAGACACTGGTCATTATGAGGCGGTGCAGATTACCTTCGATCCTAACCTAATCAGCTATGAAAAGCTGCTCGATATCTACTGGCAGCAGATTGATCCCACCGATGCCGAGGGGCAATTTTACGACCGCGGTCCTTCTTATCGTCCAGCAATTTTTTATTATAATGAAGAACAGAGAATAAAAGCTGAAGCCTCCATGCAAGCTTTAGTTGCGAGTAAGCGCTTCAATAAACCTATTGCAACGGCAATCTTGCCAGCTGCCGAATTTTACCCGGCAGAGGATTACCACCAGGATTATCATCGTAAACAGCCTCAGCACTATCAAAGCTATAAGCAATCCTCAGGGCGGGAAAACTTTAAACAAAAATTTTGGAAGGCAGATAAGAGGGCTTTACAAAACAACTTGACTCCGCTGCAAAAAGAAGTCACACAGAATAAAGGCACAGAGCCTCCTTTCAACAATGAGTACTGGGACAACCAGCGACCAGGTCTATATGTTGATATCATATCAGGTGAGCCGCTTTTCAGCTCGCGAGATAAATTTGATTCTGGATGTGGCTGGCCCAGTTTTGATAAGCCTCTCGAAAAGGAAAATATTAAGGAAAAAAAAGACCTCAGTCATTTTTTGCTGCGTACGGAAGTGCGAAGCTGCACGGCTGATTCACATCTGGGTCATGTCTTTAAGGACGGCCCTACCTCCACGGGTTTACGTTATTGTATTAACTCTGCCGCCCTAAGATTCATCCCTATCGAAAAAATGGAAGAAGAAGGCTATGGAGAATACTTGAATCTATTCACCCAAAACGAATAAGAAACGCCGTCTCTGTAGACCTTAATGACAAATTAAGCCCCTTGCAATCGACGTGAAAAGCAGTTACAATTAGTGAGCGAATCCCTAATATGAAATCTGATTTGCCGTGCTAGATGGGGAATTAGCGGTGCCCTGTAACCTGCAACCCGCTACAGCAGGATCGAATTCCTGAGCCGAGGGGATATCCTTGTAGGGTCCGGCTTGAATAAGTGCCGAAGATGTTTGGGTCCTGCGCAATGGGACACCTTGAACCGTGTCAGATCCGGAAGGAAGCAGCACTAAAGGGTTCATCCCGTGTGACGGAGGGCAGCCTGAACGGAGTTAACTGTTCAAGCATCGCCTGGAAGGTGTTTTCGAGGCCAGGTGCACGGCATTATATTTTGCAAAAACACAGGTTGTAAACCTGTATTTTTTTATTTGTTGTATTTTTAGGTGCTGGAGGAAAGAAAACGATATAATATAAGAAAGTATTATTTAGGTCAAACAAGGGACGGTTCTATTGGGACAAGGGCGGACCTGTCCCCTTGTCCCAGTTAGGCCTATTTGTAAACAGGGGGATAGGATTCATGGCATACTTAGCATTATACCGGGTTTGGAGACCCCAGCAATTTCAGGAAGTAGTGGGGCAGGAGCAGACTGTAACCGCTTTGCAGAATGCGGTGCGGGAAAATCGCTTATCCCATGCCTATCTTTTTACCGGTCCCAGGGGAACTGGTAAGACCAGCTTGGCTAAGATACTGGCCAAAGCTGTAAATTGCCAAAACCAGAGCAATGGTGAGCCCTGCAATACCTGTTCTTCTTGTCAGGATATAAACAACAGCAATTTTATGGATGTTATTGAAATAGATGCGGCCTCCAACCGCGGAATTGATGAAATTCGTGATTTGAGGGAAAAGGTCCGGATACTGCCTGCCCAGGGTAAGAAAAAAGTGTACATTATAGATGAAGTACATATGTTGACGACTGAGGCCTTTAATGCATTATTAAAGACACTGGAAGAACCTCCGGAATCAGTGATTTTCATACTGGCAACGACGGAACTGCATAAAATACCCAGTACCATACTTTCCCGTTGTCAGAAATATAATTTCCGTCGCCTTACCCTCCCGCAGATTAATACCCGCTTAAAAGATGTTGCTGCCAGCCAGGGAATTGAATTCGATGAAGCCGCCCTGACCTTGATTGCTCGCCGGTCCAATGGCGGGATGCGGGATGCTCTGGGGATGCTCGATCAGCTGTATTCGTACAAGGATAGTCGTATCAGCCGGGAAGATGTGCTGGAAGTATTGGGACTGGTAGATGATATTTTCGTAGCCCGACTCCTCAATGCCGTTATAGAGCAGGACTCGGGGGCTATTGTAGAAATGCTGAGTACAGCCTTGAATCAGGGTAAAGAGGCGGCGCAGTTGGCACGCGAGACGGCACTCTATCTGCGCGATTTACTCCTATTTAAAATGATAGGTGATAATGCGGAACTGGTAATGGCGGGTGAACAGAGCCATGATTACTTAACTGAGCAAGCACCTAAGCTCGAAAAGAACATGATTTTGCATGCATTGCGGATGATTACGGACATTGGCGAGAAGCTTAGATTCAGCGAGAGTCATAAATTTCTGCTGGAGCTAGTTTTTCTGGAACTGGCCGTTTTGTTTGCAGGGGAAGAACCCCGAACAGAAACGGTTGTTCCCGCATCCGGGGTATCCAAACCACCAGTGCGTGCACCAGAGGAAAAGCATGTGAGTAATGATAAAGATGAGAGAAATGATGCGCGGGAAGCCCTGTGGAACCGATTATTGGCTGGGGTGAAAGAAAAGAAGATACCCACCCATGCCCTGCTCTCTCAGGGAAAACTGCTGGGGACCAAAGGGGATGCCATGATTATTGGCTTTCGCAAAGGGTACAAGTTCCACAAAGAAAGAATGGAAGAGAAGGCCAATCGAGAGATAGTGGATACAGTTATCAAGGAAATATTTAATAGGGAGCTAGAAGTGCAGTTTATTTTTTTAGAAGATAACCAGTATAATAATATTGTTGTGAAAAAAGCTATTGAGTATTTTGGCGAAGATATTATTGATATTAAAGATTAGGAGGGTACCAAATGAAATTCAATCCGATGGGCGGATCCAACATGAATCAAATGATGAAACAGGCCAAAAAAATGCAGGAAGACATGGCGAAGAAGCAGGCTGAGTTACTGGAACTCGTTATTGAGGGGTCCGCAGGTGGCGGAGCGGTAACGGCTAAGGTTAATGGCAGGCAGAATGTCTTAGAGATTAAAATTAAGCCCGAGGTAGTAGACCCGGAGGATGTGGAAATGTTGGAGGATTTGATTATGGCAGCGCTAAATGATGCAATCAAAAAATCCCAGGAACTCGTGTCAACCGAGATGGCTAAGATAACCGGCGGCCTGAACATACCCGGATTATAAGAACGATAGACGCGGACGAGCAATGCTCGCACACGGACTTATAAGACTTGCGCAGAAAATATAGTTAACAATTAAAATAAACACAATGCCATAAACGCAATCACGTTTGATAATTTATTAATTATGTTGCTGCGATAATACTTTCGCTCACAGTAATGCTTGCAGCCTGAATTTACTTGCTTAAATTAAAAAAGGTCCGCGCAGTTCATATTAGTCTGCGCCGTCCGCGTCTATTATTATCATAGGAGGCAAAAACATGCGACTGGCTCGACCGCTGGAAAACTTGATTGACCAGCTGCAGAAGCTGCCCACAATTGGACCCAAGACAGCGCAGCGCCTGGCTCTTTATATATTGAAGATGCCGTCTGGAGATGCTCGGCAGTTATCAAAGTCTATTATGGACGCTCAGGAAAAAGTATTTCCCTGTTCGATCTGCGGCTATCTTACTGATATCGATCCTTGTTCTATTTGTAGTAATCCCAGCCGGACTGGAAGTAGTCTGTGTATTGTTGAAGAAGCGGGAGACATTATTGCGATTGAAAGAACCGGCTACAACGGCAAGTATTATGTGCTTAACCGCAGTTTCAAGCTGATGGAAGACAACGACCTGGGAGAGGTTAACCTGGACCCATTACTTAGAATTTTAAAGACTGGAGAAGTCGAGGAAGTAATACTGGCACTTAATCCAGATATCGATGGAGAAGTGATGTCGCGCTACCTGGCATCTGTGGTCGGCCAACAACAAGTTAAGGTCACCCGCCTGGCACATGGATTACCGGTCGGGGGCGATATTGAATTTGCTGATGAAATTACTTTGCGTCGGGCTATGGAAGGACGCAAGGAATTATAGGGTAGCTACGGAGATTATTTTTCGCACAACACCCGGTATAATAGTCGATCAACCGGCATAAGATGCAGTGGGACACTAGTTTTATTGCAGAATTATCCAGGAGGATTGGACTATGAAAGCTTGGGCGGCAATGTGGAACGGTATCCGTAAGTTGGGGATAATTAGATCTATCGAGGAGCCTAGCGAGCCTATAGATGAAATCAAATTAATCCAGATGGCGGGGGAAGAAGTAGCCGCAGCTCGCAACATTTACTCAGAGGTAGGAGATCCGGATATGGTGGATTGGGCGGTATACAAACTTACCGCTGCCGAGAAGCGCTATGATTATCTGCTCAAGAAATACCGACAGAAAAAATAGCCTGAACAATTATCGGAATACATTTAAATGATCTGAACAGACTCAATAAGCAGCAGGAGGTGTAACCCGATGAATACAATTAACATGGTGATGGCAGGATTATTCTTATTAATAGTGATTTATATTGGGGCGAAGGTAATTATGAAACCGATAAAGTTACTATGGAAAGTGGCTATCAATTCTGTAATAGGATTGGTTTTACTTCTGCTGGTAAACTACGGTGCAGCCCAGTTCGGCTTTGTACTTCCCGTAAATATAATAACCATTTTAGTGGCAGGATTTTTGGGGATACCGGGTATACTCTTGTTGATTTGCTTTCAACTCCTGCTTAAATAATTAAAAGAATAAAGAAAATTATATTAGGGCGGAGCGATCCTCCTTTTTTTCTTGTCTTTTTTGATTGTGATGCAGACTCTTATAAAACCCGGCGGCAGGCATGAAATAAGCTCCAGAAGATGCGAAAAATGTTTAGTAAAACCTAAACGATAAAGAATAATTAAATATGATGACATTAATAGTGATTGTGAGTAATATATATATCTTTAAGATTAATATTGACGCATAATTAGTAGTTAATTATACTTATAGATATTCGTTTTAATATGAAACGTCTTTAGCAAGTCTAAAAATAAAGGATTTATCTTATAATCCAAAGGCTTCCAAGCTAATCGTTAAATTAAGTTAAACTCAAATAAGGGGAGGTTTACTAGTTAATGGCAAAAGATAAGATGAAAACGATGGATGGCACTAAGGCAGCAGCATATGTATCATATGCTTTTACCGAATGTGCATGCATTTATCCAATTACTCCGTCTTCTCCTATGGCTGAATATGTTGAAGAATGGAGCGCTCAGGGAAAGAAAAATATTTTCGATCAAACCGTTGATGTTACGGAGATGCAATCGGAAGCCGGTGCTGCCGGAGCTTTACATGGTACACTGAGCGCGGGGGCACTGTCAACAACGTATACCGCATCGCAGGGTTTGTTGTTGATGATCCCCAATATGTACAAAATAGCCGGTGAGCTGTTGCCCGGGGTAATGCACGTGACCGCTCGCAGTCTGGCAACCCATGCTTTGAATATTTTCGGGGACCACTCCGACGTTATGGCTACCACTAACACCGGGTGGGCACAACTATGTTCAAATAGTGTTCAGGAAGTTATGGATCTTGCGGGTGTAGCCCACTTGGCCGCTATCAAATCAAGGATACCTTTCCTGCATTTCTATGATGGTTTTAGAACTTCTCACGAACAACAGAAAATAGAAACGATTGACTATGATGATTTTGCCAAACTGGTTGATATGGATGCTATCAAGGCATTCAGAGATAATAGCTTAAATCCTGACCGCCCGGTTATCAGGGGCTCCAACCAAAATCCGGATATTTTCTTCCAGGCCAGGGAAGCATGCAGCCCGTTTTTTGAGAAGGTACCAGATATAGTAGCAGATTATATGAATGAAATAGGGAAGATTACCGGCCGTAATTATAAACCTTTTGATTATTATGGAGCGCCCGATGCTGAAAACATTATTATAGCGATGGGATCTGTCTGTGATACCGCAGAAGAAACCATAAATTATTTACTGGCCCAAGGTGAAAAAGTAGGACTCATTAAGGTTCGTCTGTATAGACCTTTCTCCGCTAAATATTTCTTTGATGTTTTCCCCAAAACAGTGAAAAGAATTGCGGTGCTTGACCGCGTCAAGACTCCCGGTGCTGCCGGAGAACCTTTATATAAAGATATCCGCAGTTTATTCCAGAATTCTGCAATGAACCCCCTAATTGTCGGCGGACGTTATGGTTTGGGTTCCAAAGATACTTTGCCTTCCGATGTTATAGCAGTATTTGAGAACTTGAAAGCAGATCAGCCCAAAGACAACTTTACCATCAGTATCATTGATGACGTCAGCTTTACTTCTCTGGAGAGAGGTGAAGATATAGATGTTACTCCCGCTGGAACCATTCAGTGTAAATTCTTTGGACTGGGCTCTGATGGTACAGTCGGCGCCAACAAACAAGCGGTTGAAATTATCGGTGATTTTACAGATCTTTACGCGCAGGCTTATTTTGCCTATGATTCCAAGAAATCAGGCGGATTAACCATTTCCCATCTGCGTTTTGGTAAAAATCCTATTAAAGCACCTTATTTAATCAATACCGCTAACTTTATTTCCTGCAGCAATCAATCATATGTAAATATGTATGATTTGACTGCGGGTTTGAAAAAAGGTGGGGCCTTCCTGCTGAATTGTATCTGGTCACCGGAAGAGTTGGATCAAAAATTGCCGGGTGAAATGAAGAGATATTTGGCAAGAAATAATATCAAATTTTATACCATAAATGCTGTAGAAATCGGCAGAGAACTCGGGTTGGGCAACCGTACCAATATGGTCATGCAATCCGCTTTCTTCAAGCTTGCCCAGGTAATTCCGCTTGAAGAAGCAGTTGGCTATATGAAAGATCAAATAAAAAAGGCCTATGGCAATAAAGGTGATAAGCTGGTAAATATGAACAATGCAGCAGTTGATGCAGGTATAGAGAAAATGGTTAAAATTGATATTCCGGCTGCTTGGGCCGAGGCACCTGATGCCCCATGCGTTGTTAAAGATGAGCCTGAATTCATTACCAACATCTTGCGGCCCATGGTCAGGCAAGAGGGTGATTATCTGCCGGTTAGCGCTTTCAAGGGTGCGGAAGACGGTACCTTCCCATCCGGAACCGCTAAATATGAAAAGAGCGGGGTAGCAGCGTTTGTACCCAAGTGGATCGAAGAGAATTGTATCCAGTGCAACAGATGTTCACTAGTTTGTCCTCATGCTGCCATTAGGCCAATCTTACTAACTGAAGAAGAAGCTGCCAATGCGCCGGCTGAATTTGTAACCCGACCTGCAATTGGACTGAAAGTGGCAGAATTACAATACCGGATACAAGTTTCTCCTTTAGACTGCATGGGTTGTGAAGTCTGTGTTAATGCTTGTCCGGCCAATGAAAGTGCTTTGATTATGGAACCCCTTGAAAGCCAAAGAGACGTTGAAGCACCTAACTGGGAATTTGCGATGACTATTCCGGTAAAAGATAATGTTTGGAATAAATACAGCATTAAGGGCAGCCAGTTCTGCCAGCCTTTGCTAGAATTCTCCGGTGCCTGTGCAGGATGTGGCGAAACACCGTATATCAAGCTGCTTACCCAGCTGTATGGAGACCGCATGCTTGTAGCCAACGCGACTGGCTGCACCTCTATTTGGGCAGCTGCCGCACCTTCCATGCCTTATACCAAGAATGCAGCGGGCAAGGGTCCAGCATGGTCCAACTCGCTGTTTGAAGACAGCGCTGAATTCGGATTTGGTCTATACCTGGGTACTAAGAAGATCAGGAATAAAGTTGCCGAATTGATGCAGGAAGCTATAGCTTCAGAAGATATTTCACAAGAATTAAAAGAGGCTTTTCAGGAATGGTTAGCGGGAATGTATAATGCCGAAGCTTCTAAAACGGTCACGGCTAAGATCCTGCCGTTGCTTAAAGGGCACAGCAATCCGATCCTGAAAGAAATTGCTGACCGGAAAGACTTCCTTATCAAAAAATCAAACTGGGCCTTCGGCGGAGATGGTTGGGGCTATGATATTGGATATGGCGGTTTGGATCATGTTTTGGCATCGGGTGAAGATATCAACATTTTGGTCTTAGATACCGAAGTGTATTCCAATACCGGCGGTCAGTCCTCGAAAGCGACTCCAGCTGCAGCTGTTGCAAAATTTGCTGCCTCCGGTAAGAAAACCAAGAAGAAAGACCTTGGGGCCATGGCAATGACCTACGGCTATATATATGTAGCTCAGGTAGCATTGGGATCTGATCCAACTCAGTGCCTTAGAGCCTTTAAAGAGGCTGAAGCCTATCCGGGTCCATCCTTGATTATTGCTTATGCGTCCTGTATTAACCATGGTATCAACATGACCAAAAGCCAGATTGAAATGGATAAAGCTGTTAAGGCAGGCTACTGGCATTTATACAGATTTAATCCCCTACTTAAGAAAGAGGGGAAGAACCCCTTTATTCTAGACTCTAAAGAACCAAACATGGATTTATTCAGGGACTTCATTATGGGAGAAGTACGCTATAGTTCACTTAATAAACTATACCCGGAAAACGCAAAGATGCTCTTCGCTAAAACTGAACAAGATGCTATAGAAAGATACGAGTACTACAAAAAACTTGCCCAAGGTTAAACTGTTAGAAAACAGACTAATATACAAAGAAACCCTCGCTAAATAGTAAAAAAATAGCGAGGGTTTCGGCGTCTTATGGTAAAATTAAATAGGTGATGAAATTCTAGAACGACCGAAAAATCTAAGAAATAGCCTACAACTAGTTGATCTTGATACAATACACTATAAAGTAGTTGAACTGCAGCGCATAGCCCATAGCCTATTTTTCTTTAGCGTCAGCAAATACCCTCTCGATGTTTTGCCCTCGCAAGCTATAGCTTTCTTTCCCAAGTAGTGAATGTCTTAAGTCTTCGGCAAAAAAACGCTAAACTTATAACATGTTTCTTAAATACCATTAAACATGGGGAGGTGTTAGGATTTTTGGTAAACAGACCCAGGAGAAATATTGAAGCTTATGTAGGCGAATACGCTAGCGGCAAAAGCGAAATGGCAGTTAATAGGGCTCTAGAGCTGAAAAATCAGGGCCGATTGGTTATTCTGGTGGACCTTGATATAGTAGAGCCTTTTTATACATTAAGGATTTTGAAAAAAGACCTGGAGCAGATGGGACTTAATATCATTAGCTTTGCCCGCGAACAATCTTTCGGCCTGGGGGAGACCGGAGCCATGTTAAATCCCCGAGCTCGTTGGGCGCTTATGAATGAAGGTGATATTATACTTGATATAGGTTATGGGGTTCAGGGGGCAAAAACTCTTAACCTGGTAGAAGGGGCCTATGAATCGCCAGATTTAAAGATATTGGCGGTAATCAATGCAACCCGCCCCATGACCGACTCTGTTGAAAAAATTAAGGAATATCTTAATGATCTAGGCAGGGTGGATGCTATCGTACTAAATACGCATTTGGGGGATGAAACCACACCGGATATCATAAGAAAGGGGAACAATATAATCCAAGAAGCAGCTCGGGAAGCTCTGATACCGATCGCTTACATGGCAATAGATGAAAATTTGCGCGATGTGATGTCTCTTGATGAGAAGAACATTCCGGCCAAATATATTAAAAGATATATGCCTGGTGCAATTTGGTAGCTATCAGGCGCCAAAATAATTAGAATACTTAAAACCATTGGGAGGTGCGTTAACTTAATGCTAAAAATTATTGGTGAACCAAAGAAATCCTTTGTAACCGGCAATGAAACGGCAGCCTGGGCATGCCTGGCCGCTGGCGCTGAAATGATGTTTGGTTATCCGATTACTCCACAAAACGAAATAATGCATTACTGGACTCGTCTGGCACCCAAATACAGGCGCGGTTTTCTGCAGACAGAAGATGAGCTGTCGGCTGGCTTTACAGTATGTGGTTCAGTTCAAGTCGGCAAGAAGGCATTTACTGCCACCGCTGGACCGGGAAACGTTCTCATGCAGGAACCTTTTGGCATGGCAGAAGCAATGCGCCTGCCATTGTTGGCCATTATTCAACAGCGGGGAGGGCCGTCATCAGGTACGGTGGTCTATTCACAGCAAGAAGTAACCCTGACCACCTACGGGGGCAACGGCGAAGGTATGAGAATAGTGTATTCCACCGCTACCCACCAGGAGATTTATGATTATATAATTAAAGGCTTTAATACAGCCTGGACATATAGGTTCCCGGTTTTTATCCTGGGAGATGGATACCAGGCTAAAATGCGTGAACCGCTGGAAATGTATGATCCGGAAGACAAAGGTATTGAAATGGTTAAACCCTATCCCCTTATCGGGTTTGACGGAAAAATAGGCGCAGGACGCGAGCCCCAGCACCTGTGCAACATATACAGTCTCGAAGAAGAATTGTATGAAGTTGTAATGAAAGTCGCTGCGGAGTATGAGTCTATCCAGGACAAAATCGTAGAGTATGATGAAAAGTATTGTGATGATGCCGATATTATTGTGGTATCGCATGGGATAGTCTCCCGGGCAGCCGATGATGCCGTCAAAATTCTAAGGGCGCAGGGAATCAAGGCCGGATACTTTAGACCCATAACTTTAAGGCCTTATCCTCGCAAACAGCTCCGTGCGGCGATAGCCAAAAGCGGAGCAAAAAAACTCCTTATAGCGGAATCGGCATATGGGCAGTTAGATAAATTGACTAAACAAGAAATATTTGGAGAAACCGTGAAAATCGAGAATCTATTTATGCCGGGAGTCGGCATTATAGATTATGACATCATTAATAAAGTAAAAAGCGTGTTATAGGAAAGGAGGTTAAAGAATGATTGCTCCAGTAGTGCCAAAATCGTGGTATCTTCCCACCAAGCCGCACAAATTCTGTCCGGGATGCGGACATGGAATTGTATTAAAAGCACTAGGAGAAGCTATAGATGAACTTGAAATTCAGGATCAGACCATATTTGGCTGTGATATAGGTTGCTCATTGCTCGCATGGGACTTCTTTGCCTGTGACAGCACTCAAACCCACCACGGCAGAACCACCCCGGTTATGGTGGGTATCAAGAGATCGCGTCCCGAACTGATCTGTGTTGGTTACATGGGTGATGGCGGTGGATACTCCATCGGTTCACAGCATCTTCTGAACTCCGCCGTACGTAATGAGAAAGTAACCTTGATCCTGGTCAATAATACCAATTATGGGATGACCGGGGGGCAAATGGCTCCCACCACTTTGCCTGGACAAAAGACAGAAACTACCCCTTATGGACGTGACCCGGCATTAACCGGTTATCCCATGATGGGTCCCGAATTTCTTGCCGCAGTAACAGGGGAAGGTGCCTATATCGCCCGAGGAACGGTGTCCAAGTATAAACAACTTAAGAAATATATAAAAACCGCACTAAAGAATCAAATAGAAGGTAATGGATTCTCATTTGTAGAGGCTCTGTCAACCTGTCCCACCAATTGGCGCACCAATGCTGCCCAAACCTGGAATTTCCTAGAGGACGAAATGGAAAAACAATTCCCGGTTGGGGAGTTAAAAAATCCGCTGGGAAAGGGGGATAAATAATGTCATTAATAAGAATTGCACTCGCCGGTGAAGGTGGCCAGGGAGTGCAATCCATAGCTGAGATCATGGCAGAAGCTGCCTATGAAAACAACCAACAGGCTTTATATATACCCAACTTTGGTTTGGAGCAGAGGGGTGGGGTATCGATTGCTTTTATACAGTTCAGCGATGTTAGAATAGGTGCCCCTAAGTTTCAAAAAGCCGATATAGTGGTGGCTCTGAGCGAACGGGCGGTGGTCAGAATGCTGGGATACTCTGGTCCGGAGACCCTATTTGTTTATGATTCCAGTTTTAAACTGGAGCCGGATGAACTGCCGCAAGCAGCAAAGAAGATCATCGCTATACCAGCTGTAGAGACGGCCAATATAGAATTGCAGCCCCGTGTATTTAACATTATTATCATGGGCTTCGTAATAGGGTTAAGCGGCATTGTTAGTTTTGAAGCTGCCAAGGCCGCCTTAGAACATAAACTGGGTTATAAATTTGAAAAGAATCCCGACTTGCGGGATTTGAACTTTAGGGCTTTGGAAATCGGCCGGCAGATGGCTGAAAAAGCATTGCAGGAAGGGGTGGCTCAGAATGCCTGAGAAGGAAGTTATATCATTTGAGATGGATAAAGCTAATTTTCATATCTTCCCTTATTACTGCAAAGGCTGCGGGCTCTGCAAGGAAAAGTGTCCTAACCAGGTCCTGGTCTGGTCAGACAAACTAGGAGTTTATGGTACCCCTACAGTAAAACCAAAGGACGAAGACAGCTGCATTGCCTGTAGTATATGTGAAATGGTATGTCCGGACTGTGCTATTTATATTGAAAAAAAAGCCAAAAAGAGAACCGTATAATTTTTATTAAAAAAGAGTCCAAAATTCCTTGACATAAGAAAAGGGCCATGATATTATAGTTCTTGCGCGCAACACGGAAGTGAGAGAGCGAAGTTCCGGGAAACCGGGGCGATGATCTTGATAAAACTGAACAAAGAGAAAAGAGAAGTGCGAAAAAAGTTGATTTTAAGAAATCAACGGTCCAGCGAGAACTTTTATTAGAGCCATCAAGGCTCCGATGAAGAAAAAAGTATGGGGGCAGACACTAAGGTATTGGGACACACCTCCCAGGAGGAATGTCCCGTAACAAGGGGAAGTCACTATATTAATATTTATTGGAGAGTTTGATCCTGGCTCAGGACGAACGCTGGCGGCGTGCCTAACACATGCAAGTCGAACGGAGATATTAATGAAGCTTGCGATTTAATATCTTAGTGGCGGACGGGTGAGTAACGCGTGGGTAATCTGCCCATAAGTGGGGGACAACAGTTGGAAACGACTGCTAATACCGCATATGCTGAGCAATCAGTAAAGGAGGCCTCTGAATATGCTTCCGCTTATGGATGAGCCCGCGTCTGATTAGCTAGTTGGTGGGGCAACGGCCTACCAAGGCGACGATCAGTAGCCGGCCTGAGAGGGTGAACGGCCACACTGGGACTGAGACACGGCCCAGACTCCTACGGGAGGCAGCAGTGGGGAATATTGCGCAATGGGGGAAACCCTGACGCAGCGACGCCGCGTGAGCGATGAAGGCCTTAGGGTTGTAAAGCTCTGTTTTAGGGGACGAATGTTACAGGGAGTAATATGTCCTGTAAATGACGGTACCCTAAGAGGAAGCCCCGGCTAACTACGTGCCAGCAGCCGCGGTAAGACGTAGGGGGCGAGCGTTGTCCGGAATTACTGGGCGTAAAGAGCACGTAGGCGGAGACTTAAGTCAGGTGTGAAAGACCGGGGCTCAACCCCGGGGTGGCACTTGAAACTGGGTCCCTTGAGGGCAGGAGAGGGCAGTAGAATTCCTGGTGTAGCGGTGAAATGCGTAGAAATCAGGAGGAATACCAGTGGCGAAGGCGACTGCCTGGACTGACCCTGACGCTGAGGTGCGAAAGCGTGGGTAGCAAACAGGATTAGATACCCTGGTAGTCCACGCCGTAAACGATGGATACTAGGTGTGGGAGGTATCGACCCCTTCCGTGCCGCAGCTAACGCAATAAGTATCCCGCCTGGGGAGTACGGTCGCAAGGCTGAAACTCAAAGGAATTGACGGGGGCCCGCACAAGCGGTGGAGCATGTGGTTTAATTCGATGCAACGCGAAGAACCTTACCAGGTCTTGACATCCAAAGAATCTCATCGAAAGATGGGAGTGCCTTCGGGAGCTTTGAGACAGGTGGTGCATGGTTGTCGTCAGCTCGTGTCGTGAGATGTTGGGTTAAGTCCCGCAACGAGCGCAACCCTTGCTATTAGTTGCTAACAGGTAATGCTGAGCACTCTAATGGGACTGCCGGTGACAAGCCGGAGGAAGGTGGGGATGACGTCAAATCATCATGCCCTTTATGACCTGGGCTACACACGTGCTACAATGGATGGTACAGAGAGCAGCAAGACGGTGACGTGGAGCGAATCTCAAAAAGCCATTCTCAGTTCGGATTGGAGTCTGCAACTCGACTCCATGAAGTCGGAATCGCTAGTAATCGCGAATCAGCATGTCGCGGTGAATGCGTTCCCGGGCCTTGTACACACCGCCCGTCACACCACGAAAGTCGGCAACACCCGAAGCCAGTGAGCTAACTAGTAATAGAGGCAGCTGTCGAAGGTGGGGTTGGTAATTGGGGTGAAGTCGTAACAAGGTATCCGTACCGGAAGGTGCGGATGGATCACCTCCTTTCTAAGGAGAATTGATATGTCTGACCGACATATCTAAATTCCTATCGGTCGATCTCTTCTCTTTCTCTTGTTCGTTTTATATATAGTAATGTTATTTTTTTGGCCTACGGGCTCAGAAAGATCTTTGAAAACTGCACAAGATAAGAATAACGAAGTAGGAACAATTCACTAGAGACTCGAAAAAGAAGCGTAAGGCTGATTAAGGAGTAACTAGAGGAAAGTTCTCTCGCGAGGAAAAAGGTAATAACACATGAGGGTGTGTTATTACCAATAAAATAGGTCAAGATACAAAGGGCGTATGGTGGATGCCTTGGTACCAGGAGGCGAAGAAGGACGTGGCCAGCGACGAAATGCTACGGGGAGCTGCAAGCGAGCATAGATCCGTAGATGTCCGAATGGGGAAACCTAGCAGGGGCGAACCCCTGTTATCCTTACCTGAATATATAGGGTAAGAGAAGCCAGACCCGGCGAACTGAAACATCTTAGTAGCCGGAGGAAAAGAAAACAATTGTGATTCCCGAAGTAGCGGCGAGCGAAACGGGAAGAGCCCAAACCAGTAATGTGTAAGCATGCAGGCGTTGCATTGCTGGGGTTGTGGGGCGTACAGGATGACACTGCTTAGTCATCATAGAGTCAAAAACTAGTTGTTTAGACGAATGGATCTGGAAAGATCAGTCACAGAGAGTGAAAGCCTCGTAGTCGAAAAGCAGCTAGCTCTAAGTACTAACCCCGAGTACCGCCGGACACGTGGAACCCGGTGGGAAGCAGGGAGGACCACCTTCCAAGGCTAAACACTACCTGGTAACCGATAGCGTATAGTACCGTGAGGGAAAGGTGAAAAGAACCCCGGGAGGGGAGTGAAATAGAACCTGAAACCGTATGCTTACAAACAGTAGGAGCACGATTAAAACGTGTGACTGCGTACCTTTTGTAGAATGGGCCAGCGAGTTATGGTAGCAAGCAAGGTTAAGTTCGGAAAGGACGGAGCCGAAGCGAAAGCGAGTCTGAAAAGGGCGATAAGTTTGTTGCTATAGACCCGAAACTGGGTGATCTATCCATGACCAGGGTGAAGTCTCGGTAACACGAGATGGAGGCCCGAACCAGGGTACGTTGAAAAGTGCTTGGATGAGTTGTGGATAGGGGTGAAATGCCAATCGAACCCAGAGATAGCTGGTTCTCCCCGAAATAGCTTTAGGGCTAGCGTTATTTAAATACCTTATGGGGGTAGAGCACTGGTTAGGCTAGGGGCCTTACCCGGTTACCGAACCATCCCAAACTCCGAATACCATAAGGCTTAAAATAGCAGTCAGACAGTGGGTAATAAGGTCCATTGTCGAGAGGGAAACAGCCCAGACCGCCGTCTAAGGTCCCAAAATCTATGCTAAGTGGGAAAGGATGTAGGGTTGCACAGACAGCCAGGATGTTGGCTTAGAAGCAGCCACCATTTAAAGAGTGCGTAATAGCTCACTGGTCAAGTGGCCCTGCGCCGAAGATTCAACGGGGCTAAGCATAGTACCGAAGCCGCGGATTATATTTAAATATATGATGGTAGGGGAGCGTTCTTAACGGGTAGAAGCTATACCGTAAGGAGTAGTGGACTGTTAAGAAGTGAGAATGCTGGCATGAGTAAGCGAGAAGGCGGGTGAGAATCCCGCCCGCCGTAAACCTGAGGTTTCCTGGGGAAGGCTCGTCCGCCCAGGGTAAGCCGGGACCTAACCCGAGGCCTAAAGGCGTAGGGGATGGACAACTGGTTGAAATTCCAGTGCCACCAAGTAGCCGTTTGAGCAATGGGGTGACGCAGGAGGATAGGTGAAGCGCACGAATGGAAGAGTGCGTCCAAGCACGTAGGGGGTCAGGTAGGCAAATCCGCCTGGCATCAACTCTGAGGTGTGATGGGGAGGGAAGCGAAGTACCGAAGTCATTGATTCCAAACTGCCAAGAAAAGCCTCTAGCAAGGATAAAGGTGCCCGTACCGCAAACCGACACAGGTAGGTGAGGAGAGAATCCTAAGGCGCGCGAGAGAACCCTCGTTAAGGAACTCGGCAAAATAACCCCGTAACTTCGGGAGAAGGGGTGCTCTATTAACGTGATTATTATTTACTGATATGAGCGTGAGAGAGCCGCAGTGATCAGGCCCAGGCGACTGTTTACCAAAAACACAGGTCTCTGCTAAATCGAAAGATGATGTATAGAGGCTGACGCCTGCCCGGTGCTGGAAGGTTAAGGGGAATGGTTAGCGCAAGCGAAGCTATGAACCGAAGCCCCAGTGAACGGCGGCCGTAACTATAACGGTCCTAAGGTAGCGAAATTCCTTGTCTGGTAAGTTCAGACCCGCACGAAAGGCGTAACGATCTGGGCGCTGTCTCGACGAGGGGCTCGGTGAAATTGTAATACCGGTGAAGATGCCGGTTACCTGCGATAGGACAGAAAGACCCCGTGGAGCTTTACTGCAGCTTGATATTGGATTTTGGTAGTTCATGTACAGAATAGGTGGGAGACAGAGAAGGTAGGTCGCAAGGCTTGCTGGAGTCACCGTTGGGATACCACTCTTGAACTACTGGAGTTCTAACCTGGCACCGTGATCCGGTGTAGGGACAGTGTCTGGCGGGCAGTTTGACTGGGGCGGTCGCCTCCGAAAGAGTAACAGAGGCGCCCAAAGGTTCCCTCAGCGCGGATGGAAATCGCGCGAAGAGTGTAAAGGCATAAGGGAGCTTGACTGCGAGAGAGACATCTCGAGCAGGGACGAAAGTCGGGCTTAGTGATCCGGCGGTTCCGAGTGGAAGGGCCGTCGCTCATCGGATAAAAGCTACCCCGGGGATAACAGGCTTATCTCCCCCAAGAGTTCACATCGACGGGGAGGTTTGGCACCTCGATGTCGGCTCATCACATCCTGGGGCTGGAGAAGGTCCCAAGGGTTGGGCTGTTCGCCCATTAAAGTGGTACGTGAGCTGGGTTCAGAACGTCGTGAGACAGTTCGGTCCCTATCCATCGCAGGCGCAGGAGAATTGAGAGGAGCTGTCCCTAGTACGAGAGGACCGGGATGGACATACCGCTGGTGTACCAGTTGTCTCGCCAGAGGCACCGCTGGGTAGCTATGTATGGAAAGGATAAGCGCTGAAAGCATCTAAGCGCGAAGCCAACCTTAAGATGAGTTCTCCCACCCCGCACGTAAGTGACGGGGGTAAGATCCCATCAAGACCAGGTGGTTGATAGGCCGGATGTGTAAGTGCAGTGATGCATTAAGCTGACCGGTACTAATAGATCGAGGGCTTGACCTAATTATGATTTCTCGTAGAGAACCCAAATACTTCCTACTTCTATTATTCTTGTGCAGTTTTCAGAGATCTTGTGTGTTTCATCTGAGTCAAACGAAGAATGAAATACCACGATATCAGATGCCCGACCGAAGGGTAGGGCGGAAAGATCTTTAAGATCGCGGATACATAACTAAATATGTAATCAAATTTCCTGGTGACTATAGCGGAGAGGCTACACCCGTTCCCATCCCGAACACGGCAGTTAAGCTCTCCAGCGCCAATGGTACTGCAGTTCTCTGTGGGAGAGTAGGACGTCGCCAGGATTTAATTTTTAAAAGAGCTCCTCATAATGAGGAGCTCTTTTCGTCTATGGTATCCCACAGCTGTTGGTGAACGGCGTCTCGTTTACCATTTTAAAAACGTACTCGAACTTGCCTAGGTGTTGAGATGGACTCGAAGAAATGTAGGTATGTAATACAGCAGATGACATTAACTGTGTTGTTTAAATTCTCCCGATAGTAACATTTCATAGCACCTGTTACAATTAAATTTACTGGAAATACAGATATCCATATCACAATCCGAGATTTCCTTGATAAATCCAACTCCCCATTCCATAATATTCATCATTACAGGAATGAAGCCTCTTCCGATTTCTGTCAAGGAGTATTCAACTCTTGGCGGGACTTCATTATATACCTCTCTGTGTACAATTTTATGATGTTCAAGCTCTTTTAATTGCTGAGTTAGAACCCCACGCGACACATTGGGAATCAATCTTTGCAGTTCACCAAATCTTGTCGTTTTTCTGCCCAGAATCCATAGAATTGACAACTTCCACTTTCCCGTCAGAATATTTTGCATTGCAGATACAGGGCATATGTAGTTTTTTTCCTCGCCGTTAGCCATCTATTATATCCTCCTAATATCTAATAGTCGGTTTAATATGACATAGTCATATTAATATGCGTAATTTACTATTACGGGAACGCCAATTATTATTATATTAGACATTACAAAAATAAACCATATAGGTCAATAAGAGTAAATAAATGTAAAGGAGTAGTGAAAAAATGAAAGGTATGAAGGAATTCAATTTTGAAGAGATTATTAATGAAAAGTATAAGATGTTGGAAGATGTAACCGAGATGGTGTTGTCAACTTGTAGCGAAAATCGGGTGACTTCCAGAGTAGTATCAACCGCATGTTATGGATCAAAAGTTATTTTTCTTTCCTGGGGTCATCATACAAAGTGTACTCAAATGCGGATCAATCCAAGGGTTGCCTTATGCTACAATAATTTTCAAATAGAGGGGATCGCATCAATAAAGGGCGGTGTATCGGACAAAAATAATACTAATTATGCACAACTCTATCAGGCCAAGCAATCCAAGTACTTTGATATTTTCTCTAGATTCGAGGGTATGCAAATAATCGAGATTGAAATCCAATCTATAACCTGCTTTGGATTTGAAGGAATGAGTTTTTATGTTGATCGAATAGACCTGATTAATAAAATCGCGTATAGAGAGGGTCTTGAACAGAACTAACCAAAGAAATGGCTTAGGAAACAGAACGGATCTGATGTTATACTTTCACAGTACAATATCAGATCCGTTGTATTTCTGACAATTAATAACCTGACTATTTTACCCTAGATGTCCAGCCAAACGTGTCTTCAAGCACACCATTTTGTATACCGGTCATCGTGTCGTAAATCTTGGCAGATGTTTCACCGATCTCACCATTGTTGATCGATATTATCTGCCCCTTATAGTTCAATTCGCCTATGGGAGATATTACTGCGGCGGTCCCTGTTCCGAAGGCTTCATCAAGTTTACCTTGGGCATGCGCTTCATATATCTCTTGGATGCTGATTTTTCTCTCTTCGACAGGAACTCCCCAGTGCTTGAGAAGTTTGATGGTGGAATCCCTGGTTATCCCGGCAAGAATACTTCCCTCCAGAGCTGGAGTGATGACCACACCATTTATTTTGAAGAACACGTTCATAGTCCCAACTTCTTCAACATATTTATTCTCAATTCCATCCAACCATAAAACCTGGGTGTAACCCTTTTCTTTGGCAACTTCTTGAGCTTTAATGCTGGCAGCATAATTGCCCGGTGTCTTAGTAAATCCTAAACCGCCTTTTACCGCACGGACATATGTTTCTTCTACAAATATTTTAACTGGATCAATGCCTTCGGGATAATATGCTCCTACTGGTGAAAGTATCACCATAAAACTGTAAGTATGTGACGGTCTCACGCCTAAATAAGGATCGGTGGCAAAAATAAAGGGACGGATATAGAGGGATGTACCCTCAGCCTCAGGAATCCAATCTTCTTCAACTTCCACCAGTTTCTTTATGGCGAAAACTGCAAATTCAACGTCAAGAGCGGGTATACAGAGACGTTCATTGGAGATATTCATCCGTTCCATGTTGGCATAAGGACGGAAAAGCAGGATCTTCTTGTCTGCAGTTCGATAAGCCTTCATACCTTCAAAGGTAGCCTGGCCATAGTGTACGACCATTACCGAAGGATCTAGTGCCATAGGCCCATATGGGACAATTCGTGGACTATGCCAGCCTTTTCCCTCTTCGTAATCCATCACAAACATGTGATCAGTAAAGAGTTGTCCAAATCCGAGCGCGGATTGATCAGGTTTGGGCTTGGGATTTTGATTTCTCTGGATACTGATTTCTTCCATTACGTAGTCAACTCCTCAATAAATACTGTTAAATCGAAATATTGGCTGTGGGCAGAAGCCACAATCTTTATTAGTAATTAAAATATATTATAGATAAATATGAAAGCTTTTGGACGATAAATTTATGTATACAACAATGTGATGATAAAATTATTGCGTGGATATGGAGAGAGTAGCGGTCTAACGATGCCCTTATTTTTATTTAATCTGGTAATAGCATCTCTTGGGGGAATCTAGTTTGTCGCTATCCTTAAGTTTCTTAATGATTTTGTCGACATCTTTTTTATCAATCCCGGACAACTCTGCGACTTCTTTCGAACTCAGAGGTTTAGCCTCTTGCTTAAAAACAGCTAACACCTTATTTTCGTTCTCCATCCATAGCACCCCTTTCGATTAGCTTCCAAATACTATAAGAAATTAATAAACATATGTCAACCCATAACGGGAGGGTTGTATGGAGATTATGACTAAAAGGAAGAGGTATTGCTGACGGAAATTCGCGATCTGCTCAAGGAAAGCGCAGATAAACGGTTCTCAATCGTACTATATGAAAGAATTAAAGCCGAAATGGGCGCATTTTCCCGGCTTTATTATACGATAAGGGCCGGTTTTCATTTATAACCGTATTCTAGTATTTGCCGATATTTATGAATAGGATAAGAAAATATACTACTATCATAAAAATCAAGGTTGAAAAACTAAATTGAAACGGTGTTAAATTGGCTATATTTGAATACAGGTTTAATGCAAATACATACCACATAGTGATCCAGAAGGCAGTAGCACCAGTTTTATCTCTAATAAACACATTCCTTTCATCAGCTTCCATTTCAATGTTGCGCTGCATTTTGGGATTACTACGGGAATAGAGCATTATTAATAGGCCACCAATACCTACCGGGAGAAAACCAAAGACAATCCCGCTCATTACTTGAGTTTCATATTTTAGAATATAACCAATAAACAATGCCGCTATACCAATTATAAGCATCACAGAATAACCCCAAGCCTGTCTCTTAATGTACTTATTAACATTCATATTAAAACCTCGCTTTCGATGGATTATATAATCCAGTTTTAATGGTAAGCAATAACCTCAATGGGTTGCTCAAAATGTATCAGTATAAGGGTTAGGGGCTGGGTTACATTTTTCGATTGAAATAATAATAGAAGCAAATGTAGAGCAATACCAATAGGCTCAAACATATGCCCAGAAAATTATAGGGGTTTACCAGAACCGGCGGGCCCCAGATGGATCCAATCAAGACAACAAAAGCACTTCCCAGGGCAAAAGTTAAATAGGTGAAATAGGCGGCTCTACCGGCTATGAACCATGCTCTTTCATCATAGGTATTCAGGCCTTGCGCCTCCATTTGTCTCATTTTCCTTTGTTTAAAGGTAAGAGCGATAAAAACGCCGATGGCTCCTCCCATTAAACCGCTGCCGTAGGAGATATTACCGCTTAAGTTCTGCCAGATACCAATGCTGAATAATAAGAACAACATAATATAACGTAGGAAATCACGATTTTTAATTTTCATTACAATTACTCCTCTCCTGCTTCAAAAACGAATACTGCTTCAATGGGCAAATGAAATACCTGGGCCAGTCTATAAGCTAAAAAAATAGAAGGGTTGTACTTACCCTTTTCCAAAGAAATAATAGTCTGGCGGGATACATTTGCTCTAACTGCCAGATCTTCCTGGGTAAGACCATTTTGCTCCCGCAATTCGCGCAGTCGATTTTCCAATTAATTCACCTCCAAATGTCAAGGGAGCTTTACATTGATTCTATGCAATAAATTAAAATATGTCAAGCATGCTTTACATCAAAAAGTGTAACATTACGAATGAACCTCGGGATGTAATATTTAAAGATGAAAAGGGGCGGTTCTCCCAATGCGCATTTCGGCGTAACAAGGAGAACCGCCCTATTATGAATAGATATGACAAGTTAATAGGAGGCTATTATTTGAGTTGGTGATGCTGAATTTGTTCCAAAATTGCTTCTTTAGTTTTACCTTCCAGCTGCAGTTCAAAGGCATCAGCAAGAGTCCTGGTATAAGCAGGTCCGGGCTCTAACCCTATTTTCAAAAGGTCTCGACCCTGAACCAGGGGCTCGATTCTTTTATCCGGATCAAGTCCCAGACGGAAGACTTTATCCATAAACCACTTCCTAATAACATCGAAGTCTCTCTCCACATTTCTACCCATCAAGTCAGCTTCCGCCATCAAAAGTAATTCATTCAAGTTTACCCGGTCTACTAGTTTTCTTATGGCCTTATCAGTAACATGCTGCCGGTCCTTATAAAGCAAAATCGGATGCATATGTTCTCTGGTCAGTACTGCTACTGCATTAATTAAGGTCAGGTTGTGAGTTAATTCCTGTAGAAAAGAGCGGACCAGCTTTTCCCCCAGTACATCATGTCCATAGGTTGTGATTTTATCCCCTGTTACTTGGGTAGTCCCGGGTTTGCCTATATCATGTAATAGGGCGGCCACCATCAGAGCCTCAGGATTTGATGAACTGGCTTTCAATCGAGCGGCCTGGTCTACTACCAAGAGGGTATGCTCCCAGACATCACCTTCAGGATGGTGCTGGGGCGACTGTTCACAATCTATTAGCTTAAAAAGTAAAGGGTGCATTCGCTCCAACACACCGGTTTTCTGTAAATAGCGCAGTCCAATGGATGGCTCTGGTGATAACATGAGGAGTTTTTTTAATTCCTCGTATATTCTTTCGCGGTTAACGTCCCTTAAATCCGTCTGTATCATTAGTTCAATTGTTTCTGGATGGATAGTAAACATGAAGCGAGCCGCAAATTGAATTGCCCGGTAGACCCGCAGCGGATCCTGAATGAATACACCAGGGGTTGTGTGTTTGATAATATGGTTGTCTATATCTTTTCTTCCCCCGTAGAAATCATTTATTTCCCCGCTTAAAACATCCATCATCATAGAGTTAATCGTAAAATCTCGTCTAGCACAGGCACCAGCGAAAGAAATATCCGGTTTTACCGGCACCGTAAAATCCCATTCCTGGTGGCCGCTGATTTTAATAACCGGAAAGGACTTGCCGACCAACCGGGTGGTTCCATATCGAGATAATAGGGATTGAAGTTCCTCAATGCTGAGAAAATAGACCTCTATGTCAATATCTTCGCCATCTTCAGGCGCGATGTTCATCAGTTGATTGCGGACATATCCACCTACATAGAAGGCTCTGCCTCCGGCGGCGGCAATATCTTCGGCGATCCTTTTCAACATAAACTCACCTCTCATGATAAGTATAATATAGCTTGCCCAAAGACAGAGGTTAAATTTTTCAACTTCTTATCAAGTGGAGTATCGAGTTAGTAACCAAATGATAATAATTTGAATAGTTTAAGGTACGCGATTAACTCCGATTGGGGAGTATTACCAGAAAAAGGGGCAATACTAAAAATAAAAGGAAAGTTGGCTGGCGGAAAATGAGCAATGCGTCTGTACCAATGATTGAGCGTGAAGCGCACCGAGGAGTCTTGTTACCCCGCTGCATAATGTGCGAGCAGGTTCCTAGCGGTGGCATACGCGGTGGTATAAGGGTCAAAAAAGCTTTTATTTGTACACCGTGCGAGCAGCAATTAATTCAGAGTGATGTGGGGTCGATAAAATACCATATAATCCTAGAGAAAATCAAACAGATATTAAAATAAGCGCAGAAGCGCTTTTTTTATTACGAGATGTGCATATTTAATATACAATTAAAGCAGTAGTTGTACCTTAGGAAGGAATAAGCAGATTGTCAAACCATACGCCTATCTATAGTGCGCTGAAGATATATATGGAAGAAAAAGGATTGCGCCTGCACATGCCTGGTCATATTGGGGGCAAGGGGTTGCTCGCGGCAGAACTGGAAGCGGTAGCTGCCCTGGATATCACTGAAGTTACTGGATTAGATGATTTACATCTAGCCCAAGGGGTAATCGCAGCGGCACAGCAAAGGCTGGCGTCAGCTTGTGGTGCGGCTGAAAGTTTGTTCCTGCTTAATGGAGCAACTTCTGGTATTCAGGCTCTGTTTATGAGTTTTAATAATAATGATCGTATAATTGTACCCAGGAACGCCCATCGCTCATTTTTTGGGGGGATGGTCTTATCTGGCGTCATGCCCGTATACATACCCTGCGAAATGCAGCCCGAACTAGGAATTGCCCTCGGTGTTAGGACGGAAGAGATTGAAGACCTGCTGCATCTGCACAATGATGTTGAGGCCATATTTGTTACCAGTCCCAGCTATTATGGAACCTGCTGTGATATAGCCGGGATTGCCGCTGCAGCTAATAGATGGGGAAAAATACTAATGGTAGATGAAGCCCATGGAGCCCATTTTCCCTTTCACCCGCTCTATCCAACTCCGGCATTAATAGATGGAGCCGCTGCCACGGTAAACGGGCTGCATAAAACCTGGCCAGTTTTGACCCAGGGAGCCTGCCTTCATCTGGGAAGAGACTTTCCAAACTATGGCCGCTTATTGGCAGCCTATAACATTTTAACAACGACTAGTCCATCATACCCGCTCATGGCATCGATTGATTTAGCCCGCGATTTCATGGAGCGTGAGGGATATGGTTATCTGGAATGCTCCCTGGAGTATTCTCGCGAATTCAAAACCAAGTTGAATGAGCTCAAGGGGATACGGTGTTATGGCGATGAATTACTAAATATTGCCGGGATAAGAGCAGTAGACCCTTTAAAGGTCTTGGTAGGGGTTCAGGGGCTCAGCCTGACCGGTTATCAACTGGGAAGACTATTAAGGGAAGAATATCATATTCAGGTGGAAATGGCAGACCAGAATTTAATCCTGGCTATGTTTTCTCTTCTCCATGAACGGGCGGACTGGGAGCAATTCTACTGGGCCTTAAAAGACGTGGCCAGCCGCTATCCTGCGTTTGGTAAAGAGCCGAAGCAGGTCTGCCTGCCACCCTCAACGCCCATTATTCTAAGCCCCCGACAAGCATTTTTTGCGACCACCCAAAAAGTCAAATTGGCAGAATGTCGGAATCATGTGGCAGGAGAGTTGGTGGCCGCCTATCCACCCGGAATACCCTGTTTGATACCGGGAGAGCTCATAACCGATGAGGTAGGGGATTATCTTCAATACTTACAAACAATTGGCGCCCCTATTCAAGGGCCCGATGAACCAGATTTAGAACATATTAAAGTAATAGTATAGGAAGTAGAGTGAACGCCATGTTGACTAGAGGAGTATTCATTAGTCTGGAAGGAATTGACGGTTGTGGGAAGACTACATTAAAGGAAAATTTGCTGGCTCTTATGGGTAGTAAGTACCAGGTGCTTGGAATTAGGGAGCCGGGAGGGACGGTTATCTCTGAAAAGATAAGGGACATGCTCCTGGATGTACGGAATGATGGTATAATAGGAAAAACCGAAGCCATGCTCTATGCGGCTGCCCGCAGTCAGCTAGTGGAGGAGGTAATTAGGCCCGCTCTGGCTCAGGGTAAGATAATCATAGCAGATAGGTATCTTGATTCTACGATTGCCTATCAAGGTTATGGCCGGGGATTGGATTTGGAATTTCTGGAAGATTTGAACCGGATATGCACCGGGGGTTTGAAGCCTGACGTGACCTTATTGTTGGATATTGATCCGATGGAGGGGCAAAATAGGCGAATCCAGGATATACCGGATCGCTTAGAGCAAGAAGGTCTGGAGTTTCAGGAGCGTATCCGGGACGGATACTTGAAACTTCGTGCCAAGGAAGCTGGACGCATCAAACTGCTGGATGCCCGCTTAACTCCCGAGGAACTTGTGCACGAAGCGATGAAACATATCGAGGCTAAACTTTAAAAGGGACATGGGGACAGGTCCGCTGTCCCACTTACTTAAACCTACTGAGTGGGACAGCGGACCTGTCCCCATGTCCCAAATACCTAATGATATAAGGATGGTAAGATGGATCACTTTAAAGGGATCATAGGACAGGAGCGGGCCTTGCAGGTACTCCGCCGGGCACTGGAAACGAATAAGATAAACCATGCTTACCTTTTTGTGGGTCCGGCCGGAGTAGGCAAAAAAACTACCGCCGGGGCTTTTGCCCAGGCGATTATCCTGGCTGCAGATCCTGAGGGGGAAGTCTATCTAAGCGAAAAGGCCCACCCTGATTTCATGAATATCGCCAGGATAGAGAATAAAGCCTTAATAGGCATCGAGCAGATCAATCGTGAGATGGAGCCCTGGCTGGCATTGAAACCATACCGCGCCTCTCGCCGGGTGGTTGTTATTAACGAGGCGCATCTTTTGAGTCTGCCTGCGGCTAATGCGCTCTTAAAAACCCTGGAAGAGCCGCCCGGGCATGCCGTTTTAATACTGGTAACGGATGAACAAAACTTGATGGAGACTATCGTGTCACGCTGCCAACTAATTAGATTTTCACCGGCGGCCGAGGCGACGGTACGTGATAGTCTGCTGGAGCGGGGGATTGAGGCCGAACGGGCAAACCACCTGGCTCGTTTGGGGCAGGGCAGCATTGCTGCGGCAGTCCAGTTGGCGGAGGAAGAAGGCCTTGAGGAGTTGTGGGATACAGCCCGTACCATAGTTACAGATCTGTATGGCGGAGGCGACATTGAAATATTCAAATGTGCTGAACAGATAGAACAAAAACCAGCTATGCTGGCAGGCCTATTGACAGCACTTCTGCGAGACATTTATATTTTCCAGGCGACCGGTAAGTCGGAACTTTTGGTAGTAGAAAGCAACCAGCCAATGTATGAAAAGTTTAAGCAGTTGGACCCGGAACGAGTAAAGTGTGCTCTAATGCAAATAGATGAATTGAGGAAACAATATCGCGGTCCGGTAAGTTCCCTGCTGCTCAGCATTAATATTTCCTATCAGCTTCAGGATGCATTAAAATAGGAAAGGACAGGCAGAAGGTAGATGAAATCCAATACAAAATAGTGAATGGTCGATATAGATTTATACAACGCTAGAGGAGGTTATATCTTTGGCAGTGGTAGTAGGGGTTAGATTTAAAGCCGCCGGTAAAATATATTATTTTGATAGTGCCGATTTGGACCTGCACGTGGGTGACGCGGTTATTGTGGAAACGGTTCGCGGCGTGGAATATGGTGAAGTAGCCATAAGCAAACGTGATATGAGTGAAGATCAATTGGTTCTGCCGCTCAAGAAGGTAAGCCGTCAGGCTAATGAAGAAGATACGAAGATTTACCGGCAGAACAAAGAGAAAGAAGCTCAGGCCTTGGAAATATGCCGTGAAAAAGTTAGGAGCCACAATCTTCCCATGCGGTTAATAGACGTGGAGTACACTTTTGATATGGGCAAAATAATATTTTACTTTACCGCCGAGAGCAGAGTCGATTTTCGTGAACTGGTTAAGGATCTGG
Source organism: Syntrophomonadaceae bacterium (assembly GCA_963665865.2). GTDB lineage: Bacteria > Bacillota > Syntrophomonadia > Syntrophomonadales > Syntrophomonadaceae > PHAA01. The sequence continues at coordinate 3,446,926 of CAXXWF010000001.1, read as the reverse complement.
CGTCAATTTTCAAGACGCGGATTGAACTCCGGCAGATTGGTGTAAGAGATGAGGCTAAGATGCTGGGGGGGATCGGAACCTGCGGCCGAATCTTGTGCTGTAATAATTTCCTGGGGGAATTCGCACCGGTTTCCATCAAAATGGCTAAAGAGCAGCGACTTTCCCTCAATCCTACCAAAATATCCGGCATTTGTGGACGTTTAATGTGCTGCCTCAAATACGAGTCGGAGATGTATGATGGCAAGAAGCCGGAGGGAGCAAGAAATGGAAAAAAAGGTACAAGAATTGAAGGTATTGATTCGGGAATTGATTCTTGAGCTGGGTGACCTTAAAGAGAGGGTAACCCGTTTAGAAAAAGAGGCGGTTCCTCCACCCCCGCCGCAAGTAAGGCGGCAGGATTGCGAGATGATCAAACTGCAGGGTGAGGGGTACGATCAGCTAGGCAGGATATATAATGAAGGCTACCATGTCTGCCCGGTGGCATATGGTGAACCGCGCCAGGATGGATGTATTTTCTGTATAGCATTTATGAATAAGGAGTAATTTTGTGGCTGATAGGAGACAAGTTTTAAATGATAATGAAACCCTTGATGAACTAATCCTGGGTGATATGAAAATTATCCAGGCCGTTCACGGTTATCGCTTTTCCTTGGACTCCGTATTGCTTGCGCACTTCCCGGAACTCACTGGGGTAAGCCACATAATTGATTTGGGTACCGGCAGCGGCGTTATTCCGTTGCTGTTGGCGGTTCGAGCACCTGACTTGCATATAACGGGAATTGAAATCCAGCCTGCCATGGTGGAGAGAGCCCAGCGAAGTATCCATTTGAATGGGTTGGAACACCGAATAAATATTATTCAGGCGGACATAAAAGAAATTGACAAAACCTTAGCGGGGGGGAGTGCTGAGCTAGTCTTGAGCAACCCCCCTTTTTGGAAAAAGGGTGAGGGTCATCTGAGCAGCAATATAGAAGAGGCCGTTGCCCGGCACGAGTTAAACCTGAATCTAGAAGAATTAGTGGATAGAGGAGCATATCTGCTGGTAGAGAGAGGCAAAATGGTTATTATTCAGCGCGCCGAGCGCCTGGAGGAGGCGATGGAAACTTTCCGACGCCATAAACTATTTCTGAAAAAGCTGCGCATGATTCACTCCTTTAAAGGCAGCAAAGCATCGCTGTTTTTGTTGGAAGGGATAAAAAACCGACCGGGAAGATTGAGTATTCTTGCCCCGTTCATAATTTACCAAAAACCGGGAGAATATAGCGAAGAGATCAAACGGCTTTATGGAGGTAAATAAATGAGTGGAAAACTATATGTATGCGGGACGCCCATTGGTAATCTGGAAGATGCCAGTATCAGATTATTAAAAACTCTGCGCCGGGTTGACATAATTGCCTGTGAAGACACGCGCCACACAATCAAACTATTAAATCGCTATAAAATTAAAAACCGACTGCTCAGTTACCATGAGCACAGCAGTCCTAAGAAGGAACAATATATTCTGGATGAACTGAGCAATGGCAGCAGCATAGCACTGGTTTCAGATGCAGGTATGCCCACCATATCTGATCCCGGAGAGGGATTAATCCGCAAAGCTATAGCGGCAGGAATAGAAATCGAAGTCATTCCCGGGCCGTCAGCCTGCACTGCCGCGCTGGCAATATCCGGCCTGGATAGTTCCTCCTTCGTCTTTATAGGATTTCTGCCGACTAAAAAAGGAAAAAGACAGGAAATGCTGGGTAGCTTCCAAAAGCAGCTGCGGACAGTTGTGATATATGAAGCGCCTCATCGACTAATCGCTACCCTGGAAGAGATTGCTGTAATTATGGGCGAGGAACAGCCAATAGCGGTATTTCGGGAGCTTACCAAGATACACCAGGAAGCTCGCCAGGGCACAGTCACGGAAGTGAAAAATTATTATCAGGGCAATCCACCCCGCGGGGAAATATGTCTAGTTATCCCTATTCAGGAGGCGCAGTCAGGGCCCGTCGATATGGAGCAGATTATGCAGGAGACCTTGGATTTAATAAATAGTGGCATAGAAAAAAAAGAGGCCCTCAAAATGAAAGCCCGGGAGTATAAGGTCAAAAAATCGACAATTTATAAACAATTATTGGAACAGCCCTCAATAGATTGATTTAGAACTAGACGATTTGTTTGGCCAGTTCAGTTAGACAGCTTTTGCACATATTTTTACCTTTGTAAATAGCTACATCTTCGGCATTACCGCAGAAGATGCAAGCCGGTTCGTATTTCTTTAATATTATCTTTTCGCTGTCAACATAGATTTCCAACGCATCTTTCTCTTCTATTCCCATAGTGCGTCTTAACTCAATAGGAATGACGATGCGGCCCAGCTCGTCCACTCTTCTTACAACACCGGTTGATTTCATCATAGCTTTTTCCTCCTTTTTCTCATATTCCAACCCCAATGAAAAGATACCAGAATTGGTAGAAATAGTCAAGCTAATTTCAACAAAAAAATACAAAATAAACAATAAAATATTCCAAATTTTCGACAATTTAGGTTTGGGGGGTTGAGGATAAGAACTGCTTTTTGTGGTAAACTATACAGAATATACCTAATTGCTTATCAAACGTCTCGTAAGACTCCTACCTCAATAGGTGGGGGATAGACCGAATTTATCCTCAACGGCGGGTAGGATTCCCGATTAAGGAGACGTTTGATAAAACGCTCGCGACGCGATGCACACAAAACGCGAAAGGAAGGCGCCATAGCGCCCGCGTTTTGGCACGCAATTCGCGCAAGCACTCATTGAAAAATGGAGGGACCAAAATGCCGAATAAGAAAAACTATTATATTACTACCCCTATCTATTACCCCAGCGACAACTTACATATAGGGCATGCCTACACTACAGTCGCAGCTGACTGTATGGCTCGTTTCAAGCGTATGCAGGGCTATGATGTTGCTTACCTGACGGGTACGGATGAGCATGGCCAAAAAATAGAACGTGCAGCCCGGGAAAAAGGCATGGAACCAATTGCTTATGTGGACGGTATTGTTGCCAATATTCGCGAGTTATGGCAGGCCCTGCTGATATCGAATACGGATTTTATTCGGACTACCGAAAAGCGGCAGGAAGAGGTCGTGCAAAAGATATTTGCTCGAGTTTATGAGCAGGGGGATATATTTTTGTCGCAATACGAGGGTTGGTATTGCAGTCCCTGTGAAACCTTTTTTACCGAACGGCAGCTGAGCGACGGAAAATGTCCTGACTGCGGACGTGACGTTGAATTATTGAAAGAAGAAAGCTACTTCTTCAATATGTCTAAATACGCTCCCCGGCTTCTGGAGCATATTGACACCCACCCCGATTTTATACAACCCGAATCAAGACGTAACGAAGTGGTAAATTTCATAAAAAGCGGGCTGGAAGACCTGTGCGTATCCCGAACCACTTTTAAGTGGGGTATACCAGTCCCCTTTAATAGTGATCATGTAGTGTATGTGTGGTTTGACGCCCTGATAAACTACCTTACCGGCGTGGGCTATCTTCAAGATGAAGAAAAATTCAAGAAATACTGGCCAGCTGATGTACATCTGATGGCTAAAGATATCATCCGTTTTCATGCCATAATCTGGCCGATTATGTTGATGGCATTGGACCTGCCTTTACCCAAAAAAGTAATGGCTCACGGCTGGATAATGTTGGAGGGGGGGAAAATGTCCAAATCAAAAGGCAATGTCATAGATCCCCGTTTACTGGTAGAGAAATATGGGGTTGATGCAGTACGTTATTACCTGATTAAGGAGCTAAGTTTTGGGCAGGATGGCACTTATTCTGAAGAAATATTGGTGAATCGTATCAATGCTGATTTAGCCAATGATTTGGGCAACCTGATCAGCCGTACGATCGCTATGATTATTAAATACTTTGGCGGAGTTATACCGGAGACGCGTACCCGTGCAGCCTTGGACGATGAGATACAGGCAGCTGCCGGCCAGGCTTACTCCGAAGCTACCGCTAAACTTGAAAAACTGGACTTTTCGGCCTACCTGCATGCCGAGGCCCGCTTGGTATCGCGGGCTAACAAATACATTGATGAGACCGCTCCCTGGCTGTTGGCCAAAGATGATAGTCAGACCGGACGTCTGGCGACGGTTATGTATAATCTGCTGGAATGCATCCGTATTGCTCTGATTTTGACTCATCCCACTATGCCCACCCTTATGGAGAGGGCTAATCAACAGCTGGGCCTATGGGATAATATAGAAGAAGTTAAGTGGGAAGAAGCTGGAATCTGGGGATTGACGCAAGCAGGCACCCGGATAAATAAGGGTGAATCGCTTTTCCCGCGTATCGATCTAAAAACCCTGGGGGAGGAAGAAAAAGTGGAAGAGAAAACAGATCTGGAAGCTCCAGCCGCCGAATCGAATGAAGTTCAAAACGCCGTAGTAGAAGACGAATATATTAGTATTGAAGATTTTGCCCGACTTGATCTGCGGGTAGCGGAAGTAATTGCTTGTGAAAAGATGAAGAAAGCCGATAAACTTCTCATTCTTCGGTTAAAAGTGGGAGATGAAGAACGTACGGTTGTATCAGGCATTGCCCAGCACTATACCCCGGAAGAAATGGTTGGCAAGAAAGTGGTGCTCCTCGCCAACCTTAAACCAACCAAGCTGAGGGGGGTAATGTCCCAGGGAATGATCCTGGCGGCCTCAGATGAACAATATGTGGATGTCCTGACTGTGACCAAAGATATTGCTGCGGGCAACCGGGTGAAATAGGAGGTGCCAGCTTTGATATTTGATACCCATGCCCATCTGCAGGATAAAAAATTACGGGGCGATATCGAAAATATTCTAAATCGGGCCCGGCAAGCCGGAGTGGAGAAAATAACCTGTGTAGGCTACGACTTGGCATCTTCCCAGGAGGCAGTACTATTAGCTCGTAAATACAAACAGATATATGCTGCCGTTGGAATTCATCCCCATGATGCTCAAACCCTGACCCCGGAAATTCTGAACAAGCTGAGAGACTTGGCTAAAGATCCTAAGGTGGTAGCTATTGGGGAAATTGGGCTCGACTATTATCGGGACCTGTCACCGCGTGATAAACAGATGGAAGCTTTTATAGAGCAGATAAAACTCGCTCAGGAAATTGGTAAACCTATAATAATTCATGACCGGGATGCCAACCAGGATGTTATGGACACCATAAAGAAATATAAAGCAGGTCGAAATGGAGGGATTATGCACTGTTACTCAGGGAGCCTGCCATTGGCCATTGAATCGATAAAAGAAGGTTTCTATATATCTTTTGCCGGTCCCCTAACTTACAAAAATGCTCGAAAACCGCAGGAAGTAGCTGCTAAAATACCTATAGACAGACTCTTGGTGGAAACCGACTGTCCCTACCTAACCCCGGAGCCTTTCAGGGGCAAGGTAAATGAGCCTGCTCATGTACATTATGTAGTTGAGAAAATGGCAGAATTGCGCGGCCAGCATCCGGATGAGGTCGCATATCTAACCGGGCGCAATGCCAGAAGGGTCTATGGAATCAAAGATTAGAAATCATCTATAATAGGAATATTTTGAAGAATTAGGGTTTAATAAGCCCTAATTTTTTTTTGGCAGGATATCTCTTTCAACAAAAAAATTACATTAGAAGGAATAAAATTAACTAAACTGGATAATAATAATAGCAGTTATGGTTTTTTATTATTATGGAAAAATATAGAAATTACTTCCAGGATATGGCATATATTTTGACATAATGGAGAGCTTATGCATAGAATAGGAGTACTTCAATATTTTTCTTGTGGGGGATATTGAGTAAGGGGGAATGTTATGAGTATAGTCTGGTCAAAGAAAGGATCTTTCTTGATAGCCAGCATACTAACTCTGGGTTTGCTCTTGGGTAGTTTGGCTTTTGCATTACAAAAGCCCGTTACCATTGAGGTTGATGGTAATGTAGTTAAAAGCCGGGTGTTATTTTCAGGGACAGTAGGGGATGTCTTAGACCAGAACCAAATTGTGCTGGAGGGAAATGATTTAGTTGAGCCTTCCAGAGATACTGCGGTTAAGAAGAATATGCAGATTATAGTTACCAGGGCATTTAGCGTTAAAGTTACGGCTGATGGAGTAACTCAGGAGATTTATACCACCCCGGTTACTGTAAAAGAAGCGGTAGCCCTGGCCGGATTTACACTAGGAGAAAAGGACATTGTAAAAACCTTACCTGAGGCTATGGTGGCTCCGGATCAGGAGATTGAGGTAATCAGGGTGACCCAACAAACGATCACTCAAGATGAAGAAATGCCCTACCAAGTGGAAAAAACAACTGACGCTACCCTGGAAAAAGGTTTGACCAGAACCTTGAAATCTGGTAAGAATGGCTTAGCTCGCAATACTCTCTTGGTGACTTACTATAATGGTCAGGAAGCCAAGCGAGACATAATCAAAATTGAAACCCTGGTTCAACCCGTAAACAAAGTCGTGGCTATGGGAAGTATAACCTCAGTATCCCGCGGCGGCGAGCATCTCGATTTCACGGAAGCGCGTTTTATGCAAGCTACAGCTTACACCTATTCAGGCTTTCACACAGCCACCGGTTACAATCCAGCGGTGGGTATGGTAGCGGTCGATCCGACCGTGATTCCCCTAGGCAGCAAGATGTATATTGAAGGATATGGCTATGCCTGGGCGGCCGATACTGGCGGCGCAGTTAAAGGCGATACTATTGATGTATTTTTAGAAGAACATTCCCAATGCGTAAATTGGGGACGCAAGACTGTGAAAGTCTATATACTGCCTTAAACCAAAATGGACAGCAAACCGGAGTTAGTGCAAGTGGAGTAAATCTAGTTGCACCGAACAGGGACTTATCGTAAGATAGGTTCCTGTTTTTTATTATTGCCAATTTTTACTTAGTTTGAAATTAACTAAAATTTTGAAAACTATATCCAGGTATAAGAATGTGGAGGTGTAGATTTTTTGAAAAAGATAATGGCAATAATTTTATGTGTTTTGTTAAGTGCGACTGTTTTAATAAGCGGTTGCGGCAAGACGGCTCAAAAACCAGTACCAGAAAGTACGCCTAATAGTGGCGTTGAACAGACGTCAGACTCTGAAAAAAGAATAATGGCCAGTAACTTTTCCAATCTAGCTATGGGTGTGAATGGAGTGCAAAAAGCTACGGTGGTTGTTTCCGGGGCCACAACCGCGAGCCCGCAGACTACCAGCAGCGACCCCAACAGCGTACCAAACCTAAGTCCGGCAAATGATGGGACGACCACCAACCCCAATACCGGGAGTACAAATGTACCCGGTTCAGACATGTCCGGGGCAAGCTCTGCGACCGGTGAAATACCCAATGTTACCTCTGGAAGACTGGTAGTAATGGCAGGCTTAACCCTGAATGCTGCAGCTATGCAGGATAAAAACCAGGAAAACAAAATTAAAGAAGAAGTTAAGACCAAAATTATGCAGAGTGATCAGCGGGTAAGCGAAGTACTAGTGACTACTAATCCAGACATGATCAAGAAGCTGCAGGATGTAGCGGCAGGAGTCATACAGGGAAAACCAGTACAAAGCTATGCTCAGGACCTAACTGAATTAGATAAAGGTATTCGAACTCAGTAAGGACCCAAGTACGATATGGCTGAACATTTGGCCGTGCCAGGCACCTGTCCCCTTGTCCCAAGAAGTTAGGTGCCTGGCACGAGTGTTTTTTTTCAACACTTTTTTATGGTGTATAATAAACTATAACATTAAAAAAGAGGTAAAAACGATGCCAGACCGATCCTCCCCTTCAGCAATAAGAAATATTATGCACCAACATGGGCTGTATCCCAAAAAAAGACTGGGGCAAAATTTCCTCATAGACCACAACATTCTTGATAAAATTGCCGACTCCTGTGCTATTTTACCTGAACAATACTTAGTCGAAATTGGACCGGGTCTGGGAGGCTTAACCCAGGAACTGGCCAAACGTGGGCGAGGGGTGTTAGGCATAGAGATAGACAGCACCCTGGAACCGATCCTAAGCGCTCTGACTGTGAATAAACCAAACATCAGAATTATTTTTCAGGATGTCCTCAAAGTTAATATTGAGGATGAATTACAAAAAGCTTTTGACTTGCCGGAAATAATGCCGTATCAAGTTTGCGCCAACATTCCCTACAATATTACAACGCCTATCTTATTCACATTGCTGGAAAATTGTCCTCATATGCTGTCCGCTACCCTGATGATGCAAAGAGAAGTAGGGGAAAGGATTATGGCAGTCCCTGGGAACAAGCAATACGGGAGGTTGACACTTTCAACAGCCTATTATGCTGATGTGCAGCACATTATGAATGTCTCCCGCAATTGTTTTCACCCTAAACCGGAAGTTGATTCGATAGTGCTGAAAATAATTCCGCAACATCCTAAAAAAGTATTTATTAATAGTGAGGCCCTATTCAAGAGTTTTGTTACAGCAGCTTTCCAAAAAAGAAGAAAAACTATACTAAATATTACCAGTATGTTTTTTGGAATGCCTAAAGAAGAGGTGGCTAATAAGCTGACGGTCCTGGGGCTGGGAACCAGTCTGAGACCGGAGAACCTGAGCCTGGAGGATATAGCTAATCTGCTAAATACATTTGCACCGGAATCACGAAAATGCTAAATTGCTGTCAAGGGAAGGGTTCTTTTGACAATAAATTTTATAATTATTATATTGACACTCCCTTCGTTTTTTTATATACTATACATTTTGCTTGACATCATACCCCCGGTGGTATAAAATAATGTGTATATTGATATAAAGAAGGTGATCGTTTGAATTCTCCCAGGGCTATCTCCGAAATCAAAAAAGATTTAGAATTCTTCGTGGGAAGCAAGATCAGACTGAAAGCCAATCGGGGAAGAAATCGCATTATAGAGCGGGAAGGGGTTTTGGAATCCATATACCCTAATATATTTGTCGTAAGATTAAATGAACGCAAAGTAGAGCGAAAAGTTTCATATACCTACGCGGATGTACTTACCGAGACAGTTGAGTTATTTGTTTACGATAAGCAGGATTTAGAGATAAAAATAGCCTCCGCGAACGAGTAAAATACAGAACATACCAAACTGCACCAAATGAAGGTGCAGTTTTTTTGTCTAATTCCAATTTGGGTAAAGCACCGTAGTGCATACTTGCCTTCCTCCCGCCATATAATTTAAGAAATTCCTTGAGGGGTGATACTATGAATCAGGATATTTCACTATGGACGTCCGTTATCATCGCCAGTCTTAAAATGCCACGTACCAGCCAGCAGGAACGTCACTTTACTGTGAGTCCATTCTACAAGCGAGTTGAAGATATTAAGGTTAGGATCCGTAACCCACGGACAGAACAACAGGGAAAATCATTAGAGACCCGAATGAATTTGGAAATAATCGTTTTACTGGAAGAAACCGATGGTCGAACGGTTCTTATAAGCCGACCGGAAATAGTAAAGGAGCGCGTGAGTTTCGGAGAATTTGATCGACTTCCCCAGCTGGAGGAAGGAGAGGTCGAATACATAACTCAAATTCAAGATTTAAACTGGGATGGAGAACTACAGGATAACGAAATAGTAATAAATTATTCTCTGAGCTACATGATTTTTGCAGTTAGAGAGCAGATGGTAAGACTGTTTGCGGAAGACGAAGTGAAAAGCAGTGACCTGAAGCCAAGTCTTGATCTCCAAGAGACTCTGGAGGAGACATCCGGGGAAGAAAAGTTCAGGGACGATATAAAACACCAGCTCTTTTTATATGAAAGAGACATGTTAAGCTTGCAGCGGGCTATTAAGAAGACTGAAGAACGTAACGCAGTACTAAACCGAGAATTGAATGGAACTCAAATACTAGTACAGACATTAAGGGAGGCCATTACTCGTAAAGATCTGCTTATCTGTCATTATGAAAATCAAACCTACCCGGCGGGGGGCAAGCCGCTGCCAGACATGATTGGGGCACAGCCAAAGCTGGGGCAACGATTGCGGCGTATGTTTATGAGCAGCTTGTAAACAAAGCCAAATTTAATTACGGGGTAATCACACAATGTCACCTTCTTTCATACTATATCGTAGAAATTTAATACAAATTTCTACTCTGTTGCAGGTAGTAACAGAGGATATTAGAGAAAAAAGGAGGGGAAAGTAACATGTTGAAATGTGAATACCCGGAGGGTTGTAGGCTGGATTTGTGGGCGAAGGTCATAAAGGCCAAGTACATTGAGAAAGCGGCTTTGGTTCTAGACAAGTACGTATGTGTACCCTATGCGGAAGTTGAAGGTTATGTGAGCCTGGTAGATGACTTCAAGATCAAAGTCAACTGCGCGACCGAGACACTCAATTTTAACAAGGTAAAAATTTCGATTGACTTTGATCTGATCCTGGTGCTGATTGTTGGCACCGCCCCCGATACTGAATATCAAATATACACTATCTGCGACAATGTTTATGAGGAGACTATTGAGCTGAGTGAGTTTGATCCACCCTTGACCCCGGACGAATTCAGGAGTGAAATTGATCAATCCGAACTGATCCTTTGTAACTGGGATTTTGACTATGATATCAAAGGCACCTGTGAAGATGCAGACAGCCCGTGCACATCGACCGCCAGAGGAACCTGCCTGGAAGTAAAAGTGTATGTGGATATCATTGACAAACTCGGCAAAATGCATGACATTATCGTTTACGGAGAACTAGATCCGGAAGTAGAGTGCTAAATAATAAAAACCGCAAAATGCTCGGCTATAAAGGCCGGGCATTTCTCGCGGAAGGGACAAATGGGGGTGATTTCCATTAATAATGCGCGGATAGACCGTCCGGATAAAAACCGCATGCGCGGCAATTTAGAAGAAATACTCCTGTTGCAAAAACAACTTGAGGAACGGGTCGATAATTTTCTCCAGGCTGAGACAGTGGAAAACTATCGAATTTTCTGGCAGGAATTGAAGAAGCAGTACAATCAGAGCATTCAAAACACTTACAACTATATGGTTAGGAAATGCAACCGTTGAATTTAGCCAGGCTGGATCGGGCATCCGGTAAGTTGGGTTTGTTCCCGGTACCTATACTCCTTCCGCACAGAAATGGAGGATACAAGCGATAAACCCAAGTCTTAGACAAGGAATCCGGAAGAGGTGGATAGACCATGAAAAGCCTGGGATTAGCCCTGGGGGGGGGCGGTTTAAAGGGGCTTGCTCATATAGGAGTCCTGCAGGTTCTGCTTGATGCACACATCAAACCGGCTTTTATTTCCGGGACCAGTGCCGGAAGCATAATAGCTGCTCTTTATGCCAGCGGAATATCACCATATAAAATGGAAGAAATCATTGTACATTTGTCAGCTCATGATTATATCGATTATAACATCATGGGACTGGTGAAATATCTGTTGCAATTCTTGCTGCCAGGGTACCATTACAGTCTGGATGGAATTATAGCCGGCAACAAAATTGAGAATCTAGTCTATAGACTTACAGGTGGGAAAAGCTTGGCCGAATGTAATCTGCCGTTAGCCATTGTTTCATGTGATATAGATAGCGGCCGGAAAATTATCTTTACCAATCATCATATGGAGCTTGAAAATGATGACATTATGATAAGCGATGTGCTCTTAAGTGAGGCAGTTCGATCCAGCATTTCGATTCCAGTCACTTTTCAACCTAAACAGTTCCGGGGTATGCAGATGGTGGATGGAGGGCTTAAGGACATAGTGCCGGTAATGGTTAACAAATATATGGGTGCGGATTATGTCCTGGGTGTAAACTTGGGCCAAGAAATATACCAGACCAAAGTCAGCGGAATACCTCAAATCATATCGCGTACAGTGAGTATTATGACCTATGAAACTTCGGATACTGAAGAAGACTTTTTTGCGGATATGTTATTGTATCCAGGAGTCGGAGATGTAAGCCTGACAGATTTGAAAGATGCACCCCAAATCATAAGGGCGGGCAGAAGAGTGATGCGGGAGAACATTAATAAATTAAAAACAGAACTGCAAGCTTAAATAGTGAGTAACAGAAAACTCCCGGGCAACATATACTAGGCATAAAACCAGACAAAACAGCGCAGTTGAGAATCCTGGCAGGGGAGGGGTGCTAGTTGGCAACGGAACAGTTTGAACACGCTACGTTCTATCTTACCAAAAACCAGGTCAACGATATAAAGGAGCTGGCCAGGAAAAATCAAATTTCGCGTAGTGCATTGGTAAGAATGATAATAAGGGAATACCTAGCCAAGCAGGATGAAGATAAAAGCTAGTCCTTTATTGATGTATTGATGTAAGTAAGACGGGGACGGGGAAACAGGGGGACGGTTCTCGCTGTTTCCTTTTTCCGTTAATCATGGAAGGAAACAAGAGAACCGTCCCCCTGTTTCCTCAACTTGCGGCCACGGTCGCATTCTCTAGGAAATTACAAATAAAACTCCCAGCATCACCAGGTAACCCATAATGACAAACCCAGTTGCACCCACCGCAGTCTGGATAAACTCTCTTTTACTAAAATCTGCAAACATATTATCCACACCTCCACAGCACTACAAGAACATCCGTTCTGTTAATCCAATCTTAATCGCAAACAAACGTTCTGTCAACCCCAAAAAGAATAAACGTTCGAGAGTCATAAGCTGGAGAATGGTAGTATCCCTGACCTTCATGCGTGGGCCTGCCCCAATAAGGATTATGCCGTCAATCAGTTCTGGATAATTCAGTGCACAGGTTAGAGCAATAGCGCCGCCCATTGAGTGACCTACCAGATATACAGGTTGGGGGACAGGCAGTGTCGCTAAAAAGTCAGCCACGATTTGGGCGGATTGATCAATACTGCTGGCAGCTATTCCCTCAGATTGGCCATGCCCTGGTAAATCAAGCGCAAAGCTGTTAGGCTCCAAACTCAGCTGATGATACCAGAGCTCATGACTGCTCCCGCTGCCGTGAATATATAGAAGAGAAACCTGTTTGGTACGACCAGTATTATGCTGGTAATAAACCCTTGTTCCGCTGACATTAACAAAGCCCATATCTTTTCAACTCCTTATTAGGATATATTAATACCTTACCTGAATTTAGGATGGGATTACCAGCGAAAGAAGGGGACACATTTGCTAATTTGTGTTGAAACTTGCGAAAAAAAAACGGTTTGTATAAAATACAAACAAATACATACATAAATATCTCCGATTTTATTATTCTACTGTTTAATTGACTAGGGGTAATAAAACGATAGGGTACAGCTGGAAACGGTTGTGCCTCCCAATGAGGAAAGGAGAGATGCCATATACAAATTTAATGGGTCTTCATTGCCTTTGCAGTTGTGGACCCTTTTTAGTTGGGCCATTATGCTAAAGGTGAAAATTTATTAATGTGTTTAATAAAAAAGCAGGAGGATTGGGATTAGATGAAAAAGAAAAGTTTAGCTATAATACTGATGTTGATATTTACCCTGGGCATGTTAGCGGGTTGTGCAACCAAAAAAGCTGCCCAGACGACCCTGCCCGGCACAGGCAAGACCTTGAAGATGGCCACCACCACCAGCACTCAGGACTCAGGCCTGTTGGAAGTGCTGGTACCCCAGTTCCAAACCGATACCGGCTACACCTTGAACGTTATCGCTGTAGGTTCGGGACAGGCTATGGACATGGGTGCCAAAGGAGATGTAGATGTGCTCCTGGTTCACTCCCGAGCTGCCGAGGACAAGTTTATAGCAGATGGATTTGGAGTTAATCGTAAAGATGTAATGCATAACGACTTTATTGTAATCGGGCCAGCCAATGATCCTGCTAAAATAAAGGGTATGACCGATAGTGTTGCTGCTTTCAAGAAAATCGCCGATAGTAAATCAACCTTCCTCTCTCGCGGTGATAATTCAGGCACTAATACCAAAGAATTATCTTTATGGAAAAGCGCCGCGATTACACCGACCGGTGATTGGTACAAAAATGTAGGCAAAGGTATGGGCGATACCTTCCGTATGGCTGATGAAATGAAAGGTTACACTTTAATTGACCGGGCAACCTACCTGGCTTTGAAGGATAAATATAAATTAGAGATCATGGTTGAGAAAGACAAACCATTGCTTAATCCTTATGGAGTTATCTCTGTAAACAAGGATAAGTTCCCCAATGTAGATTTGGCGGGCGCCAATTTATTTGGCGAATGGATTACCTCAGCGAAAATACAGAAGCTGATTGCCGATTTTGGCAAGGAGAAGTACGGGGAATCCCTATTTATTCCAGACGCTGTAAAACAATAAATAGCTAAATTTACAGGAGCAGAGACATGTGTTCTCTGCTCCTGTCCTATTATAGAAGATCTGTGCTAGAACCCCGTCAGGATATTATCACAGGTTTTTTAGGCTGACAGAGGAAGTGGCAAGAGTACAATGGACATAATAATTGAAGGGCTTAAACAGGGATTCCAATTGATCTGGTCGCTGGATCCAGAAATAATCCAGATTACCCTGGTGTCGCTGCAGGTTTCTTTAACTGCCCTGTTGTTGGCCGGTATTACGGGAATACCGATCGGGTCGGCGTTGGCACTAAAGGAAATACCAGGCAAGAGAATGATTTTGAACATCATCTACACCTTTATGGGTTTACCGCCTGTATTAGCCGGACTTATAGTATACCTGGCCTTAACCACCCGCGGACCGCTGGGACAATATCAGCTCTTATTTACTCCTACCGCCATGATTATTGCCCAGTTGTTACTTGCTTTTCCTATCGTTTGCGGCCTGAGTGCCCGAACCGTTATGTCCCAGCACCAGGAAGTATATGATACCGCCGCGACCCTGGGAGCCTCCCGTCGGCAAGCATCATGGGTCATCATCAAGGAATCCCGGATTGGAATTATTGGTGCCCTGACCACAGCCCTGGGCAGAGTTATTGCCGAAGTAGGAGCGGTCATGTTGGTGGGAGGCAATATTCAAGGCAGCACTCGAGTGCTTACCACATCCATTGTACTGGAAACCCGTATGGGTAATGACAGCCGGGCAATTGCCATTGGTATAATCCTGCTAGCGATAGCTTTTTCCATAATTATGATTATCAACATTCTTGAAAAGAGGTCTTTTAAATATGGAGGCAGTATTCAGATTACATAATGTGAGCAAAAGCTATGGGCAGCGCGAAGTACTAAATGTTAATGAACTGACCATACCCGGTCATGAAATATATGCATTTCTGGGCCCGAACGGGTCAGGCAAGACTACCCTGCTGCGTATAATAGCCCTGCTTTCCCGAAACACTGCTGGAAAGGTTGAAGTGTTAGGGGAAGAAGTAATGTGGTCTAAGGACCAGTTGCTGAGACTACGGCGGCAGATGGCGATGGTAACCCAGACCTCATTTATGTTTGAAGGTTCTGTTTTTTCCAACGTGGCATACGGGCTTAAAGTTAGAGGCCAAAGAGGCCAGGAAGTCAGGCAAACTGTAGCGAAGGTCCTGGAACTGGTAGGAATGACTGCTTTTATTAACAATGACACCCGGGGTTTATCAGGCGGTGAACGGCAGAAAATTGCTATTGCCAGGGCAGTGGCGGTTAAGCCCCAAGTACTGTTTCTGGACGAACCAACTGCCAATATCGATCCCCGCAGTTCACTGGATATAGAGAAATACATAAAATTGATCAAACAGGAATTAAACACCACCATTATTATGGTGACCCATAATTTATTTCAGGCCCGCCGTCTGGCCGACCGGATATATTTTTTGTGGGATGGTCATATAATTGAAAGTGGCAGCACCCAAGAGATGTTTGAGAATCCTAAAGATAAACGTACCCGTTTGTTCATGCTGGGAGATGCTGTATTCTAAATATTTAATTCAACTTTCGGAGTTAACGGATAATGCGACGTAAAAAGGGAATCGGTTTGATGTCATCCTGAGCGTCAGCGAAGGATCTTTCCCCTCAGCTTGGGGAAGATTCACCCTTCGGGTACTTCCCCCTTCGGGGACTCCTGATGCGTCCTAAAGGACGCCAATAAGGTTGCTGATGTGAACTTCGTTCACGGTTAAGGTTGCTTACTTCGTTCAGAATGACAACTCCTCTTGTTTCGCATCTTTTGTCAACTGCGAAACTTAAGTGTTTAACTAAATCTATAACCGTTTAAAAGGAGTCCTTCCCGGTAATAATGTTAAATACAGGGAGGGATTTATTTATGGGTAAAAAGATTACTGGAATCATAATTATTTTAATGAGTGTATTTGTTGCAGGATTCATAGTTTTGAGCCAGGGCCAGCCATTAGAAAAAAGCGTGCTTAGACTGCACGTGATTGCCAACAGTGATGACGTGGAGGACCAGAACCTAAAGCTGGCAGTTAAAGACGACATTGTAACTCTAATGAAACAGCAATTTACTGATATTAATGATGCTGACCAAGCCAGACAGCTGGCCGAGCAGGACATACCACAGATTCAAGCAGCAGCCGAGGCCAAAATAAAAGCCCTTGGGTATGATTATCCCGTTCAGGTAATGGTAGGAGAATATGATTTCCCGACCAAATCCTATGGCAATCTGGTGTTTCCGCCAGGCCGATACCAAGCGGTTAGAGTGATAATCGGCGAGGGACAGGGTAAAAACTGGTGGTGCGTGTTGTTTCCCCCACTTTGCTTGGTATCATCAGGAGATAAAGGACTAAGTCTTGATCAGCCTCAGCATGCCCAGATTACCTTTAAATGTTTGGAACTTCTTCCCCGGGGAGTGAAACTGGGGGGAAATTAATAACTCAATTTCGCAGGTGACAGGATGATGTGACCTACGGTCGTGAATTAAGGTTGCAGCGGCTATCATCACTCCTTCCGTCGTATTATCCGTTTACCGAAACGCTTTCGTCGTTCCTTTTTCCTCCTGCGCAGGCTATAATATATAAAAATGCCGAGGAGCCGAGTGGGATGAAAATGCAGTTAGAGTTGGAAGCACCGGCCAAAATCAATCTAACTTTGAATGTTATTGGGAAACGAGCCGATGGTTACCATGAATTGGAATCAGTAATGCAGCAGATCAGCCTTCGGGATAAAATATTTCTGCAGACTGGAGGCGTAGGTATATCGGTAGCCAGCAGCAGCAAGCAGATTCCCGACAACGAAGAAAACCTAGCCTTTCAGGCAGCTCAGTTGCTCTATGCAAAATATTCCTTACCTTCTGGACTGCAAATTTTCATCGAGAAAAACATACCGGTGGGCGCAGGGCTGGCCGGGGGCAGTACTGATGCCGCAGCTGTGATAAAAGGAATGAACGAATTATTTGACCTCCGCCTGAAACAAGAAGAAATGATGCAATTAGGGCTGTCGGTTGGATCTGACGTTCCTTTTTGTGTGCTGGGCGGTGCAGCTTTGGCTCGGGGACGGGGCGAATTACTTACCCCTCTCCCCGCCGGACCACGACTGGAGATGGTCCTGGTTAAACCGGAATATCAACTATCTACCCGGGAAATATACCGGGATTTTCGCTTGGAAAGAGTTCGAGAGAAGCCTGATAATGTAGCTTTTCTTGAAGCCTGGCGCCAATGTGATATGATAGGAACAGTAGCCGAGATGAAAAATGTCCTGGAAACGGTCAGTATAGAAAAATGCCCAGAGATACAATTAATTAAGAATAAGCTGGACGGTCTAGGGGCTCAGGGTACACTAATGTCGGGAAGCGGTCCTAGTGTGATAGGTGTTTTTAATCATAAGGAAGAAGCTCGCACAGCATGGGAGATCATAAAAGACCAATATAGAGAATCCTATTTGGTCTCATCTTATAATAGAGGTGATTAGCATGGCGGAAAAGCGTTTAACTCCGGTAGACCTTGAATCATATCGCCCCCTAAGAGAACTAGTATTGGATGCCATTCGGGGTGCCATTATGAACGGCACCCTGCAGCCCCGCGAGAGGCTGATGGAAATACAGATGGCAGAGGAATTAGGAGTATCGCGCACTCCGATCCGGGAAGCTCTGCGGAAGCTGGAATTAGAAGGATTTATCGTGATGGTACCGCGTAAAGGAGCATACGTTTCCGACCTTTCTTTCAAAGATATAGCCGATGTATTTGAAATACGAGCTGCTTTGGAGGGCCTGGCAGCGGGGCTCGCGGCGGAAAGAATTACCGAAGAAGAGTTGGAGTGGATGGAAAGATTGCTGGTGGAGAAGCAGGAAGCGATTACCCAAGATGACATCGGTAAACTCGTAGAGGTAGATACCAAATTTCATGAACTTATGTATCAGGCCAGCCGTAATGTTAGGTTAGGCAGTATTATCAGCAATCTGCGGGAGCAGATTCAGCGGTTCAGGTTGACCTCATTATCTTATCCCGGCAGGAATAAGTTATCTCTGGAAGAACATAAAAAGATAGTGGAAGCAATTCAAGCGCGTGACTATCAATTGGCCCGGCAGTTAGCCACCGAACACATAGAAAACGCTGAAAACGTACTCATTGAATGTATAAAATTAGATGCCAGTAAAAAAGATGGTATTTCTGGAACGGAATAATGGAGGTATTAAGGATGCAATATGATGCTGTCATTCTCGCAGGAGGCGAAAACAGCAGCGAACTAAAAAAGATTGCTCCGTATGACAATGAAGCCTTAATTATAATCGGTAACTATCCCATGATATATTACGTATATAGTGCTCTGCGAGCAACACCTTGTATAAACAACATCGTGGTAAGTGGCCCGCCGGAAGCGTTGCGGAGTATTTTGCCCAAGGAAGAAAAGCTCTATTTTGTAGAGGGCGGTGCCAATGCAATTGAGAGTTTTTCAAATGCAGTAAACCTGCTTACCAACATGGGAATTAGCCCCAAAATATTGGCCGTACCTACCGATGTTCCTTTTATTACCCCGGAAGCCATACGTGATTTTCTGGCCTGCTGCGAAAATAGCGAGGCTGATTTCTATTACCCGATTACTCGTAAGGAAGTCAATGATATTAAATATCCAGGCGTGGTTCGTACCTATGTGCGCTTAAAGGACGGGGTCTTTACGGGAGGGAACCTGTTTCTTCTGCGATCCGCAATTATTCCGGTGTGTCTGGATATAGGCTTGAAACTGATCCAGAGGAGGAAGAATCCGCTGGCCATGGCCAAATTATTCGGCCTGGGATTAGTGTGGAAATATTTAACGGGTCGACTCAGTATACCTATAGCAGAAAAAAGATTTTTTAAAGTCGTGGGTATTCGTGGCAAAGGCATCATATCACCATACGCCGAGGTAGGTGTTGATGTGGATAAACCGGAGGACCTCCGTCTGGCCCAGCAATATCTGGCCGGGATTGATTTTAACCGCTAAGCCCTGCAGCGCTAATTAAAGCTCTTACACCAGTCAGAATAAAAGGTTATAATATAATTGTATAAGTTCCGCCTAAAAACCGGATAAAATAATAAGTTACAATGAGGAGTGGAAAGGTAAAAGTGAGATTTTCAGCGGTAATACTGGCTGCTGGCAAAGGGGTTCGTATGTGTTCACAACTGCCCAAGGTTGTTCACCGGGTGGCCGGAAAACCAATGGTGGTTCATGTAACAGATGCAGTGCGGGCGGCTGGGGTGGATAGAATGATCCTCGTAGTAGGGCACGGTAGACAAGCCGTAGAAGAATTATATCCCCCCGGGGCGGTTGAGTTTGCAGTGCAGGAAGAACAACTTGGAACTGGACATGCCCTTTTGCAAGCAGAGGGAAAAGTCAGCGGGGATGATACCATCCTGGTTCTGGCTGGGGATACCCCCTTGCTGCAGGCAGCAACACTTAAGGCAATGATTGATTATCACTTGGGCAGCGGGGCCACGGCAACGGTTCTTTCCACCCGAGTGGAAGATCCCCATGGTTATGGCAGGATAATACGTGACCCCCAAGGGTCTTTTCAGTGTATTGTGGAAGAAAAAGATGCTGATGGAGAGCAAAAACTGATTAGGGAGATTAATTCGGGTATGTATTGTCTGCAGGTTAAGGATACCTTTGCTGCCTTGGCTGGCATCGGTGCACAGAATGCTCAAGGCGAATACTACTTAACCGACATTCTGCAGATACTTAAAAAAAGCGGCAAAAAGGTGGAAGCCTTGCTATTGGATGCCCAGGAAGATATGTATGGAATTAATGACCGGGTTCAATTGGCTCAGGCGGAAAAAATAATAAGGCGTCGTAAAAATGAAGCCCTCATGAGAAGCGGGGTAACGATTATAGATCCCAGTTCCACTTTTATAGATAATGATGTCGTAATTGGCAGTGACACCATCATTTATCCCCAAACCATAATTGAAGGTCATACCAGCATAGGAACGGCTTGTGAGATTGGGTCTGGAACTCACATTAGCTCCTCCTCGGTAGGCAACAAGGTATTAATTGAAAATTCGCGCATCAAAGAGGCTCAGGTAGGTGACGAATGCACTATCGGCCCCTTTGCTTATTTACGTCCTGGAGCCGTACTGCATCGTAAGGTAAAAGTGGGCGACTTTGTGGAAATCAAAAAATCGACCCTGGGAGAAGGGAGCAAAGCCCCGCACTTAAGCTATATAGGAGATGCCATGATAGGGAAAGGTGTTAACATAGGAGCAGGTACGATTACTTGTAACTATGATGGCCAAAATAAGTGGGAGACCGTTCTCGAGGATGGAGTATTTATTGGGAGCAATACTAACCTGGTAGCACCGATTAAGGTGGGAGCAAACTCTGTAACCGGAGCTGGTTCTACAATTACTCGAAATGTTCCGGCAAACACTCTGGCTGTGGAACGGGCCGACCAAAAGAATCTCACTAAGAAGAGTAAGAGCGCTCGCAAGAATTAACAGTTCCGAAATCTGAATGGAGGTTAAGCTGAATGAATGCATCCAGGTGGAGGATGAAACTATTTACTGGGAATGCCAACCCGTATTTGGCCAAAGAGATAGGAGATTATCTGGGGATGTCGTTAGCTAAAGCCACAGTATCTCATTTCTCGGATGGTGAAGTAAGTGTAGAAATTGATGAAAGTGTTCGCGGAGTAGACGTATTTGCTTTACAGCCCACATGTTCCCCCGGTAATGAGAACCTTATGGAATTACTCATCATGATCGACGCTTTCAGGAGAGCATCAGCAGGGCGCATAAATGCCGTCATCCCCTACTTCGGATATGGACGTCAGGATCGTAAGAGCCGGGCCCGCGACCCCATTACGGCCAAACTGGTTTCCAATCTCATTGTAGAAGCAGGTGCGGATCGGGTTGTAACTGTTGATCTCCATGCTACGCAAATACAGGGCTTTTTCGATATACCCGTTGATCATCTGCCGGGTGTTGCGACCTTGGCGGAACATATGAAGAAAAAGAAACTAGGAGACCGGGCGGTGGTTGTATCACCGGATGTAGGCGGGGTTACCCGGGCGCGCAATCTGGCTGCTAAATTGGGCGCACCGCTGGCTATCGTGGATAAAAGACGACCTGCTCCAAATGTCTCCGAGGTAATGAATGTAATCGGTGATGTCGAAGGTAAATCAGTAATACTCATCGACGATATTATAGACACCGCCGGCACAATCTGCACCGCTGCCAAAGTCATGATGGAAAAGGGTGCCCTGGAGGTATTTGCCTGCTGCACTCACCCGGTGTTTTCCGGACCTGCCATCGACAGGATGGCCGCTGCTCCATTTAAAGAAATAATAGTGACCAATACAATTCCGGTGCTGGATGAAAAGAGACTGCCTAACCTGACCGTCTTATCTATAGCCCCTCTGATAGGGGAAGCCTTATTAAGAATTCATGAAGACCTATCGGTGAGTAAAATATTTGAGGATTGAGAAAGGGCAATTATACAAACATTATTTTTGTGTTGTTTAAGCAGCAAATTAATAAATACCCTTTGCTTTTCTATATACTTTGTATCGAATCTTCTAGAATAACGCATAAAAAAGCTCTAATCGGTAATTATGTATAATGTTACCAAAGCTTGGCGAGGGGAGCGGTACTTTCAGGATGTAAGCTCTTAGGAGCAGAATGGTTCGTTAAGAAAGGAAAGGGATGATATTATGGCGTTGACACAGGTATTGAAATGTAAAAGTCGTGAGGTTAAAAATACTGGGTATCTCAGACAATTGAAACGTAATGAATGGGTACCGGCAGTAGTTTATGGAAAAGACCAGGAGAATCTGACAATTCTCCTGGCTAGAAAAGAGTTAAGCAGAGTCTTTACCCATATAGGTACCCGGGGGATATTTTCTCTGGAACTAGACGGGGAAAACCAGGCTATCATGGCCCAGGTAAGAGAGATACAAAAGAACCGCATCAGTGGTGAAATAATCCATGTGGATTTCCTAACCGTAAAGATGAATGAGAAAATTCATAGTATGATAAGAATTCACCTGGTGGGAGAAGAAGCCCTAACTGTTAAGGGTGGAGTTCTCCAGCAAACCCTTCGAGAACTGGCAGTTTTCTGTCTGCCGGGAAACTTACCGGAAGTAGTAACTTTTGATATATCCGACCTGGAAATAGGAAGCAAAATCACGGTCGGGGATCTGTCCTTGCCAGCTACTTTGGAAGTAGAAGATGTGGATACGGTAATAGCTAATATCCTGGTTGCGGCTAAAGATGAGACTGAAGCCGGAAAAGCTGAACCAGAGAAAACTGACGCTTAGAACAGTAAAAAGGAAACAAGGGGACGGTTCTCCTGTTTCCTTTTTCCCATTAACGGGATAAAGGGATAGGGAAAAAAAACGTCAGACTGTGTGAAAATCGTCCATTCGCAAAGATGAAAACAACCTGCGACAAGGGGGACGGTTCTCTTTTGTCGCACTTAATAGCGAATAACACGTGAGAAAAGATAACCGGCTCCCTGTCCCGAAAATAGACTCATTATAATTATTTGAGGTTTTATATGAAGATAATCGTAGGGCTTGGCAACCCTGGCAAAGAATATAGGAATACTCGTCATAACATAGGGTTTATGGTCTTGGAAGAATTGGCGTCCCGTTATCCGGTAGAAAAACAGGAGAGCAAGTTTGATGCGATAATCGGTCAGACCAGGATAAAAGGCGAGAAAATATTGCTGGTAAAACCTCTTACCTTCATGAATTTGAGCGGCAAATCAGTACAACCTCTGGTGCACTGGCATAAGCTGGACCTGCAGGATCTTATGGTCATATACGATGACATGGACTTGCCCTTGGGAACCATGCGTATGAGAGCAACCGGCGGTAGTGGCGGCCATAACGGAATTAAATCCATTATGGAAAGACTGGCTGCCCCTGATTTTGCGCGTACTCGAATCGGAATTGGACGTCCTGCCGATCGTGAGGCAGTAGACTGGGTTTTAGGGCGCTTTACCGCCGGGGAGAAAGAACAGCTGGAGCAAACCATAAAACAGGCGGCTGATGCGGTAGAGAGATGGATAACTGGCGGCATAATGGAGGCTATGAACGCGTACAATTAAGGAGCAGGTATATTTGCCCGGTTATTATGGGAAAATACGAGAAAACCCATAAAAGGAGCGGGCATTTTGAAAATATATTATATCTGTGAATACTGTGAACGAGTTTTTCAGGAACTGGAAGTGGAAGGTGAAGAGGGCGCGGTACAAGTAACTGGAATATGCGAAGAATGTGGATTAGAAATGGGTTTAACCCACTCTGCATCTTTCAATCAGCACTACTATAGTTAAGGACCCGTCCCCCTGCTTCCTGTTACACTTAGGGTTAATATTTTAGTGGAGATCGCTTTGGGCGATGTCCACCTTTTGCGGTGTGACCGTTTAAGTTATGGGGAGGAAGAGTTTTGAACCAGGAACTGATAGAGGCAATCAAGCGCAACCTGGACAGCGCACAAGACTTCATGCTGAGCGGTTTGTCAGGAAGCGCCCTTGCTTTTTTTCTGCAAGAAATATTTCGGGATACCCCGGGCAAGCTGCTCTATATCGTACCTGGGGAAGAACAGGCTTATGATCTGGCCGAAGATTTAAAGGGTAATCTGGATAATGATAAGATAGCCCTCTTTTTGGAACGAGATTTTGTATTTATGAAAGAGAACACAACCCGTACCGAGGTAGAACGAATTGCCACGCTGCAGAACTTGCTCGTTCATCCTCGTCGTAAACTGCTTATTATTACGACCATGGGCGGGTTGTTCTACAATATTATTTCTCCCGCGGTTATGCAAAAATCAACATTGCTTTTAGAAGTGGGTCGGGACTATCCCCTTCATGAGCTGTTGCGCCAACTGGTGGCAGTCGGTTATGAAAGAGTGGACACGGTTACTCGTCCAGGTCAATTAGCGGTTAGGGGCGGAATACTGGACGTTTTTCCAGCGGGGGATAAGGAACCCTGCCGAGCTGAATTTTTCGGTGATACTCTGGATATGCTGCGTCGCTTTGACTTAAATACCCAGCGCTCTGCCAAAAAAGAAAGTCACTTGCTGATAAGTCCAGCGGATGAACTGCGGGGGGATAAGCTAACGAGCACTCTGCTCGATTATTTGCCGGAGTCTAGCCGGGTATTTTTTGATGAACCCCGGGCATTCTACCAGGCATTGGACAGACAGAGCCGCAAATATCGAGAATTTCTTAAAGAAGCTCGCAAGGAAGATGCGAGCCGACCCGAATTAGCTCTATTAGATCGGGGTGCCTTAACGGACAGTCTGGCCAGACATAACACAATCTACCATTCCTTTTTTCCGGGTAATATTCCACAGGTCAGCGTAGCCTTATATGAACATGTTGCGCAAAAAGAAATGGAGCCCTTCTACAAGCGTTATGACAGCCTTTTTATCCGTCTGGAGGAATGGCTGGCTCAGCAATATACGGTCAGATTCGCCGTTAAACATGACCGTCTGCTGGCAGAAATAAAACAGGAACTCAGCGATCGGCATCTAGTCGGAGTGGAATTCGCTGCCCAAACCTATCAGCGCGGGTTTATCAGTCAGACCCTAAAACTAGCCTTGGTAACGGAGCAAGACATCTGGGGCAAGAAAACGCCCAGAGTGAACCGCGCCAGGGCTGCAGGTGAACAGAGAATACTGGTAGAGGATTTGCAGCGGGGTGATTATGTAGTTCATGAACAATATGGTATAGGGATTTACCGAGGTGTTACTCAAGTGCAGACCGATGGGGTAACCCGCGAATACATATTACTGCAATATGCAGGGACCGATAAGCTGTATTTGCCGGTTGATAAATTAGACTTACTACATAGATATTCGAGTTCTGAGGAGCGGGAACCGCGTCTGAGTAAACTGGGCGGCAGCGAATGGGAGAGAACCCGCCAGAAGGTTGCTCAATCCATACAGGATA
The DNA here is from genome assembly GCA_963665865.2 of Syntrophomonadaceae bacterium. GTDB lineage: Bacteria > Bacillota > Syntrophomonadia > Syntrophomonadales > Syntrophomonadaceae > PHAA01. Next base: position 3,421,713 of record CAXXWF010000001.1, on the reverse strand, counting down.
TGGCTCAGGAGCTGCTGCTGCTCTATGCCACCCGAGCATCGCTGGAAGGTTATGCGTTTCCGCCGGACACCCCCTGGCAAGCCCAGTTCGAAGACGAATTTCCCTACCAGGAGACCCCGGATCAACTAAAAGCCATACGCGATGTAAAAAAGGACATGGAAAATCGTAAACCTATGGATAGGCTGGTATGTGGAGATGTAGGCTATGGCAAGACCGAAGTAGCCCTGCGAGCCGCTTTTAAAGCGGTAATGGACGGCAAGCAGGTAGCTATACTGGTTCCCACCACCGTCCTGGCTGAGCAGCACTATGAAACATTTAAAAAACGTTTTCAGGAATATCCTGCCAACCTGGAAGTCTTAAGTCGTTTTAAGTCCCCCGCTGCTCAAAAGAAAGTAGTCGCAGACCTGGCCAGTGGAGTGGTCGATATTGTTATCGCTACTCATCGCCTCCTTTCCAAAGATATAAAGTTTAATAATCTAGGACTCCTGGTTGTGGATGAAGAACATCGTTTTGGCGTAGTTCAGAAGGAGAAAATAAAAGCGCTGAAAGAACAGGTTGACGTATTAAGTCTTTCCGCAACCCCTATACCGCGCAGTCTGCACATGGGCCTAACCGGTTTAAGAGATCTGACCGTTATCGAAACTCCACCCCCCGAGCGTTATCCGATAACCACCTATGTGATGGAATACAACGAAGAAATCGTGCGGGAGGCAGTGTTGGCCGAGGTGAGCCGAGGGGGGCAGGTTTTTATTGTGCATAACCGCATCCAGGACATTTATCAGAGAAAAGAAGCTCTGCAAAAAATTCTGCCCGAGATCAGGATTGGGGTGGGGCATGGGAAAATGAAAGAAGATGAGTTGGCCCGCACCATAATGAAGTTTGTGCAAGGGGAATACGATATTTTCTTATGTACTACCATTATTGAATCCGGACTGGATATGCCTAATGTGAACACCATAATAATTGATATGGCTGATCGGATGGGGTTAGCCCAGCTTTACCAGCTGCGCGGACGCGTCGGCCGCTCCAATCGGGTGGCATATGCCTATCTGACCTACCATCCAGATAAAGTAATTACTGAGGCTTCTCAGAAGAGGTTGAATGCGATTAGAGAGTTCAATGAGCTGGGAGCCGGGATAAGGATAGCCCTGCGTGACCTGGAAATCAGAGGGGCGGGGAATATCCTCGGTGCTGAACAGCATGGCTATATTCATGCTGTGGGTTTTGATATGTACTGCCGGCTGCTCGAACAAGAAACTAGTAAGCTTAAAGGTAAAATAGTCAAAGAACCGCTTCAGCCTCAATTGGACATTGATGTGGATTACTACATTCCAGACAGTTATATTCCCGATTCAGGTACCAAAATGAGGATTTACCGACGCCTGTTGCTGGCTGCCGACACTACTGATATAGAAAGTATCAAGAGCGAGATTGAGGACCGCTTTGGCAAACTGCCCCTGCCGGTAGAAAATTTCCTGCAGGTTGCATCATTACGACTTAAGGCGAGGGATAAACAGATCAAAGGACTACGGCACAAGGGAAAAGATGTTGAAATCCTTCTAACCCATCCTCTACCAGGCAATTTTGTTGCCCCAGGAGGATTAAAGTTCAAAAAACTGAGCTCCCATAGCCTGGTAATATCCTTGGACAGCTCTTCGTCACTTCAGGGACTGCATGATGTGCTGGATATGATTAAGTAAGAGTTAAACTGGAGGGAACAGGGGGACGTGAGCGACCGAGCAAGGTCGTGAAATATAGCGGGTGGAAAGCCCGCCGAGGAAGGCCTAGCCAGCCACCTCGTAGCCAGTCTTGGAGCAGGGCGGGTAACCGTACTGTTTAAGCGTAGACAGGCGAGGCAGTGGGCCGAAAGCCGTAAGGTTGAAGGAATAGAGCCCCGAAATGTGTAAAAATCGAGGAGGCCGATGCTTTACGTCCAGCAGAAGGCAACATCCCAGCGGACGACATGGCAAGACCGCTGGAACTCCTCCGGGGTCAGAGACCTTGGCACGCTGCACATTGCTAGGTCACGGCAACTCGGGAGACCCTGCCGCTCTTCCACAAGGGAGTATGGCCGACAAGCGATACAAAGCAAGGGAGCCAAAAGGAAGGCAGGGAGTCGGATCGCTGCATAGTACTGATGAACCGGAGTAATGTCCAGGGAGGAAAGGCGGCGACGTATCATAGACCTGGTCAAGGAAACATTGTCCCACCGGAGGGGGAAAGACAGTGGAAACGGAACTGGCAAGGATAGCCAAACGAGCGAGAGAAAACCCAAAACTCAAGTTGCAGACACTGGTTCATCTCATCAATGAGAAGACGCTGTTTACTGCATATGAAAGCATGAATGGCAAGAAAGCGCCAGGAGTTGATGGGGTAACCAAAGCGGGCTATGGTGAAAACCTGGAGGCCAACATAATGGATTTGGTAGCGCGGATGAAAAGACAAGCCTACAAACCGCAAACGGTAAGGCGTGTGTACATTCCCAAGCCGGGTTCAAGTCAGAGGCGGCCGCTCGGGATACCAGCGTACGAGGATAAACTTGTACAGGCAGTGATGGTTAGGATACTGAATGCCATCTACGAGCAAGACTTTCTGGGATTCTCATATGGATTCCGGCCGGGGCGAAGTGCCCACGATGCCCTAAAACACCTGAACAATGTCATTGAAGAACAGCGGATCAATTACATTGTCGATGCCGATATCAAAGGATTCTTCGATCACGTTGACCATACCTGGCTGATGAAATTCCTGAAGGAACGGATTGCGGACCCGAATATGCTGCGGTTAATCACTAGGTTCCTGAAGGCGGGTGTAATAGAAGCTGGAATCAAGTACGACACCCCGGAAGGAACGCCACAAGGCGGGGTAATCTCCCCACTTCTGGCAAATGTGTATCTGCATTATGTGCTGGACCTATGGTTTCAGAAAGTAGCGCGAAAGCAGTGCCGTGGAAAATCCTACATGATCCGATACGCAGATGACTTTGTCTGTTGTTTTCAGTATGAAGACGATGCCCGTGCATTCTATGAAGCACTAAAAGAACGACTGGCGAAATTTAATCTCGAACTGGCAGAAGACAAAAGCCGAATCATCGCGTTCGGGAAACATGCGGAAGTCGAAGCGCAGCGGACGAGCAAGCAGAAGCCCGACACCTTTAATTTTCTTGGATTTACGCACTACTGCGGCAAGAGCCGGAAAGGAGTGTTTCGGGTTAAGCGGAAAACCAGCCGGAAGAAATTCAGCAACAGCATTGTGCGGACTAAAGAATGGCTAAAGCAACACCGAAGTCTGCCAGTCCCGGACATCATGGATGTGCTGAGCAGAAAACTGCTAGGATACTATCGATACTACGGGATAACAGATAACAGCAGTGCACTTGAACGATACAAAAGTAGGGTCGAAGAATTGCTGTTCAAATGGTTAAATCGGCGAAGTCAACGCAAGAGCTTCAAATGGGACAAATTCAAAAGACTGTTGCGCAAGTATCCGCTACCTGAGCCCCGGATCTACGTAAATATCTACGACTTGAGATGGGAGACCTCAACATAAGTGGTTAATGATGATGCGAAGAGCCGTATGCGTAAATAGCGCTCGTACGGTTCTGTGAGGGGTAGGGGCACAATTGCCTGGATAATGAGCACGGTCAAGCTAGTGAGACACTGCTAACCGAAAGGAGCAGAAACTGAGTAGGCTCGGCCTAAACATCATCTGGAAGGGCGAAAGGCCCCGCCTACTCGACTCTTTTCTGTTCCCTGTTTCCAGGCCTGCTTTCCTTCCTTAATAGCCGGCCTTGGGTGCAAGAAGAGGCAGAAGGGAATCCAGGGGGTTGTAGAAAGGCCAGTGGTAAAACTGAACCATGCCCATATAAACACTGATAATAAAAAGGACGCTGAATACTACAAGCTCTTTATGCCAGCGGTTCTTTATAAGAGTAGGCAGCTCAAAACCCAAAATCAATATATAGATAGCCACTAATAGCCATATCATATTTTGCCCCCCATTTATTATTTAAACTCAAAGGAGTGATCCAGAAGATAAGTTCTTCTTAGCTGGAAGTTTACAGTTATATCAGCTTGAACACCTGGGAAAATAGCCGGCCAATCACTCTCATCCTGTTCCCAGAGAGCGGGATCTTTCCTATAAAGATTCTGACCCCAGCCAAAGATATCGCTGTCCAGACCTTGAGCCTTTATGATGGAAGCCTTAATGTCCCCCTTAATACTCTCATTAACCATTTCTTGTACTTTACCAATATTATCCAAGGTTAAAACATTGCCAGTAAAGGTTTGATCATAAAAATTTCCCTCAGCTTCTATATCAATCTTCATCTTTATGGTTCCATTGTCTTCGATTTTGGGGCTAACAATTGCCTGGGAACGGGTTAATTCTATACTAATCATTTTGTCATTATTCTGGGCATCTCCCTCCAGCGGCGAATTAATGATAATCAGTCCCCCGCTGATCCGCTTGGGGCTTAAAAAACGAAACCCCCGGCTTTCCGATTCGTTCAGCGAGCCCACTACCTTTCTGTCTTTAAAGACCGCCGTGCCATCCAACCGCAGCTGTTTCTTGCCTTCAACTTCTTGGACAATTAGCTGGGGAGCTACCGGTTCAATACCTGGGGTTGTCAGATTTTCCAGGAAATTATCCAGAGTAACTGGCATGTAAATACCCAGTTGCTGCTCCTGAATGCGGATCAATCTTTTCAGGGCGGTACTCGAATGGGCCTCAAGAGGAACTTGGGCATCGAGACATTCTCTCCCGGTTGCGCCTTTACTAACAAATACCAGCGCGCTTTTGCGAACATTGCGGTTGCGAGCAATAAAATCTACTGCCCGGGCCAGGTCGCTACTGGCTAGCTCCTCCCCGAAAATTACTACACCGGCATGGGCCCAGATGGGCAGCCGGGGTAGGCTGAGCACGAGTTTACGGGCGGCTTCGGTGTAGGTGCGGCCGGTTTGGGTTATATTTACAGGTTCGGCGGAGGCTGAACCGGCTTGATCCTTGGTTAAAGGCTTGGCTAACTGCACAGAAAAGCTAGGCTGGTCTCCATCCAGATCAAAGACCATACCCTCAGCTTCCGCTGTCTCATTTACTTCCAGATTGTTCCAACATCCGGCTGTAAAGAACAAGGAAAATAGAAGCAAGAGTAGCAGGCAGAATGTTTTAAGTTTATTTATTTGAAGAATCGGACGAGGTTTGTCTGACTGCATTTTCCATTCCTTTCATGGTAGGACGCATTATGTTCATGTACCAGGGACGTCGAACCAGAATATCGCTCATTTCACCCAGATTAAAAGGTGCTACTGGTGACAGATAGGGAAGCCCGAATGAATGTAAGGAAGACATATGAATCAGCATGAGCAGTAAAGCAATCATTATGCCAAATAGTCCCAAAAAACCCGACGCGATTAGAAAGCCAAAACGGGCCATTCGTATCACAATGCCAGCATTGTAGGAGGGGGTAATAAAGGAAGCTATGCCTGTAAAGGCGACTACGACCACCATGGGGGTGGAGACCAGACCAGCTTTTACCGCGGCATCACCGATGATTAGAGCTCCCACAATGCTTATGGCTGGACCAATAGCCCGGGGTAAGCGCAGTCCTGCTTCCCGCAGCATTTCAAAGGTCATTTCCAGAATTAACGCCTCCACAAAAGCCGGAAAAGGTACCCCTTCCCGGGTCGCAGCGATAGTTATATAGAGGGGTGGAGGAATCATCTCCTGGTGGTAGGTGATGGCGGCTACGAACAAGGACGGCAATAATAGAGCTACAAAAAATGCAGCAAAGCGCATAATTCTAAATATTGAAGAAGGGATATAACGTTCATAATAATCCTCAGAGGCAATCAAGAAACGGGGAAAGGAAGTTGGTGCGATTAAGGCGATAGGGGAACCGTCTACCATAATACACACCTGACCCTCCAGGAGGTGACCACAAACTCGGTCGGGTTTTTCAGTATATTCCATCTGGGAGAAGATGGTATAGTGGTTGTCTTCCAGGAATTCTTCCAGGTATCCACTGTCCAGAACTCCATCAATATCTATCTTCCCCAGTCGGGACTTGACCTCCGCTACCAGTTTATCGGACACTATACCGTCAATATAACATAAAACCACATCGGTTTTGGTTATTCGTCCCAGGACAAAACTCTCAATTTTGAAGTTGCTGCTCTTAATTCTGCGCCGCAAAAGAGCGGTGTTAAAGCGCAAGGTTTCCGTAAAACCTTCCTTGGGGCCACGTACCACCACTTCGTTTTCGGGGGTTTGGACGGGCCGTCCCTGCCAGGAGCGGGTTCCGGCTGCCAAGCCGGTGCTATAACCATCGATGAGCAGAATCGTATCACCGGAGCTGAGATGGTGAATAAGATCCTGCAAGGTAGTAATAGTCTTAACATCCGCCATAGATAGAATACTGTCCTGAACCATCTTGAGAATGTCGTGCCCAGGCGAGGCATAGCTATAGTCGCCCTGCATATTAAGTTCCAACATCAATGACTTCAAAAGGTGGACTTCGATTTCTTTCCTATCTACCAGTCCATCAAAAAATATTACCAGACCTCGGCTTTCCCGCTTGGGGCCAAAAGCAAACTCCTTAAAAACTACGTCCGAACATCTCTCGAGCAAAAGATTCAGATTATCAAGATTTTGCTGCAGCTTATCAGATATGGGCTGGTCAATGGTCCCACGCTTTGGAGGCAGGTTGTCTATTCTTATTTTGCCTTGTTTGTAACGCATTCATAATCCCTACTTCGTAATTTATTATTTCTTTAAATATATTTTCATCTCTATATATACCCGTTCAGGCAGCAGGATTTTTTAAACCAGTAGCAATATCAGCACCAGGATCAGGCTTGAAAAGCAGTATAAAAAAGACCACCAGGGGAATTAATATGTAAAAAATGACATACAGTATTGGAATTATGGTATGAACAATGGTTTGCAATTGAATAATATTTTTCCCCAAGATGAGAGAGATAATGCCAATAGTAACTGAGGTGGGAGCGGCTAGAAAACGGTAATCTTTGAGATCAAAGACTTGTTGGATAGTATAGCAGGCCAAAAACCATTTTACCGTGATTGAGCCAAAGATGCCGACTATCCACAGAGATATGAAGGCAACATCTATATTTTGAATAAAATCGCTGATAGTTATGGTACGTACCAATTTGAAGGTAGGGAAGGTTATGAGGTTGGTATAATCCGAGCCGAATTGCATGATGGTAACCATGGCAGTTAGGGCGATAAGGGCGGTATAGGTAAATAAAACATTGAATAGGGTACGGGGGACCTTTTCCCGATGAGTGGAGAAATAAGCCAAAACCAATATGCCCATAAGATCTCCTATAATGAAAAAACTATTGAAAACCCCCTGACCGAAATTTTTGTAACTGGTGTAAGCCAAAGGCAAGAGGCTATTAATGTCAAGATTTTGAGCCAGACTGATTAAAACCACGAGAAAAGTAAAAGGCATTCCAAAAATGATGAGCACTTCAGCAATACGCGCGATATTTTGCAGTCCTGTTTTCAAAGCATAATAGCTAGTCAGAAGCATAGCCCCGATATAAATGCTTAAGGGGGTATCAGGGACGATACTACTGCCGATCAAGGCCACAAAATACTGCAGCGTGAAAGCGGTTCCTAATAGAAACGCTAAAATATATAAAAAACCTACGATTTTACCAACCACCTTGCCCAAACAATCTTCCAGACAAGCAGGGAAAGGCTTACTGCTCTTTTTAAGAATATATATGTAAACATAAAGGAGAAGCGCTCCGGGTATAATTGAAGCCAGGATTGCCAGCCAAGCACTATTGTTAACCAGGTAAACTACAACCATTGGAGTTACCAGGTATGCCAGCGGAGCTATTGTCAGCATCAGCAGGCAGTATATTTGCAGATTAGTAATGCGAACCAATTACATTCCGCCTTCTCTAGTAGAAGGTCACTCCTATTTCTTTATATCATCGGTGATGTATAACACAAAGAATTAGGGTTAACTGTCTACTTATTTCATCCAGCACTATTTTCACCAAAATTGTAATTTATTATGTAGGGATTATTTTTTTACAGTATGTATGGTAAAAAGTGAATAAAAGGATATTTTGAGTTATATACTATCACTGAGAAAGAAAACAACATTTTCAATATATTTGAAAAAAGGAGGGACAGCAGAAAGATGAAAGCAACAGGAATTGTTCGCCGCATTGATGACCTGGGACGTGTAGTTATCCCCAAAGAAATAAGAAGAACGCTGCGCATACGCGAGGGGGACCCTCTAGAGATTTTTGTTGATCGTGAAGGTGAAGTTATCTTAAAGAAATATTCTCCTATAGCAGAATTAGGAGATTTCGCCAAAGAATACGCCGAATCACTGCATGAGACAACCGGACATATCTCTATGATCGCTGACCGTGATGTTGTAATTGCTGTAGCGGGCGGCAACAAAAAAGAATTCTTAAGCAAGCCGGTAGGAAAATTATTGGAGAGGTCACTTGAGGAACGTACCACGGTTATGATGAATGAAATCGAAAAACCTGATGATGAAAACATGCATGTTATTATGAGTGATGATCGGGAATATACTATCAAATGTCAGGTATGTGCTCCGATTGTAACTCAGGGTGACCCTATTGGAGCAGTTATTATTGTCAGCAAAGAACCGGGAGTCAAACTGGGGGAAATGGAAGTCAAGCTGGCTGAAACCGCAGCCGGATTCCTCGCCAAGCAAATGGAACAGTAGGAACTACTATTTTAAAGGCGGTCTTATATCTAATAAGATCGCCTTTTTTGTTGAGAAGATTCAAGGCCAAATACCACTACCAGACATCATGGGACGACATATATAGCTGGCAGAAAACCCAAGATATGCAAGAAAAAATTATGGTATAATAAACCTCGTAAAAATGGGGAGGGTGAACATGGATAAAACTGGGAACTTTCTCAAAGGAGCGTTGGTCCTTAGCATAGCCGGCGCACTGAGCAAAATACTGGGAGCCGTTTACCGGATACCCCTGGCCAGGCTGCTCGGCGGCGAAGGGATGGGACTTTACCAGATGGCCTATCCGATCTATATCACCATATTGGCACTGGCTACAGCAGGGGTCCCAGTGGCTATAAGCGTTATGGTAGCCAGAAGAGAAACCCAGGGATACACAGGCGACAGTAAAAAAATATTTCGTTTATCATTATTAATCCTATTCATATTCGGTATCATTCTTACCCTGCTGGTTATGCAGAACGCTCATTTCCTAGCCAATACAGTGCTGCATGAACCTCGCGCCTACTATCCCATCCTGGCAGTTGCTCCGGCCATATCATTGTCCTGCCTGATGTCAGTTTTTCGAGGTTATTTTCAAGGCCACCAATGGATGATGCCTACCGCAGTATCGCAGGTCTTGGAGCAGCTCTTTCGGGTTACTGCCGTCATCTACCTGGCTTTTCTATTATTTCCCCGCGGGCTGGAATATGCCGCCGCTGGCGCGACCTTCGGTGCGGTCGCGGGAGGAGTGGTGGGCTTAATAGTATTGAGCATATTTTATATCAGATATCGCCACCAGGAATCAGATAAAAATGTTCCACTACGGTATAGCGGAATAGGATCAGCAGAGCTGGCTCGGGAACTGGTCAGTCTGGCTATCCCGGTTTCTATTGGAGCCGTAATATTACCTTTGGTGCAGGTTTTAGATGCGATTATTGTGCCCGGGCGATTGATGGCACTGCAATATACAACTTCCCAGGCCACAGCTTTATATGGACAGTTAGCTGGTATGGCCGCCATATTGATTAGCCTGCCCACCATATTTACAATCAGCATTGCTACCAGCCTGGTACCAGCGATAAGTGAGGCCTTGGCCAAAAATGATAAAGGACTGCTCAACAATCGTTTGAACTATGGGCTGAGAGCAGGTATGATAATATCCTTACCCTGCGCAGCCGGCCTGTATGTACTGGCATTTCAAATATGTGATCTGCTTTATGCCACTCCTGAAGCCGGCTTCCCCTTGGAAGCACTGGCTTTTTCCACGGTTGCCCTGGCAGCATTTCAACTGAGCAGCGCTGGGCTCCAGGGTATTGGCCGGCCGGAAATCGCCATGCGCAGCCTGGTAGTAACCGGTATATGTAAGACCATCTTTAATTACACTCTCACTAGCATACCCATGTTAAATATAAAGGGAGCTGCCTTAGGCACCCTGATGGCCTTTACGATTGGCTCCATTTTGAATATTTATTCCTTGAAAAGTATAACTGGGGTTCACTACGAAACAGATCGGTTCCTTAAACTCCTTATAATAACCATTATCATGGGGATAAGTGTCAAGCTATCCTACAGCTTTATGGTGGCATATGGGCTAGTTTCGAAGTGGTCAACAGTGGGGGCAATTAGCATCGGGGTGCTTATTTACGGTATACTGCTATTACTATTAAAAGAATTTGATTTAGATATGATAAGGAAAATAGCCAAATAGGAATAAATCTAGGAGGACAACAGGGGAAACGAGGGGACGGTTCTCACCGTTTCCTCCCCCAATAATCGGCAATGAGGAAACGAGAGAACCGTCCCCTCGTTTCCCCCCGTCCCCCTGCTTTAGGAAGGAGAAAACATATGAGCAAAAGCGCGGAAGCACTCGATGGATTATTGGCCATCCAGAAACGGCTGCTGGCACCAGGAGGATGTCCGTGGGATCGTGAACAGACCCATGCCTCACTGGTCCGCTTCCTTATTGAAGAGACCTATGAGGTAATCGAAGCCATAAACGAAGGAGATATGTATAAACTGCAGGAAGAGTTGGGAGACTTACTACTACAGATAGTATTTCATGCCGCACTGGCTGAAGAAGCGGGGCAGTTTGACTTTGCCGATCTCACTAGTTCAGTCAGCAAGAAAATGGTGGATAGGCACCCCCATGTATTTGGCTCCATGCATCTGCAGACTAGCGAAGATGTGCTGGATAACTGGGAAGGCTTTAAGCAAAAGGAAGGCAAGAAATACCTGCTCGAGGGTATACCCAAGGGGTTGCCGGCCTTGTTACGAGCGGAGAAAATCCAGGAGAAACTTAGTCGGGTAGGATTCGATTGGCCGAGTGTCGAGGGAGCATTGGACAAGTTCAAAGAGGAGGTGGAAGAACTCGCACAGGCTCAAACCAACGCAGATATTATTGAAGAGATGGGAGACGTTCTTTTTGCGATGGTAAACGTAGCCCGGTTTAAACAGATTGAACCTGAGCAGGCGTTGCAGCAGGCCAATGACAAAGTTACAGAGCGTTTTAACTATATAGAACAGCGTGTTAAAGAATCAGGTCGGAGTTTTTCTGAACACAATCTGGAAGAGCTGGATGCAATCTGGGATGAAGCCAAGGCGAGGGGACTATAGTTTTTAACTGACGAGACCTAAAAAAATTTTCCCATAATAGAGGATAAATGGCTAAGAGGGCGAATAGCATAATATACTATGATCACAAGAAGGAGGGATATCTTGAATAAGACCGAATTAATAGGCGAAGTGGCGGGGAAAGCCGGAATTACCAAGAAGGATGCAGAGAAGGTTATCAATGCGTTTATAGCTACAGTAGAAGAAGGGTTAAAAACTGGTGGCAAAATACAGTTAATTGGCTTTGGCACCTTTGAAGTCAGAGACCGTCAGGCTCGTAAAGGGAGAAATCCCCAAACCGGAGCGGAAATTGACATTCCTGCCGCAAGGGTACCGGCCTTTAAACCTGGCAAAGCTTTAAAAGATGCATTAGACTAAAATGCGGTTGGACAAGTACCTGAAAGTAAGCAGGATAATAAAGAGGCGAACCGTTGCCAAAGACTTTGCGGAGAGCGATAGAGTCATGGTAAATGGCCGAGTAGCCAAGCCGTCAACTGATGTGAAAGCGGGGGATACAATAACCCTGCGGATTGGATCCAAAGAGACATCTTATCAGATACTTAATGTTATGGACAATGTCAAAGCAACTGAAGCCAAAGAATTATATCGAGTTATTGAATAACAACCGTCTTGTAAATAACGCAGGGCGGTTTTTTTATGGTTTCTGGGACATTTGTTAAGTTAATAAAACAAAGTCATAAATATACTTGCACCTCGCATAAGCTATAGAGATAAAATTATAGCCTGTAAAGGAGGGGAATTTATGGCCGAGCATTCTTTGAACCTGGCCAACCGTCAGCGCCTGGAACTAAGCGGAGTAACCAATGTTATTACCTTTGACGAAGAGGAAATAGTGCTGGCGACTAACATGGGGTTTCTTACTGTTAACGGGGAAGAACTGCATATCAATATGCTGAACCTGGATGAAGGGCAGGTAGCCATTCAGGGCACGGTAGACAATATAGCTTATAAAGCTCAGGGTACAGATTTTAAAGCCAAAGGCAAAAGCATGTTTAACCGTCTACTGAAATAAGGAGGCGTAGCGAGTGGGGCTAATTGCCCAGATACAAGCATTCTTGCTCACCTCAGTACTGGGAATGATGGCCGGCCTGATATTTCATTATTATCAATTAACGATTAGAAGCTTGCGGGTGGGGCGATATCCCTTATACGCAATGGATGTCATCCTGTGGATAATAATGATGATTATCATTGCTGCCGCTTTGTTAATAATCAATCAGGGTGAAATGAGGGTATATGTTTTTATCGCTCTGGTGGCTGGTGGACTGGTCTACTACAAATGGCTGTCCCCACACGTACAGCAGCCATTAAATATTCTGGGCAGGGCTACAGCATTTATGTTAAAAGCGGTATATTCCAATCTGACCAGGCCGGTGATTGGGGCGATAACCTGGCTGCGAACCAGAAAACTTCGCCGTCAGGCTACTCCCCCTGATGATTTGAGTGAGTAAGTCATAGGCAGCCGAAAAAAGTTTTTTTATTTAGCAGGAATTTTAATTACACTCCCCGAAGTAATTGTAGTAAAATTGTCAACAGAATGTGGAAAATCTGTGGATAGTGTGCAGCAAATATGCAGATTGAAATAAGGGGAGCAGAAAAGCTAAGTTTCAGGGAGAGACAAGTGGTAGTACTTAAGGAAATGGGTAAAAGCAGTGCAGAGATCTGCCGTACCCTAAAAATTACTGCCAGTACCGTCGCCACCCTGTATAATCGTGCCCGCAATAAGGGCTACGAACTGGTAATCGTGCTTCCCGGAGATACCTTGGGTATATATGACGGGGAGGACGAGGATGATAAAGATGATGCCGAGTAAAAGGCTGAAATTAGTGATAACCGCTTGTGTGTGTGTTCTGCTATTGATCGCTATTGTTCCCAGAGCCAAGACTATATATGAGCTGTCTGCCCGTAAACAATCCCTTTTGCAAGAAAAAGAACGACTCACGCAGGTCAATTTAGAACGCAGCCAGACGTTGGCGGAGATTGAGAGCCCACAGGGTATTGAGCGTATAGCCAGGGAACAGCTGGGCATGGTGAAAAAAGGAGAGAGGACGATAATAAGGGTAATCCCCTAAGAGTAATTTGCATTTGCAGGTTGACTCCCGTCTGTGCATCACATAAAATAGAACTAGCACGATTTGAGGGGGATCTTAACATCTATGCCAACTGAACAAACTAATATTGAACCCGGTGAGATTATTGATGGTAAAGTTCAGGGAATTACCAGTTTTGGAGCCTTTATTGAACTACCGGGAGGATTGGTAGGACTGGTACACATTTCGGAAATAGCCGACACTTATGTTAAGGATGTAAAAGATTTTGTTAAAGAGGGAGACAGCGTAAAAGTTAAAGTTCTTAACATTGCCGGGAAGAAAATTGGTTTGTCCATAAAGCAGACCCTCCCGCCCAAAGTTGCTCCCCCAAGGGTCAACCGACCTGAAATGAGGACAGATACCAGTCGGCGGGATACCAGGAACTTCAGCCCCAAGCGTAACGAAACGCCGGTAAGTTTGGATGATAAAATTGCCCGTTTCCTTAAAGAGAGTGACGAACGGATGCAGCCTCTCAAGAATAAGGTTGAGACCAGGAAACGTTCGAAAAATAATCAATGATTCTCAGAGCACTTCCATGGAAGTGCTTTTTATTTATTATAGGAGGGCGAAAATTATGCGCTATGGGGCTGTGGATATCGGAACTAACTCATGTCGTTTGTTAATAGCTCAGCTAAATGCCCAAGGTAAATTAGTCACATTAGGCAAGGAATTGGAAACGACTCGGATAGGGGAAGGGATGGGCCAGTCGCGTTTACTGAATGAGGGAGCCATAACCAGAACTCTCCTATGTTTGAGCCGTTTTCGAAAAATAATGCAGGAATATGGAGTAGACACCTATAGAACTGTGGCTACCAGTGCGGTAAGAGAAGCAAGCAATCGAAATGACTTCATTAACCGAGTCCGGTTGCAGAGCAGTATGGAAGTCGATATCGTGGAAGGTACCGAGGAAGCCCGTCTGAGTTATGACGGGGTAGTTAAAGGCTTGGAAACATCTGGGCCTCCTTTGGTAGTCGATCTGGGTGGCGGCAGTACCGAATTTATCTGCCCGGACCAGGACCTGTTGTTATCCCTACCGATAGGTGCAGTACGAGCAACTGAGGCTGATATGAGCGCATCCCAGATAATTGAACGGCTGAGCCCGCTAACGCAATTTAAGCAGCAGCTAGAAAACAAGCCCTTGGTTATGGTCGGTGGTACCGTCACATCCTTGGTGTCCATCAAAAAAGGCATGGGACAATATAACGCAGAGAGCGTCCACGGTGAGGTACTAAGCCGTGCAGAAATTGGGGATCTATACAACTTGCTGGAAAGAATGCCCCTGGCCCTGCGCCGCCGTTTGCCCGGGCTCCAGCCCGAACGCGCCGACATTATTCATAAAGGAGCACTTATAACGCTGATAATTATGGAAGTTCTGGATCACAAAGAAATAATAGTCAGCGAAACTGATATCCTGGAAGGTATCATCTGGTCGATGATAGAAGGACAGATTCGGGAGGGACGATAGACGCGGAATACGCAGACCCTACGGGCGCAGACTTACACTGATTTTGGGTCGATGTTGTTTTCATAAAGTGAAACAAGAAGAACTCCTCACGAATATAATCATTGTTACAATTATCAATAATAGAGAAAGTTAAAATACGAAAGGGTGCTTCTACAAAAGAAGCACCCTCAGCTGTTCATATTCTTGTTCAAAAATTTCCGCGATAGCGCAGCTATGTCATATTAGTCCGCGCTGTCCGCGTCTATCGTCCCGTCCCCGTCTATTTCGGCAGTCGTTTGGCTTTTGCGGCGAAACCGCCGATAGTATCAATCATCTTGATGGCATCCACATTTTTCTCGCCGTTTACATTTACCGTATAAACCTTTCCATGACCTTCTCCATAAAGATTGTGCAAATCTACAAACAAACCGATAATCTGCAACTCCCTTTTTTCTACCAGGGGGGCGACGTCAGCATTGGCCAACAACATTTCAATCTGGACGTCAATATTTAGTTCGGAAAGTTGCGCTTGACTGAGTGAAGCAGCAGCCAAATCAATCTTAATACCGGAACAGGCCTTTTCCAGAGCAGCTTTAACGGTAGTAAGCTCTTGGATCAGAGCGGAGGGCTCTCCCGAAAAATCAGAAGTTGCTGCCTTAATTGCTCCACATTCACTGTGTCCGGCTACAATCATAAGGGGAGTGTGTAAATGCAATAATCCGTATAGGACAGAACCCTCAGAATTTTTTACCTGATTTCCAATATTTTCTACACAAAAAATGCGGTTGAAGGTATTGCCCAGCATACTGGGGGAAACACGTGAATCGCAGCAAGTTAGCAGGGTTACAAACGGATGCTGTTGATAATGCCCCAGCGCAAAATCATCCAGTGGAAAATAATCTTCGAAATCTGACAGGCCACTATCCAGGGTCTTCAATAGGCTCTCAAGGTCGAACTTTACTACATCGTGTGACATGCAATTACCTCCTAAAAATAATGATGGGTTATAGTTTGTATAAGTAATAATTATAAATTGCAAATCGCGCAGGGATTTGCGTATTTATGGAGAAATAGTCACATTATAATATAAATATTCTGAGGAAGAAGTCATATATTTTTCTAAGGAATATTTTAACACCGTGCGTATATATTCACAATATAAATGTATACATTTGGGAAATTAGTGGGCGGATGGTCGATTTCATTAGATCGGGTATTAACTCAAGCCGAATCGAGATGAGGTTTTGGTTTTGCTTGAGCACAGAACCATACAAGTATTAAGGGCTCGACCGATAACTGAGTCCTATTTTTTCTGAAGGGAGGGAGGTAATCTACTTATCTTATCAACTTAGAATTAGAAAGGGAGAGTGAATTTTAGATGAATTTTTTGACCCCTGCAGAGATTGCTGTAGCCGCCGCGAATGGAGGTAAAGCAAAAACAGATTTACCGATTTTTAAAATGTTTCTACTGGGTATTCTAGCTGGCGCTTATATCGGCTTTGGAGCCAATCTAGCGACCAAGATCGGCTCAATGGGAGATTCCTCTGCAACTGCGAGCGGACAATTCCTGTTTGGCGCTGTGTTCTCCGTAGGTCTGATGCTGGTTGTTATCGCCGGTTCCGAACTGTTTACCGGCAATGCCATGGCATGTTTTATTTCCGCTTGTAACGGACAGGCAAGTTGGGGCGGACTGGTTAAAAACTGGGTAGTTGTTTACATTGCTAACTTCGTGGGTTCAGTTCTGTTAGTTTACATCATTTATTACGGCGGTTTTTGGGGCAGCGCCACCGCAGTCAGCGCCATGGGCATTAAAGCTCTCGGCATCGCGAGTGGTAAATTGACCTTGACCTTTACCCAGGCCTTTATGCGCGGCATTCTCTGTAACTGGCTGGTTTGTTTGGCTGTATGGATGGCCTTCGCTGCCAAAGATATTGTTGGTAAAATATTTGCAATCTTTTTCCCCATCATGGCTTTCGTTTCCAGCGGCTTTGAACATAGTGTTGCCAACATGTTCTTCATCCCCATGGGCATCACTATCTTTAATGGTGCCCCCGAATTGGCAGCAACAGCTACTAAGAGCACACCTGAGGCTATGGCAGCCATATTTAATTATGGGCATTTCTTATCCGCCAACCTTCTGCCGGTTACCCTCGGCAACATTGTAGGTGGATCACTTTTTGTGGGCCTAATGTATTGGTTTATTTATCTTAAAAAATAGTTGGATATATTATATATAGGTTGATAAAAAAGGACTTCTTTAAATAGAAAGAAGTCCTTTTTTGCTCGGTCTGACTTTATTGATACTCTGGGGGACTTCTTTAAGTAGAAAGAAGTCCCTTTTTTCACGCCATTGTGCGGTTGATGAAACCGCACAATGGCGAATTCACAGAGAACCCAGTCTACTAATGGCCTAAAAAATGAGATTATGCAGGAAGGAAAAAGCGACACCCCCCTGTACATGACAAATTTTACCAGATACTCCTGCTATAATTGTGGAATGTACGATTATAAAGCAGGGGAGGAAGGAAGTTGGAACGACAGGAAATATATCCTTATCAAAGGATAGTTGAAAATAAGTTTCGTAAAGTAAAGAAAAGTAAAAAAAAGGCGACAGTTCGCTTTCAGATACCGGAACTGCATTTATCACTCTGGAGTGGACGCATTTGGCAGGAATTAGCACAAATGCTAACGGCCGGCAATGTGCTGACGGCCCTAGGGGCCTTGATCCTGGCCAGAGCTTTCATTTTAGGTGAACTTTTACCCTATATTTATGCTTTCATGGCAGCGTTTGCCTGGAAAAGCCGAGAGCGCAGCGCGGTGGCAGCAATATTTGCGGTGCTAGGTTTGGGCAGCGTGCTTACCGGTTCAGCCTTATGGAGCAACATTACTGCCATCCTGGTCCTGGTAGCGGTTATGACCTATGTGACTGTACCAGACAAGAAGAGTTGGTGGGGGTTGCCAATACTGACCGCAGCCATCATATTTCTTACCAAAAGCATCCTACTCACAATGACCGAAATAAATTTCTACCAGGAAATGATAATAGTATTTGAAGCCCTGCTATCGGGGGTATTGACCTTTGTGCTGATGGTCGCCAGTGAGGTGCTAAGAAGCCGCAAAGCCCTGACCCGATTCAGTTTTGAAGAAATGGCGGCCTTTGTAATAATGGGAATCGGCCTGGTGATGGGTTTGAACGATGTTCATATATTTGGTTTGGGTGTCAGCAGTATCATATGTCGTCTGGGCATCCTCATAGCAGCCTATGTCTGGGGCAGCGGCGGGGGGACTATGGTGGGAGTTTTGGCTGGCATTATCCCTTCCATCGCTTCCAGTGTATTTGCCCAGAGTTTAGGTATGTATGCGCTCTCCGGACTCTTAGCCGGGCTATTTAGGAACTTTGGACGGCTGGGTATAATAATCGGCTTTATGATGGGAAATCTGGCCATATCCATGTTTATTCCGGAAAACCAGGTTGCCCTTATGGGCATCTGGGAAACTGGTATAGCCAGCCTCATATTTTTCGTCCTGCCAGAATCACTTAAAACCATGATACCCATAGAATCATTGGGAACGAAAAGCATTGAGAACAGTGGAATAAACCGGGTGGACAGTCGTATAAAAGCCAATGTAGGAAGTAGAATACAAAATCTGGCCGAAGTATTTGATGAGCTTAGTTCAACTTTTACCACCGCCGTGGAACCAGAACCGCAGCCGCCCTCCATAGCCTATCTGAATTATCTATATGACGAGCTTTCCAATGGTTTTTGCGAAGGCTGCACCCGTTACCGCACTTGCTGGGAACAAGACTGCTTTAATACATCTCAGCAATTACTGGATTTGTTCAATCTGGCTGAAGGGGAAGGACAGATTAGCTATGAAAGATGTTCCCCCAGTTTCAAACATAAATGCATACATGGTCGGGAACTGGTAAGCACGGTCAACTATCTTTTTGATAACCTGCGAATGAACGAGTACTGGTCCGGGAAAATAGACGAATCCCGTGAACTGGTAGCCAGACAGTTGAAAGGGGTAAGCCAGGTGGTTAAGAATCTGGCGGAGGAAATAGAAGTAGAAACCCAGGTTGATTATGAACTACGGTCCACTCTCCTGCGAGAGTGTATGCGCCAGGGAATCAATCTCAAAGACATTACCCCGATTCGCAGTAAAGAAGGAGTATTGTTGGAGGTAGTGGCAGCTTCTTGTATGGATGGAGCTGGTTGTGAGCTTAGTATTGCTCCAGCCCTTTCCTCCCTCATGGGTGAAAAGATGGAAGTCTGCGGCAAGCAATGCCCCCGCCTCAAGGGGCAGGGGGCTTGTGAATTCACACTTACCCAGGCATTTACCTATAATGTGCAAAGTGCCGTTGCCCAGGTAGCATGCGAAGATGTGTCCGGGGATAGTTATGTAATAACCACCTTAAAGGAAGGCAAGGAACTGTTGGTTCTCAGTGATGGAATGGGAGTGGGCGAACAAGCTTCGGGCCAGAGTCAGACCGCTGTAAACCTCCTGGAAAATCTCCTAACCAGCGGCTTTGATAAACAGGTAGCTCTGAATACGATAAACTCCGTGCTTTTGCTTCGTTCCACCACAGAGACATTTACCACTTTGGATATTGTAATGATAGATCTCAACACTGGGGAAATTGACTTTATTAAAACAGCCAGTGCCCCCTCATTTATTAAACGAGGGCGGAAAGTGGCGATGATTAGTTCGAGTTCGTTACCTATGGGCATCCTGGATGAGGTAGAATTGGTTAGTGAAAAGAAAAACCTGCTACCCCGTGATATAGTCTTGATGGTCAGTGACGGAGTCCTGGATGCATCCCGAACTGTTAATGGCGAGGAATGGATCGGCCAGCTGTTAGCCGACCTTGATGAGGGTGAACCGCAATTAGTGGCAGAAATGGTAATCAACCAAGCCTTGCGACTCGCCCAAGGAAAACCTCACGACGATATGACTGTCATCTGCATGAAGCTAGAACTGCGCTAATAGGAACCATGGACGGAGTCAGGGGGACGGTTCTTCTGACTCACCTTGCAACTTTCCTCGATGAGTCAGAAGAACCGTCCCCCTGACTCATCGTTTCCCTGTTCCCTTTACCCCGAGTTTAACGCTTGGGGTTTACTATTGTCCGCAACTTGGGTAGCATAAGCATAGAGGAAAATCAATTGGAGAAGTAAATGCTCACCACAAAAATTAAAAAATATATTGAAGCCAATAAATTACTTCAACCAGGGGAGCGGGTTATTGTAGCAGTATCTGGTGGACCAGATTCTATGGCTCTGCTGCATATTATGCACAGCCTATCCCAGTTGCTTGATTTTGAGATAGTTGCTGCCCATCTCAACCACGGCTTAAGAGATGCAGCTGCAGATGAGGAAGCCTTTGTAAGACAAAACTGTCAGAGCATTGGAGTACCCTGCTATTCTCGAACTGTACCAGTTGCAGAACTAGCCCGGGAGCAAAAAACGACCCTGGAAGATGCTGGCCGAAATGCGCGCTACAGTTATTTTAATGCACTGCGGGAAGAGCAGGGCGCTCAGAAAATAGCGACTGCTCACCATCATGATGATGTGGCTGAGACGGTCCTCCTGCATCTTTTGCGAGGATCCGGCATCAAAGGACTGCGCGGTATACTGCCCATTCATGGGAGTCTAATCCGACCTCTTCTTACCGTCAGCAAGGTTGAGTTAAAGGAATATTTAAAGCAAGAGAATATTCCCTATTGTTTGGATCTAAGTAATGATGACGTGTACTATCTGCGCAATCGTATTCGCCATGGTCTTCTACCTTATCTGCAAACCGAATTCAATCCTCGCATAGTGGGCAAACTAAACCAGCTCGCCCTGATTGCCCGGGATGAGAATGCAGCCCTGGAGGAAGAATGTCTTAAGTACTGGAACAGCATGGTCGTATATGAGGATGACGAGACCCTGGTTTTGAACAATACGGCCCTAACCCTTCTCCATCGGGCCTACCAGCGAAGAATCATCCTGCAGGCATTTAGTCGGTTAACCGGTGAATCGGGATGGAGCCTCGAAGATGTCGAGAAGGTCCTGGATTTAAGCTTTAAAAACGGCTCCTCTCTTACCCTGCATTTAAAAAAGAAAGTTCAGGTTAATAAATCTTATGATAGAATGGTATTTACCACCCGACCCCAGGAGAGAGTTAAATTTTTATACAAAGTTTCTGTACCGGGTCGCGTGGATATACTGGAGACGGGCAGAGCCTACCTGTTTTCCCAAATAGAAAAGCAGGACCTTAAGCCGGAAATTGGCGATATCTACCTTGACTTTAAATTGCTGCCCGCCGCACTTTATCTGCGTTCTCGCCAAGAGGGGGACGTTTTCCGCCCACCAGGCATGATGGGCAGTAAAAAAATGAAGAAGTTTCTTATTGATCGTAGAGTGCCATTTTACGACCGAGATCGGATACCTTTGCTGGCTGGTCCAGATCATGAAATCTATGCCGCGCTGAGTCTGGGCGTATCTCGGATGGCAGCGGTTAACAGCGATACCCAATCCATATTGCTGATAAAAAGTCTCAAGTAGGGAGAAAATAGATGTAAAGAATAGCTGGCGAGGCACCCCGGGAGCTGATCAAACCTTGAAAAGCTTCGGATGGTATGCTACAATATACCAGAATTTACGGCAAATATTGATGTATTTATTATTTCACCACATAAGTGGGGGAGGAAGTTAATTGGACAAAGCCCTAAAAAACATAGCGATTTATGTCCTCATAGTCATTTTGGCCCTTGTTGCGGTAAAATTAACCTCTACACCGACAACTAAAACCCAGGCGCTCACTTATTCCGATTTCTACGCCCAAGTTCAGCAGGACCAGGTAGTATCGGCTCGTGCGGAAGTCGATGACCTGGTATATAACATTACTGCCGACATGCAAAACGGTGCCAAGGTTACCGTTACCGCTCCTAAAGAGAGTGACATTATTAAAGTAATGCAGGACCATAATGTCCAGTTGGACACGCCGCCAGTTCCGCCGCCTGCATGGTGGGTGGGACTCTTAAGTTACCTTATTCCAATGATTTTACTATTAATGGGCCTCGTTTTCATAATGAACCAGACTCAAGGCGGCGGCAACAAGGTAATGCAATTTGGCCGCAGCAAGGCTCGACTTATGACTGGGGAAGAGGTCAAGACTACCTTTAAGGATGTCGCCGGAGCTGAAGAAGCCAAAGAAGAAATGGCAGAAGTGGTAGAGTTCCTAAAAAATCCCCAGAAATTCGTTAAAATTGGAGCCAAGATTCCTCGTGGGGTGTTGCTGTTCGGCGCGCCTGGAACCGGGAAAACACTCATGGCCAAAGCCGTCGCCGGTGAAGCCGGAGTGCCCTTTTTCTCCATAAGTGGTTCAGACTTTGTGGAAATGTTCGTCGGAGTTGGAGCCGCGCGAGTGCGTGACCTTTTTGAAAATGCTAAGAAAAGTGCGCCCTGTATAGTATTCATAGATGAAATTGACGCCGTAGGCCGGCAACGTGGTGCTGGTCTGGGCGGCGGTCATGATGAAAGAGAACAAACCCTGAACCAATTGCTGGTGGAGATGGATGGATTTAGCACGAATGAAGGCATAATCGTAATGGCCTCCACGAATCGTCCTGATATATTGGACCCGGCCCTATTAAGACCGGGGCGTTTCGACCGCCATATACTAATAGACAGGCCGGATGTAAAAGGACGGGAAGCAATATTAAGAGTGCATGTTAGAGATAAACCGCTGGGCGATAATGTGAATTTGGAAATACTCGCCAAGCGCACCCCGGGCTTTACCGGTGCGGACCTGGCCAATATGGTCAACGAAGCTGCTCTCCTGACTGCCCGTCGTGACAAAGACAAGGTAGGGATGGAGGAAATGGAAGAATCCATAGAACGAGTAATCGCCGGACCCGAGAAAAAAACCCGGGTTATTTCCGATAAAGAAAAACGTCTGGTGGCCTACCATGAAGCAGGGCATGCCATTGTTGCTTTTAACCTGCCTCATACCGACAAACTGCATAAAATATCTATTATTCCCCGCGGTCGAGCCGGAGGGTATACGTTGCTCCTGCCGGAAGAGGATCGCAACTATATAACCCGTTCTTATATGCTGGACGAAGTAACTACCCTGCTGGGCGGTCGTGTCGCCGAAGCCATGGTTCTAAAGGATATCAGCACCGGAGCCCAGAACGACCTGGAAAGGGCCAGCAGCATACTCAGAAAAATGATCACCGAATATGGAATGAGCGATGAACTAGGCCCGCTAACCTATGGACATAAGAGCGAAGAAGTTTTCTTGGGACGGGATATTAACCGTGACCGCAATTATTCCGACGCTATCGCCTATGCTATTGATAAGGAAGCCAGCCAATACATGGAAAACAGCTATAAGAAAGCGGAAGGCATTCTGGAGGCTAATATGAATCGGCTGGATCTGGTGGCAAGTATGCTGATGGACAAGGAAACCATAGACGCCGCCGAATTTGAAACTATTATGAAAAACACCCCAGCACAGCCGAAAACTAAAGAAGCAGGAGAGAAAACTAACGACGTACCGGAACAATAGACATGGACTTACGCTGACGTCTCATGACGAACGCGGCTTTGGGACAGAGGGGACAGGTCCGCTGTCCCACTTACTTAAACCTACTGAGTGGGACAGCGGACCTGTCCCCGTGTCCCATGAAGCCTAAGTTTATTTGATTAATAGCAGTATTTTTAATTGCGGTATTTAATATAATACCTAGAGCAGAATACTTATCAGGGGGCAGACACTTGAAAAGAATCGAACTGCTTTTAAAAGATAAACAGTACGGTGAATATATTAAATACAATACAGATGAGGAAAAAGGCATAAAATACTGCCAACATGGATTACAGCATCATATTGATGTGGCTCGCATAGCCTACATTCTGGTTTTGGAACATAATGACCTGAGCTACTTTGCCCAAGAAGTTGGGTTAAGCGGTAAACTAGCTGCTAAAGAGACCATTTATGCTGCCGGACTTATGCATGACATTGCCAAGTGGCAAGAGATCCAGGACGGGGTTGACCATGCTGCCTCTGGAGCCAGATTGGCCCGGGATATACTTCCGCGGGCCTTTTTCAATGCGAATGAGATAAATCACATTTGTCGGGCTATCTATGAACATCGTAATATAAGTCAAGATATGAGTTTCCTGGGGGAAAGAATACATAGAGCCGACAACCTGTCCCGGATTTGCGACCAATGTGAAGAACGCAGTAACTGTCCTAAAAGAGCCACCCAAGAAATGAGTGTTAGAGCCTTCGAATACTAAAAGAATTAGAGAACGATAGACGCGGACGACGCTGACAATTATGATTTTCGCAGACTTTTCTAAATTCTTCCGTTACAGTCTAATTAGTAGTCCGACTTTAGGTCCGCGTTAATCATAAAGGTCTGTGTGTGAGCGCAGCGAACCAGCGTCTTTTCGGTTACTCGTATGAGGTATAGATATGAACGGGCATCATGCAGTGCTGATAACGAATCAGCAGGAAGCCAAGCATATACTGGAAGAAATCGGCTCCACTGCGCCAGGTATTGGAGTCATGATTCCCAAGGCAGTCTTTAAATGTATCAAACTTAAAAATATCTCCAACCGGGGAGCTAACATCCTTAAACAGGAAATGCTTTCCAAAGGGGGAGAGGCGGCGGTAGCTAAAGATGCCCTGAATATCGAAGGCAGTAATGATGTACTCCTGATGGGAACCTTGAAGCACTATCGGCTGCTGGTGGAAAAATTGAAACTGCAGCCTTTCGGATTGAAAACCGTGGCGGGAGAAATAGAAGCTATCCTGGCGGCTCTGGAAACCAGAAGCTGGGATATACCACTGGCTCATGGCAGCAGGCTGACGATCGGCCAAAAAACTATGATAATGGGAATACTTAATGTTACGCCTGATTCCTTTTCGGATGGTGGGCGTTTTTTTGATTGCGATCAGGCAGTTGCGCACGCATTGGCAATGGTAGAAGCAGGGGCTGATATCATCGATATAGGGGGGGCATCTTCGCGTCCAGCTTCCATTATGGTGGACGAGTCTGAGGAAATCCAGCGCGTCCTGCCGGTTATTAAGAGACTTGCCGCCCACAACCTGACCATTTCGGTCGATACCTTCCGCGCCCGAGTAGCCGAAGCAGCTCTGGAGCAAGGCGCCCATATTATTAATGACATTGGTGGTTTCGAAATGGATGCGAAATTGCTGGATGTACTTGTTAAATGGCAGGCTCCGGTGGTCTTAATGCATAATCGGATGCAGATTAGGACTGATGAAGCCTATAAGGATCTAGTAGCCGATATCATCCTGGATTTACGGCAATCAATGGATAGTGCAGTTAACTCCGGGCTAAGCGTAGAACACATTATAATTGATCCCGGAGTGGGCTTCGGCAAATCCTTAACGGAAAATCTGTTGCTCATAAATAACCTCCAGGATTTCCGAAGTATCGGCCGCCCAATTCTGCTGGGTGCTTCCCGGAAGAATTTTATTGGCCGCACCCTGGATTTGGAACCCGGGGACCGTTTGGAAGGGAGCCTGGCAGTAGTGGTTATGGGCATCATGAATGGAGCGAATATAGTGCGGGTGCACGATGTGCGCGAAACCAAAAGGGCAGCTGTCATGGCTGATGCAGTGAGGTTAAGCAATGGATAGCATCATAGCCCGCGGACTGACTTTTCAAGCCTGTCATGGAGTAGAGCCCCAGGAAAAAACCACTCCGCAGCCATTTAAGGTGGATCTGGAAATGTTTCTCGATCTTGAAAATGCTGGGCAGACGGATGATTTGCAGAATACCGTCAACTATGACCAGGCCTTCCACTTGGTAGAACAAATTGTAACCGGGCCAAGCTATAACCTGATAGAAGCCCTAGCCGATCGAATCGCCAGGAATTTATTATCCGCTTTTCCCATCCTGCAAAGTGTGGCAGTGACGGTCTACAAGCCTGAGGCACCCGTCCAGGGAGAGTTTGCATACTTTGCCGTAAAAATTAGACGTTTCCAAAAATAAGGCTTGCTCTTCCCTTGGGTTTATGCTAGCTTAGAGGGTGAAACCACTATGAATAACAAAGTATACATTGGTTTGGGCTCAAATGTGGGAAATAAGGCAGAAAACCTTGCCAGAGCCCACCTTTTAATAGAGGCTATGGATGACGTTTACATTAAGCAAGCGTCATCACTATATCAGACACCCCCCTGGGGCAAAACTGACCAGGAAGATTTTATCAACCAGGTCATTGAAATAGAGACCGAATTATTACCACTGGATTTACTGCACCGGCTGCAGGATATTGAAATTAAATTGGGACGCCAGAGAGACGTGCGCTGGGGTCCCCGGACTATAGATCTGGATGTTCTCCTGTACGGAAGGGAGACAATTGACCTGGAGGAACTGAAGGTTCCCCATCCCTATTTGTTGCAAAGATTGTTTGTACTGATCCCGTTGCAGGAAATAGCTCCTGAATTAGTATTTCCGGACGGGGCGAAAATCATGGAGGTGTTGAATAGACTAATCGACAGCGCTGACGTCAGCGACATACGAAAATTGTAAAAATTTAATTCCCACCGGTACTCCTGGATAGACACGCTTGTATCTTTATGAGAACAAGACGATGAAAAAAAGAGAGGGTCGAGGGCGTTTTTCGACCCATTTTTTAAGGAGGATTATCTTGCAAAAAAAGATGGGTATTATCGGGTCGGGAGTTGTAGGAACGGCTATTGGAGTGGTTCTAAATGCCAAAGGCTACGAGATTACGGGTGTGCATGATATTCAATCCGAATCTACGAGGCAGCTAGTGGAACGGATCGGATGTGCAGCTTATTTAGACCCCCAGGACGTTGCTCGCTCGGCTGATATATTGTTTATTACTTCTAGTGACAGCGCTATTCAACAGATTGTGGATGAACTGGCTGATGGCCAGGCTTTTCATCCGGGACAGGTTATTGTTCACATGAGCGGTGCTCAGTCATCGGAAATATTGGATAGAGCCAAAGAATTTGGGGCGCAGGTATTATCGGTCCACCCTTTACAGTCCTTTGCCAACCTGGAAGGAGCCATAGAAAACCTTCCTGGTTCGGTATTCAGCATTGAAGGGGATAAAGGGGCTTATGGTGCTGCGGTTTGTATTGTTGAATCTCTGGACGGGGAATATTTTTTCATCGACCGAAAAGCTAAACCCCTGTATCATGCGGGAGCATGTGTAGTATCCAACTATCTGGTTACCGTGCTGGATCTGGGTATGAAACTACTGGAATCGACTGGCATACCAGCCAGCATGGCTACCCGGGCGCTTATGCCCCTGGTCCGGGGTACGATAAATAACGTGGAAAATATAGGTATACCCAGTGCGCTTACCGGACCGATTGCCCGGGGTGATATATCGACCATTAATAAACACCTGGAGTGTATGGAAGAGATGGCTCCCGAACTGGTGAAGCTCTATACACTGCTGGGCAGTTATACTGCGCCTATTGCGCGGGAAAAGGGTACCATTGATGAACAGACTATGCAAGCATTTCAACAGGTTTTTACAGAGGAACTGGAGTATATTAATTCAACTAATTCAGTGAGGAGGTTAACGTATGGCAAGAACTTCCACCGCCAGTCTCAAAGAAAAGAGGCTTAAGCAAGAACGGATTAGTATGGTGACTGCTTATGATTATTCTACCGCCATGCTGGTGGATAAAGCCGGAATAGATATGATCCTGGTGGGTGATTCGTTAGGCAATGTAGTTCTCGGTTATGAGAACACCTTAGCCGTAACCATGGATGATATGATTCATCATTCCAAAGCCGTAGTGAGGGGAACCCGCAATGCAATGGTAGTGGGCGATATGCCGTTTTTGTCCTATCATATATCCATCGAGGAAGCGGTGCGGAACGCCGGACGGTTAGTGCAGGAAGCCGGGGTACAGGCGGTAAAGCTGGAAGGCGGACAAGAAAGAATTGCAACCGTCAAGGCTATTTTGGATGCCCAGATTCCGGTAATGGGACATATTGGGCTGACCCCGCAGTCGGTAAATGCATTTGGGGGTTTCAAAGTGCAGGGCAAAGATTTAGAAACAGCCAACAAGCTGATTAAGGATGCGATAGCATTGGATGCAGCGGGAGTCTTTGCCATCGTTTTGGAGGGCGTACCTGCCAAGCTGGCTCAGCGGGTAACCGCCGAGGTGTCGATACCCACTATCGGCATAGGGGCAGGTGTCTACTGTGATGGGCAGGTACTCGTTATAAATGATATGCTCGGAATGACCAGCGGACATGTCCCTAAATTTGTAAAGAAGTTTGCCAACCTGGAACCCTTGATTATCTCTGCGCTGCAGGATTACAAAAGAGAAGTGGAAGAGGGGACATTTCCAGGCGAGGAACACAGCTTTACGATCAATGATGACATCTTACAGAAACTATATTAAAAAGAGGATTAACAATGCAGACATTTACAAGTGTTAAAGCCATGCAAGATTGGTGTAAAGAACAGAAACGCGGGGGCAAGACCATTGGGTTAGTGCCCACTATGGGATACCTGCACCAGGGCCATATGGCCCTGGTCAGGGAAGCCCGACGCAGCTGTGATATAGTAGTAGTTTCGATATTTGTAAACCCCATTCAATTTGGGGCAGGCGAGGACTTTGAAGATTATCCGCGTGATCTGGAAAAAGACAGTGGGCTGCTGGAACAAGGGGCGGTTGATGCAATATTTGCTCCTTCCATTAAAGAAATGTATCCATCTAACTACGGCAGCTTCGTGGAAGTGGAAGCCGAAATGACCAAGAAACTCTGCAGCCAATCGCGGCCCGGCCATTTCCGGGGCGTAACCACCGTAGTGAGCAAACTATTCCATATTTGTATACCAGACCTGGCCTTTTTTGGACAGAAAGACGCCCAGCAAGTTATGATTATTGAGAAAATGGTAAAAGACCTCAATTTCCCTTTGAGTATCGTAAGGGTGCCCATTGTCAGAGAAATTGATGGATTGGCCCTTAGTTCCCGCAATGTATATCTAAATGAAGAACAGAGAGCGCAGGCGCTGATCTTAAATAGGTCACTGCAGGCGGCGCGGGAGCTTATCGAGTCGGGAGAGAAAAATGTTGACCAGGTGAAAAAGTTATTGGAGAAGACTATTAAATTGAGCCCCGAAGCCAATATCGTATATGCCGAAATTTATGACGCCAACGATTTGGCAGATATTGAAGAGATTAAGGACCGGGCCTTAATCGCCCTAGCAGTTAAATTCGGAACAACCAGATTAATTGATAACCTGATTGTGGAGGTGTAGACCGTGCTTCGCTACATGCTGAAATCAAAAATTCATCGGGCTGTAGTTACCGAGGCTGATCTGAACTATGTAGGCAGCATTACCATTGATAAAGACATTATGGATGCCGCCAATATTATTGAAAACGAAAAAGTAACCATCGTTAACAATAATAATGGGGAACGCTTTGAAACATACGTAATCGAAGGGCAAGCGGGTTCAGGCATAATGTGTTTAAATGGAGCTGCCGCTCGTCTGGCCGTGCGTGGAGATATCATAATCATCCTAACTTATACCATTCTAAATGATGAAGAGTGTCAGAATTATAAGCCCAGACTAGTTTTCGTTGATGAAAAAAACGAGATTAAGAAGACCTGTTTGGGAAAATACGAATAGCCATACTAACCTCGCATAGCCGAAGGCCGCAGCCACCTATAAAAATAGTGGTCTGGCGGGAGCGAATCCTAGTTTTGATATCCTGAGTGTTAACGAAGGAGCTAGCTTACGGTTGGGCAAGATTCCCCCTCCGGGGACTACCCATGTGCCGTAACCGATACTATTGAGGTTGCTTCACTTCGTTCAGAATGACATGTGAATTTCTAAATCTGGAGGCATACATTTAAGGGTGCTAAAAAGCAGCTTTAGATATGTATGCCCGGCAATTAATAAGGCGGTGAAGGTTAAAATTGATAACGACGAGATATATTGGGGAGTTGGAGAAAAACACTCCCCTCTTCTATACTGACTTCCTGATTATTGGCAGCGGAATTGCAGGCCTCTTCACCGCCCTAAAAGCATCTGCCCATGGCCAGGTGGTGGTATTGACCAAAAAGACATTAAAAGATTCTAATACTGGATTGGCTCAGGGGGGAATTGCAGCAGCAGTGCATGAAGAAGATTCCCCTTTTTTGCATCTGGAAGACACGCTGGAAGCCGGAGCCGGGCTTTGTGACATTGCCGCCGTGGATGTTCTGGTCAGCGAAGGACCTGATCGGGTCCGAGAACTGATAGACGCCGGAGCATCCTTTGATATGAAAGACGGGAGTATAGCTTTCACACGCGAAGGAGCTCACGGGCGGGCTCGTATACTGCACGCAGCCGATGCTACCGGAGAGGCCATTAGAGTAGCCCTGGTCAATAATTGTATCACCAACCGTAATATAGACATAAAAGAGGACCATTTCCTGATTGACCTGCTGGGTAATGACGAGCGGAGGGAATGCCACGGAGCCTTGGTTTACGACAGTACCAGCGGACAAAAGTCCGTTTACATAGCTCGGGCTACCATCATCGCCACCGGTGGTGCCGGACAGCTGTATCAGAATACCACCAATCCGGATATTGCCACCGCTGACGGCATGGCAGCCGCCTTCCGGATGGGCTGTGAACTTACCGATATGGAATTTATTCAATTTCATCCCACCGTACTCTTCAGTCATGATACCCAGCGTTTCCTTATCTCCGAGTCAGTGCGCGGCGAAGGGGGTTTATTGTACAATACCCTTGGGGATAGATTTATGAGCAAATACAGTACCATGGAGGAACTGGCACCTCGGGATGTAGTTTCCCGAGCCATATTAAGTGAAACAACCCTGACCGGCAGTGAATTTGTATATTTAGATATGTCCAGGATACCAGGGGCCAAAGACCGCTTCCCCAACATCTACCGTACTTGTTTGCAGCGTGGTATAGATATCGAGAAAAACATGGTGCCTGTGTCCCCAGGGGCTCATTATACCATGGGCGGGATAAAGACCAATACGCGCGGCGAGACAGGCATTAATGGACTCTACGCCTGCGGTGAAGCTGCCTGTACGGGGGTACATGGCGCCAATCGACTGGCCAGTAACTCCCTGCTGGAAGGAATCGTATTTGGAGAACGGATAGTGGCCAATGCTGGAGAAATTATGTACCAGCGCCGGGTCAAGGAAGAAGAAATATACAAGGATTTCGATAATGACTGGGTGCACATCCCACCGGTGCAAGGCATTACCCCAGCTGCGGCCAAAGCTGAGCTGCAAGCAACTATGTGGACTGATGTAGGTATAATAAGAGATTACACCGGGCTCAAAAGAGCCAGTCTGAAGATAGAACATTTATACAACTTCCTGTGTCAGGGGGATGACCCTCTGGCCTATATGGAAATGATAAACATGTTAACCGTAGCCCGTATAGTAATACAAGCCGCATTGTGGCGCAAAGAAAGCCGGGGCGGCCATTTTCGCTCTGATTACCCGCAGCGCGATGATATGAACTGGATAAAACACGTAAGTTTTGCAAACCTATAAGTTAAGGAAGTGACAAGGGTACGTGTCAAGTGTGTCATCCTGAGCGTCAGCGAAGGATCTTACTCCTCACCGTGGGACAAGGGGACAGGTCCATTGTCCCAGGCCCGTTTGAGAGTGGGACATTGGACCTGTCCCCTTGTCCCAACCGAACCTGTCTCTAGCAACATACAGGAGGTACAAACATGGAATACTTAGGTCTTAACGACCTTATCAAAAGAGCTTTGGAAGAAGATATAGGCTACGGAGACATAACTACCCTCAGCCTGATACCCGCCGAGCAAGAATCCCGAGGTCTATTCGTTGCCAAAACCCCCGGAATTGTAGCGGGTATAAAAGTAAGTCAAGCTGTATTCGCGTACCTTGATGCAAAAATTGAATTTAAGGTACTTAAGAATGATGGCGAGACAATAATCCCTGGTGACGTAATTGCTGTGGTCAGGGGTAAAACCAGGACCTTGCTCACTGGTGAGCGCACCGCCCTCAACTTCCTGCAAAGACTTTCCGGTGTAGCCAGCAAAACCAGAAAAATGGTGGATCTGATCAAATATAGCTCAGCTGAGCTCCTGGATACCAGAAAGACCACCCCGGGATTGCGGGTTCTGGAAAAATATGCGGTAGGGATAGGTGGAGCCCGCAACCACCGCTTTGGTCTATTTGATGGAGTAATGAT
The DNA here is from genome assembly GCA_963665865.2 of Syntrophomonadaceae bacterium. Taxonomy (GTDB): domain Bacteria; phylum Bacillota; class Syntrophomonadia; order Syntrophomonadales; family Syntrophomonadaceae; genus PHAA01. The sequence goes on along the minus strand of CAXXWF010000001.1, from coordinate 3,389,565 downwards.
AAAAGATAACCACATCCAGGCCGTAGGCAGTATTCAGCAAGCCGTCTCTGCCGCCCGGCAGAAAGTACCCCATACCATCAAAATAGAGGTGGAAGTAGAGACCATAGAGCAGCTGCGGGAAGCTCTGCAAGCTCAAGCTGATATTATCATGCTAGATAATATGGACATATACGAAATGATCGAAGCCGTCAAAATCACGGATGGGCAAGCTCTCTTGGAAGCTTCCGGCGGGATTAACGAAGGTAATCTGGCCGATGTGGCCAGAACCGGGGTGGACTTTATATCAATGGGTGCCCTGACCCACGCCGTATCCAGCCTGGACATCAGCTTCGATATCATTGCAACAGACTGAAGCAAAAGAGGACGGTTCCGCGGGACAAGGGGACAGTGGACCTGTCCCCTTGTCCCGCGGCCATCGAGGCTCAACTAATAAACCTGGAGGAATAACTTTTGGCTAATTCTATTACGGATGTACAAGGGGTTACCGTAGGTTCAAGGGAAGATCTAGAGGCTTTGACCGGCTGCACCGTCATACTTACGGGCAGGGATGGGGCAGTCTGCGGAGTGGATGTCCGGGGCTCGGCTCCAGGTACACGTGAAACTGATGGTCTGGCCCCCATAAACATGGTAGACCGGGTACATGCGGTTGTACTTACTGGAGGTAGTGCGTACGGGCTGGATGCCGCGGGTGGAGTTATGCAATACCTGGAGGAGCTGGGAATAGGGCATCAAACTGGACCTGCCGTTGTACCCATCGTACCTGCCGCGGTAATATATGACCTGGCCGTCGGCAGCTCTCGGATACGGCCAGATAAGCAAATGGGTTACCTGGCCGCTCAGGAAGCCGGGACTCATGTCAGGGAAGGTAATGTAGGTGCTGGGGCGGGTGCTACGGTAGGTAAAATACGGGGTTACGCATCTTGCACCAAAGGTGGGCTGGGAAGCTGGTCAATTACCTTGGAAAATGGCCTTACCGTAGGAGCTATTGTAACGGTTAACGCATTTGGCGATGTGATAAATGAGCATGGAAAAATCATCGCCGGAGTGCGTGCTGATGAAGAACGAAGTTTCATGGGGACGGAGAAAGCCTGGATGCAATCCATGGCTGCCGGTACCACGGGTATGTCGACTAATACAACCTTAGCCGTTATTGCCTGTAATGCTAACCTTGATAAAAATAGCATGACCAAAGTAGCCCAGATGGCTCACGACGGTTTGGCTCGGGTAATTAACCCTATTCATACCATGATGGATGGAGATACAGTATTTGCGTTGTGCACCGGCGGCATGTCTGCCGATGTCAGCATGGTAGGCTGCCTGGCCGCTAAAGTGCTGTCCCAGGCAGTTCTGCGGGCAATATATGCTGCCGAGACTATTCAGGGTTATCGCTGCTCTAGAGATTGACAAAAAGAACTCGGGAGGGAAGAACATGATACTGGTATTTGATGTAGGCAACACCAACATTGTGATCGGGGTATATGAAAGGGAAAACCTGCTGACTCATTGGCGGGTAAGGACCGATACCCTGCGCACTTCCGACGAATACGGCATGATGCTGAACTCCCTTTTTCACTATCACGGCCTTTCCATGCAATCCGTCGATGCGGTGGTAATATCTTCAGTAGTACCAACCCTGATGATGGAACTGGATTGGATGAGTGAGCGTTATTTCTCCTGCAAACCATTAGTAGTAGGTCCAGGGATAAAGACCGGTGTAGCCTTAAAATATGATAATCCTCGTGAAGTAGGGGCAGATCGGGTCGTAAATGCAGTGGCTGCCTTTCATAAATATGGCGGCCCCTTGATTATTGTCGATTTTGGTACTGCTACCACCTTCTGTGTGGTGAACGAAGCAGGCGAATACCTGGGTGGGGCGATTGCGCCCGGTATAAGAATATCAACCGAGGCCTTGGTGAACCGGGCCTCCAAGCTGCCCCGGATAGAATTAACTGTACCCAAGAGCGTTATTGGCAAAAACACCGTAATGAGCATGCAGGTAGGTATCATGTACGGCTTTGTCGGCCAGGTTGAAGGTATTATTAATCGTATGAAGAACGAAATTAACGGCGTTCCCAGGGTTATAGCAACTGGAGGACTGGCACATATAATTGCCCGCGAGACTAGTACTATAGACATTATTGATGAATTTCTTACCCTGGAAGGGCTCCGTATGATTTATGAATTAAACCGGGGGTAACCCATGTTCTTAATAGGAAATGTAGAGATAGCTAACCAGGTAATTTTGGCTCCCATGGCTGGGGTTACCGATCGCGCCTTTCGCATTATTGCCAAATCCTTTGGCTGCGGGCTGGTATTTACTGAGATGATCAGTGATATGGGGCTGATATATGGGCAGAGCCGCACCCAGCGGATTGCGGATACGACGGAAGAGAAACGGCCGGTCGCGGTACAGATATTTGGCTCTGATCCGGAAACCATGGGCCAAGCAGCCTGCATTGTACAAGACCTGGGTGCAGATATAATAGACATAAACATGGGCTGTCCAACTCCCAAGATAGTTAAGAACGGGGAAGGGGCGGCCCTGATGCTGGATATACCTCGCTGCCGACAAATAATCCGTACGGTCGTGGCAGCCGTAAGAGTGCCGGTAACTGTTAAAATGAGAAAAGGCTGGGGCGAATCAGACTTGAGCTGTTTAGAACTGGCGGCAGCAGCTGAGGAAGAAGGAGCCGCAGCCATTACCCTGCACCCGCGCAGCCGAATGCAATTTTTCTCCGGTCAGGCCGATTGGCCGATGATAAAAACCGTTAAAGAGATGGTCCACATACCGGTGATTGGAAATGGCGACATACATAGTGCGGCTGATGCGCAGCGGATGCTGCACGAAACCGGCTGTGACGCGATAATGATTGGCCGGGCGGCTATGGGGAACCCCTTCCTCATACGGGAGACCGTAGAGTTGCTAAGCACTGGCCAAATCTTGCCCCCTCCCACCCATGAGGAAAGACTGGAAGTGGCCCTGCAGCATTTGGAACTAGCCATTAGATTTAAAGGTGAATGGGTAGCGCTGCGTGAAATGCGCAAACAACTAGCGTGGTACATAAAGGGGAGACCGGGTGCGGCTCAGATCCGAACCATGATAAACCAGGCCACCACCAAGGAAGAAATACTGAAAATTATGAGAACATCACAAGTGGAACGATAGAACTGTCCCCATCTGTCGCACATCAGTAGTCCCCGTAGGGGGAATCTTTCCTACGGTGAGGAGTAAGATCCTTCGCTGACGCTCAGGATGACACGAAACCGTCCCTTGACAATTCTTTTATTATCCAAATCAGCGTAAATCAGATGGGACAAGGGGACAGGTCCATTGTCCCATCTCAGCGTGAATCGTTTCTACTAACTAGCATTGTCCTTCGGATGGTGCTATAATTTTTCCAATAATGTACACAAGATTGTGCTCAAGAGGTGAATTATGGATTATATACGCATCCAGGACAAAATTATCAGCCACCAAAAAATCAACAATACGATCACAAAAATTCTGCAATTGAGGGCCCGGGGATTATCGCAGCAGGAGGTAGCCGAGCGTCTTTCGGTTGACCGCACCTTCATTTCCCGCCTGGAAGGTATAGGGGAATTGCGTAAAGGCAAGACTATAGCCTGTATCGGTTTTCCAATAATTAACAAGCAGGAAATTCAAGATATCCTGGAAAAAGAAGGCGTAGACTTCATACTGCTGATGACGGAAAAGGAAAGGCTGGATTTCGTTGAACAACGCTCGGGTAAACAGATGCTTAACGAACTCATGGATTTGATTGCCCGGATGCACAATTATGAAGTAGTTATAGCGATAGGTTCGGATCAACGCCTAAAATTGATTGAGAACATGCTTGAGGGTGAGGTAATCTCACTGGAAATTGGAATCTCGCCTATAACTGAAGACAAATGGGTGGATCCTATGGAAATTCGCAAAATTTTAAGATCCATTAAATCTGCCCGGTAGAAGGCTTTTAGAGTGGGCAGGTCACCTTGCTTCCCAGGAGGGTTCATCCTGAGCGTTAGTGGGACAACGGACCTGTCCCCCTTGTCCCAAACCCGCTGGTAATTGCTCCAGCGGCTATTTAACCAAAACATAAGGGGGCTTAGTTGTGAAACATATTGTAAGTGTTAGTCTGGGGTCATCCAAGCGGGATCATGCCTTTGAAACGGAATTCATGGGTGAAAAATTTCGGATCGAGCGAATCGGCACCGATGGTGACTGGGACAAAGCGATACAACTTATCAGAGATCTGGATGGTAAAGTGGATGCCTTCGGGATGGGGGGCATTGACCTATATGTACAACTAGGCGGCAAGCGCTATGTCATCAAGGATGCCAAAAGACTAATGGTCGAAGCCCGGAAGACCCCAATGGTAGACGGGAGCGGCCTAAAAAACACCCTGGAACGTAAATGTATCCTGGATGTGCAAAAGGATGGCATATGTGACCTGCGCGGCAAAAACGTCCTTATGGTATGCGGTATAGACCGCTTTGGGATGGCGGAAGCCTTCGAAGAAGTAGGAGCTAAGCTAACCGTGGGGGACCTTATATACACCATCGGTGTGCCAATTCCGATGCATTCTTTAAAGACCCTGCAGTTGGTCGGCAGTCTCATCGCCCCTATTGTGGTACGACTGCCTTTCGATATGCTTTATCCCACTGGAAAAAAACAGGAAGTCATAATCCCCAAATTCTCAAAATATTATTATAACGCAGACATTATAGCCGGTGATTTTATATACATTCGTCGCTACCTGCCGGAAAGACTGCTTGGCAAAATCGTCATTACCAATACAACTACCCACGAAGATCTGGTACTTCTCAAACAGAGGGGTATAAGCAAGGTAATTACCACCACCCCGGATATGGGGGGGCGTTCCTTCGGCACCAACGTGATTGAGGCCTTAATCGTATGCTTGATGGGCAAACCGATTGATCAGATCAAGCCTGAGAATTACTATGCAATGCTGAAGGAGCTCAACATGAAACCGGGAGTAATTGATTTGGAGACTATGAGTGCTTGATTTAGACTTCGCCTTCTTCAATATGCGAGAGGACAACCGCAGGGGGTTAGCCACCCGGAAATCATTTCTGGACAGGCTGGCCCCTTTTCTTTTCCCCCCGCGGGTCGAACGGCTTATAAACTTCGGCAGAATGGGTCTGAAAGGCTGTAATGTTATGCTGCCGCTGGGGGAGGGCAATTGGAGCATATTGAATCAAGACAATCGCGGTTTTATGATAGAGAAAACTGAAGCTATTCTGGATGAGTATGAACTTCCCCGCATGGGAGTGGATCGCAGGTTGATGGAAATCTTCTCAGCCCAGGAGCCCCGTTTCCCAGTAATTTTTGGAGATCAATTCATAAGCGTCCTAGCTGCCGTACTGATAAATGGAATGATTTCCCGACACGATATTAAGAAACTTATCCTGGTGGGAGATATTCCCCAAATTGAACCGTTAATAAATACTATTTCCCGTTACAAAATTCCCATATCAGTGCAAAATTATTACCCGGTCAGGTATGAAATCATGGCATACCGCCTATTATATGAAGAGGGTCTGGCGGTTAGCAACAGTTATCTAAATCCTCAGAACTGGAGCAAAGGGGATCTGATCATATCGGTTGAACCTCGTTCCAGCAGGTTGGCCCTGGCCTCGCCGGATGCCTTCTATATAAGGCTCGATGATGAACGCAGCGGCCTGGCTCCAGAACTGGAAGAGGTCTTGAGGGTGGCAGGGCTGGGCTCGCAATTACATACCCTGGCCCCGATTTTAGAAACTTGTCTGCTGGCCCAAGCAGGAAAAATTGACCATGATGGAGAAGAAGAAGATTTTAACAAGGCAGCATCGACAGGTGAATTGCATCAGGAAATGATTGAGGCAGGTCAGGAACTGGGTTTATGGGAACCATTTCTTGACAAGGGTCTATGAGGTCTCTATAATTATTTCATTGCCAATAGGATAAACTTAGAAGATTTAATCCGTATTTTAAGTTACACAGTTGACAGATGATGCGACAGGAGAATAGTTGTCATTCTGAACGAAGTGAAGAATCTTCCCCACGATTATGGTAAGATCCTTCGTTGATACTCAGGATGACATAGAACCGTTCCCTTATTACGGCGCAGTATTCGTTTACTGCGAAAGTTAAGTTTGTATTATTATATGCCTGTAAGACATCGGAAGAGCGAGTTTTACAGGACATTTATGTTAGGAGAGATAAAATGGCCGAGAAAGAAGAAAGAGAAATAGTACTTACCAAAGAAGGGCTGGAGAAACTGGAAAACGAACTGGAAATCCTGAAATCATCCCGGCGCGAAGAGGTTGCAGAGCGCATCAAACAAGCCATAGCCTTTGGCGACATTTCCGAGAACTCGGAATATGAAGACGCCAAAAATGAGCAGGCCTTTATCGAGGGCAGAATTCTGACCCTGGAAAAGACGCTTAAAAAAGCTCGTTTGATGGAAGATGGAGAAATCCGCACCGACGTGGTTTCACTAGGGTCGCGGGTTAGACTGAAAGAAATGAAATCGGGTCGGGAAGTGTTAGTGACCCTGGTTTCTTCCGTGGAATCCAAGTTAAAGGATGGTAAGATATCCGATGAATCGCCGGTTGGCAAAGCTATCATGGGTAAAACCGTCAAGACCACGGTAGCAGTTGAGGCCCCAGCCGGGATTATCAAATATAAGATATTAAAGGTTGAAAAATAAGACCCCCAAATGATATATAAGGAAGCGTTATAATGTCAGAACAGGAAATGAGCATCAGTGACCTGAAACAGGTACGGCTGGACAAGCTGGGAGAACTGCGCGATATGGGGATTGATCCCTTCGGCAGCAAATTTGAACGGGACACCAGCGCTCAGAAAATTCAGGATGATTTCGAAACTATGGATGGTCATACAGTGAGGATAGCGGGACGCATCATGTCCAAAAGGCGTCATGGTAAAGCTGGTTTTGCCAATCTGCAGGACTTATCCGGTGATATTCAGCTATATTTTCGCAAAGATGATGTAGGCGAAGAAAAATATGAACTCTTTAAAAAACTGGACATGGGTGACATTTTGGGAGTGGAGGGCTTTGTTTTCCGTACCCAGAAGGGCGAGATAAGCGTTCATGTGCAGGATTTTACTTATCTGAGCAAATCACTCAATCCTCTGCCGGAAAAATGGCATGGGCTCAAAGATGTAGAACTGCGCTATCGCCAGAGATATGTGGATCTTATTGTGAATCCCGATGTTAGAGCAGTGTTTGTTAAGCGTAGTCAAATAATCAAAGAGATGCGCACCTACCTGGATGGGCGGGAATTTCTGGAGGTAGAAACCCCGATGATGCAGCCTATCGCCGGGGGAGCCGCAGCACGCCCCTTTACTACTCATCATAATGCCCTGGATATGAGCCTCTACCTGCGCATCGCACCGGAACTCTACCTGAAAAGATTGATTGTGGGCGGGCTGGAGCGAGTCTATGAAATAAACCGCAATTTTAGAAATGAGGGCATTTCCACTAAACATAACCCTGAATTCACCATGCTGGAGCTCTATCAGGCCTATGCCGATTACGAAGATATGATGCGGCTTACCGAGGACCTCATATCTTCCGTAGCCCTAAAAGTCAATGGCAGCATGATTGCCGAATTTGAAGAACAGGAGATCGACTTCACTCCTCCCTGGCGGCGGGTGACCATGCTAGATGCCATCAAGGAATATACCGGTCTTGATTTCAATTTACTTAGAAGTGATGATGAAGCTCGTCAAGCAGCCATGGGGCTGGGTATGGAAATTAAAGCCTCTGAAACCCGGGGCGAAATTATAAATGAAGTCTTCGAAGAGTTTGTCGAGGATAAGCTGATTCAACCCACCTTCGTCTACGGCCACCCGGTGGAGATATCACCATTGGCCAAACGTAACGCCGAGCACCCTGAATTTACCGATCGTTTTGAAGTATTTATCATGCAGCGGGAGATAGCCAACGCCTTCTCGGAGCTAAATGATCCGCTCGATCAGCGGGAACGGTTTGTGAAACAGGTTGAGAAGAGAGACAGCGGGGATACTGAGGCCCACATGATGGATGAGGATTATCTCAATGCGCTGGAATACGGAATGCCGCCTGCCGGCGGTCTGGGAATAGGTATAGACCGTCTGGTGATGCTGATGACCGATTCATCCTCCATCCGCGACGTTATCCTCTTCCCCACCCTCCGCAAACGCGACTAAAATACCACAAATCTTAAAGGGTGTTTCCAATCCGGAAACACCCTTTACTACTTCAATAACTATCCCTCGGTTACCTTTCCTACCAGCCACTCACCCAGCTTAATTACCACTAGTGCTCCTATTCCTACCAAGACCCCGAGTAAAAGACCGCCCAGAGTGCGGTTTATGGAAACCGTCACCGCCGTAAACACATGACAGAAGGAATTGACCATGGAGATGCTGCCCATCATAACCCCAACCCCCAAGACCAGAAGGATAAGATCTTGTTTATATTTTCTATACCAGTACACCATAACAAACAGAGCGGGATAACCGATCAGCAGCTCCTTGAAACGAGGCCGGGCCAGGAAAATGCCCTCCAGAATTTCGCGTGTTTTGATCTCCAATCCCGATACTGAAACGACCGCGTTGCCGCTGCGGCCCAGGTAATAATATCCAGCGGCGCCACCCACGATAAGCAGCACCAAGACCAGATAATTAGGTTTAGCAAACAGAAACTTGATGGCATTGTCCTTAAAATCAGAGAAGCCAACCATACAGCTCACATAGTTAACTAAGAATAACAAGAGCGGCGCGAGGAAAGCCAGCTTAACCCCGGTGAAAATAAATACGTTCATGATATAACGGATATCTGCCAGGCTGGTCGGCACCGTATACATACCCAACCCGTTAATACCCAGGATAATCCCTAGTGATATCAATAGTTGCACCACTAACGGCTTTTCCCGATTCTGTTTCAGATACATCATCAACACCAAACTGGACAGGGATGGGTACAGGATAGCGGCCGTCAGGGCGTACAATTTGGAAAAGTCAGCTGCCAGGACCAGATTGGCCCCGAGGCAGCCCAGAGTGCCTACCAACAGCCAGCCAGCCAGCCAGACCGGTTTCATCTTAGGCTTGAACAGGTAGAGCAGATAAATAGTTCCAGCCAGCAGCAGACTTAGCGAGACCATCAAGCGATGGATCGGACCCGGAATACTTTCGTCCAAATTATTCAGAGGCTTATCAATACTGAACCCCTTGGTCGTAATGGTCGCATGGAACTTGGTAACCATATCCACAGTATTATTTAAATTTTGGGAAAAACTCACCTTTTGATCCTTGAACGGCACTATATACACAATACGGATGCCCCGATCAATGACCGCCCGCACCCAGCGATAATAACGCTCATCTACGCTAATGCCAAACTCATCGTTGGTAGAGGAATAGACCCGGTTGACCGAGTAGCCAGTAGCCTTCATCACATCGTCCAGGCCATTCTGCTCAACATATTGCAGCTGGGTAGAAGCCTCGATAATCCCTACGATAAGATTATGTTTGTTGATCAGATCTTCGATCCAACCGAGATTATCAGGCGCACCTGCCACGTCATTGCCGGCAAAAATCAGGTATTTAACTCCATAGGCAGTTACCAGCCGGTCATACTCCGCCTCGTAGACTGTATTTGACCCGGTATTTTGACCAGGACGCAGAATAATATTAAAACCGTCCGTCCGCAGAGCTGCCAATACCTTCTCATCAAACCCCAGCCGGGTGTCCAGATCCTTGCTGACCGGCTTATTCTTATCGGCTGGGCTGGCTTCGACATTAATCGTATTCAATTGGGCATTGATAATGAAATAACTCTTACCGTTGATATCAAAACTAATCAACTCCCGGGGTAGGAAACGCGTACTCAGGCGCTTCTTCAAGAAAGCTGAAGTCGCAGGATCACTGGTTACTGCGGCTAGATTAGAGGGGCTGATAAAAGTTGAGCCGATGACCTTCTGCGCCTGGGCCCACACCTCCGGGGACAGAGTACGGGTTTGGGAAGCAAAATCGCCGTAGGAGGAAACCACCAGATCCCCAGTATAGGCAAGATCGCGCAGCGTAACCTCACTGAGCGCCACCGTATTGACCCCGCCCTGTTTTAACCGCTGCAAAACATCATTCAGATCCATATTGGCGGAATTAGCGGATCGCTGGAATTCCCGATAATCTATGGCGGTTACTACCGCCTTATTATTAGCCTCATTGCTGGTCCGCAGCTGAATACCGCTGTAAGACAAGACTAAGGTCAAGACCAGCAAGAACCATAGCAATCTGGTGAAGTTTCTCTTTTTCCCGTTTACCATTAATCCAACTCCTTTGCTCCTTCATTTCTATTCTGGTACAGGAGGACATGGAACAAGGGGACGGTTCTTTTGTTCCACTTGTTCCTCGTGTCCCCTTCTTATCCTCAACCATCCCCCTTAATATTCCTTCACACCTAAAATGCTATGGCGTATAGGGCTAAGATAAGCAGCCCCCACATAAACCAGACCACTTAGCAGCAGCGGCAGCAGAAAAGCCAGCCGTCCGCCTAATGGCAGATAGCGGCTGCCCAGAATGACAGCTATCATTCCGGCGATCGGCAAACCTAGCTGAAAAATAAAATATATTACATCCTTGCCCAGGAAACTGCCAATTTCCCGATGTAGGAGAATGCCCATAATGACTGCGTAGATTAGCATGCAAACCGCGGTGGAGACAGAGATACCAATAATCCCTGCTGTTCTGAAAGATACATAATCCAGCAGCAATTTTAAACCTATGCAGAAAATGCTCACCTGCATGGGAATCTTAAACTTCTTCAGCGCATAGTAAACCCGGTTGAAAATCTCCTGACAGGCGTAGCCCATTACCGCAAAACTGTAACCCAAAAAGGCCAGCGAGGAAATGCTGGTAGATTTGCTGGTAAAAGCTCCGTGCTCATAGACTAAAGCGATGATTTCCTGGTGGTAAAAGATAACTAGGATTAAATACGGAAGCAGAATAAACAGCAGAATTTTAAAGATGTTACTCAAGAGGTAACGAATACGGGAATAATCCTTTTCCAGGCAATATTGCGAAAGGCGTGGAAAAATTACGGTCGACATGGCAACGATAAAGACGCTGGTAATAGTAACAAAAAGGTTGCTCCCATAGCCCAGAGCCCCAGCTGTGCCCTCCTCCAGGTGGGTAGCGAAGGAACGGTCAATGATCAAGCACAACTGTAAAAGGGAATTACCCAGAAGAATCGGCAGCAATTGCTTGAACATAAGCACCGTATGTTCATCTTTAAAATTGATTCGAAAGAAAAAGCGATATTTTTCCTTCCACAAAACCGGCACCTGAATTAGAAATTGTAAGAACCAGCCCAGGGTGGTTACATAGCCCAGGAAAATAATATCATTGCCTTTCAAATAAAGGCACAAGATAATCAGCAGGTTGAAGGGGATGCTAATGGCAGATGACAACAGGAAATAGCCATGTACCTGCAGTACCCCGGTAGCCACATAGGTTAAGCTTACAAATAAGAGAGTAGGAATCATAATCCGGGTGAGCTGAACCGCCAGGCCAATTACGTCGCTTTTCAGCCCGGGCGCAATCAGACCTGTAATGGTAGGCGCAAAAATAATGCCGACCAGACACAAAATGGTTGCCCACAGAGTTATCTGAGCAAAAAGATTGGATAGATAACGGTCTCTTTCCTCCCGGGTGCGGCTTTTAATGTAATAGGTCAAATCGGGGATATTTACTGATGATAAGGCTGTGCCAATGCTGGCAAACAAGTAACCAGGGAAACTGAAGATAAGTAAAAAGAGGTCGCTCAAAATCGTGGTGCCAAAAAAGTACGCAATGGAGATATCCCTCAAGAACCCCAGCACCTTGGACATAAAAATAACTATAGAAACGCCTATAAACGTTTTTCCGGTCTTTGGAACTTCCTTACTCATAAAACAAACCTCTATCTATAGCAAAATAATTATCCACTATCAACTTGCCTTCCTTGCTCTTCGGCCTTGTCATCCTGAGCGACAGCGCAGGATCTAACTACTAACCGAGAGGAAAGATTCCTCTGCGGGGACTCCCGATGTTCCGCTGCCGCTCCACTATTAAGGTTGCAGCGCTCAATCGTTCCCTTTTTTTATTAGAGATAAAGCCAGACGCGCATTTTGCGCGGACTTGCCGCGCATTTCCTCCGCCTGACGGCTGATTTCAGTCTGGATATCAGTATCCGCCAGCAGCCTGTCCACTTGGGCTTTCATTTCGAGATAATTGTCGGACAGGGGCTGAAGGTTAAATGAACTTAAGAAGGCATCCACCTTAGGATCATAAGATATACCGGCCATTGGGATTCCCCGGTTGGCAGCGAAAATCAGCGCATGCAGACGCATAGCTATCATCAGGTCCAGTCGATCAATCAGAGCCAGGTGTTCCTGACTGTGCAAGTTTTCATCCAGTACATAGGAGCCCATTTGCATCATGCTGGACACTCGATGCGATTCAGCCACATCATCGGGATAAGCCATAGGTATGAAAATCACCTTATAACCGCGGACGGACAGATCGTCCAAGAGGCGCGCCAGATGTTCCTGGTAACCTTCCAAAGCCTGCCATTTGCGCACCGCCACTCCTACTAGAGGTTGGGAGGCCAATCCTCGAGCAGCCAGGAGGCGTTCAATCTTATCCTCATCAGCAGCATCCGGGTGCAGGGCAAAAACCGGATCAGCCGTCACCAAGAGAGGCGGCCGGGTGACTCCCAGTTGGAATAGAAAACGGCTTGATTCTTGATCACGCAGCGTAATCAGATCGACCCGGTTGCCGACCAGGCGCATGAGCATCTTACTGCTGGTTCGGTTGATAGGGCCAACTCCCTGGGCATAAAAAATTACCGGTTTCCCGAGCAATTTGGCCAGAGCGACCACACTGATATAATAAGGAAGCGAACGGGCACTGGTTACATCCTGAAAAATACTGCCGCCACCGCTTATCAGCAGGTCAGACCCTATTAATTCACGGCAAACCCGAAGAGGATTCTTATGATATACAGCCTTTAAGCCATGCAGAGCCGAGGTACTCTCCGGATTACCGGAAAAAACCACAAAATCGGCAGTAGGCTGCAGTTTTTTAATTGATGAAGTTATGGCTGACAAAAGGGCCTCATCACCCGCGTTATCAAAGCCATAATAACCTGAGAGAGCAATCTTCATAACCTAATCGGTCACTCCCATTAATGCAAAATAACCAGACAGTTTCCAATAGATTATAACACTACTAGTGGAGAGTGGACAGTAGACAGTGTATAGTTGTGCTTTCGTATTAAGCTTATAGCTCCAGATTGTTCTCAGCTGTAATTTCTCAGCTGCGGTTTTTATGATTGCTGTCATAATTATTAATAATCTCCTGGCAACTAGATAGTAGCTCCAATACTGCTCCTGACCTTATTCTCTCTTAATTCTCGTTCCTTATCCTCCGTCCCCATTTACAGTTAACTAGCCACGGCCAACATCCCCTAACCACTACCCCGTCCCCTGTCGTATGGAATTCGACCGAATATTTGGTATATGGACAACTTACGACCACGGTGTTAGAATAAGCCTAGATTCCGACTGGGGAGGGTTTATTTGCAATGTCCATATTTAAGCTGGCCCTTGTTATGATAATGGCCTGCGCAATTGCCTATTTTTCTATGCCTTTTGTGATTAAGGCGGCCCACCGCTTGGGAGCGGTAGACCAACCTGATCAGCGTAAAGTTCATAAGCATATAATGCCAAGGCTGGGAGGCCTGGGTATTTTTTCGGCATTTATCATCGTAATGTTACTGGGAGTGCAAGTTTCCGAGCCCATTTTAGGTATTATGATTGGAGGAGCTGTTATCTTCCTGGTGGGAATGCTGGATGATATCTACCAGCTGCCTCCTCAGGTGAAGCTGGCCGGTCAGAGTATAGCGGCTGGCATTGCTATATATTGCGGAGTAGTGGTTAGTTTTGTTACCAACCCCTTTGATGGCCCTATTGATCTGGGCTATTTGGGCATACCACTGACATTCCTCTGGATAGTTGGTATCAGCAATGCCATCAATCTAATTGATGGTCTGGACGGTCTGGCGGCTGGAGTTTCTGGTATAGCCGCGGCCACCATCGGATTTGTTGCTTACACCCAGGGAGAGTATGCCGTATTTACGGCCGCCTTTATCCTGGTTGCTGCTATAATTGGCTTTCTGCCCTATAACTTCCATCCCGCCCGTACCTTTATGGGAGATGGGGGTTCCAATTTTCTGGGGTTCATACTGGGATGTCTGGCAGTCATGGGCTTGACCAAGAGCACTGCGATTATATCGCTGTTTGTGCCTATTGTGATATTAGGTATACCTATTTTTGATACCTTTTTCGCTATTATTAGAAGGATAAATAACAAAGCCCCGATATTTATGCCTGACAAATCCCACCTGCACCATCGCTTGATGGCGATCGGGTATGGGCATCGCAACAGCGTATTAATTATCTACGCTATCAGCGGTTTTTTTGGTATGATGGCGATTGTGCTGAATCACTTAAATCAACCCAAGGCAACCTGGGGTCTGGCCTTGCTGCTCATACTCATAGTGCTGGGTGCGGAGAAGATTGGCATGCGCACCGGAGGTAAAACCATTGAACTTACCAAACCTAGTAAAACGACCTCAATTTCCCATTAATAGTTTAGGAATGGTCCGCGTCTTATATTATGGAGGCTTGCAATAAAAATGAAATTATATATTAAAAATATATTGCTATTTAGTCTGGTATTCGGCATATTTTTTGGTGTCGGCGCAGGTATAATGAAAATATCTTCTCCGGGCGAAAAGACGGTTAGTACAGATACCAGCACGGTTGCAGACAAAGCCAGAACCAATATCCTCCTGCTGGGGGTGGATGCCCGGTCTGGGGAGACAGTCTCGCGCTCGGATACCATCATTTTGGCTTCGGTAGACCCCGATCTAAACCGGGTAGCCGTAGTTTCTATTCCGCGTGATACTAAAATTAGCGGCAGCGCCAATGGCGGTATGGATAAGATTAATGCGGCTAATGTGGTGGGCGGTCCGGAACTGGCGGTAAATAAAGTCGAAGAACTGATGAATGAAAAAATAAACTATTATATAGAAGTAGATTTCGAAGGATTTCAAAAAATAATTGATACCCTGGGCGGAGTAACTATAAACGTTGACCAGCGTATGTACAAGCCCTCCGAGGATATTGACCTCCAACCGGGTCTGCAGAAGTTAAACGGCTACGATGCCCTGGCCTTCGTGCGCTTTCGGGGTTATATAAATGGCGACATTGATAGAACCGCTCATCAGCAGGAATTCCTCAAAGCACTAGGCAAAGAGTTGCTGCAGCCGTCCACTATCGTCAAGCTGCCTACCTTGATCAAAGAAGCCCGGGCTAATGTTAAGACCAACCTGGGCTTAACCGATATGCTGAAGATAGCGTCCTGGGCACCTGGATTCGGCAGTGATGCTATTATTGCCCAGACCCTGCCTGGTTCCTTCTTGGATCAGCGTAATGAGGACGGAATTCTTACCGCGAGCTACTGGATAGCCGACAAAGGACAGACCTCCACCTTGCTGGATAAAATGCTAAGCGGCCAGACCGTGGCGGTAATAGTACCGGGTTCCGTTCATCAAACTACTACCGTGTCTACTACCAAAACCACGGCTGAGACAACAACCAAAACTACCACCCAGACCCAGGCAGAAATAGACAAAGCCAATCAAGAACGTTCTAATCTCCCCAGTCCCGGCCACGGAACCAAGATATAACTTAAAAAAATAACGTTCGTGTCATCCTGGGTGTAACGAAGGATCTCCTTCGGGTTAACAAGCAAAACACTTTGTTTGCCATACTGGTGCCAGTTACCAATAACTTAATAACTTATCAGATTATTATTAATCACTTTCCGTTGTTGTGGCAGCAGAAGGTGTTTTTTGTTTGCAAGTGAAAAACCTTATCTATGAGGATTCACTATCAAACTAAAATTCAACTAAAATTCTACAACTAAAATTCTATGTCTTGACGAAGGCCACTTTAATGTATTATCCTAATGGAGAATATTACTATATTATAGATTATATTGTAAATAATAACTCGGGGTCTGACCCCGAGTTATTGTACCCCCAAGTAATTCTAAATTGATAAAGGAGAAAAGTTATATGCGATCTTTTTCGTTTCGAACTATCATAATGATCATAATTGATGCTTTCCTTATAAACGCGGCTATCTATTGCGCCTTGTTGCTCAGATTTGACAGCAGTATTCCGACTCAATATTTACACGCCTTCTTCGTCCTTAGCCCCCTTGTTACCGTGGTAAATCTAATATTTATGCTAATTTTTAGGCTCTATAACCGGATCTGGCAGTACGCCAGCATAGGCGAGCTGCTTTCCATATTGGGTGCAACCACTGGCAGTGTAATTATCATCATAGCCGGTATAGAGGTTTTCGGCCTCCCGACACTGCCAAGGTCGGTTTACATACTAAGCTGGGTAGGCATTAATTTATTGATTGGAACCTCTCGTCTGTCGTGGCGTCTTTTTAGGGATTACCATCTGAATGTAAGCCGTTCCGGTCAGCGGGTTTTAATTGTAGGGGCCGGGGATGCAGGAGCCATGCTGGTTAGAGAAATTCAGAGCAATCCCGACCTGGGCTTGCAAGCGGTGGCCTTTGTAGATGACGACCCCAATAAAATAAACAAAATGATGTTAGGCCTTCCAGTCAAGGGGAGCAGGTCAGAGATCCCTTACCTGGTGGAGCAGTTAGATTTGGATGAGATTATCATTGCCATGCCCTCGGTAGGGGGACAAGTTGTCCGCGAAATTATTGACATCTGCAAACAGACTTCGGTAAGTCTTAAAATCCTTCCCAATATCTATCACAGTGCCAATGGAGCTAACATGATCTCCCACATACGGAATGTACAGATGGAGGATTTATTAGGCAGGGACCCGGTTGCCATTGATCTAATGCAGGTATCCGGCTATATCAACAATAAAACCGTCTTAATTACCGGAGCAGGAGGATCCATAGGTTCTGAGCTCTGCCGCCAGATAGTCCGCTTCAAGCCCCGTTTGTTGGTAATCATGGATTTCTGTGAGAATAACCTTTTTGATATAGAAATGGAGTTGCAGGATGCAGATGTTGAGTCCAGAATAGCCATGGAACTTCTGGATGTGAAACACCGGGACAACCTGGAAGCCGCTTTTGTCAGATACCGGCCGCAGGTAGTCTTTCATGCTGCCGCCTACAAGCATGTGCCTATAATGGAGCGTCATCCGGAAGAAGCTATTTACAATAACGTGCTGGGGACCAAGAATGTCGCTGAACTGTCAGATAAGTACGGAGCAGAGACCTTCATTCTCATATCGTCCGACAAAGCGGTCAACCCCAGCAGTGTTATGGGAGCCACCAAGCGCATCGCTGAACTGATTATAAAAGACATTAATCGCAACAGCTCCACCCGTTTTGCCGCCGTTCGCTTTGGCAATGTCCTGGGCAGCCGGGGCAGCGTTATACCTACCTTTAAGAAACAGATAGAACGAGGCGGCCCGGTGACCGTAACTCACCCTGACATGAAGCGCTTCTTCATGACCATTCCTGAGGCAGTGGAACTGGTCATACAGGCCGGAGCCATCGCTGCCGGCGGTGAAGTATTTGTACTGGATATGGGAGCAGCAGTCAAAATAGCAGATTTGGCCAAGGATTTAATAAGGCTTTACGGCTACGAACCGGGACGCGATATAGAAATCACCTATACCGGAATAAGGCCGGGAGAGAAGCTCTACGAAGAACTCTTCTCCGGGCGTGAAGAGATGGCCGCCACTCGCCACCAGAGGATATTTATCTCCAAAAAGGAACTGGATGACAGCTATGCGGGAATTAATAAAAACATTTATGGCTGGTTTATGGATGCGGCCCCGGAGAAGAACGCCATACTAAACCTGATCTCCAGTGTAATACCCGAATACCAGAAGCCCGAATACCCGCATGTATCCGATTTAAAGGCTCCCCCAGCTGCAGTAGTATATATGCAGGAAGCGATAAAGAAAAGAAAGATCAGCAGCTAAGCGGTGTCCCTTTACATAATGGTTTTTTACTCTGCGTAAGTGATATAAGTCCGCGCCGTCCGCGTCTATTTCCGTCCTAATTCAGGAAATTCAGGCCGTGTCCGTATTTGTCCCCCAGGGCCTTTAGCGTTGCTAAATCATCCGAGCTGAGCTTATTCTTAAGAATCGCTCGAGCCTGCTGAATTTCCGCCGGGCTTGGTTTAGATTTACTGCCCGTATTATATAAGAAGGTAATTTCATCCCAGTTTAGCTTGCGCATAATAATCATGCCCGCCTCAAGCAAATCCTTCTTTTCTACCGGTCTGCCTAGCCTCTGCTCAACTCCTAGGGCAATATCCTGAGTGCTGGGTTGAACTGTCTGTCCACTAGGGGAAGAAGCGTTAGTCCCTGATGTATTAGGAGATGCCGTACCACCTGATTGGGCTGATGAAGCAGATTCACCCGGCTGTACATAGTTGTCACTAAAGAGAACCCCGGGCTTATTTAGGCCCGCTACTATACGGTCCAGCTTATAATTAGCCCAAATCCCCAAACACAAAATTACATTTAATAGTATACCAACGGCAATAAAGGCCTTATATTTTTTTTGCATACGTGCCACGAAGCATCCTCTCCCCTCGATAAAATAATGATTCGACACCCATACCCCAGTTCCTGCTTATTCAATGGCATGGTATGGTGTATCCCCTTGTCCCAGGTATAAGTGATATACTAACTTCCCATGGCCGGAGGCCATAACCACCTATGAAAATCTAACAGTAATGTCATCCTGAACGAAGTAAAGGATCTTATCGCTGAATATGGCATTATCCCAAGGAGATCCTTCGTTACACTCAGGATGACACAAACGTTATTTTCGTATTAAAATTGTAACAATATATTCACAACTTATTGGAGGAGAAACGCAGTGATTGATCTACATACTCATATCTTACCTGGTCTGGATGACGGTGCCAAGGATATTGAACAATCGCTAGCGATGGCACAAATTGCAGCTGATGATGGCATAACTATGCTGGCAGCCACACCGCATGTGATTAGCGGAGAGATTGATAACCGCAAAGAAGATATCCTGCAAAAAGTAAAGGAATTAAATGATTTGCTGGATAGCGTTGGAATCCCCCTGCAAATCCTGCCCGGAGCAGAATACCGTTTGGAACCCGATCTTCCCCAGCGCCTGGCCGCCGGAGAATTACTGACCATTAATGATACTGGTCAATATCTACTGGTGGAACTCCCCGCCACCATGGTGCCGGATTACACCGGACGGATCCTATATGACCTGCAGCTGCAGGGGATTACCCCCATCATAGCTCACCCGGAAAGAAATGGCGGCTTTGAACAAGACCCGGAGTTATTACAAGATCTCATTTCTAGAGGCATCCTGGCCCAGATAACCTCCGCGAGTATTACTGGGCAGTTTGGAAAATCAGTTAAGAAAACTGCACTTAAAATCTTGCAGGAAGGTTCTGCTCACCTGATTGCCTCCGATGCCCACTCTTCCCATGGACGCTCCCCGGTCCTATCCGGTGCTTTCCTGGAGTTAGAAAATAGATGGGGAACCGACTATGCCCGAACCCTCACTGCCGAAACCCCCCGCTTGATAATAGCAGGTCTGCCCGTTGAAACTATCATACCAACAGCAATCAAAAAATCCTGGACCAGATTCCTGAAAAAATCCCGCTAAGCAGAATATCTATATGTTAGAATATTATATACTGCAAAATTATTATTTTGCGCCCATTTTTTGCACATATATGTAATAATATCTATAGTTATTATGCAGGATTTGGAGAATTTTTGCAGAAATGTACTTAGATATAGATTCGAAAGGAGACACAACCTTGAATGATTCCAATCGCAGCCCATCTGCAGCAGAAGAAGAAATTGAAATAGATTTGCGACAGATTCTAAAAGTCTTAAAAAAATGGCGTAAATTAATTTTAATAATGACCCTGCTCAGCGGACTAAGCGCAGCCCTGATTAGCTATTTTGTCATGCAGCCGGTTTATCAAGCTCAGACTCTGCTCATGGTCACCCAGGCCACCGATAAGCTGCAGACCACGCCTACTCAGCAAAATGGTCAAGATGGTCTGGACACCGTGGTAAACAGCGTATCCCGTTTGCCGGTTTTAACCATGAATACATATTTAGGGCAGTTAAAGAGTGAAGCCCTGATGAAACGAATAATTACCCAGTTAGATTTAACCGGGTATACCCCCGCTGGTTTGTCAGGAGCGATCAGTGCAGCCATAGTGAAGGATTCTAATCTCATAGAAGTAAAAGTAACCAATGGTGACCGGGAATTGTCCAGCAAAATCGCCAATACCCTATCAGATGAATACCTGAAATTAATGACTGAGAAGAACCAGGAACAGATGAGCCGCTCCGTAGACTTTTTAGAAACCCAGGGAAAAATCACCGATTTAGACCTGCAAAAGGCCATCGATGCGCTCAAACAGTTTCAAAGTCAACCGCGGGGAGTCGCGGTTCTGGAAGCCGAGTTTACAAAAAAATCCACCGATAGTGTTAACTTCGATTCGCAGTTAAAGACGGCTCAGGTAGAAATACAGCAGTTGAATTATGGAGTCAGCAGTCTGGAGCAGGAATTAGCTAATGTTCCTAAAACCGTGCCAGTTCAGAAGTATAATGATGCCAACGGTACGGTTAGCAGTTTTCAGGAAATAAACCCCCTTTATGTTTCCATGGCCCAGCAGCTAGCCGAGAAGAAGGCCAGCTTGGCAGAAAAACAGGGCGAAAGCCAGGGTTTACAGGTTTTGGTGCATTCTATGGCTATGGACCTGGATACTTTACAAGCCGAATTGGCCAATAAAAGAGCCCAACAGGATCAGCTGCAGCGGGATGTGGACCGCCTTAAGCAGACCTCGGATACCCTATCTAAAAAAGGTACCGAAACCCAGATAGCAAAATCCATTGACCTGGGAGACACCAGCGTAGTAGTTATTTCCCAGGCCAATATACCTACCAGCCCGATCAAACCAAATAAGCAGTTAAATATAGCGATTGCCTTGCTACTAGGATTAGTGCTATTTACCTTACTGGCTTTTATTTTAGAATACTTAGATAATACCCTGAAGACACCTGATGATATAACGAGAGAGTTGGACTTGCCCGTGCTGGGTCTTATCCCTGCCAAAACAGATAACAACTCGCGGGAAAGTTCATATGGAGGTAAACTATGATCGGTAAGAGTAAAAAGAGAACCGCAAGCGATTATGAACTAATAACCAATACCAGTCCCAAATCAGCGATGGCTGAAGCCTATAGAACCCTGCGTACCAACCTGGGATTTGCCAGCATGGATGAACCCTGCCGCAGCATCCTGGTAAGCAGCTCCAATCCCCTGGATGGTAAGTCTACTATTATTTCTAATCTAGCCGTGGTAATGGCTCAGGCTGGTAATAAAGTAATACTAGTTGACTGTGATCTGCGCAAACCAGTGCAGCACAAAATATTCAAGGTAGATAATATTCGGGGAGTTACTAACTGTATCATGCAAAAGCTGGATGTAGAAGGAGTAGCCCATAAAGGATTGGTGGAGAACCTGACCGTTCTAACCAGTGGTCCTATACCGCCTAACCCGGCTGAAATCCTGAGTTCGGAGAGAACCCGCTCCCTGTGGAAGACCCTGCTGGAAAAATACGACTATGTATTTATAGATGCCCCTCCAGTTCTAGCTGTAACCGATGCCAGCATTCTGTCTACCCAGGTAGATGGAGTAATACTGGTGGTGCGTTCCGCCACCACCCGTATTGACCTGGCCCGAGAGGCCAAGGAGCAATTTGCCAAGGCTAATGCCCGCTTGATAGGAGTAGTATTAAACCAGGTGAAAATGGATGCTAATGATTATTACCAGTACTATTACTACTATTCGCATGATAGTGAACCAGACAAGAAGATGTTTAGTTTTAAATAAGGAAAAGTAGGGTGTGTCCCCGTGGTCCAAGCATGCACAATGGCAAAAAGATAGCGGAGAATTAAAGCTCCGCTATTAACTTTAGAAGACCAAAACTCGAATAAAGATAGATTAAGTAGTATTAAGGCGAATTTTGTCGAAGTGGAAAAGAGGTTCAAATCGTGAACAAAAAAATCTACCTTTCGTCACCACATATGAGTGATGAAGGCTATGAAATGCAATATATTCAGGAAGCGTTTGACACCAACTGGATTGCTCCTCTGGGGAAGAACGTCAATGAATTTGAAAATGAGCTGGCAAGATATGTGGGCATTGGGCAAGCGGCAGCGCTGTCGTCAGGGACGGCTGCTATTCATCTTGCATTGAAAGCTGCAGGAGTAGGGGTTGGGGATATCGTATTTTGCTCATCCCTTACTTTCTCTGCAACAGCCAATCCAATTGTTTATCAGAATGCAATACCAGTGTTTATTGATAGTGATTATGAAACCTGGAATATGAGTCCCGCGGCTTTGGAACAAGCTTTTGAAAAGTATCCTAATGTGAAGGCGGTTTTGGTCGTTCATCTTTATGGCTTATCAGCAGATCTAGATAAAATCATTGAAATATGTAAGAAACATAATGTACCGTTAATTGAGGATGCTGCCGAAAGCTTAGGTACTTTATTTAAAGGGAAGCATACAGGAACCTTTGGAGATTACGGTATTTTCAGCTTCAATGGAAACAAAATCATAACCACCTCCGGTGGCGGAATGCTGGTAAGTAATAACGAAGAGAGAATAGCAAAAGTTAGATTTTGGGCTACACAAGCCAGAGACCCTGCTAGGCACTACCAGCATAGTGAGCTGGGCTTCAATTACAGAATGAGTAATATCGTGGCCGGAATAGGCAGAGGCCAGCTTAGGGTATTAGATCAGAGAATTCAGAAGAAAAGGGGAATATTTGAGTTTTACAAACGTGAGTTAGAATCATTTGAGGGTGTCGAGATGATGCCTATCAATGATTGGAACGAGCCGAATTATTGGCTAAGTTGTATGATATTGCATGGTAAGGTCAGGCCGTTGGATATCATGGAGACGCTAGAAAAGAAGAACATCGAGTCAAGGCCAATCTGGAAGCCGATGCATATGCAGCCGTTCTTTGAGAAGTACGATTTCATTGGTAAAGGTGTGTCGAAGAAAATATTTGAAAACGGTGTTTGTCTGCCAAGTGATACGAAGATGACAGATAAAGATTTGGGTAGGACAGTGAAAACGGTTAAGGGATTGTGGAAGTGACGAAAGCAACAGTAAATACAATAAACAAAGTATATCCAATGGTAGATATAGCTAAATTTATTTGTGCAATTTTGGTTATAGGAATACATACTGAGCCTTTTGCATTTAATTTCTTATTTGATAAGGGGTTTGGACTAGTTACACGCCTTGCAGTTCCGTTTTTCTTTATATCGTCAAGTTATTTTCTGTTTACAAAATGGAGTAGTGACCACAAGTTTAGTGTTAAGCCATATATCAATCGTATTGTTACAACTTATTTTATATGGTCGTTGATATATTTGCCCTTTAAAATTTTCAGTTGGATTAAAAGTGAAGTAAGTTTAAACAACATAGTAGTATCTTATATTAAAGATATTTTCATAAATGGAACTTACGCTCATTTATGGTTTTTACCATCGTTAATTATTGGCATTGTTCTAGTTGGCTTATTATTGAGATTTTTGGAAATTAAGAGAATATTGCTTATTTCGTTAATCATATTTTGTATAGGTATAATGTTTTCCACATATCTTCCGGTTACAAAGATCATCTTAAAAGGAAATATTGATATTATACAGAGTGTAATAAATTATATAGGAACACGAAATGGCCTTTTTTACGCTTTCCCATACGTCGCACTGGGAGCTTGGCTATCAATAAATAAAAGTATAATTAGAAAAATTGCAATGAGAAAGTGGGTTATTGGCTTTTTTGTATCAATGTTCTCTTTGGGAGCTGAGAGTATTATAGCAATATTTTTTATTCACTCCCAAGCGACTATATTGTGGTTTTCTGTAATCCCGGCAACCATCAGCTTATTTGGCATTTGTCTCAAAAGTCAGTCAATAAAGGCAATTGCAGTAACTGCGTTTTTAAGAAAAGCAAGTATTTTAATGTATACGTCACATTACTTATTTATTATTCTTTTTGCGAACATCTTTAAACAAATAGATAATTATGTTCTATATCATCCGTTGCTTTTTACATGTGTTATGGTGGCAACTATAGCCTTATCCGTATGCATTGTTAAAGCCTCAGATAAAATTAGAATACTTAAGCTGTTGTATTAGCATTAAAGGTTTATAGGATGTTGATCATAGATGAGTAACTGTAAAAATGAATGGGCTATTGGGCCGTTTATGAAAGCGAGTAGATTATGAAAAGTGAATTGGATTTTAATATGGAAGTGCAGCCGGATAATCAAATGAACCTAACTATGCACAAGCCTACAAAGGGTGGTATTTACAAAGTATACATTAAAAAGCCGCTGGACTTTATTTTATCGTTTTGTGCAATTATCATTTTATTACCTTTTTTTATTACAGTGGCAGTATTGGTAAGGCTTAAACTCGGCAGTCCAGTCTTATTTAAGCAAGAACGGTCAGGAAAGAATAACACGAAATTTACCATGTATAAATTCCGAAGCATGACTAATAAGAAAGATGAAAATGGGGCATTACTGCCTGATGCAAAACGAATAACACCACTTGGGAATTTATTGAGAAATTATAGTGTTGATGAGCTTCCGCAATTAATTAATATCTTAAAAGGCGAAATGTCATTCGTGGGACCACGGCCCTATCCCATAAGCTATTCTTGCTTATATAATGAAAGACAAAGGCACAGATTGGATGAAATGCCTGGACTAACAGGGCTGGCGCAAATTAATGGTAGAAATGGCCAAACTTGGCAAGAAAAATTTGAGAATGATACAACCTACAATACTAATATTACATTTTTGGGAGACATAACAATAATATTTAAAACTGCACTTAAGGTTTTAGTACGGGAAGGTATAAACGAATTTGGTGAGACTACTGCAACAGATTTTATGGGGAATGAGCAAGCGGAGCTAATAACATTATTAGGGGGGCAAGAATGTGCGAGTGTTAGTGATTGCAGCACATCCTGATGACGAAGTATATGGTATGGGGGGCACAATTGCTAAACTAACTAGTAAAGGTCATGAAGTTCATATATTAATCGTTACGGATGGGTGTACGGCTCAGTACAGGGATTATGAGAATTTGCCCGAGATCATCGAGAGAAAAAAGGAAGAATCCAAGAAGGCCAATGCGTTAATTGGAGTTAAACAGGTGCATTTTGGCAATCTACCTGATATGCAATTGGACGTCATCCCTCATATTGAACTCAATGAAGTAATCGAAAATGTGATCGAAAGAGTGAGACCAAAAGAAGTATATACCCATTTTTATGGGGATGTAAATTTGGATCATCAGATGGTGTATAAATCCACCCTGGTTGCAGTGCGTCCTGTTCCTGATCAATGTGTAAAACGCCTATATGCTTATAGTGTCCCATCAGCAACCGAATGGTCTCCTCAAATGATTGAAACGAGTTTTACAGCCAATGTTTTTTCGAATATTGAAGATTTTGAATTACAAAAAGAATTAGCAATTGCAACTTACCAGACAGAATTAAGAAATTACCCACACCCTAGATCAATCAAAAGCATTAAAGCACTTGATTTAGCGGTTGGTTTGCAGTGTGGTATGCAAAGTAGCGAAAGTTTTATTTTATTGAGAAGTCTTAGTTAAAGGATGGTTGCATTGAAAAGCAATATTACCACAAAACATATTGTCAAGTTCCTTGAGAACAAAGGAATTAAATGTATTGCCGAAGGTGACTTGGATCAGGTGATAAATGGATTTTCCAGCCTTTTTCAGTACAAAGAGTCATGTATGACATTTATTGTACCGGAAAGAAATCTTCAAGATTATATAGCCGATGGATTTGAAAGGAGCATCTCACTGATGTTTATGAGTGAGGCGGAAATTTCTTGCAATTGCATACGGTGTGTCATTAGAGTTTCAGATCCTAGAAAAGTATTTTTCATTGTAGTCGATGAAATGTTTAGCAACGAGATCAAACCAACTGAAACGAGAATTGGTGAAAATACCTATCTGGGGACAGAGGTAAGACTGGGTGAAAATGTGATTATTGGCAGGAATTGTGTAATCAATGGAAATGTGCAAATCGGCAGCGGAACGGTTATAAGTAATAATGTTACCGTTGAGAACAATGTGATTATTGGTGAAGACTGCAAAATACTAAGCGGTGCTGTTATAGGGACTGATGGATTCGGGTTTCAAGACCCAGTTGATGGTAAGTATGAACTGTTAAGACACTATGGCGGAGTCGAGATTGGCAACAGAGTACAAATTGGTTCTAATACCGTAATCAATCGTGGAATGATTGATGATACGACTATATGTGACGGGGTCAAAATAGATACTCTTTGTCATATTGCCCACAATGTAATTATTGAAGAAAATTGTCTTATCGTTACGGGCTCTGCACTTTATGGAAGTGTTCATATTGGAAGAAATACACGCATTCTTTCAGCAATTATTAAAAATCAGATTAACGTTGGAGAATACACAATCATTGGTATGGGTAGTGTTGTTACAAAAGATGTGCCTTCACACTGTGTAGTATACGGTATCCCTGCCAAAGAACGCTAAACGAACAATAAAACAAGTGGAATGGTGGCAAAAGTGCAACATTAAAAATACCAGGGATTAGATATTTTCAATTATGTGCTATTCCCTTTTAGTATCTATAAAAGATACGTAAATAGAAAAAAGAAACGTATAAGCGGAAGCGACAATAGCTGTAAATGTTTGAGGTGTAAAATGTATCAATATAATTTTTCTGTATCTATGTGTGTGTACGGTGGAGATAATCCTGAACATTTTAAAGAGGCGCTTGAAAGCGTATATAATCAAACACTTATGCCTGATGAAGTGGTTTTGGTTGTTGACGGGCCAGTTCCAGAAAAAACAAACAGAATTATAGTTGATTACGAAAAGAAAAAATGTATTAAAGTGATCAGATTGTGTGAAAATGTTGGTCACGGCAAAGCAAGGAATATTGGTCTTGAAAACTGCATTTATGAATATGTTGCCATTGTTGATGCTGATGATATTAATACTCCAGATCGGTTTGAAAAAGAAATAGAATGTTTTATGAAAGATGCAAGTTTAGCTATTGTGGGATCCGGTGTTAAACATTTTATTGGGGATATAAATAATGTAGTATTTGTCGAAAATAATCCACTGGAAGACGAGGATATAAGAGTCTTCTTAAAAAAGCGTTGCCCTTTTGCGCAGGCGACAGTTATGTTCAAAAGAGAAGCGGTAATAGCTGCAGGTGGCTATATGGATTGGTATTATGCCGAAGATTATTATTTATGGATAAGAATGTATTTAAACGGTGCGACATTTCGTAATATTAGCCGAGCTTTGGTTTATGTTCGAGGAAGTGATGAGCAGAACCGCCGTCGCGGCGGGTGGAGGTATTTTTGCAGTTTGACAAGATTATTTAATTTTATGTTAAAAAACAATATAATCGGTATTCCTTTATTTTTGTATAATACCTCAACAAGGTTTGTTTTGCAGGTATTAATGCCCAATAAATTGCGTGCAATTATACGTAATAAGTTTATTTAACAAAAAAGATAAATTAAAGAGGGGAATATGATATGAGTAAAAAATATAATGTTGGCTATACTACGGGTGTTTTTGATTTATTTCATATAGGGCATCTTAATATTTTAAAACGGGCAAAAGAACAGTGTGAGTTTCTGATGGTTGGAGTCAGTACAGACGAACTGGTTCAGCAATACAAAAACAAAACTCCGGTGATTTCTTATGAAGAACGAAAATCCATCGTTGAAGCGATTCGTTATGTTGATCAAGTTGTTCCGCAAGAAAATAGAGATAAGATAAAGGCTTTTGAAAAATATAAATTTGATGTGATGTTTGTGGGCGACGATTGGAAAGGTGATAAGCTCTTTAATGAAGTGGAAGAAACCTTGCATCAGCATGGTGCGGAAATTGTGTATTTTCCGTATACGGCCAATGTATCATCTACTCTGTTGAAAGAAGTACTTAATAGAATATATGATGAAAAATAACCGGAGTAATCAATATGTTTATTTATAGAGAATGGGATGATTTCTGCTCAAAGCTTAAAGATTCTAAAGCGCAGTGCCTGCGGGCTGTGGATGTTCTTGAATATACGAATGATATAACGTTTTATGTCTTAAAGCACGATGTGGAAACCAACCCATCAAAAGCTTTGCAATTAGCCAAGATTGAATATAAGCATGCATTGCACGGAAGCTATTATGTGCAGGCCTATTTATTGAAAGATAATAAAAAGAATATTGAATATTTGCGAAAGATTCAGGCTTTGGGGCATGAAGTATCATATCACTATGATGTTCTGGACAGCAATAGCGGTAATTATGAGAAAGCAGCACTTGAATTTGAAAACAATATCAGGATATTTGAAAAACAAGGTTTTCTTATCAAAACAGTGTGTCAGCATGGGAATCCGGTAGTGTCACGAAATGGCTATTCATCGAATCGAGATTTTTTTAGGAATCCCAAAACATTGGACAGATATCCAAGTATGACAGATATTGTAGTTGATTTCAAAGGACGAACAAACCAAGAATACCTGTATATTTCTGATGCAGGATATGGGTGGAAAGTGATTGACGACCCTGAAAACAATGATCTGCCGAATTACTCAGGAAACGATATTCCATTAAGTGGGCTTGATCATATTTTGACATTTATCAAAGAAGGAAATTCAGTAATTATTAGTACCCATCCTCATCGATGGGAAGACAATTCTAATAATGCCAAGGCAAAGTTAGTTATATTTGCCGGTACTAAATTTTTTGCAAAATTATTAATAAAAATTCCATTTATTAAAAGATTTATAAGCAGATTTTACTACTTGGCAAAAAAGATTTAGGGTTGTGATAAATCTTAAGAGGTCTAGTGCAGTGCGCAAGATATTGTGTGGAAGCACATAGGTTGAGCGATGAAGGTCGCCAAAGGAATAAAGAGGGGAACTGCCAATGGCGCTGCAATGGAAAAAATGAAAGGTTAGGAGACATGAGCCAACAGACAATAAAAGACGTACAAATCAAAATACTCGAGACAATGGTGTTCATAGATAAGATGTGTCGTGAACACGGGATTGTATATTACATAATGGGCGGTACGGCACTTGGGGCTGTAAGACATGGGGGATTCATTCCGTGGGATGATGACCTGGATATTTTTATGACACTGGACAATTACGAAAAGTTTAAAGTAGTGTTCGATGCTATGAACAGTGACCAGTTTGTTCTGCAAGAGTGGGGTATTACCGGGAAGTACTTGGAGTATGCCAAGGTGCGTATGAATGGCACTACGTTTATTGAAGATAATTTCAAAGACTGGAAGGATATGCATCAAGGCATATATGTTGACATTATGATACTTCACAAATGTCCGCTCAACCATTTCATGCAGAAAATAATTTATTATGAATCGAAGTATGTGACCCTCGTAGCCCTATCACAGAGGAATTGGAAACCTAAAACAGTAACCCAAAAGGCTGCACTTGGCCTGTTGAAAATTCTGCCTAATAAGCTCATGGCTAATCAATTCTATAAGCGGATTTATAAATATGAGAGCTTAAAAGGCGATTACGCATTCTGTTATTACATTACCAAGGCAAATTTTTATCAAGGGATATTCGATAAAGAGATGTTTGCTGAACCGGTGGATATATCGTTTGAGGACACAGTTTTAATGGGGCCTACGAAAATCAAGAAGTATCTTGTTTTAAGATACGGCGATTATATGAAGTTTCCATCGAAAGAACAACAGAAGGCAGCTATACACGCTGAAATATGGGATGTTGATAAGGATTATAGCGAATATATACAATAGAGGAAGATTAATTTGAATATTTCGATTTTACTGAGAAATATTTTAAGAAAAATAACGATAAAGGACTATGCAACCTTCAGAGTCTCTGTTGCAGAGCAAGAGAAATTCCTGTGGTCATTACCCGAACCAGAGGATGATTATATGCGCTCATTTTATCAATACAAAAGCACTATGTTTATGGAGAAATGGTGGCTTAATTCAATAATGAAGGTATCGGCATTTTTCATTATACCAATATATGAAATCAGCGCTCGGATGAGATCTAAATTAATAACTGCAGGTGAAAATTGTGACGCTGTATTTATTGCTGATGGGATTAGTACTGGCATAATACAAGATAGCATTAATGAAAGATATCATTATATCATAACAGAGAGAGTTGCAAGCGATATTGTGCTTGATAGATATGACTTGATTTTTTTGCACAAGCAATTTAAAAAATGTAGATTCTCGTTCTACTTTAAGTTGAAGATTTTATTGAAAATAGGTATGTACTCAGCGCAAATTAAGAAACACAACCCAAAAGCGATAATTTCTTATTCTGAAAATTCTTTCACCTCATCATTAGCTACTCAATACTGTGAGGAAAAAGGTATTCAACATATAAATGTAATGCATGGTGAAAAACTATTTAACCTAAAAAATTCGTTTTTCAGATTTTCCGAGTTTTATGTTTGGGATTCTCATTATGTAAATTTGTTTTTAAAATTGCGAGGGGAACATTCACAGTTTAAAGTGGAGCTACCTTATTCTATGCAGACTGTGAAGATTGAAAATAAGGAAAATAAAAAGTATTTCATGACCTATTATTTGGGTATTGAAAACAAAGAAATAATGGTAGGCATAAAGGAGGCTTTTGATATATTAAAGGCGGCAGGCAAGGAATGCGCGGTAAGAATCCACCCACGTACAGAAAATGATGAAGTTGTCAGGCATATTTTTAAAGAATACGATGTTCAAGATAAAAACAATCTTTCTTTAAATGAATCAATGTCTGATACGGAATGTGTTGCTTCGCTTATATCAACAGTTTTATTTGAGGGATGGAACAAACAGAAGACAATCGTTATTGACGATTACTCACAAACAGAAACTTATTTAAAGCTTAAAGATTTAGACTATATAATGTTGAAGAAGCCTCACTATCTGCTATCACAAATAATTAAAAACGTTGCTAAAGGCAATCATCCTTTAATTAAAGGAGAAATATTATGCTGAGAAATACAGTGAAAACAATAATAAAGCGTATGTTGACTGGCTTTTTTACTTTTTGTGCTAAAAAAAGAGCTGCATTTATAGGACCAAATACAAAGGTAAATGCCCACAGTTCGTTTACCTCAAATACCTATATTGGCACAAATTGTCATTTTAATGGCATGGAAATTGGCGGAAAAGGAAAAGTAGTTATTGGAAACAATTTTCATTCAGGAAAGGAATGTATGATTATTACACAAAACCATAATTACGAAGGTGAGGCAATACCATATGATAATACTTTTGTTGTCAAGGAGATTGTTATAAAAGATAACGTGTGGTTAGGTTCAAGAGTAATTGTTTTGGGCGGTGTCACAATAGGTGAAGGTGCCATAATTCAGGCCGGAAGTGTGGTTGTCAGTGATATTCCGAATTATGCCATTGCTGGCGGTCATCCTGCAAAAGTGTTTTCTTCGCGGAATGCTGAACAT
This sequence comes from Syntrophomonadaceae bacterium, assembly GCA_963665865.2. GTDB lineage: Bacteria > Bacillota > Syntrophomonadia > Syntrophomonadales > Syntrophomonadaceae > PHAA01. The sequence goes on along the minus strand of CAXXWF010000001.1, from coordinate 3,357,825 downwards.
TATGAAAAGTTGAAGGCTGAAAATAAATTTATATGAACCGGAGTAGGAATGGAATGAAAATGATATTTTTAATACTGCTTCTTCATAATAATAGTTTGTCTTAGTTCAAAAAACACACAACGGTTTTACATTGTTTTTAAATGAGATAATGAAATATGTCGCTTCCAGAGTAGTATTTGTATATCTCCCAGTTATAGTAAGCCACATATCTGCAATGCTTGGAAAAAGGTTGATATTATAGATTGAAAGCTGTGTGAAAAACTACTAAGAAGGTGAATGATTATGTCACAACATAAAGTCCTCATAACTGGTGCCGATGGTTTTATAGGCAGTCATTTAGTTGAAGAACTCATCAAAGAAGGAAGACAGGTCAAGGCATTTGTCTACTATAATTCCTTCAACAGTTGGGGGTGGCTTGATAGCTTCCCCAAAAAGTTACTCCAGGAAATCGAGATATTTGCCGGTGATATCCGTGACCCTAATGGCGTGAGAACCGCGATGAAAGATGTAGATGAGGTATACCATCTGGCCGCCCTTGTCGCCATTCCGTTTAGCTATCATTCTCCAGATTCCTACATTGATACCAATATTAAAGGAACGCTTAACGTTCTTCAGGCGGCGAGAGATTTAGGAACCCAAAAAGTCCTGATAACTTCCACATCAGAAGTTTATGGCACTGCTCAGTATGTGCCAATAGATGAAAAGCATTCCTTTCAAGGACAATCCCCTTATTCTGCTACTAAGATAGGGGCTGACAGGTTAGCGGAAAGTTTCTATCGCAGCTTTGATCTGCCGGTTACGATTGTCAGACCCTTCAATACTTATGGACCGAGACAGTCAGCTAGAGCGGTTATCCCTACTATTATTACTCAGCTTTTGTCCGGTGCGAAGGAATTAAAACTGGGTTCAATGGCACCTACTCGGGATTTTAATTATGTAAAAGATACAGCCAGAGGTTTTATTGAGATAGCCAAATCCGACAGAACAATCGGTGAAGAAATAAATATCGCCACCCAGCAAGAAATTTCAATAGGTCAGCTTGCGGAGGAGCTGATCCGGCAAATTAACCCGACAGCTAAGATATTATGTGATGAGCAGAGATTGAGACCAGAGAAGAGTGAGGTAAATAGGCTCTTAGGCTCCAACGAAAAGATCAAGCGGCTAACTAACTGGAGACCGCAATACACCTTTAAACAAGGAATTGCTGATACCATTGAGTTCTTCAAGCAAAATTTAGATAAATACAAGGTGGATATATATAATCTTTGATTGAAGGAGCGTAAAATGAGCAAATTTATCCCATTATCCGTTCCCAATTTAAAGGGTAACGAGCTAAAATACATAACTGAAGCACTAGAGACAGAGTGGGTGTCTACCGGAGGGCCGTATGTTAATAATTTCGAGAAAAACATCGCTGAGTATGTCAAGGCGAGGGGAGCCGTAGCCTGCCAAAACGGAACGTCGGGGTTGCATATGGCACTCCTGCTTTGTGGCGTGATAAGAGGTGATGAAGTTATTGTTCCTTCACTTACTTTTATCGCCGCGGTTAACCCGGTTAGATATATAGGGGCAGAACCAATATTTATGGACTGCGATGATTCTCTCACCATAGATGCGGACAAGCTTTCAGAGTTTTGCCAGCTTGAGTGCAATTTCATCGATGGAAAGCTGATCAACAATAAAACTAAGAAGCAGGTCAAGGTTGTACTGGTAGTCCACGTTTTTGGGAATATGGCCGACATGGAAAAGATACTGCCTATTGCGCAGCAGTACAACCTTGAGGTAGTAGAGGACGCTACGGAAGCCATAGGAACATACTATGTCGAAGGCAAGTATACCGGCAAGTATGCAGGAACTATCGGTACCGTAGGCGTCTACTCATTCAATGGAAATAAAATCATAACAACTGGTGGCGGCGGGATGATCGTTTCCGATGATGAGAAATTATTACAAAAGGCCAAACATCTTACGACACAGGCCAAAAGCGACGAGCTTTATTATACTCATGATGATATAGGCTATAACTACCGAATGACGAATCTGCAAGCGGCCTTGGGTTTAGCGCAATTGGAGCAGCTTGAAGATTTCGTAGAAATAAAGAAACGGAATTATAAGCTATATCAAACTGAACTCAATAGTTACCAGGGAATGAAAATGCTTGAATTCCGCAGTGACATTCGCCCCAATTATTGGTTTTATTCCTTGCTTCTGAATGAGATTCAGAAGGAAAATAGAAGCGAATTTATTAATAAACTTCAAGCCGAAGGAATACAGACCAGGCCAGTCTGGGGACTGATCCATGAGCAGCAACCATATCGGAATAGTCAGACTTATGAAATTAATAAAGCGCGGTATTATTATGAACACATTATTAATCTCCCTTGTAGTAGCAATCTGAGGGAGGAAGATGTTTATGCCGTGGTAAAAGCTATCAAAGAACTCATTTAAGGCAGGCGAAATGACATGGAACTGAATAACTTGTTCATATCCGAGGATGCAACCGTACTTCAAGCTATGCAGCAAATTGACCAAACAGCCAAACAAATGCTTTTAGTTACCGAAGGTTGTAAACTAAAAGCAATAATTACCGATGGCGATTATCGACGGCATTTACTGCGCGGTGGCAACCTGGAGGATCAGGTCAGAGACTTGGCCAATTATTCCCCGCGTTATATATTAGAAAAGGATAAAGTCAATGCAAAAGAGATAATGAAGCAGTGGTCCATACTTTCTCTACCAGTCGTTAACGAAGAAATGGAACTCCAGTCAGTAGTTTTTGCCAATGATTATGAAATTGGACGCAGCCGTTCGGTGAGGATTCCAGTGGTTATCATGGCCGGAGGGGAAGGGAGTCGGCTCTATCCATATACTAAGATACTCCCCAAACCCTTAATTCCAGTGGGGGAGATCCCGATTACCGAACATATCATCAATCAGTTTTTGGAATACGACTGCAGTGATATTCACCTGATCGTCAATTATAGAAAAAATATGATCAAAGCCTATTTTAATGAAATAATGAAAAACTACACCGTCCAGTACCATGATGAGGACAAGCCCTTGGGTACCGGTGGAGGTCTAAGCCTCCTGAAAGGTATAATTCGAGAAACATTCTTTCTTAGCAACTGCGACATTTTAATTAATGCCAATTATAAGGAAATATATGATTTCCATAAAAACAATAACAATCTGATTACTTTAGTGGCTGCTTATAAACATTTTACGATCCCCTATGGGGTAATTACTATGAGCGGTGAGGGCGAGATAGCGGCCATGACAGAAAAGCCCCAGTATTCATTTCTGACCAACACGGGCTTTTATGTTGTTGAGCCAGAAGTGGTAAATAAGCTTAAAGAAAATACGGCAATTGGTTTTCCGAAAATCATAGAGGAACAAAAGGCACATGGTGAGAAGATTGGCATATTCCCGGTCAGCGAAAAGTGTTGGTTGGATATGGGACAATTGGAAGAATTGGAACGGATGCGTAAAGAAATGGGGTTGTAAAACTGGCCAGAATCGATCATTGGAGGATGGATATTAGACAGAATATCAAATGATATAAAGGGAGTTTAAACAATGCTAAAGGGGTGATAACATGAAAAAGCCAATGCTTATTATCGGTGCCGGTGGCCACGCAAAAATTCTGATAGATATTATACAAAAATCTGATGAATATTCCTTAAAGGCTGTAATTGGTAAAGAAAATGAAGAACACAATGAGTTAATGGGATACAAAATCTATAAGGGAGATAAATATTTATCGGAGTTTAAAGATGCAGGTATTACATCAATAGCTATTGGTATTGGAGGATATACCAATAATGAGAAAAGGAAAGCGATTTATTGTAAGCTTAAGAGCACAGGTTTCGAAATAGTAAATCTTATAGACCCATCTTCAGTTGTTTCTGCTTCTGTTAAATTAGGCGATGGAGTTGTAATATTTGCAGGAGTTATTATTAATCCTGAAGTAATTATTGGAAATAATGTAGTTATTGCAACAGGTGCAACCATTGACCACGAAACTATAGTTGAAGATCATGTTTTGATTTCAGCAGGAGTTACGGTGGGTGCTGGAGATATTATTAAAGAGGGGGCACTATTAGCCTTAGGCTCAAAGATTATATCTCGAGTTACAATTGGCGAAAATGCATTAGTGGCATCAGGAGCAATGGTGGTCAACGATATAGCAAAGAATACGACTGTATATGGTGTTCCGGCAAAGCCCAAGCAATAAATAAGAGCATCCTCATTATAAATCGCTGTTTTTCCTTTACTCATAAATGAGCACGATTACTTAATTAGAGACTTTGCTTACGTTGTTCGAGGTTCAGTATTATGCGAGAGCTGGAAGTATTAAAAAGCTCATGTAGTGTTTATCTGTGTAGTTAAACAACAACTCAGGATTGGCTCTAATTAGATTGATTGGGATGGGAATTGCTGTTATAAAAACATTGAAGATAATATAATATCAAAGCATATGGTAATTCATGTAAGGAGGTTGAAAATCAATTAATGTATATATAATAGCAGAAGCAGGTGTAAATCATAACGGGAGTTTAGAAATCGCGAAAAAGATGGTTGATGAAGCCAAAAAGGCAGGTGCAGACTGCATTAAATATCAAACCTATATATCTAAGAATATCGTATCAAAAAGTGCTGGAAAAGCAGAATATCAAAAGCAGCAAACAGATGGCTGTGAGAGTCAATTGGATATGCTTAAGAAATTAGAGTTATCTTTTGAAGAATTTATTGAACTTAATGAATACTGCAAATTGAGATGTATTCAATTTTTATCTACTCCTTTTGATTTCGAAAGTATTCAGTTTTTGAATGACTTAGGCATGCCTATATTCAAAATACCATCCGGGGAAATTACCAATCTGCCGTATCTGATCAAAGTTGCTGCTACTGGAAAGCCAGTGATCATGTCTACCGGTATGAGTGAACTGGACGAGGTAGCTGAGGCGGTTTGCATATTAAAAGATAACGGTGCAGGAGATATAACGCTTCTGCATTGCAATACACAGTACCCAACCCCTTTTGCAGATGCAAATATTAAGGCCATGCTGGAATTGAAAGAATGCTTTGGCTTGCCGGTGGGTTATTCCGACCACACATTAGGTATAGAAGTCCCCGTTGCAGCAGTTGCCTTAGGGGCTACAGTGGTTGAAAAGCACTTTACGTTAGATAAAAACATGGAAGGCCCGGATCATAAAGCTAGCCTAGAACCACATGAACTAAAGGTGATGATAAATGCAATTCGAAATATTGAGCTTGCATTAGGTGATGGCAAGAAAAGGCCCACCCAGTCGGAATTGCCCAATAAAGAAATTGCTCGTAAAAGTATTGTGGCGAAATGCGATATCAGGGCAGGAGATTTATTCACTGAAGAAAATTTAACCGTCAAACGACCAGGCAATGGCATATCACCTATGCAATGGTTTGAGATAATCGGAATGAAAGCTAAGCGGGATTTTAAAGAAGATGAGCTGATAGAGATATGAAGAAGAAAATATGTATTGTAACCGGTACCAGAGCAGAATATGGAATACTGCACCCTTTGATCATGAGAATCAAAGCGGATGAAAGCTTTGATTTGAGAATTGCGGTAACCGGTATGCATCTATCAGAAGCATTTGGCAATACATATAGGGAGATAGAAGCAGATGGGCTGGAAATAGATGCCAAGATTGAAGTCTTGCAGAATGATGATTCAAATAGAGCCATGTCGCTGGCTATTGGGCAGGGTGTTCAAGGATTTGCCGACTATTTTGACGAAAACAGACCTGACATGGTACTGGTTCTGGGGGATCGTTTTGAAATATTCGCAGCAACAACAACGGCTGCCGTTGCCCATATTCCCGTAGCTCATTTGCATGGCGGTGAAACTACCGAAGGAGCCATAGATGAATTCTTTCGTCATTCAATCACAAAGATGAGCTATCTGCACTTTGCTTCAACCGATCTCTATCGCCGGCGCATCATACAGATGGGAGAATCACCGGAAAGAGTGTTCAATGTTGGCGCGTTATCCGTTGAGAATATATTAAATCTGCCCTTTCTGAGCAAGGAAGAATTAAGCCAGACTATAGGATTTAATTTGTCTAAGCCCTATGCTCTGGTTACATTTCATCCGGTTACCCTGGAAAATAACACCGCTGTTCAGCAACTAAATGAACTTCTGGCGGCAGTGGGCGAAGAGAAAAGTATGAATTATATTTTTACAAAAGCTAATGCAGACGCAAATGGTAGAGCCATTAACACGAGACTGGATGAATATTGCACCGGAAAAAGCAACCTAGTCGTGTTTACATCTCTAGGGGCTTTGAAATACCTGTCAGCCATGAAATATTGTGAAATGGTAATCGGCAATTCCTCCAGTGGGATTGGGGAAGCACCTATTTTAAAAAAGCCTACCATTAATATCGGGGACAGGCAAAAAGGGCGGATTTGTGCGGCCTCAGTAATTAACTGTGAGCCTGAAAAAGAAGCTATTTTGCTCAGTATTAAAAAAGCTGCTTCCGAGAAGTTTAGTGATTCTATAGCTGATCAGACCAATCCATATGGGGCAGGGCATACTTCGGAGAGAATTGTTGCGGTGATTAAAGATTTTCTGATCGAGGATAATAGGATAGATTTGAAGAAGAAGTTCTATGATATTGAAAGCTGAAAAGTACATTGTATGCTGAAAGTAGGTGTGTAAGTTGTATGTTGCAGTAATCGGTTTAGGCTCAATGGGCAAGCGAAGAATTCGCTTAATACGGAAATATGACGAGACCATAAATATTGTAGGTGTTGATATAAATGAAGAGCGGAGAGTTGAATGCGAAGCTGAATGGAGCATTTTGACCTATAGCAAGTTAGAAGATCTTCTCAACGGGAGAAATACCGATTGTGCTTTTATTTGCACATCTCCTCTCTCGCATTATGGAATTATCAACCAGTGCTTAAAGGCTGGATTGCATGTATTTACGGAGCTTAATCTGGTGCCAGACGGCTATGAAGAAAATATAACCCTGGCGAGGCATAAGAATTTGGTGTTATTTTTATCTTCAACCTTCTTATACAGGGATGAAATCAAACATATTAAGGCTCTGACCCAAGAAACCAACTGTATGCTCAACTACACTTATCACGTTGGTCAATATCTGCCTGACTGGCATCCCTGGGAAGATTACAAGGACTTTTTCGTAGGTGATAAACGGTCAAACGGATGCAGGGAGCTCTTTGCCATTGAGCTACCCTGGTTGTCAGATGTCTTTGGAGAGATTCTGAAAGTTGATGTGCTTAAAAGCAAGATGAGTTCATTAAGCCTGGATTACAACGACAATTACATAGTGCTGATACAGCATGCTACTGGTTATAAAGGGACCCTGAGCGTGGATGTTGTTTCAAGAAAAGCAGTTAGAAATCTTGAAGTCTTTGGTGAACAATTATATCTCCACTGGGATGGCTCACCCCAAGGGCTATTTGTGTATGATTGTGATAAGAAGCAGGACAGGAATGTGCAACTGTATCAGGTGGTCGATCAGTTAGATAATTATAGTAGCTTCGTAATTGAAAACGCCTATTCGAATGAAATTATATCTTTCTTTGAGGCTGTGATGGCTGGAAAGACACCGCTGTATAACTTCGAGAAGGACAAATCCATACTTAGTATAATAGACAGAATTGAGGCATAGCTTCATGCAGAGTTATTATAAAATTGCAATAGTTGGATTGGGGTCAATCGGCACAAGACATCTAATAAATATAGTGGATGTTTTAACCGAGCGAGGCGTTTCATATATGATCGATTTAATCAGAAGTGGAAAAGGCAAAGAGTTAAATCATGAAACCGTGCAGATAGTTAACCAGGTGTACTGCTCCTATGATGCTGTACCTGCTGACTATGACGTGATTTTTGTTACAAATCCCACCCATCTGCATTTTGAAACAATACAGAAGCTTGTCGGCAAATCAAAGCATATGTTCATTGAGAAGCCGGTATTTGACAGGACTGATATTACTTTGGATACGTTGGCATTAAAAAGAGACGGTGTATACTATGTCGCCTGCCCATTGCGATACACGAATGTGATTCAATATCTCAAGAACAACATTGATTTAAAGAGTGTTTATTGCGCCAGAGTCATCTGCTCAAGTTATCTACCAGAGTGGAGAAAAAGCGAGGACTATAGAAATACTTATAGCGCCCACAAGGAAGAGGGTGGTGGCGTCTCTATCGATCTGATACACGAGTTGGATTATTTGTGCTTTTTGTTCGGCTATCCCAATCGGGTGTTTAACATTAATGGAAAGTATTCGAATTTGGAAATCGACAGTGATGACCTTTCCCTATATATAGCGGAGTACTCTAATATGGCAGCGGAGGTTCATCTGGATTACTTTGGACGACGGTCTATCAGAGAAATACAGTTGTTTACGGCGGATGATACGGTTGTGGGGGATTTGGTTCACAGTGAAATACGGTTTCTTAAGAATGGCGAAGTACTTTCGTTCCAAGAACAGAGGAATGACTTTCAGCGCCAAGAAATAGTGCATTTTTTCGATATACTAGTAGGTAAGGCGGTTAATGATAATGATCTGTCAACTGCACTTAACACTCTGAGGATAGCAAGAGGAGAGTTATAAGCTTATGAATATTCTGTTTACCATTTGCGGCAGAGCTGGTTCAAAAGGAATAAAAAACAAGAATATGATAGAGTTTCTAGGTTTTCCGCTGCCTTTCTATACTATCTCGGTTATAGATTTATTTATTGAGCGGAATCCTGATATGTGTTGTGCGGTGGTCTTGAACACTGACAGTAACAACCTCATCAAAATGTTCAAAGAACAAGTGTCCTTAGATATTGACATAATTGATCGCGACGCTGTGCTTGGCCTTGATAACACGCCTAAAGTATCAGTTATATCGAACTGTCTGGAAATCATGCAGCAACGTAAAGAAGTCGAGTATGATATGGTAGTTGACCTCGATTTAACATCGCCGCTAAGGACTGTTCAAGACGTCAGCAATCTTATCGAAAAGAAAATGATTTCAAACGCTAATGTTGTGTTCTCGGTGACAGATTCAAGGCGTAACCCGTATTTTAATATGGTAATGAAAACAGAAAATGGATATGAGAGAATAATTGCCTCAGATTTTAATGCACGGCAAGAAGCTCCTGAAATATATGATATGAATGCATCACTGTATGCATATTCTCCATCGTTTCTCATGAGTGGAAAAGCAATCTTTGAAGGAAAATGCGATGTAATAAAGATGCTTGATACGGCGGTCTTGGATTTGGACCATGAGAATGATTTTGAATTTATGCAAGTTATTGCCAGCTATCTATTCGAAAAGTATCCTGAATTTCGAGAAGTAAGAGAAAATATAAAAGAGTTCTGTAAATAGGCAACCTTAATGTTTACAAGAAGAATTCCCATAAATAATAGCACAAGTAGGTGAAGCATGAAGGTTTTGTTTTTAACACCGCATATCACAATTTTAGATGACAAAAAATTTACTAAGAATATTACGGGTTTGGGACATATGGTAAGAGATATTGCTGACTATATTTCCAGAACCGGCATAGAGGTTGACCTGGTCACTATGTCAGCTATTACCAACGGCAGAAGATATAATAGTATCACTATACTCAAACGGACATGGACAGACATTTTGTTGCATATAAAGCCTTATTATTTCAAAAGGATGATGCAGCTTATCTCAAACTACCGTCCATCCTGCAATAGGACTGTAAAGGTGTTTTATTATTTTCTCTCTGGAGGATACGTTGAGCATATTATAAAACGTGGAAATTACGATTTAGTTCATATTCATGGTATCGGGTTTGTAACGAAGCCGTATATCGATTGCTGTGAGAGGTTGGGAATAGAATATCTAGTGACACTGCATGGACTAAACTCATTCAGTGACAGTGTGCGGATGGAGCTATGTGAAAAGCAGTACGAAAAGGATTTTTTGCGATATGCTTATGAGAATAGTGTACCGCTTACAGTAATTAGCACTGGTATATTAAATGTTGTCAAGAGTTATCTGAGTGTGAAAAGCGCAATAAAAAATATTTTTGTTATCACAAATGGCACCGATGTTAACGCAAAGTCAAGTGGAGAATTGGATATCAGACAAAAGTATGCTATCAGCAAAAATAAAAGGATAATGCTGTGTGTGGGCAATTTGAGTGCAAATAAGAACCAGTTGAAAATAATCAGATCATACGCGCTGCTTCCCTTGGAAAACCAAAACCATCTCTGTATTTTGTTCTTGGGAAAGGCTGATACAAGCGGCGAGTTTGAACGGGAAATTAGCCAACTCGGATTAGAAAAGAATCTCATTCTGTGTGGTAATATAAGCCGAGAGGAAATTAGTTCATATTATCAGCAGGCAGATTACACCGTTCTTGCAAGTATTTCCGAGGGCTTTGGGTTGAGCATTATTGAAGGTTATGTTTATGGGTTACCTAATCTCACCTTTGCAGATTTGGATGCGATTGAAGATTTATATGACGAAAAAGCGATGCTAATATTAACCGAGCGAAGTAATCAGGCTATGGCTGATGGCATTATTGAAATGCTGTCCAAGGACTGGGATAAAGAATATATTAAACAATACTCAAAGAGGTTTTCACTTGAGCTTATGGCAAGGGAGTATGTGAAAGTCTATCAGGAAGTTGTAGGCTAGATTCGGTTACTTTCATTTTGAAAGGATTAGATATGAAAAAAAAGGTGCTCAGAAGCAGATCCATATATATAATAGCATTAGCGACTCTAATATTGCTTTTGTCGGCCAATTCCACAAATCCTTATCTAACACTGTTGCCTTATTTATTTTTGCCAATTGGATTATTTTTACCAGAGTTTTTAATTCCTCCTTATTTTATAGCGTCTCTTTCTAGCAACTACTTCGCATCGGCACAAGGCATTAGCTTTACAAGATTGCTGGCGCTTGCCATTATAGCTGGTGTTGTGTTTAGACTCATCAGACGAGGAAAAATACTACAAAAGAAATGGCTTGTTCATTGTCTATTCATTATGATTGCCACTGTTATATCATTTTTGTTAGCTTATGATAATAATATCGATGCACTGTTTATTATGGGACTTAACATATTGGTATTGATAGCTATCTCCAACTTGTCATTAGATAGCGATCAATTAGTTCAATTATTCCGAGCCATTTTGATTGCGGTATTGGTCACAACTTTATATTATTCAATAACATTTGTATTAAATCCGGCTTTACTTGATTACGGACGTGTAACTATTGCAGAAGACGTTAATGCAAACCGGTTTGCGATGATGATGGCACAAATGTCAGCGTTTTGCCTCGCATACATATATGTTACTAAAAAAAACTTAGTGAAAATGGTTTGTTTATTTGCGGGACTGGTTAATGCATATTTAGTGTTATTGAGCGGATCGCGATCAGCTTTGATTGGCCTGATATTAGGTTTTGTGTTAGCAGTTCTCATATCTTCATCTGTACAAAAGAAAATTACAAAAAGGTTTTTTGGCATGTCTGTTTTAGGCGCCGCAGCAATGTTTGTTTTTTACTCAGTTATCGAAATTAACCCAATGTTGGCTTACAGAATGAACATTGGGCAAATAGTTTCATCTGGAGGAACGGGACGATGGCCGCGTATTGTTGCAGAATTACAATACATTATTCCCATGCATCTGTTTTTTGGTGTTGGACAAGGGGCAGTCAATGAAACAATTGCTTTATCTCAATTCATTAGCAACCCAGGTTCTTCTCATAATTTTATTATCAGCGCATGGGCTCAGTTGGGCATTGTAGGGTTAATAACTTATATGAGTTTTTATTGGAGGATCATTAAAGAAACCATCTCTATGGTTGGTGAAAGGCAAATACTTATTATTCCTCTTATGCTAATACTTGCCGCAGTCATTAATGGCATTGGTGAAGTTATATACAGCGAAAGGTTGTTTTGGAATGCACTGGCACTGGCGGCACTATGTTTGTCAACATATTCTAGCGGGAGATTATCGAAAAGCGGTACTAATTTAAAATATCAGGAATCGATGAAATTATATGAGCAGGATTAAAACATTATTGTCAAACACCTTAATATTTACTATAAGTGAATTTGCATCTAAATTGCTTGCCTTTTTCATGCTTCCAGTTTATACACGAGTAATGACTACAGAAGCCTTTGGTACAAGCGATTTAATTAACTCGACAGTAGGTCTTTTGATGCCGATATTCACGCTCAGCGTCGCTAATGCTGCCTTGCGTTTTGCGATGAGCAAAGATGAAGACATTAAACAAGTTTTTTCTTTTGGCATAAAAGTAATACTTGGTGGTTTTGGCATATTACTGTTAGCTTTCCCGCTATTTTTGCAGATCAATATCATTAATGATTACCTATTTTTGTTTTACGCTGTTTATATAACAAGTGCATTATTTAATTACTTAAACCAATTTGCACGTGGGATAAACAAAATTAAATTAGTTGGTATTTGCGGCGTACTTAATACAATTATTATCATAGTCTCAAATATTATAATGCTAGTTGTATTCCACATGGGTGTGACTGGTTATCTGATGTCTTTTATTCTTTCCAGTATAATAGGCTCGATAGTCTTGTTTGTCGGCGGAGGCATGTATAAATGCGTGACGATACAAACTAGCGAAAAACGTCTAAAAAAGAGTATTCTTAAATACAGCATACCTTTTGCTCCTAATAGTCTTAGTTGGTGGCTTAATAATACCGCAAACCGCTACGTAATCACTGCCTTTTGCGGTGTATCGCAAGTAGGATTATTTTCCGCGGCAGCTAGAATACCAACGATATTAGTTACTATGCAAAATATTTTTCTTCAAGCGTGGTTATTGTCTGCTATAAGCGAATATGAGAGTGAGGACAAGTCTGAGTTTTTTACAAAAGGTTATAAGATATTGAATGTTACAATGCTGCTTGGCTGCTCGGCGTTAATCGCACTTATAAAGCCAATTTCAACTTTTTTATTATCGGCTGAGTTTTTTATTGCGTGGAAATATATCCCCTTTTTATTAATATCCGTTGTGTTTGGATCTCTATCAGGTTTTCTTGGTTCTTTGTATTCAGCGAGCACAGAAACCAATATGCTTTTTGTAACTACACTAGCAGGAGGCATTTTTTCAGTAGGATTCAACTTTTTGTTGGTTCCGTCATTGGGTCCTTTGGGGGCATCGTGCGCAAGCATCATAGCGTATCTTGTTGTGTGGATGATGCGGCTCATTGACACCAAAAGGTTTGTCGAACTGAAGATAAACATAGTAAGGGATTGTCTTGGTTATGTACTCATTACTGCACAAGCTGTTGTCATGATATTTCTGCCAGGTACAATTTGTTATATAAGTTCTGCATTGGTCTTTGTTGTGATTATATTACTGAACTTAGTAGACTTAAAATTCCTGCATAAAATGATATCCGGTTATGTGAAGAGAAAATAAAGGATGGTTAATTGCTTTAGTATATGGGGTTGATATATGAAATTTTTGAGTATACAAAATTATTATTTTTATGAGGTGGTCTATTATGAAAAAGGTAGGAATTACCACATACCATTTTTTAAACAACTATGGAACTATTTTACAAGCTTATGCAATGCAAAAGATATTTGAGGATTTGGGTTGTTATAGTGAGATGATAGATTATAGGTTGAAAGACACAATAGGTTTTCAAACCCCTAAATTATATAAGAAGTTTAGAAGATTGCCTTATGTTATACTTCATCCTAATCAGTACATACCAAAATTTCTAAATAGAAATAATCTATCGCTTAGAGGAATGCGTTTTAGTGAATTTTGCAGTAGATATATTCGGGAAAGTGAAAAAAGCTATAATACCTTGGATGATTTAAAGAAGGATCCGCCTACATACGATGTATATGTGACAGGGAGTGATCAGGTATGGAACCCATATTTGGGCAGTAGCTCTGAAGCTTTTTACCTCACTTTTGCACCTATTGATAAAACGACAATATCATATGCACCTAGTGTTGGTGTAAACGAAGTATCACCCGAAAAGGCTACTCAGATGAAAAGCTGGCTTAAGAGTGTTCAATACCTATCTGTAAGAGAACAAAGAGGATGCGAAATAATAGCTGAGATTACAGATCGATTTGTTCAACAAGTGCTGGATCCAACCTTGTTGCAGACTCATGAGCAATGGGATGAAATTGCTATTAGACAACAGGTTATAAAACCATATATTCTATGCTATTTCTTGGGGGAAGTAGAGTATTGTCGAAGATTTGTTGACGATATTCAAAAACAAACTGGGTATATGGTAATTGTCCTTCCTATGTCCTATGTGGATATGGCCGGGGGACATCGTAAAATATATAATGCCGGTCCGGCTGAATTTTTGGGATTAATAAAGGATGCTGCTGTTATCTGTACAGATTCTTTTCACGGTACAATTTTTGCTGTTAATTATAAAAAGCCATTTTTTAGCTTTTGTAAGCGAGATGATTCTGAGGAAACATCGGATAACTCTCGTATCTATAATGTACTTGAGTTTTTCCATCTTGAGTCGCGCTTAATAAAGCCAGGTGTTGTTTTTTCGAAGGATATGCTGAAGCTAGATTATGAAATAGCTCAAGGAATTTTAACGAAAGAAAGAGAGAAATCTATTGCTTTTATCCAAAACGCGATTAGCAATTAATTATAGGAGACAGGTGAAGAAATGCTTTGTGAAGATTTGAAATGCACAGCCTGTGGAGCATGTATGAATATATGTCCTAAAAAGTGTATTGCGATGATTTATGATAACGAAGGATTTATGATGCCGTCTATTGACGGATTAGAATGTATGAATTGTAGTTTATGTGAAAAGGTGTGCCCTGAAATGAATCCACTGATTAGAGATAATAAGGCTAAACCCCAGGCCTTTGCTTGTTGGAACAAAGATCCTGATATAAGATTTTACAGCACATCAGGAGGTATGTTTTCGGTTATTGCCAGTTATATTCTTGAAAAAGGTGGAATTGTTTTTGGAGTTGCTCTGGGTGATAACCTTATTCCTTACCATAGAACTGTTCATAGTATTGAACAATTGATAGAACTTAGGGGATCAAAATATATTCAAAGTGAGATACATTATGCTTTTAGAGATATTAAACAGATCCTGGACAACAAGAAAATAGTTCTATTTTCCGGAACACCCTGTCAAGTTGCTGGATTACTTTCTTTTTTAGGTAAGCGTTATAACAATCTTTATACCACTGAAGTAATATGCCATGGAGTGGGATCAACTTCCGTTGCTTTAAAATGCTTTCATGACCAAGAGACCAAATGGGATTCGAAAATTAAAAGGGTATTTTTCCGAAGTAAGAAAAATGGATGGAAGATATCGACTATATGCTTTGAATTGGAAAACGGCAATCAAAAATTTATAAAATCCTATAATAATTTATTTATGACCAGCTTTTATGGTTCATTAATATCGAGAAGGTCATGCAGCACTTGTCAGCATGCTACCTTGCCACGAATTGGTGATATTACTTTAGCTGATTATTGGGGGTTGGACCCAAGCGCAGTTCCAAAAGAAGAATTCAAAAAGGGAATATCATTGATGCTCTTAAACAACGATAAGGCGCAGAAGCTTTTTGAAGAGTTCAAAGACAGAGCTATTTATATGGAACGACCATTAAAAGAAGCAATAACCGGGAATAAACATCTTCAAGAACCTGCAACAAGACCTTCTCGGAGGGAGGAATTCTTCGGTGATTTTAACTCCAAGCCGATTGAATTTATTCAAAATAAATATTGTAAGAAGACACTGAAAAAAAGAATATCAATAATTATAGGACCGGATATAACCGAAATGATTAGGAAATTGAAACGCAAATTTTAGGATGGATTACTTTTTATGTATTTAGTCTTACCGAAATAGAACGAAATATTACTATTAGAAGACATTTATAACAACAAAATGTAGATATCGCAACCTTAGAGTTTAGGTGTGCATATTACAAGGATTAGTGTGAAAACATCACGATCACTGGATAACACGGATGGGAGCTAAAAAAGGGTACACTCGCTCCTTAGATAGACAATAAATTTTTTAAGCAGGTTGCAAAAGTAAGCATGGTATGTCACTTTCTCGAACAAGCCCTTGCGCAATCAGAAGCTTAGCAGCCCCATTTGTCACATACTTTCTACCGGTGAGATATTCAATCCTTGTGATCTCTACAAGGCGGATATGCCTCTGGAATTCCGTGATAAACAAAAGGAGAAGGTGTTAAAGAAGGACATCGAATGGTCCAGGAGGAAATGAAACAAGCTTGCCCGTTTAGCGGATCAAGGAAATCACGGCCACCTGTGTACGGTACGGCTATCGCGCATACATATACTATTACAGCGTGAAGGCTGGAAGATCAATCATAAACGAGTCTATGGGTATTCCGGATCAAAATGAGCCAAACTGAACTGAACCCCTAAATTTAGACAAAAATTGTTATAGTATTTTACAGCGTCATCAAGCAACTGCCAGCAACAACCTGTATTCTATTGGACTCATATAGTTGAGCTTTTTCTTTATTCTTCTATGGTTATAGTATTCTAGGTATGCATGCAGTTCCTGGATAAAATGATCAACAGATTCAAATTCCTGGTTGTATAGTAATTCCGATTTCAGATGGCCAAAGAAGTTTTCCATTACGGCGTTATCCAAGCATGTGGCCTTGCGTGACATGCTCTGGCGGATACCTTTCACTTTTAAAGCTTGTTGGTATGCTGCCATGCGGTACTGCCATCCTTGATCCGAATGTAGTATTAGTTCTGTATTGTCCGGTATCTTTATAAAAGCCTGATTTAACATTGCCGTGACCTGTGAAAAACGCGGATGGTTTGATATATCATAACTGATGATTTCTCCATTATACAGATCAAGTATAGGGGATAAATAAATCTTCTGGCTAAATAGATGAAACTCTGTTATGTCCGTAACCCACTTTTCATTAGGATTCATGGCTTTAAATTCTCGGTTTAACAGGTTGGGAGCAACTTTTCCAATCTCGCCTCGATATGAGTTGTATTTTTTGATTCGTACAAAGCAATACAGGTTTAATTCTTTCATTAGTCTCTGTACGGTTTTATGATTGATCACCAGCGCTCGTTTCTTTAACTCTGCAGTTATTCTACGGTACCCATAACGGCCTTTGTTATCTATGAATATCTGGCTTATTACAGGACGAATCGAAGCATATTTATCAGGTTTACTTTGACTCTTAGTGTGATAGTAATATGTACTTCGTGGAATGCCAGCTATTTTTATCAGCTCAGTGACTTTGTATTTACGCCTTAGATCGTGCACTATTTGTAAGCGTCAAAGACACTGTGACGTGAGCTACATTAAGTCAGGCTCATCCACTCCAACAAGATCGCAAAGAGCATTGTTAACCATTATCCTAAAATCCTCATCAGATATGTTGTTGGCTTGAGCATATTCGACGACATCATCGACAGTGCTAACAAATTTTTGCGCTAAACGAGCATTCTCCCTTTTCATCTTTGGAAAATACTGAATAACATAGCCTGAATAATCCATTTCAAAGAAATATCTTGATATCTTTCCATCAGCAAAATCGGAGACAAAATCTATCATAAACGCCGTATGTTTTCCAACCTTCATCAGTCTTCCTCCCACGCTAATTTTTTCAGATTCGTGTTACCAAGCTGCGGGGTGAATACTTTCTCCGGCAAGGCTGCACTACCGGGTAAAAAGTCTTTAATCTCAGATGCGTAACCCGTTTTTCCCAAGTTAGGGGCATTGGTAAAAATCCACGTTAAATATTCAAATGGATTCAAACCATTTTCTCTTGCACTTACAATCAGGCTGTAATAAATTGCACTGGCCCTAGCGCCGTTTGGCGTATTAGTAAAGATCCAGTTCTTTCTACCAATTACAAAAGGTTTAATACTGCGTTCTGCACGGTTATTTGAAATTTCAAGACGCCCTTCCAACAGGTATCTTTCGAGATACTTTCGCTGGGACTTTGCATAATGCACCGCTTTGCCGAGAAGAGTATTGGGCAAAACAGCAAGACCTTCTGTCCAATTGTAAAATTCATCAAATACAGGCCTTGAAAGGCATTTACGCTCCTTAAGGCGGTTATCCGGGCTAAGCGTGGCAAACTGTTTTTCAAGATTGAAGAGTCTATCGCAATAGGCTACTCCTTTTGCCGCATTGGATTCCGGTTGTTTGTCCTTAGGCAGAGTTTTAAAGGCATCAAAAAACTTCCGCCTAAGATGTGCCAGGCAGCCTACCACAATTATGGTTTCAGGAAGCTTATGATAACCGTCATATCCATCTGCATGAAGGTATCCTTTAAAAGATTTTAAAAATTTTTCAGGATGTATATGTCTTCTGTCAGGTTGATAATCATAAATTACAATCTGGTGTTTTGCCTCTCCGCTGGTACGGTACAGCCACATGTAACTCTTTGACTGTGCTGCCTTACCCGGTTCTTTCAACACCTGCACGGTCGTTTCGTCTGCGTGAAGCACTTCATGCTCACATAATCGGTGCTTCATCTCTTCATATATCGGTTCCAACCATTTCTCACTGGCTTTGATCAGCCAGTTTGACATAGTCTGTCGGGAAAGCAGGATGCCATTTTGTTTCCACTCTTGCTCCTGCCGGTATAGGGGGGAGGCCATCATGAATTTCTGCACGGCTATGTGGGCTATTGTATCAGGGGAAGCAAATCCGCCTTTTATGACAGGTTCTGGCATATCTGCCTTTACGATAGGAACATGGTCGGAAGTGCCTTCACAATTACGGCAGGCGTAAACATGCCGTACGTGCCGTATAATTACTGCTTTTGCAGGAATGACTTTAAGTTCTTCCCGGATTTCTCTTCCCATAGTATGTAATCCATTGCCACAATCCGGGCAAATACATTCTTCAACCGGCAGCTCGTGTTCAATTACCTCAACAGGCAAATCCTTAGGCAATTTGTCAGTTGTAAGGCGTGTTCGTTTGCGATAATGCGCCTGTACTTCGGTAAGTTTCGGTTCCGGTATGGTTATATCAGCACTGGATTCGGCCTCGTTGAATATGGACAACTGAAGATCGCCGGTCTTTTCACTGGATACGCCAAATTGTTTATGTTTCGCAAGGCGGATCTGTGATATAAACCACTGTACCTGCTGTTCTAACTCAGCAATTTTGCGGTCCTTTTCTTCAATTATTTCAAGCAGTTTTTCTGCTGAATCAACTTGCATTTTCATAAGAAAATTATACCACAATAACCCCATTGAAGCTAGTATTTATGCGGTTTTAAGCACTTTGCGAGATGAATATTTCAAGAGATCTGCCGCTCAAAAACTTCTTCTCGTTTAAGCTTTTTTTCCAATTTTGCACCTTCAATGAGATAGGATAATTCTTTGGTTTCAAGAACCATGGTATCCGTGTCTCCCTTTGCCGGCCAGCGAAAATGTCCGCGCTCCAGACGCTTGAAATACAACCAGAATCCATCGCCGTCCCATTCTAATATTTTCATTCTATTTCGATGCCGATTGCAGAATACAAACAATGCTTCCGAAAACGGATCAAGCAAAAAGCTATCTTTAACCAGCGTCATTAGTCCATTAATAGATTTCCTCATATCTGTATGCCCGCAGCATATGTACACGGGTTTGTCACTCCACCTCATTACAGTACCTTTAATATGCGGCAGACTTTTTTCAGAAGTTCAGGATCTGTCTCCGCATCCACAGTGACTCGGCAACCGCCGACTTCAATATCCAGCGTGGATTTTATTTCTTGACCTTGGGCAAGTTGTATCCATCCTTCTGGAACACAGTTCACGGGCTCCTCCAGCTTTGAAATCCCTGCACATGCAGCCTTTCGTAATTTCCGCTGCCAGTAAAAGTATGCATTACTGCTTATTCCTGTATCCCTGCAGAATTCCTTAACGCTTTGCCCGCTGCACTGCTTTTCCTGTATAACTTGCATCCACTTTGATAGACGGTATTCTGCTGTTACTTTTTGTATATCCATACAACCACTCCGTTTTTGCTTGAAAAACTTTGCTAACTTTTTCAAGTTTTTAAATTTTTTCAAGTTCTATATTTGTGATTGTACTAGCTTCAAGGCTACTATTCTAGGTGCCGGTATCTTTGACGCTTACCACTATTTGAGCTTTGTCCTTATTTGTAACTTTTCTTTCTTCCGGACTAAGGCGTTTAATTTTTTTAAGTATGCGTTCTCCATGCGTAACATATTAAGTTAATCACGAATTTCATTAGGCAATGATGATTCGTCCATCTTAGAATGACTGGCTTTTTTTGATTTAACCTGGGCTATATGATCTGGATCCTGAATGGTTAACGGTTCGTCAATTAACGTATTTTTATGTTTTGCAGCATCGTTGTAAAGATAATCCCTACCTTTTTCGAGATACATTTTTATCCATGTTTGAACCATCTTATGAGTTACTCCATATTTTCGCGCGGTTTCTCTAAGACCCATATGATTTATTAGAACTTCTTCTACTGCGCTACACTTAAAGTCGCCTGAATAATGATTTAATTTTCGACCTTTTACGCCCAATTTGGCACCCCTTTCATGATTGAAATGATTATATCATAACGTCTAATATTTGGGGTGCACTTCAAACTGCGGCTCCGCCGCACCGGTATATGCAGTCTACCGCCTTTATCGCGAAGAAGGTTTGAATCTACGCCAAAAGAGTATCTCCTACGCCTTGCTGCCTGTAACTATATACAGGAAAAGCATAACATCGTCATTATGAGTGCCACCGGAAATGGTAAGAGCTACATGGGATGTGCTTTAGGGGTAGCCGCCTGTAGAAACAACTATACAGTGCAATACATTCGTCTTCCGGATTTGCTGAATGAAATAGCAGTTGCACGAGGCGAAGGTGTTTATCAAAAAGTATTGACGGTACCGGGTAGAAAGATGAAGGACACCCTAGTAATGGATGCATTTACACAGGCTTATGGCAGAGAACGCCCACCAGAAGGTCTTATTGTTCATACAGATCAAGGTTCTCAGTTTACTGGAGGAAATTTTCAGACGCTACTACGTACACATGGCGCAGTTTCTAGTGTCAGTAGGAAAGGTAACCCTTATGATAACGCCTTAATGGAATCATTCTACCGAACAATAAAAAGAGAGCTTGTTCAGGATGCCAATTTCGAAACACCTGAACAAGCTCAGCAAGAAATCTTTAAATATATTGAATTATATTACAATACAAAGAGAATGCATTCCTCTCTGGGATATCTTTCCCCTGTCCAATTTGAGGAGTCGAATTCATAAAAATTACTTAATTTAGTGTCTAGTTTTTGTTGACAGTTCCAAAATATGGTCAAGCTTTTAGGTCAATAACCCGGGTTCAGTTCACTGAACCCGAGTTATCTATAATTGAATAACGGAGGCTTCCATATTAGCGTCATTATTTTTTTGATATTTTCACAGTTTTGGTAGCTTCGTCCCAATCAACAGTATAGCCAAATGCTTCGGCAACATACTTGGCCGGCAAGTAGGTTCTATTATTGCGAATAATTGGCTTAACATCCATAGGGATTTCTACGCCATTAACTACTATCACTTTTTTGCCTAGAGGAATAACAACTACGGTATTATCTTTCTTGATAGTAACTGTCTGGGTAACCTCGCCCCAGGATACGTCAGCTCCCAGCGCTTCACCCATATACTTTATGGGTACAAATGACCTGTCACCAGATACAAAGGGAGCAACATCCATTGTCTTGTCCTGTCCACCTATAGAAAAACTTGTTTTGCCGATAATAAACTTAACGGTTGATTTGATTGTGACGATTTCTTCAGCAGTATTAATGTGATAACTCATTGATAATAGTCCTGAAGAGGTTGCTGCAAAGACCTTTATTGAGTCACCCTCAACTATACTTTTAATACTGGCTACCGAAGCCGTAACCCCTTTAGATATAATCTTCCAAGTTTTACCGTAGTCTTCGGATACCAGGATGCATTTATTAGCAGTACCTAAAAACAAGAAGCCTCCCGGAGCAGCCGTAGCGCAATTAATTTTGTAGGTTAGAATTTTCGCATCTGAACCAAAATTGACAGCATCCCAACTAATTCCGTTGTCGTAAGAAATACTCACATCAGCTGTGTTTTCTGGGTCGCAGGCAATTATAATATTTTTTTCATTATCAACAAAAGAAAAAAGATTCGTTTTATCCGAATTGAGATATCTAATAGATTTCCAGTCCTGGTCATTAACTTTAGACCATAGTTTTTTGTCATACACGGTAAATAAACTCTTGCCGTCAGTTGTTGTAAAAGCATAATTACGCAGCAGTACTTGCGATTTCAGAGCCCAATTCCATTGCACTCCGAAATTGTCAGAACCCTGAAGGGATTTCTTATTTTTATCAATCCCATATAGCCAATCATTGGCTGAATAAAGGCTATAAAAAGCATGGTTATACAATGGGGTCCAGTTACTTCCCGCATCAATACTCTTGACTAAGAAATTTTCTTTTCTATCTTTATTATATCCGGAAAGATAAATGGTGTTATTATTGGTACAGAGCATGTCAAATAAGTATATTTTATCGGCACTATAGAAAACGTTATCAATATACAAACCCGTCTCTTGCCAGGCACTGCCACCATCCTGGCTTCTAAATATTTTATTATCGGAGAGGGAAAAAAGAGTATGATCAGAATTGAAATTACCTGAAACATACACGTCACTAACTTTTTGAGTAAAAACATTGGTGAAAGAAGGTGTATTTTCTGCTAGACCATAAGCAGGAATTGCAAGCAAGAACACAAGTAAAAATACTGAGAATAGGATGCGTTTTCTCATAGGTATTTACCCCCTAAATTCTATTTTCCTAATATTAATCGATATTACCTATTTTTAGCAATAAGCAAATTTTCAGAAAGTGTGGTGTTATTAGGGTGAAGAAACTGCTCTTGGTTTTTGTGCTTGGATTTATCTTTTCATTAGCATCTTCCTCAGTTATGCTGGCCAGTACCGTCAATATAATCGTTAACGGTGACGTTATGTATTTTCCAGATGGGCAACCTTACATTAATGAGGATAATCGCACGATGGTACCGATTCGATTTATTAGTGAGCAGCTAGGCGCTGATGTAAGCTGGGATGAGGTTAGGCAAACCGTCAACATATCCTATAATCAAAGCACAATAAGCATTCCTCTAGGTAAAAAGCTTAGCTTTGTAGATGGAAAAGAAATTGAACTGGATACGAATGCGGTGATAGAAAATGGTCGTACCATGGTGCCGTTAAGATTCGTTAGCGAGGCCCTCGGTGCGGAAGTATTGTATAGCAGCACTGAGTTGACGGTGCGCATTAGTACGAATACACATGATTTAAAGTCAACCCAGACCCGAAACAATATGTACAAGTCAGCCCCGAAAATGGCGATAAATACACAAAAACATTACTCTGCCCTGGTTGATACTAATCGTGGCAGCTTCACTCTGGAATTGTTTGCCGCCCAGACACCAATAACGGTAAATAATTTTGTCTTTTTAGCCCGGGCCGGATATTACAATGGCATAAGTTTTCACCGGATTATTAAAGAATTTATGATCCAAACCGGCGATCCTATGGGGAACGGCACTGGTAGTCCCGGCTATACTTTTGCTGATGAGCTGCCTCCGCTACAATCATACGCACCCGGAATTGTGGCTATGGCCAATTGCGGTCCTAATACTAATGGCAGTCAGTTTTTTATCTGTACCGGTAATGATTCCGCTTCATTAAACAGTCAGCCGAACTATACAGTGTTTGGTCGTATAATTAATGGAATGAACGTAATTCTGAAAATCGCTGATACTCCCGTAGGAGCCAATGCCCGCGGCGAAATAAGCCAGCCCCTGGAAGAGATCTACATCAAGAATATAACTATTACAGAAAAATAACTCGGGGTCTGACCCCGAGTTACCATGAAAAATGATATTGTACGTGACGTTTCTAAACATCCGTGGCCTTAGCCAGGCCTAGCTTTTAATTAGTGCTTTTGTTTTTTTGCTCCGGATAAAATAAAACCATGCCAGTAAAGCAACGATTATGCCGATTAATACACCAGCTACGGGCTTTAAATAGTCATAGGATCGATCATGTCCTGCCGATATTTCTGATTCAGAATTTGCAATATAATATTGAACATAGGGATGGTCCGGGGTGATTATGGATATTTGCTTAAAGAGCTTTAAAGCTCTTCTATAGTGGTTTATCTGGTATTGATCAATGGCCTCTTTATATAGCTGAGTCGATTTATTTTCTTTTATCGGTATATTAATGCCTTGGGCAAATTGGATTATTTGTTCGGCAGGAATAAAGCTGAATTGTGCCGTGCTTTGCTGATCAGCATTATCATTTAATTCGATTAAACCTAATATGTCTCCATTTGATTTGAAAATCGGTGCACCTTCAACAATCTGCTTTAATCTATATCCATTCCATTCTTCTAAAACAGACAACTCGCTATATGTACCCTTAATAAGGATGGGTTCAATTTTGTCTGGGCCTAAAGAGGTAACTGGATAAGTTAATATTCCAATTTGATCATCTGGTTTTAGGTCGATAGTCTTTAAATCTATAGATGGCAAATTTGCTTTATCAACCTTCAAAATTACTAGGTTAACATCAGGTTGTTTATCATTAAATAGGGTAGCATTCATTCCAGTTGATGCTTGATTATTTGATCCAGGCAGGACAAATATTTCTTGGGTAAGGCTGGTAACTTTTATATATTCATTAATATAAGTTCGAAATGCCTGGTCTGCTTTTTGATTTCCAGGGATAAGTCCGCTATATTTTTTAAATGTTTTGGTTAGAAATTCATCTGATGCTGTGGATATAACTTTTTCCTTAAGCGTTTTATCATTTGGTTGAACCATATTTAGGGTTGTAACTATATAGCCCTCTTCATTAATGATCAAACCAGTTCCCAAGGTTGTGAAATTTACGTCAACAACATCAGACTTATCGCTGGTACTCATGTAACGTAGGGGGTTTGCAAGTACCTCAGCTGCTGCATAATTTATGGCAGCCTGCATATTAGGCGGAATTACACCGCGTAAGATCAGAGATAAAGCACTATTTTTTAAATTAGCTTTATTTTGCTCAGTCATATATGGAGATGGTAATGAAACCTGGGCGTGATAATTTACCTTTATCATTACCACGGCTGGTTTGAGAGCTTCTGCGTTGGTCTCAAAATCGGTATCGGATCCAAAGACCGTTGAGCTTAAGCACAATTGAAAAAGAATTGTTAAAACCGCAAGTGCACGTAGTCGTTTTAACATTACCCAATTCCCCCTATCTTGGATAATTATAGGCTATATTGTGCTAAAAGTAAGTAATATCTTGTCATAGAATAACTTGGGTCAGACCCCGAGTTATTGCTAGGGGACAGTCTTGACTCATTTAGTCTTTTAATCGGTAACTGGTATTTCTAGCGTTACCTTCTTGTTTTATTTTACCCTCCGTTAATAATTTGTTTAATATGATGGTCACGCTTGATTTGCTTAAGCCCAACTCCGTCTCTATTTCCTTTCTTCCTACGATGTCTTTGATTTTTATGATGGCAAGCGCCTTTTCTTCATTCGTTTCGGGATGTACCTTATAATTCACATTCGGTAGTGTAACGACAAAGGCATGATCAGATGCTTTGAACGCAGGTTTCACTGCATAATTCTGATAGCTTTCTTTCATTCTCTGAATGCCTGTTCCATAACTTTCGATGAGTTTTAGCCGATAAAAACAAGCTGCCAGGTTTTTATTTCTGGTCTCCGAAATCCCCAAGAAAATGTCCTCCATGGTTAAGCCTGCCACTAGACCCCCAGTGGATACAATCTCCATTCTATCTTCAAATATATGAATCAGAATACTGCCGCTGAAGCTATAATCCCTGTGAACTACGGCATTGATTAGAGCCTCTCTTATGGCATAATAAGGATAATCTGCTTCTTCCACTCTACGGAGTCCCTGAAAATGCGACTCAATCTTGTTTTGCAAATGAATATACTCATAAACTTCATCTAATTGCTTTAGAATAGAGCCGTTAAATTCCTTGCGATCCCTGAATGCAAGCTTGCTCTGTCCGTTATAGATGGCGCACTTGATAGAGTGCTCACACTGATCGGATAGTAAAAGTCCCAGGTTAGTGAAATATCCGTCTTCATTAATAATCGCTAAGGTTCGTTGCTGTGCCTGCTGAAAACCGATGTCTTTCTCACGGAACATCTTCTCGGCATACGTGAAGCTTAAATCCTGATTCATAGAACGGGATTTCTCGATACTGAGGCCGTCGCTTTCGATAATCATCTGACGGATTGCCTCGTCTGTGGCGGGCGAAGAGGTGATCCCATGTCTGATAAAAACGCCCGAAGGTTTTAACCCTTTGGAAACTAGGTGATAGGGCCTTTTCGTGCCTTTTGTTACCTCGATTTCGATGATTTCTTTCGAATTTAATTCTTTGATATATACTGCAGTATGCATAGATAGATCTGGTTTTATGGAATCTCTAATCGTATTACTAATCGCTTCCAAGTCTAGTTTGGCATTATTCAGCCCGACAACAGTACCGCTATCATCCACACCGACATAGATCTTACCCCCATCGGTATTCGCAAACGCTATGATTTCTTTCTTTACCGAATCGTTTAATTCTCTTTTGAGCTCGATATGCTCAGTTTCCTTAAAAATCATTTGCTATTACCGCCTTCCTTAACAGAAATTATAGATATTTATCGATTAATCTGCAACGATTAAATTAATCGATAATTCGATTATAATCGATTATTGGTAAGGCACGGGGACGGTTCTCGTGCCTTGTTTATCGTTCTAAGGCGAATAATTCGTGTCTGACCCCGAGTTATTGCCCCAACTCATTATATTTAGTGGCTGTGCAGGCTGGATAGGCTGACCGGTCCCATTTATGATCTTTGCTTATTTCGGTATCTGTCAAATTATAATAATTGTAGCTTAATACTCCGTTGCCGTCCTGAACCACTGGGTCGTCAAAGGTGACATCCAGGTGGTAATATCTATCCCCTATTTTGACTATATTCCAGGCGTGGCTGTTCCACTGGTTGAACCCATAGGCCTCGCCGATTACTACCTGGCATTCCAAGCCCGCTTCTTTAGCTAGCAAGGCGAAAGCCTCGGCATAGCCCTGACAAACCCCGCGTCCTAGAATTAAGACCCCGTAGGGAGTAAATGAATCATTGGGAAGAGTATCGTTCATTAGGTTTTCGTAGTCATACTGGCTATGGTTAATAATATAATCATGCAGAACTTTTTCTTTATCATATTCGGTCATGCCGGGCTTAATATAGGTATTAATTATTTCCATAACTTTTTCTTGTACAGCTTCGTTCTTAACTAGTTCCTGAGCGAAACTTTCCTGGTTATATCGATATTGCATTTTTATGTTCAATTTGTCTCTAGTACCGGAATACGCCCAGTGGCTCAGCAGGTCTTTCACGCCAGTTTTTTGGCTGATAAGCTCCATGGCCTGATCTGTGGCAGTTTCGAAATCGTTTAAAGGGTCTCCGGGGTATTTGTAAAAGTTTAGGACAAAATCTGTTTTCAGCTTCAGCATGGCGGCAGCTAATGCATATTTCAACTCATCTTGATTGCTTATCAGATAACCATTACTGGTCTCGCTAATATGGCCACCGGGCTGGGGGGTGTACAAACCTGCAGCCTGAGCATTTATGGGCGAAACTACTTTATCAACTTCTACTAATTTCTGCAGCAAGGTATAGTGGCTGTCCTTCAAATAATTTTTAAGCGCGAGGTATGAAACCAACACCATTTCATCACGCCTAAAGCTTGTTTCCAGTTCTTGGCGGGTGGATGAATCAATTAAGCCGATATCTGCTGATTTATCTATGGCCTTATCCCACTTAAAATCACCATTTTGGTCACTATATCCTAACGAGCGTAACACAAAAGAAAGATATTGGTTCGTTGTCAGAGACAGATCCGGGCTAAAGGTTAAGGGGCCTGTGCCTGCGGTCAGACCAGCGTGGTACATATACCCGATGTAGGGGTCGGCCCAGGCTGGTACATCCTTAAAGGGATGAGGAAAGTTTTGGCGCATAGCATACTCACCTTTACCTAAAAGACGTACCAGCATCACTGCACCTTCGACCCGGCTAGGTACCCGGGTTAACTCCAAGCCCTGGTCTGTTCCGCTGAATAGCCCCAGAGCTTGGAGCGTATGGGCCTCGGCTTCATGATTGATAAGATCACTAGCTTGAGTTACAGGTGTAAGTACAATAGATGTAGTACTCAATAGTATGACAACAGTTAAAAATACCTGTAAAAATCTTTTCATAGTGGCACTCCCCATATTAAACTATCGCTAATCCGATAGTTTAACTAGTTATCCCGATTAAAAAAGTATCCCATCAACTTAACATACTCATTAAATGTATTCATGATGCTTTTATTACTGCTCCACCAATGATCAGGGTCAAACGTAGGATCTTTTGCCGCGCAATATATAAGCTTAATATCCGTATCTTTAAAAACTCGTTCAAAAACCAACTTGACCCGTCGCATATGGAATTCAGATGAAACGATAATAACTGACTTAAAGCCCCGCTGTTCCATTATTTCCTTAGTATAAACACCATTCTGATAGGTACTATCGGCATAAGATTCTTTTATAATATCCTCTGCCGGTATACCCAACTCCATAGCATGATTCATCATTAAATCAGCAGCAGTTATGTTGTTATATATCGGACCACCAGATACAATTATATAGGGAGCATACCCAGCATGAAATAATTCAGCTCCCCGTTCGGTACGATAACCGCGATCCCCAGCTAGAATAATAATAACGTCTACTTTTTGGGGTTGTTCATTTACCACCAGAAATTGACCTGCAAGTTTTCCAATTAGAGCAACAAATAAAAAAGCCAGCAGTACAAATATTAATTTAATTCTTTTACGTTTACTTTTCATAATAAAGCTTATTATTCAACAGTTTTTAAATTTTCCCTTTTACATCTGCTTTTTTCTTCTAAGGTGTGGGGACGGTTCTCACGCCTCGTTTATCGTTCTAAGGCGAATAACTTAGGGTCTGCCCCGGGTTATTGACGTATAGATCAGGGTGCTCTAAGATAAAAACAGAACATAGTGAATATTGGCAGGGGGGATATTGTATGGAAAACGACAGAAAGATTGCGGTTTTGATTGACGCTGATAATGTATCGGATAAATATATAAAATATATATTTGATGAAATTTCCAACCATGGGACACCTACATATAAGCGAATTTACGGAGATTGGACCAAACCGCAGCTGGCATCATGGAAAACGGTGCTGCTAAATTACTCCATAACCCCCATTCAGCAATATAGCTATACAACCGGCAAAAATGCGACCGATGCAGCTTTGATAATCGACGCCATGGATATTCTCTATTCAAAAAATGTGGATGGGTTCTGCATTGTTTCCAGTGATAGTGATTTCACTAAGCTGGCGGCCCGGCTAAGAGAAGCCGGAATGTATGTTATCGGCATGGGCGAGAAGAAAACGCCTACACCCTTCATATCTGCCTGTGAGAAGTTTAAATATCTGGAAGTGTTAATGGCCATCCCTGCCCATTCCCATGAAACGAATGCCAATGCCAGGATTGAAAAGCAGGAAGTTCCCCAAGAAGGCATGGCTAATATAAATGAAGTAATAGAAGCTATTAAGGTTATTGTAACCGAGAGTTCAGATGATGACGGCTGGGCGTTTTTAGGTGAAGTTGGTAAAAAACTTAATAAACGTTACCCGGATTTTGATACTCGAAACTATGGACACGCCAAGCTTACCCCCTTTATATCATCTTTAAAACAATTTGAAATTCAGTCGCGGAAAACCAATCACCCTTATATAACCCATAAATATATTAAAAACAAATAACTCGGGGTTTGACCCCGAGTTATTTATGCAAAATAGCAGGCCCTTTAGAACCCTTTGCAGTAATTTTAGAGGAGGCAAAAGAACCGTCCGAGATCACTGAAAAAGTCCGTTAAATGTGTCATGCTGAGCGTTAGCGAAGCATCTTGCAATCATATAAATGCGAATTACACGTTTTTGTTGAAAAGATCCTTCGTCGCCTTCGGCTCCTCAGGATGACAAAACATGTACTTTTTCAGTGGTCTCGAACCATCCTCATGCCTCCCCAACAGGAGTTATTTTATGAAGCGGATCATTAAAAAAGACTTATTGGGAATATTGTTGCTTATCATTATTATGGCGGCAATATTTTTTGTGCTGTTCGGAAGGTCGGGGCTGACGGACTTTAGAATTGGACAACCCAAGCTGCAACAGGGCACGCTTGATCTGTCCGACTGGGACTCAGCCGATAACCAGCTTATCAACCTTAACGGAGAGTGGGAGTTTTATTGGTGCAAGCTGCTCACCTACGATGACTTCCGTGACAGCGATTCCCAATCCGATTTGTTGGCTGAAGTACCTCAGGTATGGAACAGCTATGAAATAAACGGCCAAAACCTCCCCAGCTATGGATATGCGACCTACAGACTGAAAGTCGTGAATGCCAAAGAAGGTCAGGCCGTTGGCATCAGAATGCCTACGGTTTCAACCGCTTACAACCTCTTCATAAACGACACGCTAGTAGCTTCTAATGGCAAGGTCGGCGTGGACCAGCAGCATTTTACGCCTGAATACCGTCCGGCTGCGGTTTCATTTGTTCAACCATCCACCAGCTTCGATATAATTCTCCAAGTAGCTAATTTTTCCTATGCCCGCGGCGGGGCCTGGTACCCAATTATTATGGGTTCCGTTGCCAAAATAGTTGCATATGACAAAGACATCGGTTATAAAGACTTGTTTTTGGTCGGAGCTTTCCTCATGATGGCCCTTTACTACTTCTGCATTTTTTTTATGCGCAAGGAAGATAAAAGCAGCCTGTACTTTGCCCTGCTGTGTCTTGCTTTCCTGGGGCGGACCATAATATATGGAGACCATTTTATAAACAGCATTTTCCCTTGGGCAACTTACCAGGTTACAGTTGCCGTAGATTATATCTGCTTGGTCTGGGCTCCTGTTTTCTTCGCATACCTTACTGCAGAATTATTCCCTGAGCAAACTTCACGTAAGGTTAATAGATTGTTTACCGTATATGCCGTTTTCATATCGCTGTTGGTCATAATTTCACCCATTCATCTATATACTCAACTGGTATACCTCATGCAAGCAATCGCATTGATCATGACTGCCTATGCAACTGTTTGTACAGCCAGGGCTTATCCCCAAAACAAGACAGATTCAGCCATCATAATTGCAGGCACCATAATTGTTATGTTGGGAGGGGTCCAAGACATATTATATCATGAGAATGTCATATCCTCCGGCTTTGAGGGGCTTTCCACCTTCGGCTTCTTTTTATTCCTGTTATTGTACGGTATTGTCCTGGCCAAACGCTTGGCAGAAGCCTTCAGCAATGCTGAGCTGCTGTCCAAAAAATTGATCAAATTGGATAAACTAAAGGACGAGTTTCTGGCCAACACATCCCATGAATTGAGGACCCCCCTTAACGCTATGATAAACATCGCGGACGGTATATCCCGGGGAACGGAAGGAGCGGTAAATGAAAAACAGAAAGCTGCTCTTAATATGGTTACCATCAGCGGTAAACGCCTCATCAAACTGATAGGTGACATCCTCGATTATTTAAAACTTAAGAATCTCGACCTGCCAATGAATTGCCAGGCGGTAAACTTAAAACGGGCTGTGGAAAGCGTTATGAATGTACTGGAATGGTTGGATAAAAAGCAAACCGTGCAGATGCAGGTCGATCTCCCGGATGATCTCCCGGATATTTATGCCGATGAAAACCGGTTGCTGCAGATACTGTACAATCTGGTGGGAAATGCTGTTAAATTCACAGAAGACGGGTATATTATGGTATCCGCGGCCCTGGTGGGCGATATGGTCGAAGTCTGTGTTGAAGACACGGGAATTGGCATTCCCGAAGACCGGTTCGGCATCATATTTGAATCCTTTCAGCAGCTGGATGATTCCCTGACCCGGAGCGAAGGCACAGGACTGGGGCTTCCCATGTGCAAATATATGGTCGAATCTCATGGCGGGAAAATACGCGTCGAATCGAAGGTCGGGACCGGTTCCAAATTCTATTTCACTATGCCGCTTGCGACCGCGGCCGCCGAAGCAGCATCATGGCCATATACAGCAGTGGAGGCCGAAATGGCCGCTGCCGGATATGGCGATAAGCTTTTTGAGGATTACCAATATAGATATGCGTCTGACGGACCACATATCATACTGGTGGATGACAATAAAACCAATCTTATTTCTCTGGCTGGCATTCTGAAGATGGATAACTATTCCATTACGGCAGTCACTTCCAGCGAGGAATTCTATGCTGAATTCAAAGCAGCGGCTGATGTGTCCCTGGTCATCCTGGACGTAATGCTGCCCGGTCTATCAGGCTATGAGATATGCCGTGAAATCAGAAAAAACTTCACAGTTTCCGAACTACCTGTACTGATGCTGACCGCCAGGACCACTACTCAGGATATTGTGATGGGTATGGAAGCCGGAGCCAATGATTACCTGACCAAGCCTTTTGATGCTGATGAGCTTTTGGCTAGGGTAAAGACCCTCGTACAACTGAAGCAATCGGTGGACAAAGCCCGGGCTTCTGAACTGGCTTTTTTGCAGGCGCAGATTAAACCCCATTTTTTGTTTAACGCGCTGAATACCGTTGTTTCCATTTCATTATATGATACGGACCAAGCCAGGAATCTTATCATAGAGTTGGGAAACTACCTGAGAAGAAGTTTTGATTTCAAAAATTTAAGCCAGTTGGTGCCGTTAAAAAATGAACTTGAGCTTGCCAGGGCCTATCTCGAGATCGAGAAGGCACGGTTTGGAGAAAGGATCAAAGTAATATATGATCTGACTGACGATCTGGAGGGCAATATACCGATTTTGACGCTTCAGCCCATTGTCGAAAACGCGGTGATACATGGGATACTGCCGAAGGCTGAGGGCGGACTGATCGAGATATGCATCAAGCGGGACGATGCGGCTTTTCATTTTAAAGTGGCGGACAATGGCATAGGTATGGAACCAGAAAAATTAGACCCTTACGTTAATCATGAATTTGGAAGCGGTGTGGGCCTGGCCAATATAGAGGACCGGTTAAGGAAGCTTTACCGAAGTGGATTACAAATCAGCAGTATTCCAGGGGTTGGAACCGAGGTTACATGGTGTGTCCCATTTAAGCGGAAGTGAGAGTGATTGGGAATGATAAAGGCAGTATTGGTGGATGACGAACGGCCTGCGCTGCGCGGGTTGGAGCATCTATTAAAAGCCTACCCGGAGATTTCCATAGTTGGTATGTACACAAATCCATTAGAAGCCATCGAAGCGATTGGGCGGCTGAAACCGCAGGTTGTATTTCTGGATATCAACATGCCGCAGCTGGGAGGAATTGATGCGGCTTCCAGGATCCTGGACTTAAGCCTCGGTACGGACATTGTTTTTGTGACCGCTTTTGACCAGTATGCAATCGAAGCCTTTGAGCTGCACGCGTTGGATTATCTATTAAAGCCTATCAATCCTGAACGCTTGAAAAAAACAGTAGAACGGATGATAAATAAAAAGCCGGCAGTCCAGCCGAACAGCACCCGCAGACTGCGCATAAAATGTTTGGGACACTTTCAGGTAGCTTGGGAAAATCAGGAACCGATCAAACTGCGGACGGAAAAAACCAGGGAGCTTTTTGCGTTTCTGCTGCATAATCAAGGACGGGAAATCACCAAAGAGGAGCTTTTGGATAGACTTTGGCCGGAGGACGAACCCGAAAAGGCCATCCGCCAGCTTTATAACGGTATATACTATATTCGCAAGGCTTTGGAAGAATACGGGGCTGACAGGAGCCTGATCAACATTGGCAGCGATTATAATTTGCAGCTCAGCGGGGTTGATTATGATGTACAGCGCATATATGAACTGGAAAAATGCGATCTGGCTGCCAATCTGGAGTTGTTGGAAGAAATGGAATCCCTCTTTGCGGGAGAGTATTTGGAAGGTGGGGACTATCCTTGGGCCGATTATGAAAGGGAGAGGTTGGAGAGTCTCTACCAACAGTGCCTTATCCAGCTGGCCAGACAGTATATGGAGAAAGAACAATATGACAGGGCGGAGACCAAGTTAATCAAAGCCTACCGCCAAAATCCTTATGAAGAAATTATCACCCAACTCCTGTTGCGAGTTTATGCGAAAACCGGTGAAAATAGAAAGGCCATCAGGCATTTCAACGCGTATTCGAAACTGATAAACGAGGAACTCGGGATTAAACCGGACCATAAATTGTATGAGCTTTACTTACCCGTCAAATAGGGTTGGAAATATTAAGTAAAAAATAAAAATATAAAATAAATTTATGCTTACCAGCCGCCAATCTGTCAAAACCCTGATGGATAGGCGGTTTCTGGTTATTTTATCATTTTTGCTTTGATGAAATTTTGGTGAAAATCGTTTTATATAATCAAAACAGGAAGTGAAACAAGACGATGTTTATTTGCAGTAGTCTCGTGAACAACGGGGGAAGGTAGAGTTGAAAGTCTATATTCTGGATGAACAAAATATAGATCGGGAACAGCTAATAGCTTGGCTTTCAGAAAGCGTAAGGATGACTGAGATTGAGGTTTTCGAGGACCATATCCAGTTTATTAAACGAACCTGGAAGTTCCCGCCTCATTGGTGCTTTATTCGTTTGGGACACGATCAAATACCGGGGCTTAAAACCGCCCGGGCGATAAAGACGAACCCCGACATTCGGATTGTTTTTATTTCCGATAATAGAAATTATGCATTGGATGCACATGAAATCGGGGCATATGGCTATTTACTCTGCCCGGTAGAGAGGGATAGGCTGAAAAAATGTTTACAATAAAAGAAGGGGAATTGTGCAGAGCAAGGAGGCAGCAGAACCGTCCCCTGTCTCATCCCAAAAACCAATAATAGATTGACATATTTTGCAAAGCAAGGCATTATATATTAGGTAGAATAATAGGATATTAATGTGGAAGCGATGATCTGTGGGCGTAAATTGGGCGTCTGACCTACAGTAGCTTGAGACGCAACCGGCCACTACATTTATGTGGTGGCTTTTTGGGCTTAATTTGCAAAATATGGAGGCGGACTAAATGGCAGATGGGACATCCGAAAGCACAACTTTTAGAAAGACTTTAAACATCGTTGGTATTGCAGTATGTATTTTTCTAACCTTGATTATTGTCGTTAATGGAACCATGATTGTTAAGTCTTACCTCTACCCGGATAAGGTACCAGACTTTATGGGCTATAAGCCCTTTATTGTCTTATCTGGCTCAATGGAGCCAACCATCTTGACCGGAGATATTGTGCTGACCAAGGAGATTACTGCAGATAAGGTTGCTAAGAACGATATTATCACTTTTAGATCCGATAAGAATACTGTAATAACACATAGAGTAACCGATATATTAAATGATAATGGCAACATATCATTCTTAACCAAAGGGGATGCCAATACCGGTGCTGACGCCGCCGCGGTAAAGGCTGATACATTAGAGGGCATATACCTGGGGCGGGCTGGCGGCGTAGGCAGGTTTGCCATGTTCCTGCAGACTCCTATAGGCATGCTGATATTTGTGGTAACCCCGCTTTGCCTGTTTATAGTTTATGATGTGGTAGCGCGCAATAGGCGCAGTAAGAGAAAAGGCGGTCGTGAAGCCGAGCTCGAGGCTGAGCTGGCAGCTTTAAAAGCTGCCCAAAAGGAAAATACCAAGTCTGAAGCAACGGAAGATAGCTTCCCAAGCTAACAACTTGATATATAGATATTTAGCAGTACGGTTTGATAGAAGAAAGGAAATTACGGAAATTACGGTAAGGGAGGTGGTCGGCAGCTAACGCACGTCGACCGAAGCAAAAATAAGGAGAATTAAATAAAGGGGGATAAAATATGAATATTACAGGAAAGACTTTTAGACTTGGGGGACTGCTTTTAGTAGTCTGTCTGATTTCAACAGTTATGCTTTCGGGAACCTTCGCTAAGTACACCAGTGTGTACGCTGGGCAGGATACGGCCCTGGTGGCCAAATGGAGCTTGGCTATTAAAGAGGGTACCCATGATTTTGCCATTGATCCGGCTGTAGCGAACCTTGACTTATTTTCACACGCATTTAATACAAATATCCTAACAACTACTCCAAAAATCATTGCTCCTGGAATTAGTGACAACTTTGTTCTGAATCTAACTAACAACAGTGACGTTGCGGCGGATATTACCTTTGATATTACTAAAACAGGCGCTAATGTCCCTATGGAGTACAGCATTGATAAGCCTTTTACGGATGGGACAGCCGTTATATTGAATGGTGATGCCGCATTGAAAACTGCATTAAACGGCCTGGGTATTCAGCTTGCCGAAGCAGGCGGAAACACTAGTCATACCGTTTACTGGAGATGGGCTTTTGATGGAACTACTGCAACAGCTGGCGCAACCGATACAACCGATACTGCACTTGGCGTTGCTTCCGCGGGTGGAGGTTCTCGCACAACCTATAATCTGCTGATTAAGGTTACAGCCACACAGGTAGCACCAGCAACAATATAAGCTAATCTAACCATATAAGAGAGCTGCGGCTCTCTTAAAGATAGCGCATACCGAATGCGCTATCTTTAAGGAAGCCGTACCGGAGGTGATAGCGTGGACATTGCGCAAAACCGCAAGAACCTGATACTGCTTGCCATTATAACCATGATTGTTGTATATATAGCCGTGTCTGTTTACGGTGTAATCCGCGATAGCAGCACCGGGCAGACGGATTTTATCATATCTTCCACCCTTCCCATAGTTGGGGATGGAGACCGAGGAGTACCCTTCCTGGACAGAATTAGAAACTTTATTTACCCTCCTCATAAGGTTATCGTGCCGGTTGAGAAGCAGATAACTATTAAAGGCCGGGTCGTCTACAAAGATGGTACGCCATACGCCTTTGGGCTGGTGGAGCTGCGCAGTGCGCCGAGGACTACCTATACCGACCGTGACGGCTACTTTATATTTCAAAATGTCGAGGATGGGGATCACACGATAAGCGTGCTGAGCCAGAGCGGGCAAGTGTTAGCCTCGTGCAAGGTGACCATAAACCGCAACCTGGAGATTGCCGATACGCTTCTGGTGCAAGTATCGGTGGATACTTTCGTACTGGAGATAGGGGTAGATGTAAAAACCCTGGAAGTAGTCCTGGAAATAGAACAGGACGGGTCAGGACTCCCTAATGGTCACCTGACTATAGGTCCTCAGGTTAATGTGCTGGAACGTAATAACCCGGGGGAGCAACCGCAGCCTGGCATTCCTTTGACTCCGGAGCCCCCAGCCCAGCCAGTTATCCCCAACCCTCCTCCTGATATTCTTGGGGGAGGCGGTGGCGGCGGTGGTGGAATCCCCCCTCAGCCACAAGCTTGGGCACTTACCGTATATAGTACGGGTGATAGTAATGACTTCCATCAAGCTCCCAGTCCAGCTACCGACATCAACATTTTCGGGAGCGGCAAACATATTGCTCCAGGTATGACCGGGGTGTATAAATTTACGGTGAATAATACTGCCAACCCCTTTGCGGTTAATTACGATATCGATCTGGTAGAAACCAACAACTCGTTAAACATCCCTATGAAATATCGTTTGCAGAATAACAATACCAATACGTATGTAAATGGCGACAGCAACTGGCATACAACCGCAGAGATCCGGGCGGTAACTGCTGATTCCTCAGTACCGTTAGTGATGAGCGATTCGATGAAGACTGGATATACCCTGGAATGGTTCTGGGATGATGGCGGCATCAACGATAATAGCTTCGCTAATCATGCTGATGAAGTAGTCTGTACGCTTTCAATCATAGTTTCGGCCCAGAGAAAATAGAAGGATGGGATTTCTTGCAAAACAAGTGGAAAAAAATACTGATCAACTTTTTGAAGTATGGGTTGGTCGGATTTTTGGGTCTGGTGATATTAAGTAATCTCTACCTGGGTATCAATAAGGCAGTAACCCACAACCCCGTGCCCAAGTTTTTGGGTATGGCACCGCTCATTGTTATGTCCGGCTCTATGCAGCCAGCGATAATGCCCGGGGATGTGGTGGTAATCCGTGAGCAAGCTCCCCAAAAGTATAAGCTGGGCGATATTGCTACTTATATGGTCGGCACTACGACTTACACGCATCGCATTGTTGGGGAAGAAAATGGCGGTTTTATCCTTAAGGGTGATAATAACAATGTTGCCGATGATACAGTGGCAGCTGAACAATTTATAGGCAAAGTGCTTTTTAGGATCCCGAAAATAGGGTTGGCCATCTTATTTATTAAAAACCCGACTGGCATGATAGTGTTGCTAATCATAGCAGTCCTTTGCATTTACGGTGAAGAGCTTTATCAGGAAATAAAGCGCAAGAGAAACTAATATTGCGAGAATCCTGCTTGGGATTGAATAATTTGCATCACGGCAGGGGCGGCAATACTTATAGTTGGAGAAGGGAGATGATGACCAGTGAAGCTTTTCAAAATAGGTTTACAACTGCTGATAGTTGCGGCACTGGTTAGCTTTTCCATTTTCCCATCTACTTCGGCAAGTTATACTAGTGAATATAGTGGCTCGGACCCAGCCCTGATTGCTAAGTGGAATTTCAGTGCCAAAGGTGAAACCGATACGCAGTATTATAACAAAGGGTTTACCTTTAATTTGTTTGACGGCAAGACTGTTGCTCCAATGGACTCGGGAGAGAAAAGCTTCTCCTTGAAGAGCGGCAGGTCTGATGTAGCCGTTGCCTATAATATTGAAATGAATGCGAATGAATTAATTAAGCTTACTTCGGCGGGGAATACGGCAGTTATTGCAACTCATAGCGGTAAAGATGTTTACGCACCTTTTATTTTCAAAGTGAGTGCTGCCATGAACTCGGGCGCAGCCGACAGCCCACCCATTGTATTTCAGACCAATTGGTTCAGGCTGCAGGATACCAGCCGCGATGGGGAAGGCTATTTTAGCATTTTTGATTTAACAGATGGAAAGCCGACATTTTCACCAGGCAGCACTGATGAGGTTACCGTCACAATTCAATGGCAATGGAATACCTCATTCTATATCAATGACACGGGCGTTGCTACGGTAACACCGAATCCTGATACCAATATAGGCAGTGGCAAGTATCTTCCTTATTACCAGGCAGCTTATAATGTATATTACGCTCCGGGTGGTTTGCAGGATCAGAGTATAGCCGCTTTCAATGCAGTCGATACGTATTTGACCGTGCATGGCAGTCCGCAGCCGGATGGCACATGGCCGGATGGTGATTTTGGCTATTATAACAGCCTGGCTGCGGCTGCGAATGCTGCTATGGAGGCCTGTAATACTTCTCTTTTAAGAGCCTATGATGATTATGATACCTTTGCCGCCCATGCTTTAAATACCAAACCATTAGTCCAGGTAATTTTCCGTATAAGCGGAGAGCAGATGCAACCTAATTAACATTAGCATCAGCCACAGGAAAGGGGTTAGAAAATGCAAGCTCCTGTCGAAAAAAAGACGGCCAAATGGCATATGTATTTAATCTACCTCTTCTTGGTATCCCTTATAATTACTGGTATTTCATTTTCTCGTTTCAGCAGTGTAATTCAAAATACGGGACCAGAAAATACTGCCATACCTGCCGTTGTGTTTTCCACCTGGATTATGAACCAGCAGGCCAGTACGATTAATATTGAGGGTATGAAACCCGGGGACATTAAAACCATTACCATCTCGGTAAATAACCAGGATGGCAGTGGAAATGCAAGTGGATATAGTCAAAGCTATACCCTGGAGCTGGACACTACTGGCAACCTTCCTCTGCAGTACTCTCTGACCAAAGCAGGTACCCCGGTTGCTCTCACTCATCCTGCTAGTTATCAATATGTTAGTGCGGCTCAGGAATTTACTGCGAATATAGCAACCACCAGCTCTTTTATACTTACCATGGCTTGGCCGGCAAACATTAACAGTTATACATACAAAAATGAAATAGATTACTTACAGCTTCGGCTGCGCGCCGTTCAATTATAAACAGAGAAGGTGTTAACGATGAAAAATAAGTTTACACCCATATATAATAATTTGCATCAAAAACGAACGAAAAGGCAGATGTCTGTATTCATCCTAGCCTTTATTTTAATTATTTCTTATCCGGGGGCAGTTTTGGCCAGCTATATTTACGATCAGGTTATGAACAACTACACCGCCACCGCAGATGCTGAATTTTATTTCACCAGCGATTTGCTGGGGTCGAATTTATCAGCTATACCCACGTATTATCTCTGCAATGACTTGCAGTCTGCCTCGACTATAACCTTCAAACTAAGGAATTATGACAGTACGCTGAACATATCGGACAGCAGCATATCCTATTCTGTAACTGCAACTGCCTCAGGCGGCAGTGCCAGCGGAACCATCGCAGCAGGCGGCTCGCCGGGCAATGAAGCCACCATAAATCTTACGATTCCAGCACCTGCTGACAAAAATAGTCCTTTGTCG
Organism: Syntrophomonadaceae bacterium; assembly: GCA_963665865.2. Lineage (GTDB taxonomy): Bacteria > Bacillota > Syntrophomonadia > Syntrophomonadales > Syntrophomonadaceae > PHAA01. The sequence goes on along the minus strand of CAXXWF010000001.1, from coordinate 3,317,191 downwards.
GTTACGGTGACTGCGGTCTCCACCTCACCCTACGCAAAAACCCTGAAAGGGAATTTTGTTATAAAGCCGGCGGTTGCTTATGCAATCGATTCCAATGCAGGTGCACCCCTGGCCAGGCTGACCGTAACCTTGGAGAACGACAGCAGCGCTGCACTGACCAGAGCGGTTACCATCAGCTGGCCGATTGGAGCATCCCCTGACATGACCAACCCGATAGTGATAAACGCCAACAGCATCAACCTTACCACCAGAACCATAATGACTACTGTTAATAAGGCGGCAGTTTACGAGCTGATCTTTTTCAAGGATAGCCCTGCGGCAAACTATACCGGAGTTACAGTGACATGATCCAACCTTCTAACTTCGAAACCAAAATCAGAAATATACTTAGGCAAAAACGCCGCCGCCTCAGACTAAGGCGGTGCATGGCTATCGTATCGCTATGCGCAATGTTGCTGCCATTTATTTTTTCAATGCCTGGGTATGTTGATGCCACCAGCGCTCTATGGGATGGTTCCGTGTCAACAGCCTATGCCGGTGGAACAGGAACTCAGGCGGATCCCTATTTAATCAGCAACGGTAAGGAACTTGCCTATTTGGCTCAAAGAGTTAACGGCGGCTTAAACTATCAAAATACGTATTTTAAGCTTACAGATGACATTCTACTTAATAACATGAACACGAACGGAACCTTTGTGTCCTCTTCACCAAGAAAGTTTACCTGCATTGGCAGCGACTCAACCAAAACCTTCCAGGGCAATTTCGATGGCAACAGCAAAAAAATCATCGGTCTGTATATTAATGAAACAAATTATCATTCCTACTGTGGATTGTTTGCATATGCTGCCAATGGAAGTGTGATTAAAAATTTAAGTGTTTCAGGCAGTGTGCGAGGAGGATATTATGCGGGAGGGATAGTCGGCTACACCGACGGGAGCATAACCGGTTGCAGCGTAAGTTTACCCGTAACCGCAGTCGAGAATTATGCTGGAGGTGTGGCTGGATATGGCGGTACGAACAGTGACATAGAAAACTGCACGGTTTCAGGAATTGTAACTGGAAAATTTTACGTGGGCGGTGTGGCTGCCTATACCAACGGGAAGATAAAAGGGTGTCACCTAAGTTCTACAGTAACCGTAACTGAAAACTATGTAGGCGGTATGGCGGGATATGCCGGCCCTAACAGTGAAATAGAGAACTGTACGGTTTCAGGAATTGTAACTGGAAAATTTTACGTGGCCGGTGTGGCTGGATACACAGAAGGGAACATAACCGGGTGTGACGTAAGCTTAACCTTAACCGGAACCGAGAATTATGTAGGCGGAATAGCTGGATATGCCGGTGCTGACAGTACAATGGCCAATTGCACGGTTGCCGGAACTATAACGGGAAAGTTTTATGTGGGCGGGGTGGTTGGAAGCATATACAAGATCGACAACCAAACACCGGTCCTGCCCACGATTAGCGCGGCCGTAACAGGGTGTGAGGTCACGTGTACGGTAACCGGCGGCGAGAATTATGTGGGTGGTGTGGTCGGCTATGCTTATTCGGGCAGCGAAGTCAGTAATTCATCTTCTTCCGGAACTATAACGGGAAAACAGTATGTGGGCGGCGTGGCTGGATATACGAACGGTGAGATAACGGTTTGCACCAATAGTGGGAATGTAAACAGCGAGAATGTGAAAGATTGGCAAGAATATGTAGGTGGTGTGGCCGGATACGCCGGTACCAACAGCGAAATCAGTAATTGCGCTTCTTCCGGAAATATAACGGGGAAATCTTGCGTGGGCGGTGTGGCTGGATATACAGACGGTACGGTAAAAGTATGCAGCAACACCGGTAATGTAAACAGCGTGAATATGGACGGATGGCAACAAAATATAGGTGGTGTGGTCGGATATGCCGGCAGCAATAATACCATAAGCAATAACTCTAATTCTGGAGATATTCATGGGAGCAGTGCTGTAGGCGGCATAGCAGGCGGCGGCGATTGGTCTCAAGCTGGGTCAACCATAAGTAACAATTTAAGTACCGGCGAGATAACCGGACATAATAATTATGTAGGCGGCATTATCGGTCAATATCAGGGAACGTTATCCCCAACGAATGCCTGGAACAACTATTATGACAATGCTGCGCAGGGAACCGGAACCGGTGACAAATTAACCAATGATGGGGCTGTGCCGGTTGGTGAAATACCTTGGACGGTAATCAAGGATTTATTAAATGGCATTGGGACGAATATCCCCAATCCTGAAGGAAACAACGTTTGGATTCAAGTCGGTGGAGGTTCAAGTGATCCTCCCGTGATTGGAACATCTGTGCCTCCGGTCGTGCAGTTTGCAAGTACTAAAATAGCAGGAGGTAAATATTATACTCCCACATCTTTGGAAGGAGCTGCCACTTCGGCGGCTATCACTGCCGACAGCGCATTTTCAGTTTCTTATTCCGGAACTTACATCGCAACCTGTGCCCTTGAAACCCAGACTATCGGACTCAAACAGGGAACCACGGCAGTAACTCTACCTGCCCATACTACAGTTATCATGCTGGTGGACGGAGTATATTACTATAAGAATCTGACTGCGGATCTGACCGGCAGCATAATGCTGAATCAATTCATACAGATGGGGACCACTGCCACAAACTATCCCAGCCAGACCGCAGCGGCAGGCTCAACCAAACAATATGTATTCATTTTTGACTTTTCGCGCACAGCGGCCGGGATTGCGGCCGGGACCAGCAATATCGAATTCCTGATTGCGGGAGGAACTGCTACCGGCACGGTGCCAACGGTGACCGTTGCCGGGAAGAATGCTTATTCTCTTACTACTACCAGTGGAACAGATTCCTGCACTGCGGCTTTATCCAAAACAACCGCCATGGGTTATGATTACAAGACTGATGGCAAGTCCTATTTCTATGAAATTTATCTGCAGCAGTCGGGATCTACGGTTAATCTGCCTATTGGTACAATAGTCAACGGCACCGTCATTACCGGCAGTTATCCCTCTACATTTCTGACGGCCAATGTCCTCAGCGGAACTACCATAAGTATTGACATGAGCGGCTGTGCGGTTCCATTGACAGCCGGCACCTACACTTTGCAGGTCAAAGCCTACGCCAGTTCTTATCCTGCGAACCCTAGAAACGATAATCTGCTGGCAGCAGGGACTGCGTCCATTACACTTGCAGCCCCTCCAGAATACGGTATCCGGGCCGTTGCCGGAACACGGTTTTTTGATGCCTCAGCTGCAGCTGTGTCAGTTCCCATAACCCCATTCAAATTCTGGGTACCGGGAACGTGCAATCCACCCTCCAACAAAAATATGGCATCTCCTATGCAAATGTTTCTGGCCAGGCGAACCAACCGGTGAGCATTTCGGGAGGAGCAGCAAATCTTACACTTCCTGCGGGCAGCACTAAAGGTACATACCGCTTTGTACTGACCAAGTACAACGCAACGGGAACGGCCAAAGCTGAATCTATTCAGAATATAATCATTAAATAAGAACGGGTTATTTTCCGTAAGAAGGCAAAAAATGAGGCCCCTATTGGGGGTCTCGGATGAATGCTATACATTCTCTGGCGATAGACAGCTGTTCTTTTAATCGTTCTTCAGTTTTCTTAAGCTGTTTAGAATTAAGCTTAGCAATATCCACGTTATTACTAAAGGTTGCAATCATGTAATTGACCTCATTGGGATTATACCCGACTGCTATTAATTCTTCTTTTAAGATTAGAATATTCTTAATTTCTTCTATGCTTGTGTCCTTGAATACGGCTACACTTTCCTTTATGATTCTGGGAACAATACAGCTAAAATCCACAACAAAAAACCTCCTTAAAATCTCATAACCATACCTTTTAAGGAGATTCCTACTTAAGGCATGATCTCTAGCAACCCGGCTGTCATATCGTCAAAAACGACTTAGACCCTTTGGTTTTGCGTCCTTATCTTTCGACAAGTTTGCCCTTCAAGGCCATTTATACAATTATATTTTCCATTATTATACTATACTCTCTAATTCAATGTAAATAACTTTGGATCAAAAACTATGGGTCAGACCCTGAGTTATTGATGCAGTTGCCGCAGGGTACCCTGTTTATTGACGTGTAGGTCAGGGTGTTCTAAGATAAACAATAGATGGCTGCCGATAGGGGAGAAGTAATGTTAACCTCAATTTTATTTTTAGTAATATTGATCATTTTGAACGCTTTTTTTGCGGCATCTGAAGTTGCCTTAATTTCCTTGAATGATAATAAGATAAGGGTGCTGGTTGATAAAGGCGATAAGAAGGCTAGGTTAGTTAAGAATTTGTTGGATGAACCGAGCCGTTTCTTAGCGACCATTCAAATTGGGATTACCCTGGCGGGATTTCTGGCCAGTGCCTTTGCCTCTGCCAATTTTGCCGATTCGATGGTTTATCTAATAAAACTTAGCGGGATATCAGTTCCCGATACCTGGCTCAAAACTGTCTCCATGATTTTAATAACCATCATACTCTCCTACTTCACACTGGTTTTTGGTGAATTGGTACCTAAGCGGCTGGCCATGAAAAAATCGGAAGCTATGGCCTTCTTGGCGGTGGGAACCCTGAATGTTTTATCATCGCTAACTGCACCTTTTGTAAAGCTGCTTACCTTGTCGACCAACTTTTTCATACGGTTACTGGGGTTTGACCCCGAAGATGAGGATGAGAAGGTTACAGAAGAAGAAATTCGGATGATGGTGGATATCGGTGAAGAACGAGGGGCTATTCATGAAATTGAGAAGCTAATGATTAATAATATATTTGAGTTTAACAACAAAACGGTGGGTCAAATAATGACCCATAGAATCGATATGGCTGCTCTGCCGGTTGAGGCAGATCTAAACGCGGTGATTGGCTTTGTTAATAGTGAGAAATATTCACGCATCCCGGTATACCATGACAGTCTGGACAATATCATTGGGGTGCTTTACTCTAAAGACTTGATTGGTATCTTATCTGATGATAGTAAGCGGGACAATTTTGCGCTGAACCAGATGATCAGACCGCCATATTTTGTAGCTGAGTCCAAGCGAACGGATCAGCTGTTCAGGGAATTACAGAGAAATAACACTCATATAGCCATCATTATAGATGAATATGGCGGCACGGCTGGCATGGTTACGATTGAGGATCTAATTGAAGAGATAGTCGGCAACATCTTTGATGAATATGATGAGGAAGAAAAAGATTTCGATAAGCTAGATGAAAACACTTTTATGATTAATGGCGCAGTCAGTTTAGATGCGGTAGAGAATTATCTGCAGGTCAAACTGCCTACCGAGGAATATGAAACCCTGAGCGGGTTTTTGATTGGCAACCTGGGCTGGATACCCGGCCCTCAGGATAAACCGATCATTGAGTTTAATGATCTGGTTTTTCAAGTGGAGGAAGTCGAGGAGAAACGAGTCGCCCTAGTCAAAGTACATAAGAAACAAAAGGATTAAATAACTCGGGGTCTAATAACTGAGGTTCAGTTCACAGACCCCGAGTTATTTCACATCAATTTACTACATCGCAATATAAGAGGCACCGTCATTGTACACGGTTCCTGTGTCTCCAGCAGATTATCAACAGTCCTAGGGCCGCTCCCAGGGAATCAATCATTACATCCCTAAACAATGGAGTACGTCCGGGCACATAGATCTGGTGTATTTCATCTCCAACCCCATAGAGGGTGGCCAGGAACCAGGCCGCTGGATAGGTCCAGGGGTGAGGTTTTATTGCATTTCTCAAGCTTATGGCCAAGACTGCATAGGCCAAAAGATGAGCTGCCTTGCGGACTATTTTACTCAGCCATTTTAGTTCCTGGGCAGAAAAATTTAGTCTTCTAAGCAGCAGCAAGGTATGCTCAGCATTGGAAACGGGAGAGGCTGTAAAGACATAGAAAGCCACCCCAAAAATGATTGCCGCCACCCACCAGATCCATCTCTTCTGCATTGACCTATCTCCTCCTGTCAAAGTGACCTTCCCCTGTCTCACATTTGTCATTTTAACATTTTTAGGAAAGATAACCTAATAGCAGAGCCGCATTTACTATGAATCGTACCAAGCGAACACTTAAGCAGCCAGTAATGTCTCCCATCACAAAACTATTTCTGCTGGAATATATTGAGAACATCTAAATGCAAATTTGTAGCAGAAGTAGTGGATTTAAGTGAATGAAATTAACCATTTTTCCTGCCAGATTGCTAATGGGGAAATTTTTTTTGACCTTTATGGCCAAAGTGAAAAATCCCTGCTGGGGAGGAGAATGCAGTAAAGAGGAGGAGTGCAAAATTGGCAGCCCACTTGGAAAAAATAAAGGATGAGATTATTGCTTTACAGCCTGTTTATACTGATACGGGGAATGCAACCCGCATCCTGCTGCGCGAGGGGGAAAGGGTGGATTCACGAGGAATGCGTTCGGTGCTTATGGCCCTAGCCCGTATATATGCAGTTGATTTGACCGCCCAGCGCAAGAGTATGGAGACGCGGCTGAAGCGACACGGGGTAATGCCTTTTTATCTGGGGAATGATCGGGTCTTCATCCCTTTGAAAATGAGGAAAGTGTTGGCGCCCAAGGATATGGTTTACGGATATGTTGATGTGCGTTTTATGGGCGAGGTGGCAGCCGACGGAGAACGGAGCTGTCTGGTGCCTTTGCCGGGACCACGACAAATCGAGGTTTTAAGCAAGCGTAGCACCGTACTGCAGTGTCAGCATATGGGACAGCGTCTGCTGGAGATGCTGCAGAGTGAGAAATCCCCTGATTCGGGGGAAAAAGTATTCGTGGAGGCAGGCATCTATTTGCACCGCACCATCAAGGGTATTGAACGACGCCTGGAACATATCGAAGAGGCGATTACGGATCATGAAGACAAAGAAGAAAAGTAGTCACGGCGACAGCGACCCATGGCGTAAAGTTCTGGAGCCTCGCTTTTTATACGCTTTAATAAGAAAATGACGTTCGTGTCATCCTGATTACAACGAAGGATCTCCTTTGGAGAATAGCATATTTGGCGATAAGATCCTTCACTTCGTTCAGGATGACATTACTGTTTGATTTTCATGGGTGCTTGTGGCCTATGGCCATGGGTGGTTAGTAAGAAAAAACGAGGCACCAGAACCGCCCCCTGCCTCGTTTTAGGGGCGGGAATGATCCCGCCCCTATTGATTCCCGAGTTCTTTTACGGGGACATTCCTTACCCAAGGGACATTCCCCGAAGAGGTGTGTCCCAAAACCTTAATTTCGGTGTGTCCCCATACCTTAGACAAGGACTATATCGGAGCTGTCAGTGATTACCAGACGGGCCTCTATCTTGCCGGTTAGGTTGCCGCCTGTGCCGGTAAAAATGTTTTTGGCGATGATGTCATCCATGGCAAGAGCCACTTCGGCGCTGGTCAGCGGATCTTTGGCATCATAAACCCGGATGCGCTGGGTACGGCCCAGCTCGGTGTTAAAGTCCATTTCCAGGACTCTTACAGCTGCCATCTGCAGGACCTCCTTTCTTAGAATAGTTTACTTAACCCTGGATTATACAGACTCGAGTTCAACCACGTTTCTGCGCTGAATGGCATTGTTGGTCTTACTCTGCAGCCCGATCAGGGACTGGGCAACTGCGTAGACGTCTTCATTGGTAGCACTGATCTTCACATTTTTGTAAATGCGGTTCTGACTAAGGGGCTGCCCGGATGCACCGAGTCCGTTGTCCATTACCAGAATCAGATCAGTGGTTACAGAAGTAGCAGTAACTGCCATCGGTTTACACCTCCGTTCAATTGGATTTGGAAGCCTGTTATGACCTCCTTGTGTAGTTTAATCCGGAACGAATGGATCTGCGAAAACCGGGCAAATGGAACCAGGGGGCAAAAAGAGAGGGGCAAAGCAAAAGCGGAGGTTTTGATAAAAGGGGCTGCAATAAGTCGGCAATCAGGCAAGTAGGTTCAATAAAGCTACCTGAATTAAGTTAATCACCGGAGGGAGGCAAGTGAGGCACTAGAACCGGCCCCGTGCCTCACTTGCCTCCCTCCGGGCAAACTCCCAGGAATCAGCACACATTTCAGTTAGGCTACGGTGGGCTTCCCACCCCAGCTCAGTTTTCGCCAGGGACGGATCAGCATAGCATTGGGCTATATCTCCGGAACGGCGAGGAGCCATCCGCCAGTTCAATTTTTGCCCAGTGGCCTGTTCGAAAGTCGAGATGACCTGGAGTACGCTGTAACCCTGGCCGGTGCCTAGGTTGTAGGTGAATACCCCGTTGCTGGACATGATTTTTTGCAGGGCTTTAATATGTCCCAGACTAAGGTCGACAACATGGATATAATCCCGCACCCCGGTTCCATCCAGGGTGGGATAGTCATTGCCAAATATATTGAGGACTTCCAGCTGGCCAGCGGCTACCCGCGTTATGTAGGGCATCAGGTTGTTAGGAATACCATTGGGGTCTTCTCCAATGAGGCCGCTCTGGTGAGCTCCAATGGGGTTAAAATATCTGAGCAGGGCAATACTCCAACTCTGGTCAGAGAAGTACAGGTCGCGCAGGATGTTTTCGATAACCAGTTTAGTCTGCCCATAGGGATTGGTGGCAGCCAGGGAAAAATCTTCAGTAATAGGTACGCTGGCAGGATCGCCGTAAACGGTGGCGGAGGAGCTGAAGACTAGATGTTTAACCCCGAACTGGGCCATGGTCTGGAAGAGTATCAGGGAACCTGCCACGTTATTGTGATAATAGAGCAAAGGTTTAGCGACTGATTCGCCTACTGCTTTAAGGCCTGCAAAATGCACAACGGCATCTATGGGATTATCAGCGAATAACTGTTCCAGGGCACAGCGATCAAGAATATCCGCTTCAAAAAAAAGAAAATCCCTGCCAGTGATCTGTTTTATTTGGTTGATTACCTCGGGTTTAGAGTTGGAAAAGTTATCGCAGACTATAATCTCATAACCTGCATTAAGAAGTTCCACGCAGGTATGACTGCCTATATATCCTATTCCGCCGGTAACTAATATAGCCATAATAATACCTCCACATGATGGTTAACCACTAGACGTTAACCTCTCTCGAATTAGTGTACTTTATCTTTTTGTTGTAATCAAATATTTTAAGTAATAAACGGGAATTCATGATAAAATTAGAATAAAAAGGTAAAAAAGAGCAACCTGGAGTTGGCTTTCAGGTTAATTTTCAGAAATAATTCAGCCCAGATGCAAGATAGTTGTCGTATTATAAGTATAGATAGGTAATTAAAGCAGTTTTACCTGCATTTACCTGGGTTGGAAAGCAGGAAAAATGGCAATAAAGGCAGAAATGACTAGCATTTAAGATATAGGCTGTTAATGCCTGGTCAATTTGTTTAAAGGGTGGTTTTATGTTCAAAATGATGAAAACGAAGAATTTATTGTTTCTATTAGCGGTAACGGTCTCTCTATACATATCTCTTCTATTCTCGCCTTTACCTGATCAAGCTGCCGCGGCTACTGGAGTAGTGACCGGCAGCGTCGTCAATATCCGCGCCGGGGCGGGGACTCAGTATGCCGTAACCGGCACCCTCTATAAAAACACCACATTGACCATTATCTCCCAGAGCGGGGAATGGTATCAGATTCAGTATGGGAAAACAGTGGGCTGGGTAAACCAATCTCTGTTGAGCGTTGCCCAAGCGAAACCAACCACCCCCTCTGCGGCCAAGACGCCAATAGTAATACTGGACGGGCAACAGATGCAGTTTGAAGTCCCGCCTATTGTCGAAAACGGTCGCACGCTGGTTCCCCTGCGGGCTATTTTTGAGGCTATGGGGGCCCAGGTGGATTGGAACAATGCCACCCAAACGGTTACCGCGACCCGCGGCAGCACCACGGTGGTATTGACCATAGGTTCCACTTCTCCAACCGTTAATGGCCAGGCATGGCCCCTGGATGTTCCAGCTAAGACTGTCAACGACCGCACTCTGGCTCCCCTGCGTTTTATAGGGGAAGCCCTGGGCGGCACGGTAACCTGGGATGAGGCCGCTTATACAGTTAATATGAAGAGCCCCGCCGCCGCCGTGGACCCTAACCCTTTACCCGTGCAAGTATTGGAGGGGGTAACTCTCTCTTCTCAGCGAACCGCCGACGGGGTGCGTATAATGATGGAATCAGCGGTTAAGCTGGACAAGACTATCAATAAAACTACGAACCAGGTCAGCTACGTGTTTGCCAACCGGCAGATGCAAGGCACCAGCAGCCTGCAGGAATACCTGGGGGCAGCCGTGCTTAACGCCTCGGGCAGCAACCAGGGCGACAGCGCCGTAGTGAACATACAGCTTCCCAGCGGGGTGCAGTATACAACCGCAACCGAGAATGACGGGAAAAGAGAGGTCTTAATTATCCCCAACTATATTTATGACGTGAGCCGCAAGACCTTTGGCAGCAGTGGTGAAAATATCACTATAAGTACAGTTACCTCTATGCAATATACATCCTCTACTGCCAGCAATCGTCTGGAGGTAGTGTTTACCAATGCTCTGGTTGGTTCGGCGTCAGCCAATTACAATTTCAACAGTCCTCTCATCAGCAGCATGGTTTTACAGCCTCAAGGACAGACTGGTACAGTTTTGACCATAACTACTACTAAAGCAGCCAAGTTTTCGATAGGTCCTAATGGTGACGGTACAGGGCTAAATATATTATTTATTGATCAGAGTGAAATCCAGCCCCGTGTGCCCATTGTGGTACTCGATGCCGGGCATGGGGGGAGCGACCCGGGAGCCAGTGGTGCTTACCTGGCCGAAAAAGATGTGAATCTGCCTGTCGTTCTGCAAGCTGGTCAGTTACTTACCGCTAAGGGTATTAAAGTGGTATATACACGCTCAGACGATACGAATGTGTCCCTGATGGATAGAAGCAACATCGCTAACCTTTATAATGCGTCTGTATTTGTTTCAGTACATTGCAATGCCAGTACCAGTTCCGCCCCTTATGGAACTGAGACTTACTGCTATTTTCCGCTGGAAAATCCGGGGCTCTATTTGCAAAAGGATGAACGCTACAATCTGGCACTTAGACTACAACAGTCTCTGGTGGCCAGTTTGGGACGGGCAGACCGCGGCGTAAAACAGAGTAACCTGTCGGTACTGAGGGAATCTGTGATGCCATCAGCCCTGGTTGAACTGGCTTTTATCAGCAATCCGACCGAGGAAGCGCTGCTGCAGCAGCAGCAGTTCAGAGATCTGGCCTCCCAGGCGATAGCCGACGCCATAGGCGCGTATATGAACGCGAATGTTAATTTGAATAATGTTAGGCCTTAGCGAGGCATGATAAATAATATATAGTAGGAGTACTCATAGATGAAATACATATATAAAAAACGGTGGCGGGATTACTTATCACTGTTGCTTTGTTTGTGCTTATTTTTTCAATGTTTTATAGATCCTATCTTAGCCAACGACCGTTCTGCTGACATCATCGGCGCCAGCCCCCTGCTGGTCAGAAACATAATTACCCCCACCGGACTGAGCGGTAAGGGTCAAATTGTGGGCATTGCAGACAGCGGTCTGGACAAGGGCAGCATGAGTGATATTCATCCTGATCTGCAAAGTGAAACTGGAGACATGCCCAAGGTAGTTATGCTAAAATCTTACACCGATCGCACAATTGCTGATGATCCCAACGGACACGGCACTTTCATGGCTGCGACCATTGCCGGCACCGGTAAGGCTTCGCAAGGGAAATACGAGGGCATTGCTCCTGGTGCCAGCCTATATTTTCAAGCCCTATTAGATCAAAACAATAACCTAAAAATCCCCGATCTTCTAAATGACCTCTTCCGCCCTGCCTATTCCGCCGGAGTAAGAATTCATGTAGATGGTTGGGGCAGTGGTACTAACACTTATAATACCAGTTCATCCCAGATCGATAGTTTTGTATATCGGTATCCGGATTTCCTGCCAGTCTTCGGAGCGGGCAATAGTGGCCCCAGTAATAGTACGCTCACTTCTGAGGCCAACAGCAAGAATGCGCTGGTGGTAGGTTCCAGCCAGGTTCCGCGTCCTGCCTTTGATCCCGAGGCTCGCTTCGCCGACCAGCCAGCAGACTCTTCCAGCCGGGGGCCGACTCAGGATGGTCGTATCAAACCCGATCTGCTGGCTCCGGGTTCAGCCCTAATTTCTGCCTGCTCCAGTCTGGTAGAGAGTAATTATACCGCCAATTCGCTCTATACCCGTATGGGGGGCAGCAGCATGGCAGCCGCAGTAACCGGCGGAGCCTTGGCCTTGCTGCGGGAACAGTTGAACACTCAGCTGAATATGCCCAATCCTTCATCAGCGTTACTTAAGGCCTTATTAATAAATGGGGCTCAGCCCCAGACCGGTAATACTGCGGAAGAGGGCTTTGGTATACTGGATTTGGCCGGTACAGCTCTGGCACTACAGGAGGGTACCTTTAATATAGCTGATGAAAAAACCAGACTTGAAGAGGGAGAAACTAAGGAATATAAGCTGCAGGTAACTGATACTTCCATGCCGGTGAAAGTAACCCTGGCCTGGGTAGACCCTCCGGCTATTTTGGGATCCGGTTCAGCCCTGGTTAACAATCTCGACCTGATCGTGCAGGACCCGAGCGGAAAAAGCTATTATGGTAACGATTTTACCAGTCAGGGCAAGGCCGATGATCGCAATAACGTTGAACAGGTGTCTATCCCATTATCCGAAACCGGCGAGTACACTATAAAAATTCGGGCCAACAAAATAGGCTCGTCCGGTGGGCAGGATTTTGCCCTGGTGTATGGTCAGACTCTTAAAAAGCAGGTGGTTGAGAATATTGATAAAAATGAAATACTTCTGCTGGATGGCACAAAGGTCAACCTGAAAACCTTTAAGCTGCATCAGGTAGTGGACGGCGTTCTGGTCAATTCAACAGCTAGTATCCAGGCGGGCAGCGACATTTACCTGACTTCCAATAGTGCTTATGTTTTCGGGCAAACCTGGAAAACCGGAGGGATACAAGCCCTGCCTACCGCCGAGGGGGATCTTCTGTTAGAAATGAATACCGGAGTGAGAGAAGGAGGCTATTATCTGGATCCTCGGGCTGCTGCTGGTGGTATTATGGTGAACGGCCAGCCGGCAGCCAGTATCATCGATATTCCACCCGGATCGGAGTTGCAGGCCAGCATAAACCCGGCTCTCCAAACCCTGTGGAAGCTGGAGGCAAACAACCAGGAAATAAGTGGTTTCATCGCTGAGGTTAACCCTGCAACCCGAGAGGTTAAGCTCCTGCGCGACCCAAATACATACAAATTGGCCCCTTGGGCGGCTATATCCTATCAGGATAAAATACTGGACGGCACAGCTCGGGATACTCCTTATGGTTCGGCAGAACAAAATGATTTAGAAAAACTTTTGCCCGGAACCAAAGTTACCGTGCAGGTCTCTCCCCAAACCCAGGTGGTGCAATCTTTAATGCTGGAAAGACCCATGGCCATAGGGCAAGTAGCTTCAGTTAATACTAAAGAGGAGAAGATCACCCTGGATACGGGTCAAACCTACCAGCTTTTTCCTGGTACCACTATATATATGGACAGACAAGAGGTATCGCTAGAAGCACTAAAAGCCGGGATTTGGGTTAGAGCCCTGCTGATGCCGGATCGACCTAGCATCATTCAACTGCAGGCCTTTAGTAATGTAAGTTACGGGCGGGTGGTATATGCTAGTACCCAGCAAAAAAGTCTCTACATAATAGACTCTAACAACCAATCCCAAGATTATACCTTTGATAAGCAGACTGAGGTGTTCGGGTATGGGATTCCGTTGGATTCCGCAGCTATTATCTCCGGCAGCTGGGTGCGGATTATTAGCGATCCGACTGAAAAACAGGCATGGCGGATTGATTTGGCTGAAATTGATAAAGAAACGGTAAAAACCTTGGCTTCAGTTAATTCGGATACTAAGACTCTGGTAATGAGCGACGGATCTGAATATACCTACAGCAGTTCTACCCGCATCAGCAAAGGCGGTTATTGTATAAATGCTGAGGATCTAAGGGCGGGCGAGAAAGTTGACCTCACTACCTTACTATCTCCGTCACCCTGGCCGCAGGTATTAGCAGGAGTAGAAGCAAATGTGAGCTCGGATCAAAAGGCGGCACCCGATTTAGAAATAACGGCTAGTGCTTTAAACGGGGTCTTAGTTCTTCAGGGCTATACTACAGCGGATCGCTTATACCTGTACCGCAAAGATGGCAGTCACGAGCGCATCATAGTTACCGACGGGCGATTCAGCCGTTTATATCACCTGTTGGAGAACGAAACCGACTTGCTGGTGGTGGCATTGGATACGCGCAGCGGCGGGATGAAAGTAAGTGATACAGAAATCAACACTTATCCAACTGTGCCAGCTGTGGGCAGCTTTACTGATATAAGCGGTAATTGGGCAGAAAAATATATTAAAGATTTGGCCAGTAGGAAAATAATCGCAGGATATGGTGATGGCAGCTACCATCCTGATCAATCCCTGAGCCGGGCGGAATTATTAGCAATGATTGCCAATATGCAGTATCTGACCCTGACCGTCATGAACGAACAGTCCAATTTCAGTGATTCCAGCGACATTCCCTGGTGGGCTTTGGAAGCGGCTCTGGCAGCCCGGGAGCAAGGCATAATCAGCGGTTATCCGGATGGAAGTTTCCAGCCAGATCGGGCTGTAACTCGCAGTGAACTGGCAGTTATTATTTTCCATCTGTCAGGTACCAAACCGAAGCAGAAATGGTTACCGTATAAAGATTTAGCTTCTGTACCACCCTGGGCTCGGGATGCCTTTTCCCAGATGTATGAACGGGGCCTATTAAACATATTCACCGGTGAATACCTGGATCCAAACCGACCCGTTACCCGCGCCGAAACCGCCGCGATTCTGGACCAGATTTATACCCAGTAGGGAAGCCAGGGGAGTGCGGTTGATGATATATATAGCTCACAAAAAAGCGCCCTCTCAGGCGCCTACGATAAAACATCTTATTCTATTTTATTAATCTTATTTTTCAAGCCACAGTACGATGGTTTCCTGCTCAGCTTTTTGCTCCCAATCCTGAAGCTGATTTTCCAGGGTCTCTATCCGCTGATCCAGCTGAGCCTTCTGGCTGGCATCCTGTAAAGTTGCGCGCTGGGTAACCAGTGTCTGGTATTGGGACAGGGTTTCCGTATAACGGGCAGATATATCATTCTTATCTACTTCCTTGCTGCTTACCGTACCCAAGCTGCTGAGTTCACTAATCAAGTTACTAGCAGAGGACTTCGCAACCGTAATCTTAAGAGCGGTGTAACTGCCATTTTCATTTACCGATTGGCCTAGATTCTGAGTTTTAGCATGCGCATTATCCGCAAGTGCTAGAGCTTTCTCCAAAGCCGAGTTAGATCCATTTACGTCTACTTTTAGCATGGTGGTTATTATAGCTCGTTCCTTATTTAAGAATACCGGAGCAGAACGCAAACTATTCGCAACAGGGTCTGAAGCTGCTAGCTGAGTGGTACCGTCCTTTGTAACCTCAGGAGTTATCCCCTCAGGCTGCCCAGGAGTTACAACCCCAGGCTGTGCAGGGCTGCCATTATTCGTAGGGGTCACTACACCGGGGCTGCTAACACCGGGTTGTGATTCAATTATAGGATTCTTCTCCGCTAGCTGAAAAACAGGGCTGATATTCAAACTGGCCGCACCGAAAATCAGCAACAGGGCCGCAGCTGCACCGGCCGCAGCCTGCCTCCAGCTTCGATTAAACCAACGAGAAGTCTTAACCGGAGTAATAACCTTTTCTTCACTAATACGCTGCATGAGTGTATCCTTAAAACCAATTGGCGCAGGCATAAGAATGTCTCCCATCTGTTTGAGAGAAACAGAAAGATGAAGCAGATCCTCATACTCCTGCTGGCAAGCTGCACACACAGACAGGTGAGACCTTACTGCGCCGGCTTCGACCGGTCCCAGTTCACCATCCAGAAAAGGAGATATAAGTTGTTCAAATTTCCTGCAGTCCATGCCCATCACGCTTTCAGTTGTTTTTCCAGTTCCTTCTTTAAAGCCTTTCGCCCCCGATTAATCCGGGACTTGACTGTCCCCAAAGAACAGCCCAGTGCAGCAGCAATTTCATCGTAATTGTATCCTTCCATTTCTCTCAGCACCAGAACGGTTCGAAACTCAGGCAGTAAACTGTTAAGAGCGGTTTCCACCATCGCATTGAATTCGCTGCGCTCTACCTTTTCCAGGGGACTTTCATCGCTAGCAGCCAATTCGCGGCTTATTTCGCTGTCTCGGAGCGGCAAAGGCTCATCCAGTGAAAATGTTACTACTTTATTATTCCGGCGGCAGAAATTAATCCACAGATTTACTGCGATTCTATGAAGCCAGGTTCCAAAGTCAGCATCATTACGAAAAGATCGAATACCTTTAAACGCCTGAACGAAAACATCCTGCGCCAGATCCTGGCCATCGTCAGGGTTCCCTGCCAAGTAATGGCAATGAGAATAAACCCTATCCTGGTACATAAGCACCAGTTCCTCGAAAGCACTCAGGTCATCCCGCTGGGCTTTTTCGGTTAGGTCTTTAACAGTCGTCAAAAACTACACTCCCTGAATCACCTAGTACATATACCAGGCTAGTTATTAGACACCCGGCCCATAAAAAAAGTTCCCGGTCCGGTAAATTTACAAAATTAAATATTTGCACTATTCATTTTAACACCTTGATCCCATAACGACAATTTCCTAAATTGCCCACAAGGGGTTGTCAAAAAAATACCTCTAAAGTCGGAAAATATTTATCTGCATAAAAATTACCATGAAAAGCTATAGAAAATTTGCAGGGAATTAGTAAACAGATATCGAATTAAAAAAGTTTATTGCATATATTGTATAGAAATGATTAACAAGATGAATATTTATCTCCAGGAGGCAGTTGTATGACTTCTTCAATTAAATTAAATAAGGTTCTTGTAGCTTTTATAGATATTTCAGTATATATAATTTCATTTTTTCTATCTTTCTATTTACGTTATGGAAGGGAACTCCCAGCATTTAATCTTAAAGATTTTTATTACATGCTGCCTTGGTTTGTTAGCGTATTTGTAATTCTTTTAATGGTATATAATCTTTACTCCGTATATATCAAATTTGATGAGATATTAGCATCGCTGGTGTGTATAGTTATCCTTACAGATATTATAAACGTCAGCTTGTCATTTCTATTTAGACAATTTGCGGTTCCAAGATCCATTTTCCTAATATCGGGGGTCATGCAATTATTTCTTTTGGCGACATGGCGCTATATCGTTTGGAGAAAAGGACTCTTAATAAAGTATCCGAAGAAAGCCCTTATTATTGGATACTCTGGTGAAATAAAAAAACTTCTAAGCTCAATAAATGTTTCATTAAGTCACGGCTTAACAATAGCGAAAGAGCTTAGGCTGAACAGCAAAGATAATTTTGAGGGCAGCTGGAGCAACTATATTAATTCGTCGATTGCAAATGAAATAGAAGTAATTTTGATATGTTCTTCAGTTGGACAGAAAGAGAGAAACATATTAGTTAGTTATGCAATTAGTGAAAGTAAAATAATTATGTTAGTGCCTGGGGTGTACGATATATTGCTGCAACGGGCCAAGTTAGTGAGTGCGGGAGATGTACCCATAATACAATTACAAGGTATATTATCTGAAAGTAATACGGGAATTGTAAAAAGGTTGATGGATATAATATTTTCATTTGTTGCTTTAATAATATTAATGCCGATTTCATTGATAATTGCTGCTTTGATCAAAATTGATTCTCCAGGTTCCGTATTTTACTCTCAGACGAGAACGGGAATAAGGGGAAAGGTGTTCAAGGTATATAAATTTAGAACGATGATTCAGGATGCAGAAAAGTTATCAGGTCCAGTTTTTGCAGACAAACAGGATCCCCGTATAACTAGAGTAGGAAATTTTCTAAGAACAACCCGTTTAGATGAAATACCACAGTTTGTTAATGTTTTAAAAGGGGAAATGAGCCTGGTGGGACCAAGACCGGAAAGGCCATTTTTCATTGAAGAGTTCAGCGAAAAGCTGCCTGAGTTTGATTACCGACATCAAATTATATGTGGACTAACTGGCCTTGCACAGGTAGAAGGCAGGTACAGCACGGAGCCATCTAACAAACTAAGTTACGACTTATTTTATGCTCAGAATAAATCGCTGATGTTAGATATAGCAATATTACTTAGAACTGCCAGGGTTCTTCTCCAAAGAAGAAAAGCGTCTTAGATGCCTTTGAGATATCAAAATACGAAAGTTTCACCCTAAAATGAAAGGAACTTCCACATGAAAAAAGCACTTATCACCGGAATCACAGGACAGGACGGAGCCTATCTGGCTGAGTTCCTGTTGAACAAAGGATACGAGGTGCATGGGATCAAGAGGAGATCCTCCATGTTTAATACAGGGCGCATCGACCATCTCTATCAGGATCCTCATGAAAGCGAGGTCAGATTCAAGCTTCATTTTGGCGACCTTACCGATGCGACCAATCTGGTTCGTATTGTACAAGAAATACAGCCCGATGAAATTTATAATCTTGCTGCCCAGAGCCATGTACAGGTATCCTTTGAGACCCCGGAATATACAGCTAACAGCGACGCATTGGGAACATTGCGACTCCTGGAAGCGATCAGAATCTTAAAACTGGAAGAGAAAACAAAATTCTATCAGGCATCCACAAGCGAGTTATACGGAAAAGCACAGGAAATTCCTCAGAATGAAAAAACACCATTTTATCCCCGCAGTCCTTATGCAGCAGCAAAGCTTTATGCCTATTGGATTACAGTGAACTACAGGGAAGCCTATAATATGTTTGCCTGCAATGGTATCCTGTTCAACCATGAATCACCCATAAGGGGGGAAACCTTTGTCACACGCAAAATCACCCGCGCAGCAGTACGGATTGCCTTGGGCTTACAGGAGAAACTGTATCTGGGGAATATGGATGCCAAAAGAGACTGGGGATATGCAGGTGATTATGTCAAAGCCATGTGGCTGATTTTGCAGCAGGATGTTCCTGACGATTTTGTTATCGCCACTGGTGAAACCCATACCGTAAGAGAATTTCTCGAACTGGCTTTTGCTGAGTTAAAAATCAATATACTCTGGCAGGGTGCAGGGCTTGATGAAAAAGGCATTGATGCATCTACTGGAAAAACCCTGATAGAAATTGACCCGCGATATTTCAGGCCTACGGAGGTGGAACTGCTTCTGGGGGACCCCAGCAAAGCTAGGCAGCAATTAGGCTGGCAGGCTGAAACCGACCTGAAAAGCCTTTGCAAAATGATGATTGTCGTCGACATGGAAGAAGCAAAGAAAGATGAGCTTTGCGGACAAAATGGATTCTCAGTGAAAAATCATTATGAATAGCCAATATTTGGGAGATATCAGAGGTGGTGAAAAATGAGACAGGCCGCAAAAATATTTGTTGCAGGACATCAGGGATTGGTAGGATCTGCAATCATAAGAAGACTAGAAGACGGTGGCTATTGCAATCTTGTAACTAGATCGTTTAGAGAACTCGATTTGCGTATACAGGCCGATGTAGAAGAGTTCTTTGCCGCTGAGCAGCCGGAATATGTCTTCCTGGCAGCTGCCAAAGTAGGCGGCATTCAAGCTAACAATGCTTATCCGGCAGAATTTATTTATGACAATCTCGTCATTGAAACCAATATCATTCATCAAGCCTATTTAAATGGTGTCAAGAAATTGCTGTTTCTAGGAAGCTCCTGTATTTATCCAAAATTGGCACCACAGCCGCTGAAGGAAGAATATCTGCTGAGTGGATCATTGGAGGCAACCAATGAAGCCTATGCCATCGCCAAGATCTCCGGCTTAAAAATGTGTGAATTTTATAATCGGCAATATGGAACCGACTTCATGTCAGTCATGCCCACCAATCTGTATGGGCCCAATGACAACTTCGATTTGGACACATCTCATGTACTGCCAGCACTGATCAGAAAATTTCATGAAGCGAAAATAAACAATGCGGCAGCAGTAGAAATCTGGGGGAGTGGAGCACCGAAACGTGAATTCCTCCACGTGGACGATATGGCAGATGCCTGTGTTTATCTGATGGAGCATCACAGCCATAAAGAAACCGGGACCTTTGTTAATGTTGGCTGCGGAAAGGACATCACGATTGCTGAACTGGCAGAATTGATAAAGGAAATTACCGGTTTTCAGGGAGAATTACAGCTAAATCAAGATAAACCGGACGGCACTCCACAGAAATTACTGGATTTAAGAAAAATGCAGGAATTGGGGTGGGAAGCTAAGATCTCTCTATATAATGGTATCCGCAGTACTTATGAGTGGTATGTAAGGGAGTATCGGGTAAAAGATTAATTTAATAAAGAAATATATGGGATTCAAATACTTAGGCAATCTTTATTGTTAGCCAATTATTGAACACGATAACATACCTGCTGCTACAAACCCCGGAATATAATAGTTTTAATGTGTAGAGAATATTACAATTTACAAAGTTCGTTTCTAAAAAGATTTGGGAGAAAAAGTAAGTGAGAGCATTAATAATTAATTCAGTTTGCAAAAATGGGAGTACAGGGAAAATCGCCTACAATCTTCATTTATTTATAAAAGAAAAAGGGCATGAATCAATTGTCTGTTATGGTCGGGGTAATTGTTATCCGGATGAAGAAGATCTATTTAAAATAGATACGGATTTTGAAGTGTATGCTCATGCTGCGCTTGCTCGATTAACAGGATTACAAGGTTTTTTCTCTAATATTGCTACCAACAATTTATTAAGATTAATACATAATTATAAACCGGACGCAGTTTTTTTATTAAACCTGCATGGATATTATTTGAATGAATTTTGCCTTCTAGGTTACTTGAAAAAAAATAAGATTCGAACAATATATGTAATGATGGATGAGTATCCCTTTTTAGGTAAGTGTTGTTATTCATATGATTGTGAAAAATACAGAACTCAATGTGAAAAATGCCCTAGAGTGTCAGATTACCCAAAGAGTTTGTTTTTTGATCAGTCTCGTAGAATATTTGCAAAAAAAGCCCAAATATATAAAGAGTACAGCAATATAGTATTTATAAGTGCCCCATATGTAATTTCAATTGCAAGACAGTCTGCTTTAATTGGGGATAAAAGATTAATTGAAATAGATACCGGTATTGATTTGGACAATACATTTTATATAAGGGCGACAGATGAGCTAAGAGAATATTTAAGAATACCGGTTGATAATAAAATTATTTTGAACGTTGCTAAGTCTTCAGATGAACGTAAGGGGGTTGAATATTTCTTTTCGGCATCTGAATTGCTCATTAACGAAAAGATTTCTTTTATCAATGTTGGTTTTAATTGTGAAGCAAAAGATTGTCCACAGAATGTTATTCCTATCAGATATGTAAAAGATCAAGATGAATTAGCAACATATTATTCTCTAGCAGATCTTTTGGTGTGTACAAGTCTAGCGGATGCGATGCCTAATGTATGTCTTGAAGCTTTGGGGTGTGGAACACCAATTTGCGGATTCAATATTTCTGGGACACCATATGTGGCATCTCAAGAATTTGGCGAATTTGTACGCCCGCGAGATATCAATGCGCTTGCAATATCGATCATGAATACACCAATAAAGACAAAAGTGCGAGCAGAAGCATGCAGGAAATATGCGCAAAGCCGATATTCTAATAGATTATACTTTTATAAACTATTAGAATTCTTAACAGAGCAGTGAATCGAAATAAATAAAGTCAGTGGGAAAATGCGAGTGGAGAATAATTTAAGAAATGAAAATAATACATATTGGCCTTGTAGGACCATTTACCGAAAATATGACATATCAAGGAAATCAGCTGTCTGATCAAAATGCCAAAGATCGACACAATGTAACTTTCATTGCAAGTTGTAGTAAATTCTATAAGGGAGAAATAGTTTATGGTCTACCAGAAGATTATTTTATGGATAATGGTGTAAGGCTTATTAGATTAGAATACATTAAAATATTAAACTCTTTTATTTCTAAGAAAATTAGGAAAGTAAAAAATTTATATCTTTTATTGGAAGAAATTAAACCAGATGTAATATTTTTTCATGATATTGGAACCTGGGAGATTTTAAGTGTAGCAAAATATAAGGAATATCATCCCTCTGTGAAACTATATGTGGACAGCCATGCGGATGCTAATAATAGCGCCAAGAACTTTATTTCAAAATATTTTTTGCATAAGTTATTCTATCGAGCAATTTTTCGAAAGAGCCTTCCTAGTATTGATAAAGTATTTTATTTGTCTTTTGAGTGCGGGGAATTTTTAAAATCAATGTACCATGTACCAAAAGAGAAAATGGAGTTTTACCCATTGGGAGGGATAATCTTTTCGAAAGAGGAGCGCCACATTAAGAGAGAAAAAATTCGTAATAGTTTGGAGTTAAATGACAACCAGGTTCTATTTATTCACTCGGGGAAAATGGATAAGTATAAGCGGACCGCGGATATTTTAAAATCATTCTCAAAAGTTAAATCAGATAAAATACGGTTGGTAATTATCGGCAGCATGACGATGGATGTTCGCGAAGCGGTTGAACCGTTAATAGAAGCTGATTTTAGGGTATTCTTTGCAGGATGGAAAACGGCAGATGAACTGCTGGAATATCTATGTGCAGCGGATGTCTATGTTCAACCTGGCGGGCAATCGGCAACGTTGCAGAATGCAATATGTTGTGGATGTTCAATAATGATCTATCCGTATAAAAGCCACGAGCCATATCTACAAGGTAATGGATACTATATAGTAAGCGTAGAAGATATGATGCGAGTATTTCAAGAAATTGCAGATGACCCGAGTGTATTAAAAATGATGGGTGAGAATTCCGATAAGATTGCCCGGGAGCTTTTAGATTATAAAAAAATTGCTGCAAGGCTATATGAATAATTGCCTGTATTTCTCGCTCTATTGAAGACAACACAAAAATTTAAGAAAATAGTCATAGAAAATAATATTGAATTAAAACAATTGTAAAAAAAATCGCAATAGTCAATGAGAGGGGACAACTAATGTCTATTAAAGAAGAATTGCTTATCAAAATTGCCAACAAAGAAATCATAGTTGGAGTTGTGGGTCTTGGTTATGTCGGTCTGCCCCTGGCCGTTGAAAAAGCCAAAGCCGGTTATAAAACCATCGGCTTTGACGTCCAGTCCCAGAAGGTTGATATGGTTAATCAGGGAATCAACTACATTGGCGATGTCGTAGACAATGAGCTCAATGAACTCGCAGCGACTGGTATGCTCAGTGCCACCAGCGACTTCTCTTTTATACGCGATGTAGACTTTGTCGCCATTGCAGTACCCACTCCGCTGGACGAATACCAGCAACCCGACATCAGCTACGTCAGAGACTCCACCACCGCTGTCGCCCAATACATAAAAAGGGGCAGCATGATCGTTCTCGAATCCACCACCTATCCAGGCACTACTGAAGAGCTGATCCTGCCCATACTCGAACAGGGTTCCGGACTTAAGTGCGGAGAAGACTTCTATCTAGCCTTCTCTCCAGAGCGCGTTGATCCTGGCAACCTAATATATCAGACCAAAAACACCCCCAAGGTCGTTGGTGGAGTGGGGTGTGATGCTACTGAAGTAATCGCTGCCATGTATCGCAACGTCTTAGAGGGAGAAATATTTGAAGCTAGCTCTCCCAAGGTTGCCGAAATGGAAAAAATACTGGAGAACACCTACCGCAACGTCAATATCGGTCTTATCAACGAACTGGCCATGCTTTGTAACAAGATGGACATTAATATTTGGGAAGTGATCGAAGCTGCGAAGACCAAACCTTTTGGCTTCACACCGTTTTATCCTGGACCCGGTCTTGGCGGACACTGTATTCCTCTGGACCCTTACTACCTTTCGTGGAAAGCTAGAGAATTCGGATTCCATACCTCCATGATCGAAGCCTCCATGATGGTCAATGATAAAATGCCCGAATATACCGTAGAACGTGCTGGAAAAATTCTTAACCGCTTTAAAAAAGCCCTCAATGGATCGCAGGTGTTAGTTCTGGGAGTAGCCTATAAACAGGATATTGATGATTACAGGGAAAGCCCTGCCATTCGGGTCATTGAAGAATTCCATAAAACTGGTGCCGAAGTTGAATACTATGACCCCTATGTCAGCGAGTTCAATGATAACGGAAGAATCATAACTGGCCTAACGGAGCTCAGCTCAGAAAAAATACAAACAGCCGACCTCGTAGTAATCACCACCGCTCATACTAAGGTCGACTACAATTTTGTACAGAAAAATGCCAAAGTCATATTCGATACCAAAAACGCCATGAAAAACGTAAAGAATAGAGAAAATATAGAACTGCTCTAGGAGGTCAAAACTGTGAATTTTACATATAGTAGCTACGCAAATTTAGTTCTGCTCTTAACAGAAAACAATTATACCAATGCAAATTACTATAATTGCGATGATTTTGAGCGTGTTGCCATCCTGCGCCATGATGTTGATACCGACTTAACTAAGGCCTTGGAATTTGCTGAATTCGAAAACTCTTTAGGGGTATCATCCACCTATTTCATTTTATTGAGTAGCAACTTCTACAATGTATTTTCGCAAAAATCGTTAGATATCATTCACAAAATAAAAGGATTAGGACATGCTATTGGACTGCATTTTGATGAAACCAAATATATAATCAACAACAAAGACGATTTCGAAATAAATGCTAAAAGTGAGCTCAACTTATTTTCGCAAATTGTAAATGGAGGGAATGATTATCTTTCCATGCATCGACCATCTAAATTAGCCCTAGAGGGAAACTTTGACTTTGGGGATACAGTAAACAGCTATTCAAAAAAATTTTTTAATGAATATAAATATCTTTCCGACTCGCGCATGAATTGGCGTGAGGATGTTATTTCAATTGTTCAAAGCGGTGATTATAATAAGCTGCAAATTTTAACCCACCCGATCTGGTATCAAAAGGTCGAAATTCCAATGAAGGATATCTTGCTACAATTTCTATCCCGGAAAAATGATGAAATATACTATGAATTAGAAAAAAACATAAGGGCATTAGAGGAAGTCATACCAGAACAGCCCAGAGACTTTCGCTTGACTCAGGCAGATAGAGGTATATTTAAAATATGATTATCGAAATTGGAACAGATGTTATCCTAACTCTGTTTAAAAATAGGGATGTTGAGAATGTTGAAGCGAGTAAAACAATAATTGGTGCTTCCACATTGAATAATCCAAAGAATAGCACAATATTATTCATAAAAAAGTATGCAGAAAGCCATCTGGCAACCATCAAGATCTTAAAAGACTGCTGTATTTTCTTACATACCGACTATAAAGGGAAAACAGATTCTACAAATAACGTTTTGATCTTTGGAGAGAACCCACGGCTTGATTTTGCAGAAGCACTTAATTTTATTGTAAAGAAATGTACCGTGCTTAATTCAAACGGATTTAAGACTATCAATAACAGTATAATCGGAGAAACAGTAAAGATTGGTGAGAATACTGTTATTGAGCCATTTTGCTACATTGATAACGATGTTGTTATTGGAAATAATTGTTGTATTATGACGGGGGCCAAAATAAGAAAACATGTGGTGATTGGTGACAACTGCGTTCTAAGAGAGAATTGTGTAATTGGCGGCTGGGGATTTGGATTTGAGAAAGATAACAACAACATGTATCAGAGGCTTCCACATATAGGTGGTGTTGTAATCGAAGATGATGTAGAGATTGGTGAGTTTACTGCCGTTTGCGCCGGGACCATAGACCCTACCGTCATTCGTTCCGGCGTTAAGATAGATAACTTGGTTCATATTGCCCATAATTGCGTAATCGGCGAAAACACAGCAATCATTGCCTGCGCAGAAGTGAGTGGGAGTACCAGAATTGGAGCCAACTGTTGGATTGCACCTAATAGTGCTCTGATTAACGGGATAACTATTGGCCAGAATGTTACTATCGGCATGGGGGCGACAATTTGCAGAGATGTTCCAAATGATTTTGTAATGGTGGGACATAGAGCTGAAACAATTGAGTCTGTTAAAAAGTTTAATGCCATTATGAATCAGTTTATTAGAGATGAGGAGTGAAACATATTATATGAAATATGCATTAATCGGCTGTGGCCGCATTTCTCCAAATCATATAGCAGCGGCTATTACAAACAACCTAGAAATTATTGCCCTATGCGACATAGTAGCTGAAAATATGGAGGACAAAATCTTAAAATTTAATCTTACCCAAACGACTCACCAATACACCGATTACAGAGAGATGCTGGCAAAGGAAAAGCCAGAACTTGTTGCAATTGCTACTGAGAGTGGTAAACACGCCCAGATAGCGCTTGATTGTATTGATGAGGACTGCAATTTAATCATAGAGAAACCTATCACGCTTTCTCTAGCTGATAGCGATGCTATCATCATAAAAGCTGAAGCAAGAGGTGTTAAGGTGAGTGCCTGTCATCAAAATCGCTTCAATAAGTCAATACAAAAGATTCGCGAAGCTATAGATAAAAAGCGGTTTGGAAGATTGTTCTATGGGACAGCACATATACGCTGGCACCGCGATTACGAGTATTACTCCCGTGCAAAATGGCGTGGCACGTGGGAACAAGATGGTGGTGCTTTAATGAACCAGTGCATCCATAACATAGATCTGCTGCGTTGGTTGATGGGCGTCAATGTTGTAGAAGTTGCAGGTATGACGGACAAGCTTAACCATGATTATATTGAGGCTGAAGATTTGGGTATCGCTATAGTTAGATTTTCGAATGGCAGCTATGGAATTGTTGAAGGCACGACTGATATTTATCCCGAAAATCTAGAGGAAACGCTATATCTATTCGGGGAAAAAGGCACAGTAAAAGCTGGAGGACAATCCGTAAATCTTATTGAAGAGTGGCGCTTTTCAGATTTATTGGATGATGCAGAAGAAATAAAAGCAAAATGCCACGAGAATCCACCTAATGTGTACGGGTTTGGACATATACCTCTATACGCAGATGTTATTGATGCCATCCAAAATAATAGATCGCCTTACGTTACCGCCGAAGATGGTAGGCGTGCCTTAGAGCTTGTACTGGCAATATATAAATCAGCAGCCGAAGGTGTAAGTGTGCGATTGCCGATGGATAAGTGTAGCACAATGGATTTCAAAGAAAGGTTTAGATAAATGACCGAATTTATTGTTCATGAAAGCAGTTATATAGACGAAAACGTAACCATCGGTCGGGGCACAAAGATATGGCATTTTTGCCATATCCAGAGCGGAGTTGTCATCGGGGAAGGTTGCTCCCTTGGCCAGAACGTAAATATATCTAATAACGTAAGGATCGGTAGCTACGTAAAAATACAAAATAATGTCTCCGTCTATGAAGGTGTGGAACTGGAGGATTATGTGTTTTGCGGGCCATCCATGGTATTTACTAACGACCTCACACCTAGAAGCAAATACCCCAAAGGAGCAGCGGGCTATATAAGGACACTAGTTAAGGAAGGCGCTTCCATCGGAGCAAATGCTACAATTGTCTGTGGTAATATCATCGGCAGATATGCCATTATCGCAGCGGGTGCAGCTGTTTGCAATGATGTTCTTGACCACGCACTAATGGTTGGTATCCCCGCACGGCAAATTGGATGGGTATGCGAATGCGGGCAGAAATTAGATCAAGATCTGGTTTGTGAAGTCTGTCATAGAAAATATAAACAGACTGAAAACGGACTAAGCTCTAGACCATAATCGAATCGAGGTAAGTTGATGCAATTCCGAGACCTGAAAAACCAATACCAGGAATTAAAGATATCAATTGATCAGGCCATTCAGACCGTTTTGAACGAAGGCAACTTTATTATGGGCCGCCAGGTCAATGAACTTGAACAGAGTTTAGCTGCATATGTCGGCGTCAGACATTGTATTGCTTGTGCCAATGGTACCGATGCCCTCAGTATGACATTGATGGCCTGGGACATAAAAGCTGGGGATGCTGTATTTGTTCCCGACTTTACCTTCTTCGCCACTGGTGAAGTTGTTTCATTGGTCGGAGCTAAGCCTGTATTCGTCGATGTAGATCCTGATACTTTTAATATAGATCCGATCAAGCTCGAAACAGCCATAAAAGAAACTATAAAAGAAGGCCGGTATTTACCCAGAGTTATAATCCCCGTGGACCTGTTTGGCCTCCCTGCCAAATACCCCGAGATTGAAAAAATAGCCCAAGAATATAATCTGCTCATACTCGAAGACGGCGCGCAGGGCTTTGGCGGAATGCTTAATGGACGCCGCGCATGTAGCCTTGGTCATGCAGCTACCACCTCCTTTTTCCCCGCCAAGCCACTAGGCTGTTACGGTGACGGTGGAGCCGTATTTACTAATGATGATGAGCTGGCAGATAAAATACAGTCCATCCGCATTCATGGGAAAGGCAGTTCTCGCTATGACAACGTTAGAATCGGCATGAACTCGCGCCTCGATACACTGCAGGCAGCCATCCTGCAGGTCAAATTCCAGGCCTTCAAAGACTATGAACTAGCCAAAGTTTACCAGGTGGCGCAATCTTATGACGATCAATTAAAAAATATAGTTAAAACTCCGACCATCCCAGCAGGCTATTATTCAAGCTACGCTCAGTATACAATTCAGTTAAGAAACAAAGAGCAGCGGGGTGCTCTACAGGAGAAAATGAAAGAACAGGGCATCCCGACCATGATCTATTACCCCAAACCCATGCATCGGCAGACTGCATTTGCCGATGTGGTCTGCACAGTGGGCGATTTGAAGGTGACCGAGAGTTTATGCGACAAAGTATTAGCGCTGCCGATTCATCCATATCTGGAAGAGCAGGGCGTAGCAACCATCTGCGAAGTTATTAAAAAAGAAGTTAGGAGAGAGGAGTAGGGTGCTCCACCCTTTACCTCAAACATATAAAACTATATGGGAAGATTATCAGAAACCATCCAAAAACTCCTGCCAAAAGGTGGCTTCGTCAGAGATGTCGTGACGCTGATGACTGGCACTGCTTTTGCGCAGTCATTGACAATTATTATTACGCCAGTGTTAACAAGGATATATACACCGGGGGACTTTGGGGTTCTGGGAATATATACCTCTATAATAGGAATTTTGGCGGTAATATGTTGTGGCCGCTATGAATTGGCGATAGTACTCCCCGAAAAAGATGAAGATGCAAGTAATCTAATTCTAGCATCACTATTATGGACAGTAGTATCAACAGCAACTGTTTTAGTGATAATAATTATTTGGGGAGAATGGGTGGCCAGTATTTTAAAGTCACCAGCCATTACGACTTGGTTGTGGTTACTCCCGATAAATGTTTTAGGCCTGGGCTTGTTCCAGACTCTTAATTACTGGAATACCAGGTTTAAAAATTATAAGCGATTGGCTACACGGCAAATAACGCAAAGTTCAGCAACCGCTAGTGCACAATTGGGCTTTGGTTTCCTAACCAAGCTAGGCGCAGGAGGTTTGATTGCAGGCCAGCTTATTGGCTTATTTATTGCAACCTCTTTTTTAATTAAGAAGTTTACAATTGAAGATTATGTCAATGTGAAGAGAAGTCTTTCCGTGCGCGAGCTGAGAAAGGTCGCTGCTAAATACAAAAAATACCCAATTTATAGTATGCTTCCGTCTATCTTAGATAGTCTTACCGTGGCGTTACCGGTTATGTTTTTTGCGAAATATTTTAATCTTGGTATTACGGGACAATATTCGCTAGGCGTGAGGTTATTATCACTACCAGCCAGCCTTATAGGTGCGGCAGTTGCTCAAGTGTATTTTCAGAAAATAGCGGTGGAATACAATCGAACTGGGAGTATTGCCGCAATTGTTCAGCAGACATGTAAAGCACTATTGATGATTGCTGGACCTTTTTGCCTGATAATAATGCTATTGGGGCCATGGCTGTTTACTTTTTTCTTTGGATCAAATTGGACGACAGCTGGCGAATTTTCTAGAATACTGGCCCCTGATATTGCGTTAAGATTTGTGGCATCTCCTTTAAGCATAGTTTTCGGAGCGGTAAACCGGCAGGAAATATCTGCCCTGTGGCAGCTAATAGCTCTGGTTATTACATCTGCTTCTTTAGGTCTAAGCCTAACAATGCACGATGCGTATCGCTCAATATCGTTCTTGATGGTTAGTGATTTATTGTTATATTCACTGTATTTATTTTTGATTTTCCGAGTCTCAGGAGCAGAGTTAAAAAATATTTTTAGGGTGGCTAAATAGATGTGTGGTATTTCCGGGGTAATAAATAAACGGCACTCTTTAGATAATAGGAGAGAACTGGTCAATAAAATGATTTCCTGTATGCATCATCGTGGCCCTGACACCAATGGCTCGTGGTCAGATGATCTCATCAGTATGGGCCATAATCGTTTATCAATTATAGATTTGTCTGACAATGGTAACCAGCCAATGCACAGGGGAGATTGGGTTATTACATATAATGGAGAACTATATAATTATTTGGAAATTAGGAATGAACTAAAGGACAGATACAATGCACATTTTATGACCCAAAGCGATACCGAGGTCATATTAGCTGCCTGGGAGACATGGGGGAAGATGGCACTAAATAAGTTCAGAGGTATGTGGGCCTTTGCGATTTATAACAAAAAAAGCCACGAATTATACTTATGCCGAGATCGTTTTGGTATTAAGCCCTTATATTACTATGATCTGAATGGATACTTTGTTTTTGCGTCAGAGATCAAAGCATTATTAGAAGATGTGCATATTGCGCGGAGAGCCAAGCTTGCAACGGTGGTTGATTTTTTAATGGGCTTTAATGACCATAGCGAAGCAACTTTCTATGAAAATATATATCAGATAGAGCCGGGTTGCTATATGTATTATAATCTACTGAATGGCTCCAAAGAATTTCAACGATATTATGATTTGTCAAAAGCTACGGCAGGAAAGACGTCCACTATTGAAGAATTTGCAGAATGTTTTGAGGAATCGGTCTTGCTGCACCTGCGCAGTGATGTTTCGGTTGGCACCTGTTTGAGCGGGGGCTTGGATTCTTCTTCTATTGCTACTCTGGCAGGCCGACATATGTTGGATTACAATGGGAAACAGTTCCATGCCGTTACTGCCCAATCCGAAGACCCTGCCAATGACGAAAGTGAATATGCGCGCGAAGTAGTTGAGAATTCTTCTTTGATTTGGCATCCAGTAAAGCCGTCCGCGGATGATTTTCTTGAGCATTGGCATGCCTGTCAAATGTTTCAGGAAGAACCGGTTGGAGGACCATCAATATTCATGCAATTTTGTGTGATGCAGACCGCGCGAGAAGCCGGATTAAAGGTAATGCTTGACGGACAAGGGGGGGATGAAACTTTATTGGGTTATGAACGGTATTATCCTCCATATTTTATGGATTGTATTAGAAGAGGAAGAGTTTTTAAAGCTAGCAGGGCTTTTATAGAGTCAGTTCATAATTCAAAGATCAGCTTCCCTACAATGATAATGTATTCTGGCTATTTTTTACTGCCATGGCTTCGAGTTTTAAAAAATAAGAGAAAGTGGGGAGCTATTCCGGATGAAGCTCTTGCACACGGCTTAAATACATTGAGAAGCAATTGCCATGCTTACAGAAGTCTGAGGGAATTGCAAATAAGTGAGGTTACTAAGTACTGTATGCCTGCACTGTTAAAATATGAAGACAGAAATTCAATGGCATGGTCAGTTGAGGCTAGGGTCCCGTTTGTTGATCACAAGCTTATTGAAACAGCCATTTGCTTACAACCGGATGATAAAATCAATGATGGATATACCAAATGGGCTTTGCGCCAAACTATGAATGGGAGGATGCCAGATAGCATTACCTGGCGAAAAACTAAGATTGGCTTTGCAGCGCCCTACAAAAAATGGGCGGAAATATTGAATAAAGATATTAAACAGAAGATAGCAAAGTCAACGATTTTAAAGGAACTTAATTTAAGTCATAACAATGATTTTAATCTGCAGTACCTTTTATATAGTTTGGCATCTTGGGAAGAATTATATAACATGAATTTAGCTTAATAATTATCTTGTCTTTAAATCATATGGGTTACAAGAGTTAGGAGATTAATTTTGAAACAAAAAATAAATGCAATTATAACATTGCTAATGCCTATCTGTTTGATGAGCAGTGGTTTTGTTAATATGATTTTATTCTATTTTGACTTGCAGGCTTTTGATGACATGCGTAGGTTGATTTCAATCATTATTCTTAGTGTATTTTTTGGTCTCTCATTAATTAAACTAATATTTCTGTGTCAGGATAATCTGGGAGAAAGAAAGAAAATTATTGCTCTTTGCGGTATTCCAACACTTTGGATTTTAGTTTTTATTGTCGCCATGCTTCAATTCGGAATTCAACATACAATAGTTTTCACTTTAGGGACTTTTGGGATTTATTGTATTCCAGCCTTCATTTTTGCAATTAGTATTGCAATTGAACGAACCGAAGAAACTTTTATTAAATGCTTCAAATGGTATGCTTTAATAATTGCACCTTTGATGCTGTACTATATTATCCGCCTTTTTATTACTCCTTCATTTGTTGAAAAATTGAATAATTTGGGCACATTAGATTATTTGGTACTTGGCTACACATTAGTGCCAATTCTTATTTTTTGTATAATAGACTTGTTTCTATATAAGGGAAAAAATAATTATCTGAATATTGTTCTTATAATTATACTATGGGTGGCAATTGTTTTTACTGGTGCTAAAGGGCCTTTGGTGTGCATGCTGGTATTCCTTTTCTTTTTTACAGTGTATGTATTGGTTCAAAAACAGAAAGATAAGACCATATTCTGGTTATTCACAATCATGGCCTTCATACTCTTATTCTTGCTCTTAGTTTATTCGCCACCTTCAGCGGGACTATATCGAATGAATATATTTATAAATGATTTAAAGAACAAGAATATTCAATCAGCTCAAATGCAGGAGAAAGATAAGGAATTGATTTCTAATCTTGCCGAGAATGCATCACCGACTAAAGATATTCAAAAGGTTCTAACAGAAACACCAGAAAATCCTCAAGCAGAAGGCAATCAAACACCCTCGCTTGCTATGGTTAATTGGGATAGAATGTTTCAATACAAGATGGCAATCAAAGAGGGGAATAATGCTCCATTCACTGGGCTAGGACCGATGGGTTATACCTTAAAATATGGTTTGTATCCCCATAACATAATTCTGGAACTTATCGCTGATTTTGGGTATTTAATTGCCATTTTGTTCGTGCTTATTGTATTAATTCTGGTAATTTTCCTATATAGAAAAGGGAAAAGTGATAAGATAGTTGCATGTATGCTTCTTTATATCATATCTCTCGTACCGGGAGAAATGCTTTCTAGTACAGTTTATAGTTCTGTGGGATTATTGTTTGCCCTTGGATACGCATGTGCAATATTAAAACTCACTTCGAAAAAGAAGTTAGATTGTTAGATTAATAGACTGCAGTGGGTTGCGTCTATCGCGGAGAGTTGGAAATCACTGCTATAAATACAGAGTACCTAAAAAGAGATCGCTGCTAAAGCCCTAAAGAGAGCAATATTATCTATTAATTCAAGACCGGAGGAGTTTCTATAGCATGATCAATTTCAACGTTCCCCCCTTTGTGGGCAAAGAGATACAATATATGCATAAAGCTATTGCCAATCGCAAAATCTGTGGCGATGGAGAATTTACCCAAAAATGCTCAACGTGGATGGAGACTCAGTTCTCTACGCCCAAGGCCTTACTTACTACTTCCTGTACTCATGCGCTAGAGATGGCCGCCATTCTATGCAATATCAAAAAGGGTGATGAGGTCATAATGCCCTCTTATACCTTCGTTTCCACTGCCAATGCCTTTGTAATGCGCGGGGCTGAAATTGTCTTTGTGGACATACGCCCAGATACAATGAATATTGATGAGAGCTTAATTGAAGCTGCCATTACATCTAAGACCAAGGCCATAGTTCCGGTCCATTATGCCGGTGTAAGCTGCGAAATGGATGAAATCTGCAAACTGGCAAAGAAATATAAGCTCTTTGTAATCGAGGATGCTGCCCAGGCAGTCAAATCTACCTATAAGGGGAAAGCGCTTGGCAGCATCGGCGACTTTGGCTGTTACAGTTTTCATGAGACGAAAAACTTTTCCTGTGGTGAAGGTGGTGCTCTCCTGATCAAGGATCAGGAGCAAATTGAGCGCGCTGAAATCATTCGGGAGAAAGGCACTAACCGGAGCCAGTTTTGGAGAGGGCAGATTGATAAATATACTTGGGTGGACATAGGTTCCTCCTATCTTCCCAGTGACTTAAATGCTGCTTATTTATATGCCCAGTTGGAAATTGCTGATGA
The DNA here is from genome assembly GCA_963665865.2 of Syntrophomonadaceae bacterium. Lineage (GTDB taxonomy): Bacteria > Bacillota > Syntrophomonadia > Syntrophomonadales > Syntrophomonadaceae > PHAA01. The sequence goes on along the minus strand of CAXXWF010000001.1, from coordinate 3,282,761 downwards.
AATTAACCAAGATCGGCTAGATTCCTGGAATACATATTATGCAGAGTTTACCGTATTAAAAGATAAGGGACTGATTGAACTGCCATTTATACCTGAGTACTGCAAACAAAATGCCCATATGTTTTATATAAAGACCAAAGATCTAACAGAACGAAGCAAGTTAATCAATTATTTGAAAAGTCATAGCATCACTTCCGTGTTTCACTATATTCCGCTGCACTCCTCTCCGGCAGGTTTAAAATATGGCCGCTTCCACGGATATGACAGATATACTACGAAGGAAAGCGAAAGGCTTTTACGACTACCAATGTATTTTGGTTTAGGAAAAAAGCAAGTAATTGAAACGGTTCAAAGCATCAAGAAGTTTTATGATTGTAAGTGAGAGGTAAGATAATGGCGATGATTTCTTACAGAGATGATATGTCTATATTAGTACAATGCCATGTTAATAACGATTATGGAATATTAGAAAAGATGATTTCTTCTCAAAAAAATGATCTTACTTATAAAGTTGAACATAAAAACAACCTATATGGATACAAATCGAGCATGGTTGAAACGTTAAGCTCTATATATGGCATTCCAATTTATGTAACTAAATTTTACTTTAGCAGGATCGAAACGACTCATAGTGAAAGCCAATGTGTTTTTATTGATAAATTATTTGAACATCTATCGAAATATATTCATGATGTTAAAGGGTATCATATTATTCGAATTCCTTCACAATTTGTGGATGTTATCAAGAGTTATAATCGATATATCCGCAACATGGCCTTTTGCGGCGGTACAGTAGCTTATAATTGCATTCGTTCAAAGCTAACAACAATTAAAAATAATAAACTGGAAATATTTTTTGCGGATGAGACATATATAGAAAAACACACAATGCAGTTAAGAGCCATAGCTAAGCGTTCCTTTGCACAGTATTCTGGGCAGTATCACATCTCTTCGGTTACTGAACAAAAAGCCTCAATGATTTATGAAAATTGGCTTGCTGGTATTTTTGAAAAATATGTTCCTAATACTCTTGCCATTGCACAATATAATGGCGAACTAGTTGGGTTTCATTCCATTGAGGAGGACAATTTTACTATTAATGGAATACTTGGTGCAGTTTCTGACGACTATCGCAATCTGGGTGCATACAAAGCAATTATAAAATTTTGCATTGATTATGCACTACATGAGAAAGAAAAACTATTTATTATAAGCACTCAATTTGACAATTTCGCAGTACAGGGCGTTTGGACTTCTCTCGGTTTAAAACCATATTATTCATTTTATAATTTTCATATTGATAATTACAGTATACAGTTTTGAGTTTAAATTTATTTAAACTTCTTTTATTATAAATATGCAAAATTAATTATAAGGTATTTGATAAATGATTAAGATACTGGCAATAAATCAATATTATGATCCTGATGTAGCCGTTTCTGGCCAAATTCTAACCTCGCTTTGTGAAGGACTGGCGGACAGTGGGATGAGTGTTACAGTTATTTGTGGTAAACCAAGTTATACTCACGATGCGGTTGAAGCCCTTACTTTTGAGGAAAAACCTAATTTGAGGATTCATCGCGTGGGAACTGCGGGAGCAAAAGGCCGGGCCTCAATGATAACACGGATACAGGGATATCTGGGTTTTGGTGTAGCCACTTTGTTTAAATTGATCAGCTTAAGTCGTAAGGAAAGATATGATGTCATCCTTACATTTTCTAATCCACCGTTTGTAGGATTTTATGGTGCATGGTTTAAAAGTAAATGGCGGGCAAAGTTCTTATATATTTTACATGATTTGCATCCCGATATATTGATTCGAAGTGGTAGATTAAAAGAAGGATTCTTAACTCGTTTATGGGATAGAGTTAATAGATACATATTTAACAGAGCTGACCAGATTGTAGTTTTGACTGAAAACATGAGACATTATTTATCTACCCCAAAGGGAATAGGTTCTGACAAAATAATTGTAATACCTAACTGGTCAGTGGAGACTATTACTCCGGGTTCTCGGGACAATTCCTTCCGGAGGGAAAATGGGTTTGGATCGGATTTTTTGGTTCTTTATGCTGGGAATATGGGGATCATGCATAACCTAGAGTGGTTGATCGATTCTGCTCGGGAAATGCAAGGACAAGAGATTTTTTTTGTTTTTGTGGGATCCGGTGATAAACTGCCCTATCTGCAATCTGAAGCAGAGAAATTCAACTTAAATAATGTCAGATTCCTGCCATATCAGCCCAAAGAAATGGTAAATGAGATGCTCTGCGCAGCAGATATATGTGTGATTGCGCTAGAATCTCAAGCGGTCGGGTTAGCATTTCCATCCAAGACATATCCGATTTTAGCAGGAGGAAGACCAATTTTGGCGTTAGCATCGGAGGGTGATGATCTCGATTTATTGGTTAGAAACAACAATTGTGGCTGGTCAGCTTATCAAACTAAAGACATAACGCCAATTATCTCTAAGTTAATTGAATCGCCGAAATTACTGAACGATGCAGGAATAAGGGCTCGTAGGGCTTATGAAGAGGAATTTACGAAGCAATCGGCTATTAGTAAATATATCGAGGTTTTGAATAATTTGTTTGCGAAATGAAAGACAAATGGATAACTCGGTAGGGGAGGAAGCATAATGATCTCCGTCATATTAGCCGGGGGTAAAGGCATACGCCTATGGCCGGTAAGCACTGAAAAACGTCCCAAACAGCTATGCGATTTCATGGGACGGGGAAGCTTGCTTGCAGCGACATTGCAGCGTTTGCAGCCATTGGGGTCTTTGCTGGTAGTCTGTGGTGATGCCCAAAAGGCTTCGATTGAAGCTGAAAAGAATGGCGTGAAATTTACTGTACTTTCTGAACCAATGGGGCGCAATACGGCACCAGCGATTGGCCTGGTTTTGGCATCTGGCAGCTATGAGCGTGATGAAGTGTTGGGGATTTTCCCTGCTGATCATTATATCGAGAATGATGAAGAGTTTCGCCGTATTATATATAGAGCAGAAGACTTGGCTAAAGACGGATATCTATTAACAATTGGAATTACGCCCGCTTATCCAGAGACTGGATATGGCTATATTGAAAGGTTCATGGGGAAAGATAGTCATTTGGTGAAGGGCTTCCATGAAAAACCTGCCGCAGATACTGCCTTAGCTTATATGAAGAGCGGCAATTTTTTATGGAATGCCGGGATATTTATTGCCACTGTTGATACATGGATGAGATTGATGCAGGAGCATTTATCGGAATTATATGCGAAGATTCAAGCAGGGAATGAAGCCTATCTGCTTGCCTATTCTAATTACCCCAATATCTCTATTGATTATGCTATTGCGGAAAAATGCAACCGAATGGCGGTATTAGAGGGAAACTTTGGCTGGAATGATATCGGCAGCTGGGACGCCCTGGCGGCAGTACTTGACCAAGATGAGCAGGGCAATACTCTAGTGGGGGATGCCTTGGCTATTGAGTCTTCTGGATGTCTGGGGAGAAGTAGTCAGAAGAAATTAGTTCTCTTTGGGGTGAATGATCTGGTGGTTGTTGAAACGGAGGATACCATTCTGGTTTGTCCCAAAGATCGTTCGCAGGATATTCACCGGGTAGTTGAATTTATTCATGATAAGAGATGATGCAGTAAGCAACATTTCCCCGAAAGAATCCAGGTCGTCCTGCTGGCCTTTTCGATCAGGTCATTAACAGATGTCAATAATTACAATCCCGGAATAACTTGATGCATTCACCAAGTTAGTTATTAGACGCCGGGTTGTTAGAAAAATTTCCTGGTAAACTACATAAAAACGATGTATTTGCACTATTCATTTTAACACCTTCACGCGTAACGGCAATTTCCTAAATTGTCCACCAGGTTTGAGCAAATTACGCAGGAAAAAAAGATAAGTGTGGAACATAATAAATTTGGATGGAAAATATCAGGAGAAATAACTTCTACTTGTAAAGGAGTATGGCATATGAGGAGCATAATCATAAATGGAAAAACCAGAAACTATATATTAGAAGCAGTACTGGTAATAACGATTATATCTCTAATTGCTGCATTTTCAGTGGCAGCAGAACAGGACAAGGTCTTCAGGGACAATTATATGCTCTATCAACAAGCTATGAGCCTGATGCAGGAAGAAAAATACGCCCAAGCTCAGGCGTTGTTAACCCAGACGGACCAAACCTCTCAAGATAGTTATCAAGTACTATATATGTTTGCGATGTGTTCAGGAGCTACCGGAGATTATGCCACAGCTATTAATTGCCTGCAAAGAATGCAGGAAACCCGCCCCGCTCTCCTAATGAATCAAACTTTTCTGATGAAATATGGGAAGTTTTTATATTTGCAGGGAGAATATGCCAAAGCGAAATTATATTTATTAGAAAGCAAGAAATACGACACCAATCCCGAAGCTACAATAGAGACCGAAAAATACCTGGCGCAAATTGATGCCAAGGAAAAGGGCGGGAGGTAAGACCTAATGGTAAAACGAAAAAAAAAGAGAGAAGCATATAAGCCGGATCTAATAGGAGAAGTTGACCAGAATCTAGCCTGGCTATTCATTATATTTATAGGCATATTACCGCTTCTAGTGAGGTTTAAGGCTATTGATTTTACCGCCCCCAGGATTATTGAGCCTTTATTGAACAGCGGTATTCAAACCGACATATTTTCCTATTACAAATGGGTATTCCTGCTCTGTATGGGGGTAATTGCAGTTTTGTGCCTGCTTTTTAAAATGCTGGCCTACCATTACGAACTGCGCGCCTCATATATAAATATGCCATTACTTTTATTGGTGTTTTGCATGGTGCTGTCCTTTGTAACTGCCCAATATAAAAGCCTGGCGTTAGTAGGAATGTATGATATGCACCAGGGGGCCTTAACCTACCTTGGCTATTTTGCCCTCCTGTTCGTGGCTGCTAATACCGTTTTCAGAGAGTGGTTCAGAAAATATGTAACGATAGCCCTAGGGGCTTTTACAGTCATAAATATGATAATTATGCTATTTGAATTCTTGGGCCATAACCTGGCAAAATACCCGGCTATACTATCATTAATTATTCCCTCTAATCTGCAAGCATATGTTCAGGGCAGCCTAGATTCCACCCTCAATAATCCCAATTACGTCAGTGGGCTGTCGGTAGCGCTTCTCGCATTCTTTTTAACCTATACGCTCCTGGAGACTTGCTTAAAACAGTGGTTGTTATACTTGCTTTTTTCAATAGCTTCGTTCGTTTTAATGTTGGCCTCATTTTCCAGCAGCGGTTTCGTATCGCTGTTAATTATTTCCCCCCTGGTTATTGCGGTAGCTTTTCTCAGCTGGGATAAAAAGCAGACGATTATCAAGGCGGGGGTGACTATAGCATTATGCCTGGCAGTCTTCTTTATAATGAATGCATACAACCCTGCTGTTTCCAATCAAACGATTGGTATTATGGAACAGGCTCTGAGAGCGGATAATAGGGCACCGCAAACAAGCCTACTGGCCCGTTCGAAGGTTACCAATGTGGCTTTGGTAACGAGTCGCTCGATATCACCATCCCGAGGCTCCTCGAGTGCGAACATTACTCAAACAGCGCAGGAATCGGACTATTTTAAATTACCAGCGGCGGGTTGGTCTGCCCTTACGGGCCGCACCTATATCTGGCAAGAAACCCTGCAATTAATAGAGAAAAGACCAATATTAGGTTATGGGCAGGACACCCTGGCCTACTACTTTCCGCAAAACGATATAAATAAAATTGCAGGTATTGATTCCTACGATACCCTGATAACCAAACCGCATAACTTTTATCTAGCAATGGCATTTGGCTCTGGAATACCGGCCCTGCTGTCTATGTTAGCTTTATTTATGATGCACTTTTACTACACGAGTCGACACCTTCTTAAAGCGGAACGCAACCAAGCCATTATCTTTCCGGCAGCTCTTTTCCTCTTTTTCTGCGGCTTTACGGTACAATGGCTAGTCAACGATTCGGTGATAGGCTCGGCAGGTATTTTTTGGACGCTGCTGGGAGTGGGGGTTTCTTTAAATCTTCGTCATCCTGAGTGTTAACGAAGGATCTAGCTTTCGGTTAGGGGAAGATCCTTCACTTTGTTCAGGATGACATATGAATTTAAATAGATGAGACGAATATAGTTCCCCGGAAGATAACTTTTTTACCTTCCGGGGAACTTTTTGGAGATATTGTGCGTCTAACAATACAGTCAGCCAAGGGATTCCATTTTAACCAGTACCAGCCTTGGCTCACAAACCAGCCGGAACAAGCCTTACATAAACCGGCTTACAAAGGAGGGGAGCAGAGAGAAGTATCGTAGGTATCTATCGCTTAGATAGATGATCACCTCTCATTTAGGGATAATACCCTGATTACCTAACAAGAAGTTATTATTAAAAATATAAAAGGAGGAAAACACACAGTGATAAAAGCAAGAAACAAAAAAATATCATTATTACTAGTTCTAATGATGCTGGCAACTATGTTTATCGGCGTTGGAACAGCTAGTGCTTCTACTAATAACACTATAGTGGGCGCGGTGCCGACTATTGCTAGCGCTGACGGCGTTAGTACCGTTGGACTGGCCAGTGTCAACATTGATGAGGGTGTTATAGGCAATATAGCATCAGGCGATGTAGTCTCCGTTACTATTCCTACCGGAATGAAATGGAGTTGGACCGCCGATCAAACTGGTACCACAACACATGGGACAACTACAGCAGCTTGGACTATTAGAAAAATTAGCGATCAGACTGCTAACCTTACTGTTGGTGCTATAAATCATGCATCTACTGATACTGCTCAAGTACAGATACCTTTTAGTGTAATCATTAGTTCTGTAGGTACCGGTGCTATTAACGCAGTTATTTCTGCTCCTGGCACTGCAATATCCGAAGGAAGCTATACTATTGGTACTTTTGTTTCCGGCGGAATAGCAGTATCTGCTTTGTCAACTCCGACAATCGGCAGCTCTGGACAATTAGGAACCCTGCGGATTGTTGAAAACTCAGCAGCCGGCTGGGCTGCAAGTGACAATCTTACCTTCAAATTACCCAGCGGCTTTACCTGGAATGATACAACCAGAAATATTACTGGTACTAACGGCAGATTAGTCACAGCAACCTTTTCCGCAGGTTCACAGACTGTTACATTACAACCAGTGGCCAATGCCAGCCAACCAGGAAGTGCTCTTCTAAATAAGATAGGTATCTATGACCTTACCACCTTTGTTACCATTGATTCGTCAACCGCCGCCAAAGGCGATATAACTGCTAGCATGAATGGATCCGTAAATTCCACCGGCGGAGATATCGTAATTGGTAAATATGGCAATTATGATGCAACTCTTACAGTGGCATCGGTAAAATCCATAACATCTGGTAAGTTCTATCAGAAGACTGATGAAATCACACTGGAGGAAAATATTGCCGGCGCTCTGATCAAGAACCGTGATGTTACCTTCACCGTGCCTGACTGGGTTCAGATAACTGGTATTCAGTCTACTGGCGGAAGTGTTGCTTTCACCCAACCAACACTTAGCACTACTTCGACCACCAGCAGTTTTTCAGTCACTATAACTTCAGATACTCCTACTACTACTAATGGCACTGGACGCCAGCTTAAGTTTAAACTTTACCTCAGTGCTCAGGCAAATAAGAGCGGTGACATTCCGCTGGCAGTTACTGGATCAGGTATAAGCGAGCAGACTGCAACTATTGCAACCGCTGTACTGCCTGCTGACATCGCCGTAACTACCTCAACCGATATTACACTCGGCGCTTATGCACAGAAGGTCGGCGATATTACCGTATCCGAAATAAACAAAAATACTATACAGAAGACTTTCCAAAGAGAATATACTGGAACTACCGCCACTAATGGTCTAATTTATGTAACCCTGACCGAAGGTTGCCAGTTCGACCGCAAGCCGACTATTAAGGTAACCGCAGGCAACCTTGATATTGATACGGACAACAGTTATCTGACCAACTCACTGGGCGGCACCAACAACGATCGTCTAGTAATTCCGGTTAAATCAGAAAGTACTACACCTGCTACGATTACCCTGACAGATGTCTACCTGACAACCGACCGCACCCTGCCGCAGGGCCCGGTATTTGTTAAGATAGGCGGAACTGCCGTAGCAGAAAACTACTATGGTAATTCATTTGCCGCTACTACCGGTACCACTGTTGCTCCGGTTGGAACGATTGGAACCTTCGCTGTAGGTACAGCCAAACAGGTTCAGATTGCCAACGTAGTAACCGATCTCAATGGAACCACAAGCAATAAGGCTGTTTTCACCATCGGAGCCAGCACTTTTACTCTGAATGGCGCTTCAATGACGGCTTTCGCTGCTTCCTATATTAAAGATGGCCGTACTTACTTGGCTATTCGTGATATCGGAAGTGCTCTGGGAATCGATCAAAATAACATCCTGTGGGATGGAAGCAAGAACACTGTTACCCTGATAAAGGGCGACAAAGTTGTTCAACTGACCATTGGCAGCAAAGTCATCCTTATTAATGGTGCAGCTGTAACCATGGATGTTGCTCCTGAAATTGGCCCTGGCGACCGTACTATGTTACCGGCAGCATTTGTTGCCCAGGCATTCGGCGAAACAGCCACTTGGGACGCAACAGCTCAGACTGTTACTATTAATTAGTTTTAAAAGCTACAAGTTAGTTAACCAACCGAAAGAGCCCGGCTAAACGCCGGGCTCTTTTTTTGGTACGGTGGGCTGTTTAACAATTCCATTTCGGGATCTTCCGACGAGTTCTTAATGTTAGCTGAAAATTTTAATAATAAATAAAAATGTTTGACTATAGCTGGAACTTATTGTAATCTTCATATGTCTAATACTTAAGTTAACAGAGGCTACTTTTTTGGCAGTCCTTGCCTAGGCTGACAAAGCAGCCATAACGAAATCTAAATAGTTAGTTTAAATAGGGAGGGAAAAATTGATGATCAAAGTAAGCAACAGAAGAATGCCTCTTTTACTGGTCTTAGCTTTGCTGGCAACTTTGCTTAGCAGTGCAGGCAGTGCTAGTGCTACGACCAATAACACCGTAGTGGGTCCGGTGCCGGCCATATTTTCTGCAGGCAACTATACCCTGGCCAGCCTTAATATTGATGAAGGCGTTATCGGTAATATAGCTACGAATGATGTAATCGTTGTTACCCTTCCCAGTGGAATACAATGGCAAAGTATGGCTGACCAAAATATTATCACTACTCATGGTAAGACTACATTAACCGCAGCCATGCACGAAGTATCCGAACAAGTAGCTTATATCACAGTTACTGACATTAACTATGGGACTGGTACTGATACCGCCTATTTGAGGATTCCTTTTAATGTAACAGTTAATTCGTTAGGCAGCGGCAACCTCCAGATTAAGATAGCCGCTCCCGGGACTGCTATTACTGCAGAAAGCTATAGCATTGGCCATGCAGTTTCCCCCAGCGCCGCAATTTCGGCTTTATCAGCTCCGACCAGAGGCAGCTCCGGTCAATTTGGAACTCTGCATATTATAGAAAATGCTCCCAATGGGATAACGGCAGGTGATATCATTATGGTTAAATTACCTACCGGGTTTACTTGGGATGCTGGCAGTGCTCCTGCTAACATTAGTGATAAAACCAATGGCAGAACCGCATCTGTGACCTATAGTGACAGAACGGCTACCATTACGATGGGTGCCTATACCGCAGGACAGGATTCTGGCATTTATGATTTAGCCACTTGGGTTACCATCGATAAGACCGCTGCTGTCAAAGGCGATATAATTGTTTCTATTAGCGGAGCTGCCAAAGTTACCGGTAATCCCATTGTCATAGGCAAATACGGTGATTACAATACAGCTTCCTTCGTCATCGGAGCAAGCACTTATACCCTGAACGGGGAATCAGCACTTGTAGTCGCACCTCCATATATTAAAGATGGACGCACTTACTTGGCCGTTCGCGATATCGGAGCTGCTCTGGGAATCGAGCAAAGTAATATCGTGTGGGATGCAGCCAAGGGCACTGTTACCATGACGGGCGACAAAGTTGTCCAACTGACCATCGGCAGCAATATCATTCTCATTAACGGCGCAGCTAAAACCATGGATGTTGCTCCTGAGATCGGACCTGGCGAACGGTGCATGTTACCAGCAGCACTTATTGCCCAGGAATTTGGCGAAACAGCTACCTGGGACGCGGCGACGCAGACGGTTAATATAAAATAGTCCTAAAAGACAACAACTGGTTACAAGCCAAAGGGGCAGTTTTATCATATTGCCGATAGGTTTAATTCACCTCAAATCATTTTGTACCGGCCAATGAGGATCTTTAACTTTAAGCAAATTTTCAGCTTATAATTGGTTTGGTTTCAGCCATTGATTGGATAATATAAGATATAAATGATAAGATGCTGGAGATTCCGTACCTTGACAGAATTATCTTGGGAAAACTCAATATGGGTTATATGACATTATTATTTGAGGAGGTTTAGGCATTATCAGACAATCAATTTTTTTTAAAAACATAATGTTATCAGTTTAGATAATGATATGTTTTGATGTATTGACCCGCTGGTCGGAAAGTTATATAATATTAAAATAATCTAAATAATGAAAAGGATGGTTATTATGCTTAAACGAACCACAATGATCATAACATTGGTTTTCCTTCTTTTCGGTATAGTTCCAGGGGCTTTGGGTGCAGATGCTTCCAGTGATCAGGTGAACGCTTCGAATGAGTTGACTATTCAGCAGGCCTTTGATGTGGCTCTAAAAAATAGCGATACTATTAAAGCGGCGGATTATACCATCGATAGCAAGGAAAAACTGGCTGATTCCGCAAGACAGTCAGCACCTTCCTATGTACCCACAGGAAGTAATACCTCGTCGTCGGTATTTGGTTCATTCACCAATTTATTTAGTGCAAATATTGCCGTGCAAACTGCCGATAAAGCTAAGATCAAGGCAATAGATCAATTAGCCTTAAATGTTTATAAGGATTATACTGCGGTGTTGAAGGATATTGACAATTACAAGTATGCTCAGGATTCCCTGAGAAATGCGCAATTGCAATGGAATGTGGATATGATAAATTACCAACTGGGTATAACCAGTCAGGTGCAAAAGGATAACAGCCAGAAGACGTTTGAAGCTGCGCAAACTACTTTAAATACTAGCAAAATTACGTTAGATATGGATTACGAGGCGTTTAACAAACTGTTAGGGTTGGTAGCTGATGACAGACCAGTATTAACTGATACACCCACTTTCAGCCCATTAGTAGTTGCTAACCTGGAATCTGCAATCGGTAGTGCTTTGGCTAGCAGTCCTGATATTTGGAGTGCTGATCAGGCAGTGGCCGTAGCCAAATTAGGTACAGATCTTTATAATTATAGCAGTTCAACTCCTTATGAAGTAAAAGCGAATGATTACAGTTTAGACAGTATAACGGCTGCTAATCTCCGGGATACCTTGAGGCAGGGAATAAGAGACCTATACAATTCATTAATGAAGCTGGAACAAACTTATACTACCCAGCAGAATGCTGTAACCCAGGCTGAGGATAATTTGCGGGTAAAGCAGCTGATGTTGGAGATTGGGACAGCTACGCAATTAGATGTACAAACTGCAAGGTTGAGTCTTGAAAAAGCTAAAGATGATTTAACCGCGACAGTCTATACTCATGAATACTCCAAAGAAGTCTTTGCCAAACCCTGGCTGGCTAGCCAGTAGCAATTGCGAATGTGTTAAAACTATGAATCTGTATTTATACCAATAAACCCAAAATAGCAACACTTATACAAAACCACGCTCCTCTATCTAATTTAGGGGAGCGTGGTTTTTTTATATTTATTATATTCGATTGACTTTGCTGATCCTTAGACAACTAACGTAGGGGGTCATTTACAGGGAGATTAATTATTGTGGTTGTAGGTAGATATCCAGAACCTGAGTGGCTCCATGCCAGGAGGTATCTATTACCTTAAAGCTCAGTTCATTTATTTTAACACTGGCGCCAATCAGGGCATAACTCGTGTTAAGGTAAGTGAAATGTGACGGGTCTGTTATAAATATCTGATCAAAAGTCAACCATTTATCGGTGGCGTAGATATTAATACCGTTGATCCCATCTTGATATTTAGAATTATTTTTAAAGAATACAAATTGGGTTGGCTGACTAGCCAAGGAAGTATCCGTCATAGCTCCAGTGTCTATGATGGTGGCCGGGATGGTAGCATCATAATAGATGTCACTAATAGCATATACTTTATTATCCACCTGGCATTTTAAATCGGAATCCAGCTGATACTGGCTCCCATCTATGCGTATCTGGTTGCGTCCCACTACAATAGCCTGGTCAAAAGTATAAATGGAAGTTCCTTTCACAAGCTTAACACTACTACCATCCCGGTATACATTATTTACTATAATCCATTCCTGGTTGCTGCCCTCACTACAGTTGAAAATAAATATAGATTGGCTAAGCTGGAATGAATTTATTTGGTAATGCGTCTTGCCAACGACAATCATCACCTGATTATAGGGATAGACCGTGCTACCTCCGCTAAAGTTGCCGGTACGATCAATACTTACTTCGGATAAAGAATATTTTTTCCCACCCAAAATAAAATCAATACTGCTAACACTGCCTAAATCAACGGTAGTGCTGCCAGCAAAAATAGCGGCTATATTCGACATACTTAGCTGATCCATTACTACTGGATCAGTAGCTACTAGTTGCATTACTGTATCCTGATCGGTCAGGTCGATTTTCTTAATGTCGTAATAATCATATTTACTGGTACTACTTGAAGTGCCGTTGATGGATATGGATATTTTGTCTGTTTTTAGATTATAACTCTGGCCAGCTATTTTTACGGTATATTCATCAACAATTCCTATGTCCGACAAGTATTTACCTTGACTGCTGGAATTAATATAAATTTTTACGTAATCGCTACTATAGCTGTAATCTCCCACTTTAAACTTGTAAACTTTACGGTTAGTAGGGGTTACCACCAACTTATCACCGCTTACCGTAAGATTATCAATCCCATAGCGATTGTTATTAACTACGATATCGGGATTATCAGCACTGCTATTCAAGTTGAAGGAGCGGGTGCTGTTAACATTGATACTTGCAGTGGAAGCGACAATACTGGTAACAGGTAATTCTTGATAATTTACTATAAATGATATCGGAACAGTATTTATATCATACGAGTCGTTTCCAATAGATACAGATTTGATGCTTCCGACACTAACAGTGGTGGCTGGAGAAGTCGTAGAAGTCGATGTGGTAGGAGTGGCCGGGACTTTGCCCTGTTGGGCCAAGAATTTGTACAACACAACACAAGCCTCAGCCCGGGTCATATTATTAAAGGGTTCAAAATTGCCATTGTATCCAGACATAAGTCCCAGATCACAAGCTGTCTTAATATAGCCAGCATACATACTTTGATTGATCGTGCTTTGATCTTTAAAAGAGGTAATCCCGGTACTGGGACTTTTGCCAAGGGCTCGAACCAGCATGGCACATGCCTGGCTGCGTTTGATGCTGCCATCGGGCACCAAGCCATTAGGGTCTTCTTTTTGTACCAATATACCCAACTTAGCTGCTGCATTAATCGCACCTAAGGCCCAATGCCCCTTGGTATCAGGATAGTAGGTGCTGGTTGTATCGCTGGGAGTAATTCCCATACAAGTAATCAAAGCACTGGTAAATTCGGCTCTCGTCATAATACTATCTGGTTTGAATGTACCATCTGGATTTCCAGACAAATAGCCTAGGCTAGTAAGCTGACTAATATAATCCTTGGCCCAATGTGATTGAATGTCTGGAAATACCTTACTTGTTGCTGCCGCACCAGGCCTGATGCTCATAAAGCTGATAACCAGAGATAGTACTAACAGATAGCAGCATATCTTTTTTAACATATTTCCTCCTCCTTAATAAATGTAATGGGCTTGAAAGTAAGAACCTGCAGCCCCAGTTTACTTTATAATTATACAACATTTAGTCTCATTACCATTATATATTACATATAAACTATAAATTCCCTTCCTGGAAAAGTTGAAACTGAAATAGACCTTATTGTCATTCTAAGCGAAGTGAATCAACCTTAACCGGGAACGAAGTTCACATCAGCAACATTATTTGCGGCCTTTAGGGCGCATCAGTAGTCCCCGTCGGGGGTAGTACCCGAAGGGTGAATCTTCCCCCCGGTTAGGAGAAAGATCCTTCGCTGATGCTCAGGATGACATAAAATCGTTCGGCGGGAGGGCGTGATTGTTTGTACTGGTCGAATCTGGTATAATTCGTTTCAAAGTTAAGTGGACAATTTGTGGAAAGGTCGTTTTGCTATGAAAGGTATTATTCTGGCCGGCGGCAGCGGTACCCGCCTGTACCCTCTCACTCAAGTCATATCTAAGCAATTGCTTCCTATATATGATAAACCCATGATTTATTATCCCTTGTCAGTGTTGATGCTGGCTGAGATTAAGGATATTCTGATTATTTCCACGCCTGAAGATATTAGTCGTTTTGAAAGCCTTCTGGGTAACGGGCGTCAGCTCGGCCTGTCTATTTCTTATGCAGTGCAGCCATCTCCTGATGGACTGGCTCAGGCTTTCATTATCGGGGAAGATTTTATTGGGCGGGATCGGGTGGCCTTAATCCTGGGTGATAATATTTTTTATGGACAGGGATTTACACCGATGCTGCGCAGGGTAGCCTCCCGACAGGAGGGAGCCACAGTCTTTGCTTACCGGGTGAAAGATCCCACTCGCTTTGGTATCGTCGAATTTGATGAAGAACAGCGCGCATTATCCCTGGAGGAGAAGCCGGCTTATCCGAAATCAAATTTTGCCGTTACCGGGCTATATTTTTACGACAACCAAGTGGTGGAACTAGCGAAAAGCCTGCAGCCATCTGTGCGGGGTGAGCTGGAAATTACTGATCTTAATCGTATTTATCTGGAGAAAAACCAGTTAAATATTGAAATGCTGGGTCGTGGTTTTGCCTGGTTGGATACCGGTACCTTCGAAGCCCTGCAGCAGGCGGCCCTATTCATAGAGACTGTGCAGAACCGTCAGGGGTTTAAGGTGGCCTGCCTGGAAGAAATAGCTTATTATATGAAGTGGATCAGTCGTGAACAGTTAATGGCTCTGGCTGAACCTCTGCGGAATAATGACTATGGGCAATATCTGTTGGATATTGCCGGGTGCCAGGCACCTAACTAACTTATGTAGAAGAAAGGTAGTTCTCTATGGAAATCTCCAAGCAGGTAAACATCATGGTAACAGGTGGGGCAGGTTTTATAGGTTCCAACTTTATTCCCTATTTTATTAGCCAGCATCCCCAGTATCGCATCATTAATCTGGATATTTTAAGCTATGCGGGGAACCTTGATAATCTTAAAGAAGTAGAGGATAACTCAGGTTACAAATTTATTGAAGGTGATATTTGCGACCGGGAGCTATTGGAATATATTTTCACTGAATTTGATATCAAGGGTGTTATTCACTTTGCAGCGGAATCGCATGTGGACAATTCCATAGCGGGACCAGATGTGTTTATTAAGACTAATATTAACGGCACTTTTACCCTGCTGGATGTGGCCCGGAAGTACTGGATGGAAGCGCCGCACCGGTGTAAGCCTGGATATGAAATGTGCCGCTTTCATCATATATCTACAGATGAGGTTTATGGGAGTCTGGGGGAGACGGGTCTGTTTACGGAAGAAACCCCTTATGCTCCTAACAGCCCGTACAGTGCTAGTAAGGCTAGCTCAGACCTGATTGTCAGGAGTTATTTTCATACTTACGGAATGAATGTAGTAACCAGCAACTGCTCCAATAATTATGGCCCCAAACAGCATGGTGAAAAACTGATTCCCACCATAATAAGAAAAGCGCTGGCGGCTGAGCCTATACCTATATACGGGGACGGTCGCAATGTAAGGGATTGGTTGTATGTACTCGACCACTGTAAAGGGATAGATATGGTTTATCATATTGGAAAAAGTGGGGAAAGCTATAATATCGGCGGCAGGAACGAGCGCGAAAACTTATATATTTCCCGAATAATATGTGAGATTCTTGATAAACTGGTGCCGGAGCAAAAGCAAGATTCCCATAGGCAATCCTATCAAGAATTAATTACGTTTGTAACTGACCGACCGGGACATGACCGCCGTTATGCCATTGATGCCAGCAAGATTGAAAATGAGCTGGGCTGGAAGGCGGAAGAGGATTTTGAGAGCGGAATTTTGAAAACCGTAAAATGGTACCTTAAGGAGATTATTTAGTGGATGTAACTACTTATGATTTTAAGATATGCGGGGATGAGCGGGGTTCTCTCATAGCAATTGAAGAGAATGCCGATATTCCTTTTTCTTTCAAGAGGGTTTATTATATTTTTGATACTCAGACCGGGGTTACCAGAGGCCTGCACGCCCACCGGACATTGCGGCAAGTGCTGGTTTGTGTTAATGGGAGTTGTAAGATTCTGCTGGACGACGGGATGGAAAAAACCTCTGTTCCTATGGATACTGGGGCCGGGGGACTCCTGGTAGATCCCATGATCTGGCACGAAATGTATGATTTTTCGCCGAACTGCGTATTGCTGGTCTTAGCCAGCGATTTTTATGATGAGAAGGATTATATAAGGGATTACGGAGAATTTATAGAATTAGTGAAAGTAAAGTTTAAATGATAAAGGGGATGTTTCTTTGATTAGTACAATGGCCGTTGTACAGACGGATGATATTGGTGATAATGTAGATATAATGGAATTTGCAGTGATACGGGAACGGGTTCGAATTGGCAGCCATGTGATTATTCATCCGTTTGTGGTAATCGAAAGCGGTGTGGCGATCGGTGACAATGTGGAGATATTTCCGGGCAGCTATATCGGCAAGGTACCGAAGGGGGCGGCCCTGGCTCGTAAACCGAATTATCGGGAACATATTGACATAAAGGATAATTGCAGTGTCGGTCCCAATGCGGTGATTTACTACGATGTGGAGATAGGTGAGAATACCTTGATAGGTGACGGTGCATCCGTCCGAGAACAGTGCCGGATTGGGTGTAACTGTATTCTGAGCCGTTATGTGACGGTCAATTATGCAACTAAAATAGGCAACAACACTAAGATAATGGATTCAACGCATATTACCGGGAAGTGCAGTATTGGCGACAATGTATTTATCAGTTTGCTGGTAGGCAGCACCAATGACAATGCTATTGGCAAGCTGGGTTATGAGGAGGCGCGGGTCATAGGCCCCACCATCGAAGACGGGGTGGCAATTGGTGCGGGTGCGATGCTGATGCCGGCCATTACCATTCATAAGAATGCCATCGTTGGCGCTGGATCGGTGGTTACCAAGGATGTGCCGGCGGGGGCGGTAGTAATGGGCAGCCCGGCCATGGTAAAGAGGTATGTAACCTCCTAAAATTGATCTGGAGGAACGCAAACTCAGAAAAAAGGCAGGGGATTTTGTGAAGAAACTTTCGGTGGTAATTCCCGTGTATTATAATGAAGGATCTCTGCCGGGCCTTATGGTGGAATTAATGAAGGTGGAAGCACAGCTGCAAAGCAGCCGTGGTATTGAGCTGGAAATTATTTTCGTAGATGATGGCTCCGGTGATAATTCATTCGTGGAACTGATGAAGATCAAAGAGCAGCGGCCCTCCACTAAGGTTATCAAGCTGGCTCGTAATTTTGGGGCTATTCATGCGGTGAAAACCGGTCTGCAATATGTGACCGGCGATTGTTTTACCATGCTGGCGGCTGATCTGCAGGATCCGCCGGAATTACTTATAACTATGGCTGATAAATGGCTGGCTGGCTCTAAATTCGTGATCTGTGTACGTGAGTCACGCCAGGATCCTTTACTTAGTAAAATGTTCGCTCGTGTCTATTATAGCATTCTGCGTCTGGCGGTAACTAAGGACTATCCATCCGGTGGCTTTGACCTGGCTTTGATGGACGGCCTTATGCTGCCCTACCTGCAGCAGAGCGGGAAAAATATAAATATCAGCTTATTTGCGTACTGGCTGGGTTTCGAACCGGAAGTCATTTATTATGTACGCCGGGAAAGGGAGCATGGCAAGTCGCGCTGGACGTTCAGCAAGAAATTTACATATCTATTGGATTCTCTTTTAGGCTTCTCCGTGGTTCCGATTAGGATGATCTCGTTTACCGGTTTTATAGTAGCCCTATTAAGCTTTATATACGGTGTAGCAGTAGTCGTAAATGCTAGTATCAATCATGCGATCGTCCCAGGTTTTACTACTATCGCCACCTTAATATCTTTTTTACTGGGATTGATAATTATCATGCTGGGTATTATAGGTGAATATCTCTGGCGTATCTTTGATGAAGTAAACAAGCGGCCGGAATATGTTATCCATGAAGTTTACTAACCTTAATATTAAAGAATATGCCAGTTTTCTGATGGTCGGAGCGGTTAACACTGGTCTGACATATGCCCTGTATGCGTTATTCCTCTTCCTGATGCCTTATAAACTCTCTTACAGCTTGGCCTATGTATGTGGTATCATTATTTCTTATTATCTGAATAGTCAGTTTGTTTTTAAACAGCCGGTCACACTGGCCAAGTTCCTAAAGTACCCGGTGGTGTATATTGTCCAGTACCTGCTGGGCATATTCATTTTGTATATTTGTGTTGATCTTTTGGCTATTAGTAAATGGCTGGCTCCTATAGTGGTTATTGTCATCAGCCTGCCTGTAACGTTTGGATTAAGCAAAATGATTATTAAGGGACAGGCGAATGTTGATTCTAAAGAGGTGGAATGATGCAGAATAGTGTACCCTTCCTGGATTTGAAAGCAGGCTACCTGGAATTAAAAGATGAGCTGGATGCGGCTTATGCGCGGGTTATGAATTCCGGGTGGTATATTCTGGGCTCCGAGGTAGAGGCATTTGAATCGGAATTCGCCGCTTTTTGCGGGGCTGCCTATTGCATCGGGGTTGGCAACGGCCTGGAAGCCCTCCATCTGATCCTGCGGGCTTATGGGATTGGCCCGGGGGATGAGGTGATCGTTCCAGCCAATACTTATATTGCTACTTGGCTGGCAGTCAGCCAGTGCGGGGCTCGGCCTGTGCCCGTGGAGCCGCTCGCCTCTACCTATAACATCGACCCCGACAGGATTGAAAGGGCTATAACCTCTCATACCAAAGCGATAATGCCGGTGCATCTTTACGGTCAGACGGCTGCCATGGATGAGATTAATGTGATCGCCGCCCGCCACGGGCTTAAGGTGGTGGAAGATGCGGCTCAGGCACAAGGTGCCCGCTATAAAGGAAGACGGGCCGGCAGTCTGGGAGACGCCGCCGGTTTCAGCTTCTACCCCGGCAAAAATCTGGGAGCGTTTGGGGATGGCGGTGCGGTCGTCACCAGTGACCGGGGATTGTTTGATCAGATTAGAGCTTTGCGAAATTATGGGTCGCAGGTAAAATACCACAACGAAGTTAAGGGTTACAATTCCCGCTTGGATGAGCTGCAGGCCGCCTTTTTAAGGGTTAAACTGGGCAAATTGGATACCTGGAACGAACAAAGAAGGATTCTGGCCGAGCGTTACCGCAACCGTTTGAATTCAGATTATTATACCTTGCCTATTTTTCCCGAATGGGCGGAGCCGATTTGGCATGTTTTTGTAGTCCGCAGTCCCCAGCGGGATAGGGTGCTTAAGCATATGCGGGATAATGGTATTGGCGGGTTGATCCATTACCCGGTTCCCCCCCATCTACAGCCGGCTTATGCTGAACTGAATATCCCGGCCGGCTCTTATCCGATCTCGGAGAGGATCCATCAGGAAGTTTTAAGTATTCCTATGTGGCCGCAGATGTCACTGCAGGAACAGGAGCGGGTTATTGCAGTCATGAACGCTATGTCATCCTGAGCGTCAGCGAAGGATCTAAAAGCCGGAACAATGAACGTTACGTCATCCCGAGCGCAGCCAAGGATCTTTCCCTTAGAGCGGAGAAGATTCTTCGCTACGCTCAGAATGACATAATGGTGCTCGAATGACACATGGTGCGAAGAATGACACAATGTGCTCAGGATAACAGCCACTGATATTTATGAATTACAATTCTAATATGGGAGAGTTATGGGTACATATAAGATAAAAAATGGATACATTTTAGTGGCTATGGGAATAATCCTACTCTACTTATCACCCCTCTATATACTGGGCCAGAATGCCCATGTATTGATCTTGGACAATGTTGATGGGGCGGTGGCTTCGCTCAAAGTTCTGGCGCATAGCAGCCAGATCTTCGGCAGCATGGATTCTACCATACCCCAGGTGATGAATGGTTTGTCCCGCAATACATTTGGCACCGAGTTTAACTTGCAGGTATTATTGTACTGGGCCCTGCCGACTTTTGTCGCCTACGTCACGAACCTTACGCTGATGCATTTTATTGCATTTCTAGGAATGCTGCTGCTCTTAAAACGGTATGTCCTTTCGGAAAAAAAGTACGCCCCGTTGGCAGTCGGCGTTGCGCTCACCTTTGCCTTGCTCCCCTTCTGGCCTTATGGGGGCTTGAGTGTGGCTGGGCAGCCTCTGGTATTGTACGCATTCTTTAATATCCGCGCCCACACTGACAACAAGTGGGACTGGCTTATTCTGGCCTTGGTTCCCTTCTATGCCAGTCTGGTTTTCAGCTTTGCTTTTTTCCTATTTATTATGGGTGTCTGGTGGATAGGTGATGTAATTTTCCTAAGAAGGCTTAATACTCGTTTCCTGGCCGCACTGGTTTTTATGGGAATGATGTTCGTACTGGTTGAGTACCGCCTCATCTATAATACTTTTTTCGATCCGGGGTTCGTTTCCATCCGCAGTGAATTCTCCTTAAGCCGCATCCCCAGTTTTAGGACTGCCATAAAGACCTGCATCATAAATTTTTTCTATGGTCAGTTTCATGCCCCCAGTCTGCAGCAATGGGTGATTATTCCTTCTGCAGCCCTGGCTCTAATAATAGCTGGATGCAAAAGGAAAATACCAACTGCCCTGGTGGGGCTGCTTTTTTTGGCCGGGATAATCTCCATTTGGTATGGTTTCTGGTTTTACGACGGCTGGATTCCCGTCAAACAACAGATTAGTTTTCTGCGTGAGTTCAATTTCAGCCGCTTCCACTGGCTCCACCCTCTCCTGTGGTATCTTATCTTTGCCCTGGCCTTGAAGACCATTGCCGGGGATAGCCGATTGCGAAAAATATTGGCCATGTCTCTTATTACGGCCCAGATAATTTTTCTCTTTGTGAGCAGTGATGGACTGGTGGAGAAAAAGGCAGGCAGTCCTACCTACAAAGAGTTTTATGCCCAGAATATGTTTCAGGACATCAAGACCTATATCGGTAAGGATCAGCAGGACTACCGAGTAGTAAGTATCGGCATTCATCCCAGCATTAGTCAGTATAACGGGTTTTATACCCTGGACGGTTATGCCAGTAATTATTCCCTTGCCTATAAACATGAGTTCCGGAAGATCATGGCTAAGGAATTGGATAAAAGTCCATTTTATCGGAATTATTTTGACACCGAGGGTGGCTCCCGCTGCTATATTTTTGTTGAAAAGTTAATGTATAACAGCATGATGGATAAGAATTCTACGATTAAGATTGAGAAGTTGGATTTGGATACCGCGCAACTAAAAAAGATGGGGGGACAATATGTGTTTTCGGCCTTGGAGATCGAAAACGCAGCAGATATTCATCTGAAATTCCGAAGAGTTTTCGAAGATGATCAGTCAGCTTGGAAAATTTATTTATATGAGGTTCTTTAATTAGAGTGACTATGGGACAAGGGGACAGGTCCATTGTCCCAACAAACCCGTCCTCTTGTCCTTCCTATCAGAAAATTACTGATTGACAAAGCATATATTTGTGTACTACCATGTATTGAGAAAACTGATTGGTCAATAATAGTACTATTAAGTTTAGGAGATGAATACATGGTTTCTTTGCGGGAGAAAGAGGCTGAATTTAAGAAGCGGGTGATAGCTGAAGTGGCCTACCAGTTATTATCCAGTAAACCCTATGAAGCCGTGACCGTGGATGATATTGCCCGGCAGGTAGGCTGTGCCAAAGGAACCTTATACCAATATTTCGAAAATAAGGATCATATTCTGACTTATCTGGTATTGCAGGGTTTGGATAAATTATGTCTTGAGATTGAGGAACAGTGCTTGAAAAACGCCGACGTAGAGTCTGCACTCAATAATTATCTGGCTCTGCTCTATTATTTTTATCTTGAGTATAATCAGATGTTTTCATCATGGTCACGCCGCAAAATAGACAGCAATATCAACCAGGATTGGATCAATGAAATTAACCAGAGCTTGGATCGCAGGATGCAGATGGTGATTGAGATATTGGACAAGGGGATTGCGGAAAAAAGGTTTGTAAACGTTGACAGCCGAGAATTGGCAGGTATTATGGAAACAATCTTCCGGGATTTGACCTTTGCAGGGGGTGAGGAAAAGCTGGGCCAGGTTAATCCCCAAAAGGTTCTAAATCTAATAAAACTGATTCTAAACAAGGGGATATTGGTCAGGTAAAATCAGTTTAACATATTGAGGTTGAGGAGGTAATGAGAAGTGTCGGCGGAGCAATTATCCAAATTGGGCAGTAAAAAGACTATGATTATGGGTTTATTACTGATATTAACAATCGCGGTAGTCGCTATTCTATATGGTTATTTCTATAAACATCAGCTGGCTTTAGTTAATAACAACGCAGCCCTGACTGCGACCGGGACCATTGAAGCCAAAACGGTTAATGCGTCTTTCAAGGTTCCCGGTAAAATTGCTGCCATTATGGTGGAGGAAGGAAGCCAGGTGGAAAAGGGACAGGAACTAGCGGTATTGGACAGTCGTGAGCTAGCGGCCAAAGCTGTTCAGGCACAAGGTGCTTATGATGCTGCCCAGGGCTTAGCGGGGCAGGCTGCCAAGGGTATACCGCTTACCGCCCAAAGTGTTGATGCAGCTATTAAACAGGCCCAGGCATTGGTTGCGCAGGCGGAAGCTGGTCTTACTGATGCTAAACAAAAGTATGACCGGGCTAAAGCGCTCTACGAAGGAGGTGGGGCTTCAGCTAGTGCCCTAGATCAAGCGACAAACAGTTATACTGCTGCTCAGGGTGAATATGACGCCGCTCAGGGTAAACTGAACGAGGCCCTGGCTGCTCGGACGAAAGTAGATATTTCTAGTTTGCAGTATGACACAGCGGTAGGTCAGAGTAATCAAGCTCAGGGGGCGGTAGAGGAAGCCCAGGCCTATCTGGGGGATACCCATCTAGTCGCACCAATATCCGGTTATGTTACTGACCAGATGTTGGAGATAGGTGAGATGCTTAATGCTGGGACCCCAGTTTTTGAACTTACTGATTTAAAACATACTTATGTAAAGGTGTTTATTGATGAGAAAAAGATCGGTCGGGTTAAGCTGAACCGGACTGCCTCGATTAAGGTGGATGCATATCCGGACAAAGTTTTCCAAGGTACGGTTGTCTGGATTAATGACGCGGGACAATTTGCTGTCCATAAAGCTGTAAATGAACAAAATGATCACGATATTCGTAGTTTCGAAGTAAAAATTGATATTCCCAATGAGTCGCTGGAATTGAAAACGGGCATGACCGCGATGGTAACAATTGATGAGACTGGGGAGAATATTTAATGGATACACAAGCAATAACACCAATCATTACCGCAATTAATCTGCAGAAGGTTTTCGGAAAGAAAACGGTGTTAAGCGGCGTAACCCTTGATGTCTACCCGGGAGAATGCTTGGGGATATTCGGCTTAAGAGGCACAGGCAAAACCACTCTGTTACATATGTTGGCCGGGCTGGATGGACTTAAGACCGGGGTCATCAAAGTAATGGGGACGGATATAAGTAAAAGCGATTCATACAAAGCATCGATTGGCTTGGTAACTCAGGCCAGGAGCCTTTTTCAGGACTTGACGGCTGGAGAGAATCTGGATTTTATTGCCAGTTTGAAGGGTGCTCCGTCTGATCGGATTAAACCTTTGATAGAAAAATTTGAGTTGCAGGAAAACCTGCAGCAAGCGGTAAATAGTCTGGATGCTGGTGTTTACCAGCGTCTGGCACTCGCCTGTGCGCTGCTCAGTGCACCGCAGCTGTTAATCTTGGATGAACCTATAAAAGATATCGATCTCTATTCCCGCAACATGATTACTGATGTCCTGCTGGAGTTTATAGCGCAGGGAGGGGCCTGTATACATGGATTTAGCAATATGGAATTTGCTGCCCAGATGAATAAAGTGGGGTGGCTGGAAAACGGGGAGCTTACTGTTTATGAACCGCAGGAGGCTGTGGAGAGATGGGATGGCTTGATCCATTCCTATAATAATAGAAACGGTGAAAAAGATGCATAAACAATTCCGGGCTATCATGTTTCGTGAATTCAGGTATATGTGGCGTGATAAGAGCTTAAGGAATATAATGCTGTTTGCTCCCTTGCTGGGCATTCTTCTATTTGCCGGGATATACAGTGCCCAAACCTTGAATGCTATCCCTACGGTGGTAGTTGATTTAGACCGCTCCGGTGGCAGCCGGGAATTTATTGATAAGCTGCAGGGGGCTGAAAAGCTGCATATCACCGCCTATCTATCCACCTATCAGGAACTCCAGGATGCCATTGCCCAAGGGCAGGTTGTGGTCGGGGTGGTGATACCTGAGAATTTTGGGCAGGATGTTGCTCTGAGTCGGCAAACCAGGGTTTTTATGATTATTGATGGCAGTAATGAGATATATGCAACCAATGCCAGTACGGCGCTCTTGGAAGTTACCCGAACCATAAGTGCACAAGCGGGTATTAGTACTCTGGTGGCCAGTGGGATGCAGCTTGATCAGGCTCAGCAAGCTTATCAGCCGATAGTATTTGATGAAGAAGCATGGTTTAACCCCACCATGAATTATGCTTATTTCCTGGTACTGGCCCTGATTCTGAATATTTGGCAGCAGTGCTGTACACTGGCTGCAGCCATGAATGTGATCGGCGAAACAGGGATGAAAAGCTGGCTGCAGGTCAAGGCCTCAGGAGTTTCCAAGTTCAAGTTATTTTTCAGTAAATCAGCCACCCATATCATAACTTTTGTGATTATGGTGCTGCCTCTTTATTTACTGGCTTTTAAGGTTCTCAAGCTGCCTATTAAATGTAATTTTGGCACCTTGATGTTATTTACTTTCCTGTTTGCAATAGCCTTGCACAGCGTGGGCACCTTGATGTCAAGCGTAGCCTCCAATGCGGTTGATGCCAGTCGTCTGGGAATGATGATTGCCCTGCCATCTTTTGTCTTGAGCGGTTATACATGGCCTATTGAAGCTATGCCCCATGTGTTGCAGTCATTAGTGTGGATACTGCCGCAGACCTGGTTCTTCCAGGGTTTAAATTATCTTCTTTTTAAGAATCCCGGCGGGAACTTTATGCTGCCGTATTATGCCGCATTTGTCGTCATTGCCTTGGTTTGTTATGCTGTCAGTATTATGCTCCAGAGGTGGAGAGAAAATTGATCGATAGTTTGAGACGACAGGCTATATAGAGAGGTGAGAGTTGTTGCGTCAAGTATTAAAATTGGCTTATTATGAGGTCCTGCATATATTTAAAGACCCGATCCTTTTATTGGTTGTTTTCATTGTTCCTCTGCTTTACGCTTCTTTGTTTGGGGCGGTATATGTTTCCGGTGTTTTGCAGAATATCCCGCTCGCGATTGTGAACCTGGATAATTCTGAATTAAGTCGAGATGTGGTGGCAGCTTACCGCAACGATCCTCATTTTAAAATTGTCGCTGGGATAGAAAGCTATGCAGAACTGGAGGCAGGAATGAAAACTGGAAAAGTACGCGCCGGAGTCGTAATTCCAGAAGATTTCTCGCAAAAATTGAGTAAGAATGGACAAACCGAAGTTTTAACTATTTATGATGGTTCCAACTTAGTTTGGGGATATAATATCAGGAAATATGCTATGGAAGTGGTAAACAAATTTAGCGAGGCCCATACCGTAGCAGAGCTCGCCGGAACGGGCCTGAGTTATCATGAAATTGAGAATGTGATCAACACGATAGATTGTAATATTGTCATGTGGTACAATCCGACTTTAAGTTATGCCAGCTTTTTATTTATGGGATTGATAGTTATGATTATTCATCAGTTGGGAATGTTAGGAGTTGCTCTTACCGTCACGCGTGAAAAAGAACGCAATTCCTGGCTTCAATATGTGACGGCAGCGATTCCGGCCTGGAAGATAGCGCTGGGTAAGTGTCTGCCATATTTATTTGTAAACTTTTGCAACTACATTTTGTTAATCTGGGTGGCTGCCAATTATATCCATGTCAAAATGCAAGGGAGTGTCTGGTTAATCATATTGTTGGGTTTGCTTTTTGATATCATTGTTACCTTTGTTGGATTTTTGATTTCGGTTTATTCAACGAATTCTTTGAATGTAACTCGCTATATTATGCTGCTCTCAGTTCCTTTCTTCATGATTTCCGGATATACTTGGCCGGTCTCACACATACCAGGCATTTTGAATGGCTTGGCTCGTTTTCTTCCATCGACCTGGATGATGGAAGGCTTCCGATTGGTTACTATTAAAAATTTATCTGTGGCAGAAATTGGGCCGATCCTTGCCATTATGGGGTTAATGGCCTTATTGTCAAGTGGCCTGGCCCTGACCTTTCGTAAGCAAAGCATGTCTCTTAACAAAGGTACTTTAGCAGTAAACAGCGGAAGTACCTACCCCCGTAGATAGGTGACAGGAGGGACCCGTCCCCCTGTCCCTCTAAGCCAATACAACGGGTTTTATACCCTGGACGGCTATGCCAGCAATTATTCCCTGGCTTATAAACATGAGTTCCGGAAGATCATGGCTAAGGAACTGGATAAAAGCCCATTTTATCGCGATTATTTTGACACCGAGGGCGGCTCCCGCTGCTATATTTTTGTTAAAAAGTTAATATACAACAGCATGATGGAGAAGGATTCTACGATTAAGATTGAGAAGTTGGATTTAGATACCGAGCAATTGAAAAAGATGGGGGGACAGTATGTCTTTTCTGTCTTGGAGATTGAAAACGCTGCAGATATAAACTTAAAGTACCGAAAAATATTCGAAGATGACCAGTCGGCTTGGAAAATTTACTTGTATGAAGTTTTGTAAGGGAGACTTTCAATTTTTGGCTAGCATATAAGTAGATAGGGGTTCTCTTGCTATCCGCCTCGGGGATGATTATGTTTTTGATGGTTGGCACTTTATAAGATATAATTGAAATATGGAAAAGCAAGGTTGGTGAGAAATAGCGAATTAAAGGGGGGATGTCATCGATGGGAGTATCAGCCGGAAAGCAAGCCGCAACTTATAAGTATAGCGATTACTTAAACTGGCCGAATGAGGGAAGGTGGGAGCTAATAAATGGGATACCCTATAATATGAGCCCAGCTCCTTCTACAGAGCATCAAAGAATCTCTCGGAATATTGAAATGCAATTTGCTAATTATTTGCGGGGAAAAAGCTGTGAGGTTTTTTATGCGCCGTTTGATGTAAGACTGCCCGATGGTAATGAGAAAGATGAAGAGATTACAACTGTGGTGCAGCCTGACATAGCGATTATATGTGATAAAAACAAGCTGGATAAAAGGGGGTGCAAAGGCGCTCCGGATCTGGTCGTAGAAATATTATCACACGCGACTGCCAAAAAAGATATGCAGGAAAAGTTCTTTTTGTACGAGCGTAGTGGAGTGAAAGAATACTGGCTAGTGTTTCCCTTAGATAAAGCCATAGATGTTTATGCGCTTAATGAAAATAACAAATACGAAAGAAGCGGCCTATATCAATACCCGGACATTGATAAGGTTAAAGTTGGCATCTTTGATGACCTGGAAATTGATTTGAGTTTGGTATTTTAGAAGGGTGTCTGTCACCCCATCCCACCCCACTTATTCCCTTATTTATTTAACACGCACCCTCTATTATAGATGTAGCAGAGGGTGCGTTTGCTATTCGATGCTTTCCGAGGGTCAGAGTCTCGACAAGGGTTTTTAGATCATAATGAACAGCTTCCAGCTTCCAGGTTGTGACTAGGGCCTTCCATAATTTGATTGACACTGGAAATCCTTAGTGAATATAATATAATAATATATTGACCAGCGGGTCGGAAAATAGGGGAGGGGAAAGGGTGAAGGGTAACAAGCGGAATTATTCTATATAATCATTTTGATCAGAATTATCTTTTCAGAACTTAGAATTATTAAAGGGTGGGGTAGGGGTGAAAAAAAGGTATCGGAATGTCATGGTTATGCTATTTATCATGTCGTTACTTATGGTTGTAAATGGCTGTAGTAAGAAAGCGCAAGAAGTGGTACAAAATACATTCAACGTTGAAACAGCAGTCGTAAAAACAATGGATATCACCAAATATTCAAGCTATTCAGGCAGAGTGAAAGGAAGTACTGAAGAAGCTGTACTGCCCAAGTTATCAGGTCGGGTAACAGCGGTATATGTGACCGAAGGGCAAACGGTTCAGAAGGGGCAGGTTATTGTTAGCCTAGACCGGAGCAAGCAGGATGCAGCCGCCCAGCAGGCTGAGGCTGCGGTAGCTTCTGCCCGAGCGGCGCAGGTTGCCAATGAAATTCAGCGACAGACAGCCTTGACCAATTATAATCGCCAAAAAGAACTACATAATGCAGGAGCTGTGTCTGACCAGGCCTTGGAAACAGCCAAGGCTCAGTATGATGCCCTCAACACCGGTGCTGCAGAGGCGGGCGTAGCTCAGGTGCAGGCCGCACTAAACTTAGCCCAACAGAGTTTGGCAGACTGTGATATTAAAAGTCCAATGGACGGCATCGTTGGACGGGTCGATGTTTCGGTTGGAGATACGACCAGTACGCAGAGCCCGGTTGCAGTAATAAACAATACGGCTAATCTGGAAATTGAAGTCAAGGTCAGTGAATCTGATGTCTCGTCTATACAGGTAGGTACAGCCGTTAAGGTACAGATCAAAGCTATTGGAGAAGAAGAACCACTTGCAGGTACTATCAAGAGTGTTGCGTCCGTTGCTGATGCAGTTACACGCACTTACCCGGTAACGGTTTCTCTCCCCAATAACTCCGTTGCACAGGTGAAATCAGGTATGTTTGCTGAGGTTATGCTGGGTACGGAGCACCGAGCGGGTGTCATAGGTATTCCTATGGCCGCAGTCCTACCGAAAAACGGTGAGAGTTCCGTGTATGTTGTAAACGAGGAAAATCACGCTCAAGCAGTAATAGTTCAAACAGGGCTAAATGATGGAACCTATATCGAAATAACCAAAGGTCTTCAGCTAGGACAGAAGGTTGTTACCAAAGGCAATACACTCATTGATGAAAACAGCGTGCTGGAATTTGCTGATGGGGGAACTGCACAATGATGAGGAAAATCGCCCAATTTGCAATAAACAGGCCGGCTACGATCAGCATATTGATTGCCGCGATTGTCATAATTGGTTTGATGAACCTGTCCCAGCTGCCTACTGATTTGATGCCTAAAATGGATCTGCCCTATGCGGCTATTATAACCAGCTATACAGGAGCTGGTCCTGAAGAAGTGGAGGACCAGGTAACCAAACCTATTGAGAATGTAGTAGGTACAGTTGGTGACGTCGATACCATTACATCAACCTCTAGTGCCAATTCATCTATGGTTCTTATCGCTTTCAACTATGGTACGAACATGGATACAGCCATGGCAAATATTCGAGATAAAGTCTCTATGGCTGAAGCTGCTCTACCGGATGGTGCGGAGAAACCTCAGGTTATGAAAATGGATCTCAATAGTATGCCGGTTATTTCCCTTAGTATCAATGGCAAAGACTTATCTTTGGCACAGCTGCAAACCATTGCGGAAGACAAAATCGAGCCTCGTCTATCACGGATCTCAGGTGTAGCTTCAGTAACCATTACTGGGGGGCGCGAGCGGGAAGTGAAAGTAGCCGTTGATCCAGTCAAAGCGGAGAATTATGGCTTGACCCTGAGCCAGGTTACCAGTTTTCTATCAGCCGAGAATTACAATATGTCCACCGGGAGTATCACCTTTGGGGAACGAAAATATTATGCTCGTAGTTTGCAGGAATTTGAGAGCCTGAATGATATCGAAAACGTTGCGCTGACGACTGCCACCGGTAACAAAGTCCCCTTGAAAGACGTTGCTGAAATTAGTGAAGACTATAAAGACCTCGATCAACTTACCCGTACCAACGGTACAGCGGCGGTGGGGATTAGTGCTCAGAAAGAGACAGATGCCAATACCGTTGAAGCTTGTACGGCCGTAAAAGAAGAAATGGAGAAAATCAAAACTGAACTAGGCGGTAAAGTGGATGTACAGATCGTCATGGATCAGTCGGATTTTATTAATAAATCCATTAACAGTACTGCCAAAACCCTGGTGGAAGGTGCCATCCTGGCAGTTCTGATTATTCTGTTGTTTCTGCGCAACATTCGCAGTACGGTCATTATCGGGATAGCGATACCCCTTTCGATCGTCGCCACCTTTATCGTGCTGTATTATACCGGCAGCACCTTGAATATCATTACTCTTGGAGGTCTGGCCTTGGGGATTGGGCGAATGGTAGACGACTCGATTGTAGTTTTCGAGAATATCTACCGACATCGAAGCCTGGGATTATCTGCGAAAGAAGCTGCTATAAAAGGCACCAGCGAAGTAGGCGGAGCGGTTCTGGCAGGGACTTTAACTCTGGTTGCGGTATTCCTACCAATTGGCCTGGCTGAGGGAATCAGTGGGGTATTATTTAAGCCCATGGCCTTCACCATCTGTGTAGCCATTATCTGTTCATTATTCGTCGCCTTAACGGTTGTTCCTTTTATGTCTTCCCGCATGCTGACAGATGCTGCTATGCAAAAGAAAACCAGCGACAAGCGTGCCGTAGGTCGGTTGATCAATCGCATGGGGAATTGGCTGGACAATTTGGGCGAACGATACAAAGTCTTATTGACGTGGGTGTTGGGACACCGGCGTAAAGTCATTCTAGGCATCACCGGGCTTATGATTTTATCCCTTTGTACGATTCCTCTGATCGGTGCAGAGTTTATGCCAACCTCCGATTCAGGTGAGATTTCTGTAAGTCTGGAAGCGGACAAGGGATCTGTCATTGAGGATGTGGACAAAATAACCCAGGTGGCGGAAGAAAAACTGCTGAAAAATCCAGCTGTGGATGTGCTGTTTACCAGTATTGGCAACAGTGGACAAATATCCATGACTGCTTCATCAACGAATAAAGCTACTATCTCAGTAAAGTTAATCCCCAAGAGCGATCGAGAAGGCGTAGACCAAGTTGCAGAAGAAATCAGAAATTCCCTGAGCGACATCTCAGGTGTTAAGAAGACGGTCGCTGTCAGTAGCAGCATGAGCATGAGCTCAGGAAGTGCGCTCAGTGTTGCGGTCAAAGGTGATGATCTGGATACCCTTCGAGAACTCTCCAAAGAAATTGAAAGTATTATGAAAAAGGTTCCTGGAACTCGTGAAGTGACTTCATCGTTGGCTGATGGCAATCCAGAAGTGCAGATTCGGATCAACCGTCAACGGGCGATGGATTACGGTTTAACGCCCATTCAGGTTTCCAAAGAAATTAAAAATGCCATCGACGGAACAGTTGCAACCCAGTATCGGTTGAACGGGGACGAAATCAATGTAAGAGTTATCAGTAAAGATAAAGAGACGAGTAATATGGATACCCTGACCGGTTTGAAAATCTTAACCGCCCAGGGCAACAGTGTTGCATTATCTGAACTGGCTACCTTTGAATTGGAAGCTGGGCCGGTGCAAATTAATCGAGAAGATCAATCACGCCAGGCGACGATTTCCTGCGACTTATTAAATAGGGATTTGAAGAGTGTTACGAAAGATGTTCAGACCCAGGTTGGAAAGATTCAGCTGCCAGCCGGGTACACCATCAGCTATGGCGGACAGAACGAGCAGATGATGAAGTCTTTTTCGAGTCTGTTCTTGGCCTTACTGCTGGCGATCCTGCTGGTTTACGTGGTTATGGTCATTCAGTATGAATCTTTCTTCGATCCTTTCATTATCATGTTTTCTATCCCGACTGCCATCATCGGGGTGGTTCTAGGGCTTTTGGTTACGGGGAGAAGCTTCAGTGTCACAGCCTTTATCGGCATTATTATGCTGGCAGGGATTGTGGTATCCAATGCGATCGTCTACATTGATTATTTGAAAAAACTGCGTGCTTCAGGCATGGAGCGGAATGCTGCTATAATCGAGTCTGGCAGGGTAAGATTACGTCCTATATTAATGACCGCCTTGTCTACCATTCTGGCGATGATGCCTATGGCGCTTGGATTAGGGGAAGGCGCTGAGACCCAGGCACCATTGGCAACGGTAGTCATCGGAGGTCTCATTGCCTCAACCTTTATAACCCTGCTACTTATTCCCGTTGTTTACAGCATCTTTGATGATTGGCTGCAGAAGCTGCGCCGCAGATCTAACAGGCCGGCGGATATAGATGAGATAGAGATGGAGGGATAATCATATGGCTTCGAAAGAAAATAAAAGGGACCGAATTATGGTAGCAGCCATACAGGTATTATCCAAGAAGGGCTATCATAACACTAAAATGGAGGAGATCGCGGTTGCGGCAGGTATAGGCAAGGGTACCATATACGAATATTTTGCCAGCAAACTGCAGTTATTACAGGAAATTCTGGAACGCAGTTTTTATCTGTACAACCACTCCATCAATTCCGACATAAGCAATAGTTTAACCATTGAACAAAAGATTAGGGGATTGGTGGAGGGGCATTTTCGGTTCTGCCAGGAAAACAAGGACTTAACCCGGATTCTGTTTTTAGATACTGAAATAATCGATAATGAGCTTAGAGACTGGGCCTGGCAAAAACGTCGGCTGAAAGAGGAGCATATGCAGGCGCTTTTTGCCGCCGCTATCAGCAAAGGAGAGATACGGGATTTAGACACTAAAATGTTGACTATAATGATAAGTGGGATACTCGGTTCGTTTTGGGTCCCGGTATGCCTTGAAGGCTGGGATATAGATGCGACTGCTGCCGCGGAACTGGTCACGGATATTATTATGAACGGGATAAAAAGCTAGGGGAGAAAAATAGGGGATGCTTCTTGCATGGGACAATGGACCTGTCCCCTTTGTCCCTGGTGCTGTTGTTTCCCCCTTGGAACAAGTGGAGACGGTTCTCATTTCGTATATTGAATTATTGAATTATGTAACTGTTCGCCATTAATACCGATTTGTCCGGCGGGGATACGCTTGAGAGCCATTATATCCGAATTTCTATCTACAATACCTGGATCAACGGTTAGTAAATAATGGTATCCAGCCGCTTGTGCTAGTTGCTGTACGGTGTCATTCTTATAACCATATGGCAAGGCCAGGTAATCAACCTTCGTATTCAATTCTTTCTCCAACGAAGTTTTTGATAATATTAAATCGTTATTAACTCTATCCCGGTATTCGCTGGCTGTTTCATACCTTTTCTTGTCGGGCAGATATTTTGGAGAATTAAGCTCCGAGCCTTCAGTTCCATCCTGCCTTTGCACTAAACGGTGGCTGTCATAGGAATGAGAATAGAAGCTCATTCCATGGGTCTGCATTTCCTGCATTTGTTCCCAAGTCAATTTCGGGATCTGATTCGCGGTAGCACCAACATTTTTTACGATCACAAATATACTGGCTGGTATGTTGTTCTCGACCAATACCGGATAGGCATATTGATATACACTTCGATAGCCATCATCGATAGTAATGGTAACTGCATTAGGTGGTATGTCCTGCTTTCCTGCTAAAAAATCGTTCAGTTGTTTTAAACTTATAAAGTTATATCCTTTTTCCTGGAGAGCAGCGATCTGTTCACGAAAGTGTTCCGAGCTGATAGTAGCGGCAGTTTCATAGTCATCGAAATTATGATACATAAGTATGGCCACTTTGTCTGCATAATAAACTGGCCGAGGGTTGGGGTTTATAGCTTCACCAACTGGCGGCGTTGGTAAATTAGATTTGCCGGTTGGCATAACATTGTGCAATTGCGGGTATTTGATAAAAACCGATATAGTAAACACGATAAACAGACTTAATAAAACAAGGCCTATTTTAACACTATTTTTACTGCGCATGCTTTCCAAAATCCTTACTATCATTTAATAAATTATATACTATTATCTCCCTATGGATTTACCGTAGCGGTAAAAACAATACCGGTTTGCAGGAAACTCTCATCTGTATATTGAATGCCAGGATGGAGCAACAACCAGTAGCAAGTGTTGGGGAGCAGGTTCTTCTCCGGACTTGCCTGCATTTGAGCACTGTTTAACGGATTCAAGTTTAAGGGGATGCGTTCACCATCACTGGCAATTAATTCAATGTTAGACTGGTTAACTGTTTGCCAGTTTACATTCCGAGGGAAGGTCAGGGTAAACTTTTTATCAACCGTAACGCTGGGTAGCTGATTTCCGAGCTGATAATCAGGATAATAAAGTGAACGTCGGTCCGTCAACTCCTGGGCAGTTACGCTTTCCCACCCGTTGGCTTTTCCCTTCATTAATCCCGTGCCGACTCTATTTATAATTTCCCCGTAAGCTTGCCAATATTCCGGCTCCTGGGCCTTCTTGGTGTCTATCACGAAGGATTTGGAGGCCAAAGTCAACCTGACCAGGCCAGTTAAATTATTCTTGGTTTCGCTTCCAGACAGAAGCAGTTCAGCAGCCTTTAATGGATCAGCTTTTTCGATTAGTAAATCCGGGATGATACCTTTTTTGTTTATGTCATTACCCCGAGGTGAACGAAGATCGGCTACGGTCATTTTAAAATAATCGCCGCTATCCAATTTAATTAGTTCCTGCATGCATCCCTTGCCATAACTTTGAGTGCCAATAAGCACCGCCTTATCGTAATCCCTAAGTGCTTCGGCCAGGATTTCTGAGGCGCTGGCACTGTTCTGATTGAGCAGGAAAATGGTGGGTTTATCTATGATATAACTATGTTTATCGGCCCGGTCCAGATAGGGTGGGGTATCGCGGTATTTAGTCTGCATTGCTACGTTATCGCCAATAAAAAAACCTGCTATATCCAGGGCAGCACCCACATATCCCCCGCCATTATCTCGTAAATCAACGATATAAGCGTTCGGATTCTGGCGGCGCAGATTATCTAGGGAATCTGCAAAAAGCTTACTTGTTTCACTCGCAAAGGAGCTTATGCTTAAATAGCCAGTATTAAAGGCTTTAATTTCACCAGTTACTGAGGGAATTGCAATATTTTCGCGCTGTACCTGAACGGCAAAAGATGTACCTGACCGCTGTACGAGCAATTGAACCATGCTGCCCTCAGGACCTCTGATAAGGGGTATGATTTCTTCTGAGGATAGGCCGTTAAGGGAATGGCCATCTATAAAGGTAATAATATCATCCACCTGCAGGTCAGCCTTCTCAGCCGGGGAACCGCTGACCAGGGCTGTTACTTTAATTCCTTCCTCAACTATGTCCAGATAAATGCCTATGCCGGAAAAGTTTTGCTCCAGAGAATTATTGAAATCCTGGTACTGTTCCGCGGTCATAAAAGTGGTGTAAGGATCATCCAGCTGGGTGAGGATAGCCTCAATTGTTGGAGAGTTTAATACATCTTCCTTTACCGGTTCTACGTAGTAATTGCGCAGTAAATCGCGTACTTCCGCCAGAGCCGATCCCTGTGCCCAAGCTGAACTCGGGAACATCAGGGTAATTACCAGAAGTATAAGTAATATTTGCCGATAGGCATGTTTTAAAGTCCTCAATGATTGTCCCCCTTACAGTTGCCAGGCACCGCAATCAAACTGATTGCAGTTTGCGCTTACTTGCATGTTAATAATATCATTTACTTGCCATGCTTTCCACTTACCTTTGACTTATCCATGGCAAATATATTACTATTGTGCTAATGTATACTGGATATCTACGGGCATATACAGTTCTATTGATTATTGGAGGAATTATAGATGAGATTGGGAAAAGTGATGGTAGTTTTCGGGACCAGGCCAGAAGCGATTAAAATGGCTCCGGTTATAAAGGAACTCAAAAAAGTGCAGGATATAGATACAAAGGTAGTAGTAACTGCTCAACATCGAGAGATGCTTGATCAGGTTCTGCACCTGTTTGCAATAAAACCGGATTATGACTTAAACCTGATGAAAGACAAACAGGATTTATACAGCATTACTACCGGGGTTTTGAGCGGATTAAAAGATATTATGGAGCAGGAGAAACCGGATTTGGTTTTGGTTCACGGGGATACGACTACCACTTTTGCTGCAGCCCTAGCTGCGTTTTACCAGAAGATACCAGTAGGGCATGTTGAAGCCGGACTGCGTACCCGTAATAAATATTCGCCTTATCCAGAGGAGATGAACCGCAGCCTTACGGGCCGGCTGGCTGAACTGCATTTTGCTCCCACTGACCTTTCACGGGAGAATCTCCTGGCTGAATCCATCGCTACCTTCAAAATATGGGTAACCGGTAATACGGTCATAGATGCCTTGATGGATACGGTGCATCCAAATTATGGGTTTAGCGAGGAATTAAAGGATATTAACTTAAATAATAGAATATTATTGGTTACTACCCACCGGCGAGAGAACTGGGGCGACCATATGAGAGAAATTTATGGGGCTTTGATTCAACTGGTGGAAGAGTTTGCTGATGTGGAAATAGTGTTTCCGGTACATAAAAATCCTACAGTTAAGGATCTGGCGCTTGAGATGCTGGGAGACCGGGAGAGAGTTCATCTGCTGGAGCCTATGGAATATGAGGCATTCGCGAATCTAATGAACGCATCATATATTATATTAACTGATTCTGGCGGAATGCAGGAGGAAGCACCTTCACTCGGTAAACCGGTACTGGTTCTGCGTGATACTACGGAAAGACCGGAAGCTATCCAGGCTGGAACGGTAAAACTAGTAGGAACAATTAAGGAGCATATTTACGAAGCGGCCCGACTTTTGCTGGTTGACCGCCGAGAATACGATAAGATGGCTCAATCAATTAACCCCTATGGAGACGGCAAGGCAGCTCGCCGCATCGTTAAGGTTGTTAAAGATTTCCTTTACGTACGCATAGGAGCACAATCTTAAGAATAAGAAAAGAAAGAAGACGCCAGCGGGACGAAGTTGTCAAGGTGACGGTTCTTTTGACAACGCTCGTGACAACCTAATCATTTTCGCTTTGAACTAAGGAGGCAGCTATGGCTGAAATAAAGTTTGGTACCGATGGATGGAGAGCCATCATAGCAGAGGATTTTACTTTTGCAAATATTAAACTGGTGACCCAGGCAATTGCTAATTATCTAAAAAACAATAGTCTGAGCAAAAAGGGTATTGTAATCGGTTATGACAACCGCTTCCTGTCTGAACATTTTGCCAGTGA
The DNA here is from genome assembly GCA_963665865.2 of Syntrophomonadaceae bacterium. Taxonomy (GTDB): domain Bacteria; phylum Bacillota; class Syntrophomonadia; order Syntrophomonadales; family Syntrophomonadaceae; genus PHAA01. The sequence goes on along the minus strand of CAXXWF010000001.1, from coordinate 3,245,262 downwards.
ATGTGCCCGAGTAATGGCCGGCAATGGAATCCGAGTTTCTATGACCAAAAAGGCGGTTCCAACCCCGCTGACTGCTTTTGCCATACGGACCTGCCAAGCGGGAGGGGCTATTATGGTTACAGCTAGTCATAATCCGCCGGAGTATAACGGCATTAAATTTATACCGGAATATGCCGGGCCGGCTTTGCCTGATGTTACCACCATCATAGAGGATGAGGTCAAGCGAATCCAAGAGGGTGGCAGGATTTATGAACTGGAGTTAAAAGAGGCCCTGGCTCTTGATTTGTTGAAAGAGATTGATATTGACCGGGAATATATAAACCAAATATTGAGAGTCATTAATCCCGAAGCTTTTAGTAATAGGCCGCTTAAGGTAGTTGTTGATCCTATGTATGGGTCCGGAGTGGGCTATTTAGATCGAATCCTGACTGAACTCGGCTGTGAAGTCAGGACTATTAATAACTACCGCGATCCACTATTTGGCGGCTCTATCCCGGAACCAACTGACGCAGGTTTATCGGATCTGAAAAGGGCGGTTGTTAACTATAAGTGCGATTTAGGTTTAGCATTGGATGGAGATGGAGACCGATTCGGTATTGTAGACAATGAAGGGCAGTTTGTAGATCCTAACCGTTTGGCTTATCTGTTGTTTGAACATCTTTTGAATACCCGCACTTTTCGGGGCCCAGTTTGTCGTTCTCTGGCTACCACTCATAACCTGGACCGCATTGCTAAACAGAACGGGCTCAGTGTTATTGAAACCCCGGTGGGCTTTAAATACATTTCGGAATGTCTGCGGGAAAAGGGTTGTATTATGGGGGCGGAAGAGAGCGGCGGTTTAAGTATATTCGGACATGTACCAGAAAAGGATGGTATTTTGGTAGGGCTTTTGGCCGCCGAAATCTTAGCGACTACCGGAAAAACATTCAATCAGCTAAACCAAGAAGTAGTAGAGAAATATGGCATAATGATCAGTGAACGCATCGACATCAAAATTACTCCGCGGGAAAAGGAACGTATTCTAGCAGATTTACAAGATTATCAGCCTAAAGTGGTGGCAGGTATAAAAGTTGACAAGATTGATGAAAAGGAAGGCAAAAAGATTGTTATGGAAGACAGTTCCTGGATTTTGATCAGGCCTTCCGGAACGGAACCGCTCGTCAGGGTTTATATAGAAGCTGCGGACGAGAAAAGGCTGGAGGAAATGCGCCAAGAGGTAATGACGGCGCTTTCTCTGCAGGATACCCAGTAAGCTTACAGTTTTTGGGACAAGGGGACAGGTCCAGTGTCCCAAAAATCACTGGTAATCAATTGACCTTCTTCTGGCATATTATATATTAATATACCGTAAGGAGGTTTTTATATGATTATAATATTAAAATTAACCAGTTTTACCATCTGGTTTATCATAATGATATTTATCATCAGGGCAGTCTTTCGTAAAAAGCGATCGTCAATTCGGGCTTTTACTCCATATTTATTCAAAAAAACTGAAAAGCAGTCAAATTTGTGCAGCGAGAGAGAAAAGGTTTGAACTTTTTATGGTATAATACATTCTATCTTGTCTATTATGGTTGCGACAGGGGAAGATACAAAGGGTGCAGGGGGGGAACGGGGAGAGGAAACGAGGGGACGGTTCTCATTGTTTCCTCCCATAATTAATGAGAATGAGGAAACAAGAGAACCGTCCCCTCGTTTCCCTCGTCCCCCCGTTCCCCCCCTGCACCCCACGTTCGCCATCTCCTTTAACCGGAAGTGGATTTATTAATGGGGTGATACCGTGCTGGATCCGATACTTGATGTGATATTCCCTCAAGAGACTTGCTGTATATGCCGTAAGCACGGCAGATATGGCTCTAAGGAGCCCTGGTGTCAGCAATGTGCCGAGGTAATCACAAAACTGGAGAGCTCTGGAACGAATTGCGAGAGATGCGGAAAATATCTGGAGGGCGGTAAGAAATTATGTGAAGACTGCCGACAAAGCCCGCCTCAGTTTGAAATAGCCCGAGCTGTAGGGCCTTATGAAGACCCGTTTCGTATTTCCACCAAGGTTTTAAAGTTTATGGGGAGGAAATATCTAGCTCCTAAAATGGGGACCATGATGGCCGAGAAAATAAAGTCGGAGCCCCGCTTTGGCGCGATTGATCTCATAATTCCAGTGCCCATATCCCGGAACAGCTTCCAGGTCAGGGGATTTAATCAGACTGAATTGCTAGCCCGAAATATTGGCAAGAAATTGGGAATAAAGGTTTATAACCATATAATATTCAGAGTTAAGGACACACCATCCCAGACTGAACTTTCCAAGGAAGAGCGTGAGAAAAATCTCCTTTGTGCCTTCGAGGTAAGGGATGAGAAAAAGGTGCTTAACAAAAGCATATTATTGGTGGACGATGTTTACACAACCGGATCAACAAGTCGTGAATGTACTCGTACGCTGCTGCAGGCTGGTGCGGATCGGGTTTGTATTATTACCTGGGCTACCGGCAGGGGATTCTAATGAATAAACGTTTGCAGGAATTTGATGTCTTACGGGTCGCAGCAGCTTTGGCTGTAATTGCTATCCATGTTACTGCCGGTTATATAGACAAGTCTTCGCTGGCCTATTTGTGGAATCACGTCGTACGTTTCGCCGTACCCCTTTTTATCGTTATATCAGGTTTTCTTTTATATCATACTGATAGGGATGCCCCGGTTTTATCTCCCTTATCATTTTACCGTAAACGTCTTAAGCGCATTCTATGGCCCTTTTTCATCTGGAGCTTTATCTATTGCTTATTTAGTGCTTATCTGCTCAGGTGGAATAACCCGATACTCTTTTTGGTGACTTGGGGGAAATCGTTGCTATGGGGAAACGCTTATTATCATTTGTATTTTTTGCCCATCATACTGCAGTTTTATCTTCTGTATCCCTTGTTGCGGCGGTGGCTTTTAAAAAAACCGCGCCAACTTTTCGCGGTCTGCCTGCTTCTAACCTTGGCATGTCAAATACTATTATATCTCTATCTGCTCCATATTATTTCACTGCCTTACCGCTATAACTCGCTATATTTACTATCTTTTCCGGTGTGGCTGTTTTATTTTGTCCTGGGGATGTTTACCGCCTATGAGTGTAACCAGTGTACCGGGCGAACGGGTCTCTTAATGCATCGCCTCATATCATTGCAGACATATCAAGAAAAACGTCCGCCAATTACCCTGGCAGTTATTTGGTTAATGAGTTTGGCAATAGTGATTCTGGACAGCAAGTTGACAAATATCCAGGGATCCATCGTTAGACCCAGTGTTATGTTGTATACTGCCTGCAGTTATTTCTTCTTTTATGCTCTGGCCATGCAGTTTCGGCAAAAGGACAGACCATGGCTCACTTGGATCTCGGCCCAGTCTTTTCTCATTTTTTTAATGCATCCCTTCCTGCTTACTATTTTGATAAAAGTCGCTCCCCGGCTGGGGTATCCTAGTTTATGGGATGGTAACCTGGGTCTTATAGGATTATACTGCGCCACTACTGCAGTTACCATAGCCATCACATATTTTGTCAGCCTGACTCCTATGGCTGAACTGCTGGGTGGGATTAAGAAATCAGGAAGGTAATATTCTTGCTATTCTCTTGCCCAAAGTTTATAATAATTGGTACAAGTCGGGGAATCGGTTTCTTTTCATTGTTGATCTCGACAATTTTCAAAAAAAGTGAGGGATATTTTTAGATGTTCGAAGACAAAATTTTAGTGTGTCAGGATTGCGGCCAAGAGTTTATATTTACCGTAGGTGAGCAAGAATTCTATCATGAAAAGGGTTTTGAAAATGAACCCAAACGTTGCAAGGATTGTAGACAGAACCGACGTAATACAAGCGGCAACAGAGGACCACGCGAGATGTTTACTGCTGTTTGCGCCGAGTGTGGAGCCGAAACCGAAGTGCCTTTCAAACCTGTAGAGGGAAGACCGGTCTTCTGTTTAGAGTGCTTCCAGAGGCAAAAACAAGCATCACTATAAAATGATTTTCTGACCGGGCTTTCCAAGCCCGGTTTTAATTTTTCTGGGAGCCAACAGGGGGACGTTCTTTTTGTTAGCCCTCCAACCGTACAAATAGGCCAACAAAAAGAACGTCCCCCTGTTGGCTCCCTGTTGATCGGTTCTGTCCCTTTTTTTGCACTGACTGCTTAGTATTTTTTATTAATTGTGCAGTATTATAATATAAATGAGTATAATAAGGGTATAGCAAGGAAAGGGGTGGTTGCATGAGACTGGATATCAGAGGAAGGAACATTGAGATCACTGATGCACTTAAAGACTATACCACTAAAAGGCTTTCCAAATTAGAGAAGTACATTGATGATGCTAGAATTGCCCAGGTGGCACTCTCTCTCGAAGGTGAAGATCATAAGGTAGAAGTAACTATACCCCTAAATGGGTTGATTTTACGGGGAGAGGTAACGGCCGAGGACATGTACAGCGCCATTGATATGGTGGTTGAGAAGCTTGAAAAACAAATTGAGAAACATAAGACCAAACTGTATAAGAGACAAAGAGGGTCGGGGCTCAAGCAGCTGGCGGAGGAAGACCTAAAACCCACTCCAAGTGTTAAGGGCAAGGATACTTTCGATAAGTATGATGTCGTCCGTACCAAGCGTTTTGCCTTGAAGCCTATGGACGAGGAAGAGGCCATAATGCAGATGTGCTTATTAGGGCACAGCTTTTTCATGTTTTTTAACTCCAGTTCCGATGAGATCAACGTAGTTTATAAGAGGATGGATGGTAACTATGGACTGATCGAGCCTGATTTTGATTAGTTGCTGGTATCCCGCAAAAATGATAGTATAGAAACGTAACATACATTTATTAGGAACCTTTTGGTTCCTCTTTTTTTGAAAAGAGGTAGTAAACCGTGTTTAAAGATTTTTTGAAAAAATTAATTGATGACAACGAAAAAGAGGTAAAAAAACTAAGCCGTATTGCTGAGGACATAAACAGCCTCGAAGATGATTATCGTAAACTGGCCGATGAGGATTTCCCGAAAAAGACCCAGGAATTCAAGGATAGGATAGAAAACGGTCAGACTGTGGATGACCTATTGCCGGAGGCTTTTGCGCTGGTCAGGGAAGCCTCCCGGCGCACCCTGGGTATGAGGCATTTTGATGTGCAATTAGTAGGCGGGATGGTGTTGCATAAGGGCAAAATTGCGGAAATGAAGACCGGGGAAGGAAAAACCCTGGTGGCTACCCTGCCCGCTTATCTAAATGCTCTGACTGGCCAAGGTGTCCATATTGTTACCGTCAACGATTACCTGGCCAGCCGTGATGCGGCTTGGATGGGGCCGGTCTTCGAATTTTGCGGTTTATCGGTGGGGCTTATCGTGCACGATCTGAGTTATCCCGAGCGTAAAGCTGCCTATGGCTGTGATGTGACCTATGGCACCAACAATGAGCTGGGTTTTGACTACTTACGCGATAATATGGTGGTAGGGGCAGATAACATGGTACAGCGCCCTATGAACTATGCCATTATCGATGAGGTGGACTCTATCTTGATTGATGAGGCCCGCACACCGTTAATTATTTCCGGGGAAGGGGACAAACCTACTGATCTTTATTACCGCATAGCTAAATATATACCGCGCCTGGTAAATGAAGAAGATTACAAGGTTGATGAGAAAGCCAACATTGTGACCCTGACCGAGGAAGGCGTTCATAAGGTAGAAAAGCATTTTGCTATTGAAAATCTAGCTGAGAATATGGAAATAGCTCATCATGTAAATCAGGGGCTTAGAGCCCATACCCTTATGAGGAAGGACAAGGATTATGTGGTCAAGGATGATCAGATAATAATTGTGGATGAATTTACGGGTCGCTTGATGTTCGGGCGTCGATACAGCGACGGGCTGCACCAGGCTATAGAAGCCAAAGAAGGGGTAAAGATTGAAAAAGAATCACAGACCCTGGCAACCATAACCTTCCAGAATTATTTCCGCATGTATAAGAAATTGGCCGGCATGACCGGAACAGCCAAAACCGAAGAAGACGAATTTGCCAATATTTACGGGATGGACGTAGTGGTCATTCCCACCAATCTGCCCATGGTGCGCAAGGACAATTCTGACTGGATATACCGCAGCGAAATGGGCAAATTCAATGCAGTTGTGGAAGATATAATTGAAAAAAATAAAATAGGACAACCGGTTCTGGTTGGTACAATAAGTATTGAGAAGTCGGAACTGTTAAGTACTATGTTGGCTAAAAAGGGCGTAAAGCATCAGGTTCTGAACGCTAAGCACCATGAAAAAGAGGCGCAGATAATCGCGGAAGCAGGGCAGGCGAACACCGTTACCATTGCTACTAATATGGCCGGGCGAGGAACCGATATCGTACTGGGAGAAGGTGTGCAGGCCCTCGGCGGACTTTATGTGCTTGGCACGGAAAGGCATGAATCACGTCGGATCGACAACCAGCTGCGGGGGCGTTCCGGACGTCAGGGCGATCCGGGTGAATCGCGTTTCTATGTATCGCTGGAAGATGATTTGATGCGTCTGTTTGGCTCTTCCAATATTGAGGGAGTTATGGATCGTCTGGGGATGGATGACAGCATACCCATTGAAAACAAAATAATTACCAAGACGATTGAGAATGCTCAGAAAAAGGTGGAGAATCGCAACTTCGGCATTCGCAAAAACGTGCTCGAATATGACGATGTAATTAACAATCAGCGGGTTGTAATGTATGGGGAGCGCAAGAAAGTCCTTTATGGTGAAGATCTTAAAGCGACCATTGCGGCCATGATAGATGATGTAATTGCGCAAGTAGTGGATAGCTTTGCCGGAGACTTTAAGTATACTGAAGAGTGGGATCTTGATGGCCTGATAACCTATATTGAGCAGAATATTTTGCCCGATTTTGATATTAATCCTGAGGAGCTTAAGGGCATGACCAAAGGTGAAGTGACGGAATTGGTGGGTGAGAAGACCCATGCGTTATACGAGGCCCGTGAAACGGAACTGGGCAGTGAAACTATGCGGGAAATAGAGAAGGCTATCATGCTGCGGATCATAGATAATAAATGGATGGACCATATTGATGCGATGGACCAGCTGCGTAATGGCATTAATCTGCGCGCTTATGCCCAGCGGGATCCCTTGGTTGAGTATAAATTTGAAGCATATGAAGCTTTTCAGACTATGATCTTTAGTATCAAAGAGGATGTAGTCCGCTTTATTCTAAGAGTAAGGATAGTAGAGAGACCGGAAGAGAGAAAAATGGTTATGAATCAAGGCGAAGATGCGGAGAAGAAACCGGTCCATGTAGGAGACAAAGTCGGCCGCAACGATCCCTGCCCGTGTGGGAGCGGCAAAAAGTACAAAAAGTGCTGCGGTCGCACCGCTAGCTAAGGGAATTAGGCCTTACCGGCCTGGATGAGGTGAAATTTTTGATTGAAGATCCACGGGGGACCATAACCGCTATTATAAGCAGCCTTAATGAGATGAGGGCTTCTCTTTGACATCGCTAATAAAAACCAAGAAATAGAAAGTTTAAATAGGACGACAGCCGCTGAAAATTTTTGGGATGACAATTTGGAAGCGCAAAAGATACTAAAAAGAAACAGCGACCTACAGGCCAGTGTGGAGCAATTTGGGCAATTTTGGCGGGAGGCCCAGTATCTAAAGGAGATGCTGGAGATGGCCGAGGTAGAAAACGAACCTGATCTTTATAGCGAAACGGTTCGTGAGCTGGAGCATTATGTTAAAAAATTTAGGGAGTATGAACTCCTCATATTGTTTTCAGGGGAGAATGATCATGGCAATGCCATAGTATCCCTGCATGCCGGAGCAGGAGGAACTGAAGCCCAGGATTGGGTGGAGATGCTTATGCGGATGTATACCCGCTGGGCTGAATCATCAGGATATGATGTTGAAATATTGGACTACCTGGCTGGTGACGAAGCCGGGGTGAAAAGTGTCACCTTCCTGGTACAGGGCATCTATGCTTATGGTAAGTTAAAGTGTGAAGAAGGTGTACATCGCTTGATTCGCATTTCTCCTTTTGATGCTTCCGGACGGCGTCATACTTCGTTTGCTTCGGTATCGGTATTACCGGAAGTAAGTGAAGAAATAGCCGTTAAGGTTAACTCCGAGGATTTGCGCATTGATACCTACCGCTCCGGGGGAGCCGGAGGCCAGCATGTCAACAAGACTGACTCGGCAGTACGCATTACCCATCTGCCTACGGGAATTGTTGCCCAATGCCAGAATGAACGCTCCCAGCATGCTAATCGACTGGCGGCCATGAAAATTCTCAATGCCCGCCTGTATGATTTGAAGCAACAAGAACGTGATGACAGCATGCAAAAAATAAAGGGAGAATATAAGGAGATAGCCTGGGGAAGCCAGATTCGCACCTATACTCTGAATCCCTTTTCCCTGATCAAAGACCACCGCAGCAATCTGGAAGCCGGGAATGTTCAGGCTATTCTGGATGGCGATCTGGATGACTTTATAAATGCCTGCCTGCGAATGAAGAAAGAATAAATTTGGAGGTTAATGTGAGAGAGATTACTGATAATTCAATTCAGGAAGTCAGGGAAAAAGCACTGCTAATTAGAAGAGATATCATAAAAATGCTGGGAGAGTCAGGATCAGGCCACACTGGCGGATCACTGTCAGCCGCCGATATTCTAGCTTGCCTTTATTTCTGGGAGATGCAAATCAACCCTGGGCAACCCCACCAAGAAGATAGAGATCGTTTCGTATTAAGCAAGGGTCATGCCGCCCCGGTTCTCTATGCCGCGCTGGCCGAGAAAGGCTATTTTCAGCGGGAAGAACTGCAGCGACTGCGCAAACTGGGGAGCATGCTGCAGGGACATCCTGATATGCGTAAGGTACCAGGAGTGGACGCTTCCACCGGGTCTTTGGGCCAGGGAATATCATGGGCGGTGGGAATGGCTCTTGCCGGTAAAATGGATAATCGAAATTATCGGGTTTATGCCCTGCTGGGAGACGGTGAAATTGAGGAGGGCCTCGTTTGGGAGGCTCTGATGGCTGCTCACCATTACCATTTGGATAATCTAACTGCATTTCTTGACCACAACGGTTTACAAATAGACGGACCAATAAGTGAAGTGATGTCGCCGGAACCGGTGGCAGATAAGTTCAAGGCTTTTGGCTGGGAGACATTGGTCATCGATGGTCATGACCCCCGCCAGATCATGGCGGCTTTGAATACGGCCCGCACTATCAAAGATCGTCCGACAGCTATTATAGCCAATACCGTCAAAGGCAAAGGCTGCTCATTTATGGAAAACAAAGCCGAATGGCACGGCACCGCTCCCAACCAGGAGCAAGTCGCCTTGGCGCTAGCGGAATTGGTATAACACTTTAAAGGTGTAATTTTGTAGAAATATCATTTTCTATTGTGATTGAGGAGGAAACCAAGTTGGAAAAGCAAGCAACCCGGGATGCCTATGGTAAAGCTCTGGTGGAGCTGGGGCACAAATATAATGATGTAGTTGTATTGGATGCCGATTTGTCTAAATCAACCAAGACGGCTGATTTTGCCAAAGTGTTTCCGGAAAGATTCATAAACGCCGGAATTGCCGAACAGAATATGATAGGTATGGCTGCCGGTATGGCCGCCACGGGTAAGGTCGCATTTGCCAGTTCTTTCGCTATTTTTGCAACTGGCCGAGCTTTTGAAATAATTCGTAATTCCTTAGCTTACGCTAATCTAAACGTAAAAGTATGTGCCACCCATGCCGGTGTTACGGTGGGTGAAGACGGCGGGTCGCATCAATCAGTGGAAGATATCGCCGTCATGCGTTGTATTCCCAATATGTGTGTTGTGGTTCCGGCGGACGGAACGTCGACCCGAAAAGCAGCCCTGGCGATATATCATCGGCCTGGACCAGTTTATCTTCGCTTGGGTAGACCGTCGGTGCCGATACTCTATGATGAAGACATGGATTTCAGGGTTGGCCAAGGGATTGAGCTAAGGAATGGCAAGGATGCCACTCTGATTGCGTGTGGAATAATGGTAGCTAAATGCCTGGAAGCCGCAGATAGGCTGCAGGAGGCAGGAATCTCGGTGGCAGTGATTGATATGCATACGATCAAACCCATCGACCGGGAGTTAATTATTCGCAAAGCCCGTGAAACCGGAGCCATTCTTACTGCAGAGGAACATAGCGTCCTGGGAGGTCTGGGCAGCGCAGTTTGTGAAGTGATATGCGAGGAATTCCCCATACCAGTGCAGAGGATGGGCCTAAATGATGTTTTTGGGCAATCCGGCAGCCCCGATGAATTGCTCGATTATTATGGCCTGACTGTCGAAAAAATTATTGAAAACGCCCAAATATTAATTAAAAAGAAATAGTTTTCCTAAAGGAATTGGCAGTCTTTTGTAGAACCACCTTACAATGGTGGTTTTTTTCTTGTATTATAGACATAATCGGAGGAAGAAATATGTTGGTTCAATTTTATAATGTTTCCAAGCTTTATAAAAATGGTGTCAAAGCGTTAAACGATGTTTCCTTGAAGATAGATCGCGGGGAATTTATTTTTTTGATGGGCCCCAGTGGTGCTGGCAAATCTACTCTAGTTAAAATGCTGTTTCGGGAAGAAACGCCCACCCAAGGTCAGATATTTGTCGCATCGCGGAGCATTGTGCGCATGAGGCGGAGTGAAGTGCCGCAATTACGCCGCAGCATGGGAGTTGTTTTTCAGGATTTTAAGCTTCTAGAAAATAAAACAGTGACTGAGAATATTGCTTTTGCTATGAAGGTAGTCGGAGCCAAAGAAAAGGATATAGGTGCCCGCACCGCTGAAGTGATTAAGATGGTAGGCTTAAAAGGCAAAGAGAACTCCTTCCCGGGGCAGCTTTCAGGAGGGGAGCAGCAGAGAGTTGGGATTGCACGGGCAATTGTCAATCGACCTTTGTTGCTGATAGCTGATGAACCTTCCGGTAACTTGGATATGGATACCGCTCTGGAAATCATGGATCTGCTCTATGATATTAACCGCAAAGGAACGACCGTTGTTATGGCTACTCATGCTCGGGAATTGGTTAAGGCCGCCGGAAAAAGGGTGATTACGCTGGAGGCAGGGCGAGTTTTGTCAGATGTTTCCGGTACGGAGTTTAGATGATGAAAATAAAAAATTTAGGATATTTCTTAAAAGAAGCTCTAACCTCGCTGGCTCGCAACCAGCTTTTGAGCATCGCTACAGTATCAACCATGACAATTTGTATTCTATTCTTGGGCGTGGCGGTGTTAATGACCGTAAATGCCGGCAGTTTCATGAACCGACTAGAATCGGATATTGAAATAGTCGCTTATCTGGATTCTTCTATAAGCGGAACTCAGATAACGAATATTCAAGACAAAATAGCGGCTATAAGTGGAGTTAAAGCGGTGGTCTTTGTTTCTAAAACAGATGCCTTGGCTAGTATGCAGAAGAAGTTCGCGGAAAAGGATTATAACCTGGAAAAAACCTTGGGTAAAAACCCTTTGCCTGATTCATTTGCAGTAAAAGCTGAAAATCCGCAGGAAGTCGCCCAGGTGGCGCAGAGCGTCAAAGAGATACCTGGTATAAATAAAGTGAATTACGGTCAGGGGATAGTTGAGAGACTCTTCCAGGTAACCAAATGGGTTAGGATTATTAGCATCGGATTTGTAGTAATCCTGGCGATAGGGGCGGTGTTCCTGATTGCCACTGCTATACGTCTGGCTATATTCGCCCGTCGCAAAGAAATCTATCTAATGAAACTGATAGGGGCGACCGATTGGTTTATCCGTTGGCCATTTTTTATAGAGGGTATTTTGCTGGGAATGGCGGGGGCTTTTATATCGATCTCGTTACTAGCGGTGGGTTACGGTTCACTGGTCAGCAATCTACAAACTACTCTGTTCTTCATACCCCTGGTATATCAGGAGAACATATTGATTAATTTATATGTTTCATTGCTGGCCACAGGAGCATTGCTAGGAGTTTTGGGGACTTATATATCGCTAAATCGTTTCTTGGATGTGTAGAAGAGAACTGAATGTTGCTGATGTTCACCAGCACTAGGTGCTGTCGCACAATTAATGTTGACACGTCTGTTACTACCGGCTTGGGGAAGTTGGGAAGTAATCAGTCTTGGGAGGGGGAGTAGAAAGATAATGCTTAAACATAAAGTCCTGACAGGATTAGTAGTGCTGCTGATGTTGGTGGCAATGATTGTACCTGTATCTGCTGATGAACTCAGCGATCAGCAGCAAGTGCTGGATAACCTGAATCAGCAGATGAACCAGCAACAAAATAATTTAAATAAGGCGGCACGAACCGAAAAGAGCATTATGGGCCAGGTCGAGGGTATAGAACGAGACGTGAACCAAACCCAGCAGGACATAAACACCCTGGCAGCTAGAGTGGATAATCTGACCACTAATATTGCTGCGGCGAATAAACAGATTAAGCTTCAACAACAGGAACTGGACAAGCAGACTAAACAGCTGGGTGACCGGTTGGTGGTTATCTATGAGCAGGGGGAAAGCACATATTTAGAAGTCCTGCTGGGGGCAAATGATATTAGGGATTTTATTACCCGGTTAGATATGCTGACAGCCATTATAGATCAGGATCGGGATTTAATTAATACTATTAATAGTAACAAAAAAGATCTGGATACTAAGATGGCTGACCTGGAAGTTCAGAAGCAGGAGCTGCAGGCAGCCCAGGATAGTAAGGAAGGCAGGAAGGTACTCCTGGCGAGCCAGTTGAATGATAAAAAGGTAGTACTTAACAGCGTTCAAACGGATAAAGAGAAATATGCCCAGGCTCTCGAGGAGTTGAAGCAGGCCTCCGATCAGGCGGAAGCAATGATCCGCAAGCTGCAGGGCAATGGTAGTGGAGCAAGTATCGGCACCGGGACATTTACCTGGCCAACCCCTGGTTATACTAATATTACTTCACCTTTCGGAATGAGATTCCATCCGATTCTTAAAAAAATGGAACTACACACCGGTGAGGATATTGGGGCCCCTTACGGTGCCAAGATTGTAGCAGCAGATGGAGGTACGGTGATATTCGCTGGATGGTTAGGGGCCTATGGTAATGCCATAATTATTGATCATGGAGCAGGTCTGTCCACTCTTTATGGACACCAATCCTTACTACTGGTGAATGTGGGAGACACAGTATTTAAAGGGCAGACTATTGGGAAGGTTGGTAGTACCGGTTGGAGTACTGGTGCCCACCTGCACTTTGAAGTTCGCAAAAACGGAACCCCGGTTAGTCCGGCGGGCTATGTATAAAAAGCTGAAAATTTAGAGCAAAGCAGCGTGACAAGGGGACGGTTCTTTTGTCACGCTTTTTTGTGACAGAAAGTCCCATCTGTCGCGAAGAAAAGCCTTTTAGCCTTCGATCTTCAGGCGAGGGTAGTTCACTGATTGTTTTACGTTCTTGCATAGAGTAACATATTAATGGTAGTACGCTAATAAAATAGAATATGGTGGTGTGGTGTTGAAAGGCAATAAAATTTTTAAAGGAATTACTATTTTCTTCTCCATTTTGGGTTTGCTGGTTTTCCTGACAGCAGGCTACTTTGCTGCGACCAGCTGGAATAGTTGGAGCAGTATGATCAGTGTTATGGGATTAATCAAAGCGGAATCCCTTTATGCGCCCCAAAGTGATAATATGATTCAGGGGGCCACATCTGGCATAGTAGCATCTTTAAATGATCCCTATTCCAAGTACCTTACCAAATCCCAGTGGGAGGATTTGAAATTACAGCTAGATGCTGAATTCGGGGGAATAGGTGTTTATGTAGTGGAAATGGAGGGGGGAAAATTGACTATAGTATCCCCTATAAAAGGGACCCCCGCTGCGGACGCCGGTCTAAAAAATGGTGATATTATTACAAAAATCAATGGGGATAGTTCCATTGGCATGAGTCAGGACGATGCGGTACATCTGATGCGCGGCGATCCAGGCACCCAATTGGAATTGACCGTATTTCGACCTGATGATGGCAAAGAACATGATTTTACGATTGTGAGAGAGAAAATCAATGTTCCGTCGGTTGAAGATAAGATAGTTAGTGAAAATCCTTTGCTGGGATATATTAAACTGAATCAGTTCAGTGGACGTTCTGCTCAAGAGATGGCAGCCAGCGTAAACGGTATGGAAGATAAGAAGGTCAAAGGTTTAATCCTGGATCTTAGAGACAATGGGGGAGGCGCCTTTGAGGCTTCGCTAGCCATTGCTGACCTTTTCCTGAATGATGGTGAAGTGGTTAGTGAAAAAGATGCGAAAGGAAGAGAAACAGTTCATAATGCTAGTGCTGGCGGCAGCAACATCCCTTTGATTGTCCTGGTTAATAAAAACAGTGCGAGCGCTTCCGAAATTCTGGCCGGGGCCCTGCAAGACAATGGGCGCGCTATTCTGGTAGGTGAAAAGACCTTTGGGAAAGGTTTGGTACAGACCGTATTTCCTCTCCCTGACGGGGGGGCGCTTAAACTGACAACCCGGAAGTACTTTACTCCGAAAGGAACAGATATAAATCAAATTGGAATAAATCCTGACCTTGTGGTAAAAAATCCTGATAAGGGTGATCAAGATCTGCAATTGGAAAGAGCGATTGAAACGCTAAAGCAGCAAATGAAATAATCCCTGCTTAACGGAGGTGCCAGGGTGGAATTTGTTTGGTCCATACTTGTTGAGATGGGGCGCGTGTTGGTAAATACTCTGACATCGCCCTCTTTTCTATTAATATATTTGCTGCTGGTTGGCCTCGTAACTTGGCAATATCGACGTCTGCAAATGATGTCTGAACCTTTGCTCCAGGGCAGGAAAAACATATATTTTCGTTCCGCCCTGGTTTCTTCCTTGTTGGGATTGTTAGGCGGACTACTGGGGAGCATTTTATTAGTATTTCTGGGCGTTGATCTGACGGGGATAGGAATAGGCCAGTTATGGCTGGTGGCTATACTGCTTATGCTTATCAAACCCCGTTTTCTGTGTTTTGCTTATGCCGCCGGCCTATTGAGTATCAGCAATCTGTTGTTTGCCTATCCCGCCATCAACATTCCCCAGCTTATGGGGCTGGTTGCTGTTCTGCACCTGGTCGAAAGTCTGCTTATTCTTTTAAACGGCTCCTACAGCCCGTTCCCGGTCTATATAAAAAAGGCCGGTGGTATACGAGGGGGCTTTAACCTCCAGTTATTTTGGCCGATTCCCCTGATAGCCCTAGTAAGTATTGGTTGGGTTGATCCCCCCGGATCTATCATTACCCCGCACTGGTGGCCGCTCCTCCAAAACTATTCGCAATTTAACGGTGACCAGGCTTTTGCTCTCTTACCTGTTCTAGCCATGCTGGGTTATGGGGAGATCAGTACTACGCAGACTCCTTCTCTAGCCACCCGGAAGTCTGCCCTGCATTTGTTCATCTTTAGTCTCAGTCTGCTCTTTTTGTCTGCTCTGGCATCACGTTACCCTTTAGTTCTGCCCCTGCTGGCCTTATTCAGCCCGCTTGGCCATGAAATGGTAATCTGGGTGGGTATGCGCACGGAAAACAGGACCCCAATATATGTTCCGCCCGAGCGCGGGGTCATGATCCTGGACGTTTTGCCAGGCACACCTGCGGGGAAGAAGGGCTTGCGATCGCATGATATTATATTAAGCTTGAACGGACAGCCCGTAAACCGATTTAATGCTCTGCAGGAACAGTTACGGGACGGTCCCTCAGAGAGAATCCTGGAAATAAAGAGGGATGCTCGTATTATTACCCTGCGAGTGCCCGTGCCTCCTCCCCAAGACCTGGGCATTATTCCTGTACCCGAACCGAATGCTGCCTATTATCTCAGCGTCAGTGAAGATGGCATTTTCAGTATTGCCATTCGTATATGGCGCAGGATTAGAAATAAAATGTTCACCTCTTGACCACAAAATGAATACATTAAGAGAAAGCAGGGGAAGAGGTGTCAGGGTGAACAACCGTGGAACGACTCGCTACGTATTTACCAGCAGTTTCACCAGTCAGGGCTTTTATTCCTTTATACCGCAACTAGTGAATGGTCTGGAAAAGGTATATATTCTAAAGGGAGCTCCAGGTTCGGGAAAATCCACGTTCATCCGGATGCTGGGGGAAGTCATGTCCCAACAAGGTTATGATGTGGAATTTTGGGTATCATCTGTAGATCCGGTAACTCCTGATGGGGTGTACATTCCTCAACTGGGTGCAGCTGTCATTAATGGCAGTCTCCCCGAGCCCATTGATCCCAGGTATCCCGGCGTTAGGGAGATAATAATCAACCTGGGCGAATACTGGGATCGGGCTATTATCCAGAAAAATTATCGGGAGATCGTAGAGCAGGTTGACCGCATAGAAAAGTTTCAAACGCAGGCATCCAACATCCTTAAGGAAGCCAGTTGGGCGAAGGAAGAGATCAGAAAAGTCAATGCTGCCCATCTTAATATAGAGAAGATAGAACAACTCATTCAAAATTTGTCGGCGGAGATAATCGAGAACCGTCCTGGTGAGAAACATTATTTTGCCGGGGTAATTACCGACGACGGTTTGGTAGACTATATTGATGAGCTAAGTTCTGATTGTAAAAAGAGATATATCTTTAAAGGCCCAACTGGCAGCGGCAAGTCTACGGTGATTAATGAATTGGTTCGCGAGGCTAAACAAAAAGGCTACTTCCTGGAATATTACCATTGTGGCCTGGAAATAGATCATCTGGTCATGGTTGTGATTCGCAATTTACAACTGGCCTTGATCGAGCCGGGGCACGCTGAAATCGTTATAAAACAGGGGGATACAGTTGTAGACATGGCCCAGTATCTTGACAGTTACGACTCTGATGATATAGCTATCAAGACCAGTGAGGCTTTTCGCCGTTACGAATCCCTGCTACTACAGGCGCAGCAGGAGCTGGAAAACATGCGTCTGTCCACCCGGGAAGTCAAGAAGATATATACCTCAGCGATGGATTTTGAACGCTTGGATCGTAAACGACAGGAAATTGCTGATGAGATCAATAATAGAAACCGCTAGAAAAGGGACAGGGGGACTGTTCATTGTCCCACCCCAGTGCGACAGGGGACGGTTCCCTTCCATCTTGTTACGGTAAGTAGTTAATGGTTAGCTCATTCATGCCCAGGATGTTCATTTTGTGACTGCCATTGCCCAGTTTGGATTGGGCTTGAACCTGACTTTCACCAACTGATTCAGGATTATCGATTTGCTTATTAGCATTAAGGCCAAGCTTAGATTTATTCCAGACTAGATTGCCATGAAGTGGCACCTCATTATTTAACCAAGCATTTACCATCAGATCAGCGCCGGTCGGGAGCTTTATGGCGCAGACGCCTGAACCGTTTATTTCCCAATCATTTTGAATGGAATCTAAGTTAATATTCAAGAAACTGTCAGCCCCGCCGATTTCTACGTTAATCTGCTCCGGAATTATTAATGCATAGCGGCAATCAACAATCTGATTTGAGCCATGATTAGATTGTAGGTCAATATATAGAGTGTTAGCCACCCTCTGTTGGGAAATCTTTTGAGATTGGTCGTCTGTTCCTTGGGCTTCTTGTTTCGATTGGGCTCGGATTTGAAGGTTGGAATTAGCTAAAATCGAATTACCCTGGGAACTATGGATATTAACCTGGTTACCTCCGGTTGCCAATACTATCTTCTGAATACCTGCTTCCAGAGGTATTTCGGTGGAATCCTGTATTTCAAAAACCTGGGAAGATATTGAATAACGGGCACGTTCAACCAAACCCACTTGGCTGAGTGTCTGTAAGCTCAGGCCGCTTAATACGATGCCTAAGATGATTATTATGCTGAATATATCATATTTTATTTTGCTATTTTCATCCTTTTTAAATTGGTTTTGCAGTAGAACTTCCATTCCCAACAGGATAAACAAAAGCGGCCACCATTTAAGACTGAGGTCTACGACGGCCATTTTGTTAAATTGACCTAACAGTAGACCTACGCCCGTAAAGACCAGTAATAAACCCATCGACAGAGTGCCAACTCGCCATTGTCTCATTAAATATCCTCCATCTTCTTCGCAGTTTTATTACCAGCCAACATAAAAATACCTCCGCCGATTAAAATCAGCGCAACGACAGCTGTTTCCACAAAATTGCGGGTATCTGCACTGAGCAGAGTCACCATAATTGGAGTAACTATTCTTTGCACAATAACCAGCCCGCCCAGGATGATTAAACCCCAGCCAAGCCACGCGGGGTGACTTTTGAACCAATCAAACAAAGGGGACTCATCGGGCTGCAATCCATCAGTTTCGTCCTCTAGTAGATGGTAAGCATCAAATAGACTGTAAAACCAGATAACTGGCAATATAAATGCTAATAAACTCATTTGCAGCCAGTCAGTCACAAACATGGCCAGGAAAAACACTGTCATCAACTGCGTACCTTGTTTTAATAATCCGAGATACATATGACCGGCCCCCGGTATCATGGAGAAAGCAATAGCAATAATTTTGCGGTTATTGAGGGCTGGAATTCCTCTATCGGCAGTTATATGATTATCTTCCCCTGATTCATTTAGTTTTCTGCCATCGATCAAGCCAAAGGCATCTACCAGAGCGATAAACCAAACTATAACCAGAGCCATAAACAATAAAGGCCCCAACAGGCTTAAGCCGGAAAAAAAAGGATTTATGGTGATTCCACCGACACATAACCCCATAAACAGAATAAAGAACGTCAGGGCACGATCAGGTATGCCCAGGTAAAGGTGGGAAAGACCGGGTATTACTGACAAAATAAAAACGATGAACTTACTCTTTTTCATCACCAGATAACCTCCTTAATATTTTTGCCCTCCTTGGGTATCAGTTGAGTCCAAGAAGAAGACGTTTCTATTAACCGGGTGGGCCAGGTGAAAATGATACTATTCGGCTTTTCTGCCTTCATGGTGGCATTTGCCGATATCAAGCTGGCATTGCTAACAACTTTCTCAAAGAATCCACCGCTTACTAGAACGAGAGTAACCATCGAGGCAACAACATAATAGGATAAAAGTCGTTTAATTTTGTCCCGACTGCGGATATTTCTAGGCTGAGGCGTCTGCTTATGGAGTATGAACGCCATTGCACTGCGGCTGAAGTCTGGAGGAATGAGAGTTTCAACCCGGGCTATATCACGCTCATCGGTCAGATTCAAAAACAGGTTTAAACACTGATCACATTCGAGTAAATGGTTTTCCATTAGTTCCGACTCGGACTTATCAGTCGAATGATGCTTGTATGTCAGCCATTCCGATTCTAAGTAATGTTTCATCCCTGTTCCTCCTTCCACTTTGAGCGTATCAGGTTTCTGGCTCGGTAGAGCCGAGACTCTACTGTTCTAAGGTTAACCCCTTCCTCGCGGGCAATTTGTTGATAAGATTTATTCTCATAATAATACTTGAGTATAACGCGTCCGTAGCGTGATGGTAAGTTCTGGCAGATATTTTTAACCCTCTGACGGTTTTCCTGGTTGATGATAAATTCGTCGGGCAAAAAAGCTATATTATCTGGGATGGTTGTAATATCGATATCACTATTACTATACTCCCCGCTAAATTGAGGGTGGGTCCGCTTCCAGTCAATTGCCTTGCGGACGGTAATTTTACCAATCCAGGCTTTAAGGTTGTTGGATTCATAGCGGGGAAGGGAGCGGTACAGTTGTAAAAATACTTCCTGAGCTATATCAGGTGCCTCATTTTCGTTTACAAAGTTTAAAATAATGGCAAATACATAACTCTGATAATGTTTAATAATTGTTTCAAAGGCTGCTGGATTGCCAGCATGGAAAGATAATAGCCATTGTTCATCACTCCAAACCTTAACCCCCCTCCTTTCCACTGCCTTTTCACTTATTATAACGATAAGAAATTTCAAAACCCTGCAAAATATTTTTCGATGTATCGAAAAGAGGGAAAGACAACCGCAGAACCTTCCCTATGATACTTGGGAGAACAAATGTTTGCCATTCCGGTTTGAATTTAGTAAAATATAATGGTAGGCACAGTGGGACAAGGAACCTGTCCCCCCTGTCCCATGACTGGCCATCTATCGGCCATTATCATGGTATATCAGACAGTTTGGGTTGTTTATCAGATATAGTATAATAGAGTGATAATCTCAAAAATTTGGATTTCGCAAAAGGAGCACTATGAATAAATTCCGGTTAAACTCTGAGTACGTACCCACCGGTGATCAACCCACCGCTATCAGACAATTGGTGGAGGGCTTAAAAAGTGGATTCCGGGATCAAACCCTGCTGGGGGTAACCGGGTCCGGCAAGACCTTTACCATGGCTCAGGTTATCCAGGAGATGCAGCGGCCTACCCTGATTATGGCTCCTAATAAGACTCTAGCTGGACAGCTGTATTCAGAGTTCAGGCAGTATTTTCCGGATAATGCAGTAGAGTATTTTATCAGTTATTACGATTACTATCAGCCTGAGGCATATGTGCCACAGACGGATACCTATATTGAAAAAGACTCGTCCATTAACGATGAAATAGATAAGTTTCGCCATTCGGCCACCGCTTCTCTGCTGGAGAGGCGCGATGTTATCATTATAGCCAGCGTCTCTTGTATATATGGCTTGGGTGCACCGCAGGACTATTATGAAATGGCTGTTTCCCTGCGTCCGGGAACGCAAATGCCCCGCGACCTTCTTCTTAAACAACTAGTGCAAAACCATTATGAGCGTAATGAAATGGCCTTTTCCCGAGGCAACTTTCGGGTACGGGGCGATATGGTGGAGATATTTCCAGCCTCATCGTGGGATAAAGCCCTGCGGGTTGAATTCTTTGGCGATGAAATCGAACGTATTGTTGAATTCAAGCCAATGACCGGCGAAATTCTCGGCAAACAGATGCATGCCATGATATTTCCGGCTTCTCACTTTGTGACCACCCAGGACAAGATGTTAGCCGCAGCAGGGGAAATTGAGAACGAACTGACCATGCAATTGGCAAGGTTTAAACAGGAAGGTAAATTAATAGAGGCCCAGCGCATTGAACAGAGAACCAGGTATGATCTGGAAATGATCAAGGAGATAGGTTATTGTAAGGGAATTGAAAATTACTCACGCTATATTACCGGCCGGCTGGCTGGAGAGCCGCCCTATACCCTGATAGATTTTTTCCCTGAAGATTTTCTGCTTTTTATGGATGAATCTCATATTTCCGTACCGCAGGTTCGGGCTATGTATGCAGGGGACCGATCCCGCAAAGAAAATCTGGTGGGTTATGGTTTCCGTCTGCCTTCCGCGCTGGATAACCGCCCCCTGA
Source organism: Syntrophomonadaceae bacterium (assembly GCA_963665865.2). GTDB lineage: Bacteria > Bacillota > Syntrophomonadia > Syntrophomonadales > Syntrophomonadaceae > PHAA01. Next base: position 3,223,970 of record CAXXWF010000001.1, on the reverse strand, counting down.
AATTTGCGGAGTTTGATAACAAAATCAAACAGGTAATCTATGTCAGCGCTACCCCTGGTGATTATGAAATAGAGAAAAGTGTTCAGGTGGCAGATCAGGTTATAAGGCCTACTGGGCTGCTGGATCCTGAGATTGAGGTGCGACCCACCTTAAACCAGATAGATGATTTAATGGCCGAGATTCAGAAACAGGTCGGTAAAGGCTACCGGGTGTTGGTTACCACTCTGACCAAACGGATGTCGGAAGATCTATGTGACTATTTTGATGATGCCGGCATTAAAGTCCGTTATATGCATTCTGACATCGAGGCTCTGGAACGTATGGAAATATTACGGGAACTGCGCAATGGAACTTTTGATGTATTAATCGGCATTAACCTGCTGCGGGAAGGATTGGACCTGCCGGAGGTTGCTTTGGTTGCCATCCTGGATGCAGACAAGGAAGGATTCCTGCGCTCGGGGCGATCCCTGATCCAGACCTCGGGTCGAGCCGCGCGGAACGTAGAAGGCAAGGTAATAATGTACGCTGACAGAGTCACCCCCTCTATGCAGCTGGCTATGGATGAAACCAACCGCCGGCGGGTGAAGCAATCCGCCCACAACCAGGCTAACAATATTACACCAGAGAGTATCAAGAAGGCGGTCTATGCTTCTATTGAAGCTACGGTAGCTGAAGACTTGGCCGACTATAACCTCTCCACCTTTACTGGCTTGAGTAAGGAAGAGAGAACCCGCCTGGCTGGAGAAATTGAGCTGGAGATGCATAAAGCGGCCGAGGCTTTGGAGTTTGAGAGGGCTGCCCAGCTGCGGGATATGATCCGGGAACTAAATCAACCTCCCAAAAAGAAAAGGAAAAAACGATAGACGCGGACTTATATGACTACCGCGGATATTCTTATATACTTGATCTTAATATTTAGAAGTACCTGATAAGTATTTGAGTTATTAGCGTTATTTACAAAGGGGATAATATGATGGTTTAGTACGAAAATAACGTCCGTGTCATCCTGAGTGAAACGAAGGATCTCCTTCGGAGAAACAATATTGGGCGATGAGATACTTTACTACGTTCAGGATGACATTACGGTTAGACTTTCATAGGTGTCCTGCTGGCATGAAGGGTTACTTAATAGAAAATTCCGCGAAAGTCATTAAAGTCTGCGTGCGAGCTATGCGAGCCCGCGTCTATAAAGAGGATGGTTAGTTATGAAAGATTATATTTTTGTTAAAGGTGCACGGGAACATAATTTAAAAAATATTGATATTACCATACCCCGCGACAAACTGATTGTCTTTACCGGGGTGTCAGGATCGGGTAAATCAAGTCTGGCCTTTGATACCATTTACAGCGAGGGGCAGCGCCGTTATGTGGAATCCTTGTCAACTTACGCGCGCCAGTTCCTGGGCCAAATGGATAAACCGGATGTTGATTATATAGAGGGGCTTTCCCCTTCCATTTCCATCGACCAGAAAACTACCTCTCACAACCCACGCTCCACCGTAGGGACGGTAACTGAAATTTACGATTATATGCGTCTGTTATTCGCGCGGGTGGGCCGGCCGCATTGCCCGCATTGCCAACGCCCTATCAGGCGGCAGACAATTGATCAGGTAGTTGATACCGTTCAAGCTATGGAGGAGGGCAGTCGAATTAAGATTCTGGCCCCGATCATTAAAGGGCAGAAAGGGGAACATCGGAAAATCCTGCAGAGTCTCTTCAAAGATGGGTTTGTCAGAGTACTGGTGGATGGTTATGAATATACTTCAGATGAGGAAATTGAGCTGGAGAAAAACAAGAAACACGATATCAGTGCAGTGGTTGATCGCCTGGTAGTTAAGGAGGGCATTCGCAGCCGGCTGGCTGAATCTTTGGAACTGGCTTTCGAATTGAGTGAGGGACTGGTGGTAGTCAAAGTTCTGCAAAAAGATGGAGAGGAACAGGACATGCTTTTCAGTCGTGATTTTGCCTGCCCGGATTGCGGCTTCAGTCTGCCTGAATTAAGCCCCCGGATGTTTTCCTTTAACAGCCCCTTTGGAGCCTGTCCGGAATGTGATGGGCTGGGGGAAAAGCGGGAAATTGATCCTGATCTGGTTTTGGAGATGGATATGAGTCTGGACGAAGGAGCTATAATACCTTGGTCCATCAGTTCTCATAATTATTTCCGACAGATACTTCTGGGGATGAGTGCTAAATACGGCATACCCATGGATAAACCTCTTAATGAGCTTAGTCCCGAACAGATTAACATCATTCTTAACGGCAACAATGGAGAGCAATTTAAGATTACTTATACTAATTCATATGGGGAAACCGGCTCCTTCAATACCCGTTATGAAGGAGTAATTAATACCTTAAAGCGGCGTTACCAGGAGACTAAATCTGAGCAGGCCCGGGAAGAGATGGAAAAGTTTATGACGATCAGTCTTTGCCCAGCTTGTAAAGGCCAGCGCTTACGTCCGGAAATTCTGGCTGTCTCACTCGGAGATAAGTCTATCGCCGATCTTACGGCTATGGCAGTTTATGAGGCTATGGAATTTCTGAGCCTTTTACAACTGGATGAACGCGAGACCTTTATAGGCCGTCAGGTAATCAAAGAAATTGTTGAACGCCTGCGTTTTCTCATTGATGTGGGGCTGGATTATTTGACGCTGGATCGGCCGGCCGGCAGCCTCTCCGGAGGAGAAGCCCAGAGGATTAGACTGGCTACCCAGGTGGGTTCCAGTCTGGTGGGAGTCCTGTATGTTCTGGATGAACCCAGTATTGGACTGCATGCTCGCGATAACGACCGTCTGCTGACTACTCTGAAACGCCTGCGGGATCTGGGCAACACCGTGATTGTAGTGGAACACGATGAAGAGACCATCCACAACGCCGATTATATAGTAGATATTGGTCCGGGAGCCGGCATCCACGGTGGGGAAGTGGTGGCGGCCGGAACTGTTGATGAAATCATGAAAGCACCACGTTCTTTTACGGGTCGATATCTGGCGGGAACCCTGACCATTGACGTTCCTGGAGAGCGGAGGGAGGGCAATGGCCGCCAATTAGTAGTTAGAGGAGCGCGGGAGCACAATCTGAAAAACTTGGATATTAATATCCCCTTGGGCAAGATGGTGGTGATTACCGGGGTATCAGGTTCCGGGAAAAGCACATTGGTGGAAGATATTATTTATCCGGCCCTGATGAAGAAGTTTTATGGGAGTCGGTATCGTATAGGTGCTCACGACGCGTTAGAAGGGTATAACTATCTGGATAAAGTGATAAACATTGACCAGTCTCCTATTGGCAGAACTCCCCGCTCCAATGCGGCTACCTATACTGGAGCTTTTGACGGTATCCGTGATTTGTTTGCTGATACGAGCGAATCGCGGATTAGGGGTTACAAGCCGGGGCGATTCAGCTTTAATGTACGGGGCGGCCGCTGTGAAGCCTGTTCCGGGGATGGAATTATTAAAATTGAAATGCATTTCCTGCCGGATGTCTATATCCCTTGTGAAGTCTGCAAGGGTAAACGATACAACCGCGAAACCCTGGAGGTCAAGTACAAGGGGAAAACCATATCTGATATCTTGCACATGACTGTGGATGAAGGGGTAGACCTTTTCGCTAATATACCGAAGATTGTTAAGAAGTTTCAGGTTTTGCAGGATGTAGGCTTAGGTTACATCCAATTGGGCCAGCCGGCTCCCACTTTATCGGGAGGTGAAGCCCAGCGGGTGAAACTGTCCACCGAACTGGCTAAGCGCTCTTTGGGACGCAATCTGTATATACTTGATGAACCGACCACGGGTTTGCATAAGGAAGATGTCAAACATTTGCTGGGGGTGCTTAACCGTCTGGTTGATGCCGGTAACTCAGTTGTTATCATCGAACATAATATGGACGTTATAAAATCCGCTGATCATATAATAGATCTAGGGCCGGAAGGCGGGGAAAAGGGCGGCCAGATAATAGCCGAGGGCACTCCCGAAGAAGTAGCCTGTCACACTGATTCCTACACCGGCCAATATCTTAAGAAGATACTATACCCGGGTTGTGATCCCGAAATATAATGCCTCATTTCTTCCAAAGAAGGATTGGTGTAAGTGAAAGATCGCCTGAAAAATGTGCCGCTCCAACCGGGGGTATACTTATATAAAGATAAAGAGGGCCGGGTTATTTATGTGGGTAAGGCCAAGGCACTCCGCAATCGCATGCGTTCCTATTTTCAATCTCCGGATGGTTTGCATCCCAAAGTAAAAGCCATGATGGCGAGGGTAACGGATTTTGATTATATTGTTACCGCGACCGAAGTTGAAGCCTTAATTCTGGAGAGCAATCTTATCAAAGCCTATCAACCTCGCTATAATATTGATCTGCGCGATGACAAGACCTATCCCTATTTAAAGGTTACGGCTGAGAAGTTCCCCCGCCTCTGTATTGTCAGAGAAAAAAAGGATAAAACATCCCGCTATTATGGACCTTACACAGAGGTTGGCTCATTACGGGAGACTATCAAGCTGATTACCGGGATTTTCCCCTTACGTACCTGCAAAAGTCTAAGAACTAACACTCGGCCTTGTTTAAATTATGACCTGGGCAAATGTCTGGCTCCCTGCAACGGAGGGGTAAGTGCTGAGGAATATAGGCTGCTGGTGAATGGCATTACTGATTTCCTGGAAGGAAATACGCAGCAACTGGCGGAACGACTTACAGTTGAAATGAAACAGGCGGCCGTGGATTTGGAATTTGAAAAAGCGGCGCGGCTGCGTGATCAGGTCACAGCTATAAAGGTCCTTAGCGAAAAACAGAAGGTCAGCCTGGAGCGGCCTTATGAAATGGATATCATCAGCATGACCGGAGGAGAATCCGATAAACTGGTGCTTGTTTTCAAACTGCGAGCGGGCAAAATAATAGCCAAAGATACCTTCTGGTTAAAAAAAGCCATCGCTGAGGAGGAAGGAGAAGTTTTAGAGTTTTTTCTTAAACAGTATTACGCCGAAAGCCATGACATTCCGCCAGAGATACTGGTTAGTCTGCTCCCCTCTGATCATGAATTACTGCAGACTTGGTTGCAGGCAAGGACTGGTTTGAGATTTAAAATAGGGATACCAAGTAGGGGCGAGAAAAGAAAATTACTGGATATGGTCATGGATAACGCCCGGTTATTATGGGAAGAAAGAATGCAGGAAGAGAACCGGAACAGTCATATAATCTTGACCTTGGCACGAGCCCTGGATCTGGAGGTAGTGCCGGTAAGGATCGAGTGTTATGACATTTCCCACTTGGCCGGGGAAGAGACTGTGGCATCGATGGTAGTTGCGACTAACGGCAAAGCTGATAAAAAGGCTTATCGCCGTTTTAAGATAAAAATTGAGCAAAACAACGACTTTGCCTCGCTCGGCGAGACTCTCAGGCGGCGTTTTCAAGAGGCCCAGCGGGGAAATCAAGCATTTCTCCCCGAGCCGGACCTGTTGCTCATTGATGGCGGACTCGGGCAGGTTAATGCCGTCAAAATGGAGCTGGACCTAATGGGGGTAGATATTCCGGTCATAGGTCTGGCTAAGAAAAAAGAGGAATTGTTCCGACCGGGAGTGGGGGAAGCTATTGTCTTGTCGCGCAGAAACGAGGGCCTCATGCTCTTGCAGCGCTTAAGAGACGAAGCCCACCGTTTTGCGATAGAATATAACCGTCAACGCCGGGGCAGTAAACTAAGATTGTCTGTTTTGGATAAAATAGAGGGGATCGGTGCCAAACGTAAGCAGGCTCTTCTGTTACATTTTGGGTCGGTAGCGAAAATCAAAACAGCTTCACGGGAAGAACTCCTGCAGGTGACCGGCGTGAACCGGCCTACCGCCGACAGGGTCTACGCCTATTTCCATAGTAATGAATAAGATAGCTGAAGTGGGACAGGTTGGGACAAGGGGACAGGTCCACTGTCCCACTATTCAAATCCCGGAGTGGGACAGTGGACCTGTCCCCTTGTCCCAACGTTCTACAAAAAGCAAAAATAAAATATATTTCCCGGGAAATAAATCGAATTTAGAAGGAAATTATTAGGATTTTACAGAGAAAATGCTTATTATTATACTAAGGGTATATTTAAGGAGAAGAATTGTCATTTTAAAGATAAGAAAGGAGGGATTATTGATGCCAGGTTGGATTTTACGTTGGTTACTTAATATATTAGCCATCCTACTCACGGCGGCCCTTGTATCCGGATTTCATGTAACCATCTGGGGTGCTGTGGTAGGATCTGTAGTTCTGGGAGTTATAAACGCGGTGATCAGACCTCTGTTAATCATCTTAACCTTACCTATAAATCTGGTTACCCTAGGTCTCTTTACATTCATTATCAATGGCTTAATGCTCCAACTGACTGCCGCAACAGTCAAGGGTTTTGATATAAATGGATTCTGGTGGGCGGTCTTAAGTGCTATTGTTTTGAGCTTAATGAGCTTTGCAATCAGTTTCTTCATTGATGATAAACACGTCAGCCTGAGGAGATAGCCAGCAATCATATTATTATTTGCAGCCGAGCTAAAATGCTCGGCTTCTTAGTAAATGGGAGGAATAATGAATATTAAGCTGGTTGCCCTTGACCTGGATGACACCTTGCTCGATCCCAATTTGAGAATATCTGAAGACTGTGTAAGATCAATACAGGAGGTTCGTAAACGGGGTGTAAGGATAACGATTTCTACAGGCCGTATGTACCCTTCAGCCCTGCCCTATGCATTGCAGCTGGGTATAGATGTACCCCTCATAACTTACCAGGGGGCTTATGTTAAGAATTCCCTTTCTGAGGAGGTGCTTTACTTCAAGCCGGTTCCTCCAAAACTGGCCCGGGAAGTTATACTGTTCTTTCAAAGGGCTGGGGTACACTGTCACAGTTATTTAGGTGACCGCTTGGTAATGGAATCACTAACGGAAGAAGGGAGATTTTATTCCCGCCTGGCCGGGGTGGAAGCTACAATTGTGGATAATTTGTTAGGCAGCCTGGAGACCAACGCAGCCCTGAAGATAATGGCGATTTCTAATGATGAGCCGAAACTGCTCGATTTGGAGCAGCAACTAAAATTTAAATACGGTGATAAGCTTCATATCACCCGCTCCAAACCTTATTTCCTAGAAGTTATGCACCCGGATGCTGACAAAGCCAAGGCTCTGGAGGTTATTGCCCGGCATTACCGGATTGACCAGCAGGATGTAATGGCCATTGGAGATAGTTATAATGATCTGGAAATGCTGCAATGGGCTGGGGTGGGAGTAGCAATGGGCAATGCTTATCAATTGCTCAAGGATGCAGCGGATTTCGTGACGTCCTCCAATGAAGAAGATGGGGCCGCCCAAGCCCTGCGGCGGTTTATTTTGAAATAGGAAACGATAGACGCGGACAACGCGGACTTTTATGATTAACGCGGATCTTTTAATAATACTTACATGGCGTGGTTATCGCTATTTATAATTAATCTTGGTCTTAATTTTAATAAGAATTCTGCGATAGTCCGCGCCCGAAGGGTCTGCGCAGTCCGCGTCTATCGTTCTCATGTTAACTGCGAAAGTTGAGTAAACTATAAAGCTGGGAGGAATCGATGTGGCAGCCAAGGTTTGGTACAGTAATTTGCATACTCACAAAACAAGTTTGCTGGATAAAGTGGAGAAATTATTAAAAAGAGCTGGCATAGAACAAATGATTGCATCGAAAGATTTAGTAGCCATCAAGCTGCACTTTGGAGAGACCGGCAATATGGCCTATATAAGACCACCCTATGTGCGACGGGTAGTCGACGTGGTAAAGAAACTGGGCGGACGTCCATTCTTAACCGATGCTAATACCCTCTACGTCGGTACTCGGGCCAACTCGGTGGATCATCTGGAGACAGCCATACAAAATGGTTTTGATTATGCCGTGGTAGGTGCTCCTTTGATAATAGCCGATGGTCTCACTGGCAAGGATTATGTGAAAGTACCTATACCCGGTCAACATTTCCAGGAGGTAAGCATAGGCAGTGCCGCCTATCATGCCGATGCAATGGTGGTTATGACCCATTTCAAATGCCATGAACTTAGCGGCTTTGGCGGGGCGATCAAGAACCTGGGGATGGGCTTAGGCTCCCGCAGCGGCAAGCAGCAGATGCATTCGGATGTCCTGCCCAACATTAAGGATGATAAATGCACCGGTTGTGCCAAATGTACTAAATGGTGTCCGGCGGAGGCTATTGAGATGCAACCCTGGACGGGGAATAAAAAAGGTGAAAAAGCATATATTCTGGATAAGAAATGCTGGGGATGCGGCGAATGTGCAGTCACTTGCCTTTTCGATGCCATCAATATCAATTGGCGCACAACTCCCGAGGCAGTACAGGAAAAGATGGCCGAATATGCGTTGGGAGCAGTACAAGGTAAAGAGGGTAAAGTCATTTATATATCCTTTGTTATGGATGTTAGCCCGGAGTGCGATTGTTACGGTCATAACGATTACCCCATTGTTCAGGATGTAGGTATCTTGGCATCTTTTGACCCAGTGGCCCTGGATAAAGCCTGTGCAGATTTAGTGAATGCACTGCCGGCAATGCCCGGTTCTGTAATAGAGGGGATAAAACCAGGGGAAGATAAGTTTAGGATGGTACACCCCGGAATTAATGGTCAAACTCAATTAGAACATGCTATGAAAATTGGCCTGGGTCAAATGGATTATGAACTACATGAACTATAACTCCGGGGTGATTTAGTGCAGAAGGTAATTATAGGATTGGATATTGGCGGGACTAAGATACTGAGCGGAATTATTATAAATGGGGAGTTGTACCGAGGACGGCAGTCCTGCATGACCTAGTGAAGACCGGGAATATAATGGACGATTGATAACAGGCAGGAAAGGCGGGAAGATAATGACAGTTGAGAAAATGCAGGCATATTTATGGAGCTTACCTGATCAGTTCGCTGAGATACTAAAACAGGGAGTTAAACTGCCACCGAAATATCGACGTGATTACCGCAATATTGTGGTTACCGGCCTGGGCGGCTCAGCTATTGGCGGGGATATACTGCGCACTTATTGCCTATCCCGGGCGCGGATACCGGTCCTGGTAAACCGCGATTACGATATGCCTGGTTTTGTAAACGGCGATAGCCTGGTTTTAGCGGTTAGTTATTCGGGAAATACCGAAGAGACTCTCAGCGCTTACCAGCAGGCGGTTAAGCAGGGGGCAACAGTTATTGCAGTTACCAGTGGTGGTAAACTAGCCGAAATGGCTGATAATGATGAGGTTGCGGCAGTAAAAATTCCAGGAGGGCTATCACCCCGAGCGGCGACCGGCTACCTGTTTGCACCTCTGGCTCTTATATTAGAAGAATTGGAAATTATGCAGGGGGTCACTGAAGACCTCGAGGAGACGATCAGGGTACTGCTGGCGGTTAGAGAGGGCATTCATCCGGGGGTCGCTTCCCCCGATAATCAGGCTCGCCGCATTGCCGCGGAGTTGAAGGGTAATCTGCCGATAATCTGGGGGAGTTCGGCCCGCTCCGAGATTGCCGCCATGCGCTGGAAGACCCAGATAAATGAAAATGCCAAAGCTCCAGCTTATTACAATATCTTCCCGGAGCTCAATCATAATGAGATTGTAGGGATGGATGTGCCGCCAGAGCTCATGGACCGCTTGGTAGTAATAATACTGCGGGACCCAGGTGATCATCCCCGGGTGCAAAAGCGTATGCAGATAAGTATGGACATAATTCAGAATAAGGTGAAAAAAGTTGTCCAGATTGATGCCCAGGGTGAGTCTTTTCTGGCTCGGTTTTATTCGCTGGTTTATGTTGGTGATTACGCCAGTTTCTATCTCGCTTTAGAATACGGGATCAACCCTACCCCGGTGGAAACCATTGATTATCTGAAAGCTGAATTGGCAAAAGGAATAAAATGATCTCGGGATAGCACAGATATATCTGCTATAATTAAAAGAGTTAGAAAATATTTATTAAAGATATAAAGTCTGGGCATGGGTAATTCATGTCGGGACTGTATGATACAGGAGGGAAGCACAGTGGTGGAGGAAGCTGCAAGTCTGCATGTCCTAATAATTACGGGTTTATCAGGAGCAGGGAAGACCCAGACGATTAACTGCCTGGAAGATCTGGGCTATTACTGTGTGGATAATATGCCTCCTGCTTTGCTGCGGAAGTTTATCGAATTAAGTCTCCAATCTGAAGGGAAGATAGTGAAGGTTGCATTGGTTATCGACGTGCGCGGAGGCGATTTTTTCCACAATCTTTCCCAGTCGCTGTATGAGATGGATGAGAATCATCTTGCTTATGAAATACTATTCGTGGAGGCCTCAGACGAAGTCTTGGTGCGCAGGTTCAAAGAATCTAGAAGGCGGCATCCCCTGGCTCGCAATGACCGTTTACTGGATGCAATCAGAATGGAACGCAATATATTGGAAGAATTGCGTGGTAAGGCTAATGTCATTCTCGATACCTCCGATACCACCCCCAGGCAGTTGAAAGAAAAGCTAATCGAGCTCTATAGCGAAAATTTAACCGGTAGTTTTTCTATAAATGTGGTGTCTTTTGGCTATAAAATGGGTATACCGCTGGATTGTGATATTATGATGGACGTGCGTTTTTTACCCAATCCTTTTTATGATCCAACTATGACCAAGCAAACCGGCGAGGATGAAGAGGTGATCCGCTACGTGCTGGGATCTGAAATTACCAAATCCTTTTCCAAACGTTTTCTGAATCTGCTCAAGTTTTTGATACCTCACTACATTCAGGAAGGCAAAACGAACCTGGCCATATCTATTGGCTGTACCGGCGGTCAGCATCGCTCGGTGGTTCTGGGCAATTATTTTGGTCAACAGCTCAGGAAGCAGGGGTATAATGTGATTATCAGACATCGGGATTTAGCCAGATATAAAAAGGAGGCATAATGAGCTTCTCCAATGATGTCCGCAATGAACTGGCTCGTATCATTCCTGAAAAGGCCTGTTGCCAGAAGGCTGAATTATCGGCATTGCTGATGCTGCGGGCGAATGTGGGGCAGGATCAAAATGGGGAACGCTGTCTGATTACCACAGTGGAAAGTGCCACCCCAGCCCGGAAAATATACAGACTATTGAAGGAAACCTATGGCCTGTCATCTACGGTTCGGGTTCAGGAAAAAAGGCGTTTTAAGAAATCAAGATTATATGTGGTGGAAACCCTCCTAGATCAATCCAACGGTGATGATTGGCTGCAGGATTTGGAGTTGACTTCTAAAAGCTTGAAGGGGCAGGTGAATTGGTCCCTGATTAGTAAGAACTGCTGCAAAAGAGCTTTCCTGCGCGGTATATTCATTGCGAGAGGTTTTATCAATCGTCCGGAAGGAAATTACCACCTGGAAATTGTATTGAACGATTCCAGATTGGTCAGTGATGTTCAGAAAATAATGCGGAAGTTGGATATAGAGGCTCGGGTCAGTGAACGTAAAAACAGCCTGCTGCTCTACGTCAAGGAAAGTGAAAAGATAGTCGATTTCCTCCGCATAGTTGAAGCTAGTAAAGCACTGCTGGATTTTGAAAATGTCAGAATAGTCAAATCAATGCGCAACCAGGTAAATCGTCAGGTAAATTGTGAAACTGCCAATCTGGCTAAGACGGTGGACGCTTCGGTGCGGCAGGTTGAAATGATTGAGAGATTATTGCATAAGATAGGAGTAAAGGGTCTCCCCCCCAATTTAAGAGAGTTGGCGATCTTGAGGATTGACCATCCCGACAACACATTAAAAGAAATGGGGATAATGCTGAACCCACCTCTAACCAAATCAGGGGTGGCATACCGAATGAAGAAACTGGAGAGCTTTGCCGCCACAATACTTGATGAATAGAAAATGCGAGGAACAGGAATGAGACTTACCAACGATATATTTCTGGAACAACAACAGAAACTGGTAATGACGCCAGAATTGAGATTAGCAATTGCAATTCTGCAAATGTCTACGCTTGAACTGGAGCAATATACCCAGAAAGAGTTAGAAGAGAACCCACTTCTGGAGGAAAAGGAAGTCGAGGACCCTGGGCCGGAGAATTCGGCAAGTGATAAGGAAAACGAAGCTGACACAGTTACCGGCACCGAAGAGTGGATGGAATATTTTAACGATCGCGATATTGGTTTTTCCGTCGGTGAACCACAAAACAAGTCCTTTGACAACTTCTTAACCGAGAGGCCCAGCCTTTACGAACATCTCCAATTCCAGTTAAATCTGACCTGCAAGAATCCTGAAGATCTATTGGTAGGACAATACCTTATTGGTAATATTGACTCCCATGGTTATCTCTGTGTGGAAACTGAAGAAGTTGCCGCCCAAACCGGTGCAGATTGCGAACGAATTAATAAAGTTATAAGTTTGGTTCAATCCTTTCATCCTCATGGTGTGGGGGCTCGTAACCTGAAAGAATGTCTGCTGATTCAGCTTCGCTATTACGGGAACCAAAACACCTTAGCCGAAGTCATCATTGCCAATCATCTTAATGACCTGGCCGTAGGCAAAGTGGCTAAGATAGCTCAGATATTGGAAACAACAGTCCAAAGAGTGCAGGAAGCCTGTGATCTTATACGGACTCTGGACCCCAAACCAGGTTTACAGTACAGCCCGGTTGATGAGGTAAAATATATTATCCCTGACGCCATCGTCGAAAAAATTGAAGGGGAATATGTGGTGATCCTGAATGATAGTGCCTCACCACGCCTGGTTGTCAATCAGCTTTATGAAAATATGATGCGAAATCAGGGAGTCTACACACCTGAAGCCCGCAAATATCTGGAAGAGAAAATGGGTTCTGCCATCTGGCTGATCCGTAGTATTGAGCAGCGCCGTAGAACGCTGGACAGGGTAATCCGCTGTATCGTCGATATCCAGACAGAGTTTTTCGACAAGGGCATCAAATACCTTAAACCGCTAAACCTCAAGCAGGTTGCTGACATAATTGAGGTACATGAGTCAACTGTCAGCCGGGCTACGGCTAAGAAATATATCCAAACTCCGAAGGGATTGTTTGAGCTTAAATATTTTTTTGGAACCGGTGTACAGGGTGAGGAAGGTTTTGATAAAGTCTCAGCCAAAAGCATCAAGAATATGTTGGAAGAAATTATTGCCAATGAAAATACAAGTCATCCACTTAGTGATCAGACCATCGTGGAATTATTAAAAGCGCAGGGAATAAAGATATCCCGTCGGACAGTTGCAAAATATCGTCAGGAAATGGGTATATCACCGACTACCGCCAGGAAGAGATATTAATAATTTTGTTTGTACCTCATATATACCCCAGTGTGCTATAATAATTAAAATATAGAAAATAATAGGTAATTGTTTACAGTCACTGGGACATAATTGTCCCTGGGTAAAAATAAAGTCCCGAGGGTAGTACATGAATAAACTATTTGCCGTTATAGAACGTTTTGCTCCTGAAGTAACGGAACTAATGATGACCAGATACCAAGTTTTAAGACAGATTCTTCATAACCAGCCTATTGGCAGACGGCAGCTGGGGAAAAATGTACAATGTACGGAGCGAATGGTGCGTACCGAAGTGGACATTCTCAAAGCACGGGGTGCCCTGCAGACTACTCCCGCCGGGATATACCTGACTTCCTATGGGGAAGAACTGCTGCGCGATATCGATGCCTATGTTCCCTGGCTGTTTAATATCCAGACTTTGGGCGAGAAGCTTAAGGAGCGTTTTGCTCTGGATGAGGTTATAATCGTTCCCGGAGATTCTTACCTGAATGATTTTGCTAAAAAGGACCTGGGCAGGGCTGGGGCAGAATTTCTCCGTAAAAAACTATATCCGTCCTGCATTCTGGCTGTTACCGGAGGAACTACCCTGGCACAGATAGCTGACTCCATGCGTGAGGGAGTAAATCAAGGCCAGGTTTGTGTGGTTCCGGCTCGAGGCGGACTGGGTCAAGATGTTGAACTGCAGGCGGGCAACATCGCGGCCAAGATAGCCAGGAGTATTGGGGGACAATACCGACTCCTGCACATACCGGATAATGTTGAGGAGAGTACTGCGGCAGCACTAAAAAAAGACATTCATATCAGTGAAGTTATTAAAACTATTAAATCGGCCAATATTCTGGTGCACGGAATTGGACCGGCCATGGAGATGGCCAAGCGCCGAGGATTGTCCCCGGCCGAATTGGATTATTTGGACAGTCATGATGCTGCTGGAGAAGCGCTTCGATATTATTACGACCGACGGGGCAGAATAATATTTGAGATACCTGGGATTGGATTGGAACGCGATGATCTTAAGAACATCGGGCTGGTTGTAGCAGTGGCCGGTGGCAGCAATAAAGCCCAGGCTATAAAAGCAGTCCTGCAAAATGGACAGGAAAAGGTACTGATTACTGACGAGGGCGCAGCCCAACAAATAATATTTGGGAAGGATGATGTTTAATGGCAGTCAAATTTGCAATCAACGGTTTTGGGCGCATAGGGCGACTGGTAGCCAGAGCGGCCATGCAGAGGAATGATTTGGAATTAGTCGCTGTTAACGATCTGGGAGATCCAGCGGGAGGAGCGCATCTATTCAAGTATGACTCGATCCACGGCCAATTTCCAGGTGACGTAGCGGTTACTGGTGATAGCATTACCGCAGCTGGTAAGAGTTTTAAATACCTATCAGAAAAAGACCCGGAAAAATTACCTTGGAAAGAATTGGGAGTAGACATAGTGGTGGAAGGGACCGGGAGATTCAGAAGCCATGATAAAGCTGCCAAGCACTTACAGGCCGGGGCTGCCAAAGTTATTATCAGTGCACCAGGCCAAAACTCTGATATAACCATAGTAATGGGAGTTAATAATGATAAATATGAGCGGACCAAACATCATATTATATCCAATGCATCCTGTACCACCAATTGTCTGGCACCGGTAGCCATGGTACTATTGCAGGAGTTCGGAATCGTTAAAGGGATGATGACGACCATCCATTCCTACACCAATGATCAGAGGTTGTTGGATCTTGAACATGAAGATCTTAGAAGAGCGCGGGCAGCTGCTCTATCAATCATTCCAACTACAACCGGAGCTGCCAGTGCGATTGGTTTGGTGATACCTAAGCTGGAAGGTAAATTAGATGGTCTGTCCATAAGAGTCCCCACGCCCAATGTATCGCTGCTGGATCTAACCGTGGAGGTGGAAAAGGCATGTTCGGTTGATGCAATCAATGCTGCTTATAAGCAAGCCGCGGCAACATATTTAAAGGGAATCCTGAGATATACAGAAATACCGCTAGTATCGCATGATTACAATGATGAGACTAATTCAACCGTGGTAGATGGTCTCCTGACCATGACTATAGGGGATAGAATGGCTAAGGTAATTGCCTGGTATGATAATGAATGGGCTTATTCCCTAAGGGTTCTAGATCTAGCCGCCTATATAGCTGCTCAAGGTTTTTAGGAACAGAGGGACAGGTGTCAAGGGGACGGTTCTGGGACAGTCCCCTTGTCCCTATTAAGAAATTCGCTAGGAGGATTGAATTTGCGGAGTATTAGGGATGTAGACCTAAAAGACAAACGGGTCTTAATGCGGGTGGATTTTAATGTACCAATGGATGATAACGGAAATATTATTGATGATGCTCGTATAAGGGCCGCCATTCCCACAATTGAGTATATATTGGGGCACGGCGCCAGCTTGGTTCTCATGAGCCATCTAGGCAGGCCCAAAGCCAAGCCTGATCCTAAATACAGCTTAAAAGGGGTTGCACTCCATCTCGGCAATCTGCTGCATAAACAGGTGATTATGGCTGACGACTGTGTTGGGCCGGTAGTGCAAGAAATGGCGGGTAAGTTATCCCCCGGACAAATATTGATGCTGGAAAATGTAAGATTTTATCCAGGCGAGGAAAAGAACGATCCTGAATTTTCGAAGCAACTTGCTCAGTTGGGCGACATTTATGTAAATGATGCTTTCGGAACAGCTCATCGGGCTCACTCTTCCACAGCTGGTATAGCTGACTATTTACCCGCCTATGCAGGGCTTTTGCTGGAAAATGAAGTGAACATGTTAAGGAAAGTGCTGGAACACCCCGAATGTCCGCGCATGGCGATATTGGGCGGTGCCAAGGTGAGTGATAAACTGGGGCTGATAAGAAACCTGCTTAATAAATTGGATGTGTTACTGGTGGCAGGTGGAATAGGAAACACATTCTTGGCGGCCCGGGGCATGAAAGTAGGAAAATCTATCTGTGAAATGGATCTTCTGCAGGAGTGTCGCAACCTGTTGGAACTGGCGGACAAGAAAGGCAAACACATCCTGATGCCGGTAGATGTAGTAGTCGCCCCTGAATTATCAGCCGATGCTCCAGCCCAGATAGTCGACATAGATGCGATCCCTGATGATATGATGATAGTTGATATAGGCCCTAAAACCATCAGGGGATTTGCCACTGCTATTTCCAAAGCCCATACCATCATTTGGAACGGCCCAGTGGGGGTTTATGAATATCAGCGGTTTGCAGTGGGAACTGAAGCTATAGCCCATGCCATTGCTGCCTCACATGCAGTTAGTGTGATCGGCGGAGGGGATTCCGCAGCCGCGATACACAAACTGGGATTGGAAAAAGATATAACCCATATATCCACCGGCGGGGGAGCTACCCTGGAATTTTTGGAAGGAATAGAATTACCGGGAGTAAAATCCTGCGAAGTATAGATGGGAAAAGCAGGGGAGGGTCTTGGTTCAATCATAGCGCCGCGGGTAAAGGCGATAAGGGAACGACCTTTATAATACACACTTATTTCAAGTAAAGAAAGTATAGATAACCTTATGGTTTAAATAAGTTAAAGACCGGCCGCAACATTAATAGTAAACGATGTTTACATCAGCAACTTTAATCGTGAGCGAATGCGAACATCAGAAGTCCCCGGAGGGGGGAGTACTCGAAGGGTGCAAGCGGGATTGAACCAAGAGCATCCTGCGCCTATAGGCCTTTTCATACGAGTTGTAGGGAGGTGCTCAAGGTCAGAAAGCCACTTATAGCTGCCAACTGGAAAATGTATAAAACCGTTGGCGAAGCCGAGAATTTTATTAATGAATTTCTACCCCTGGTTAATGGGGTTAATGAAGTTGATATAGTAATTTGCCCGCCATTTACGTGCTTGCCCGCCATGAGCCAGGGATTAAAGGACAATCGAGTAATGCTGGGCGCCCAAGATGTTTTCTGGGCAAGCCAGGGAGCCTATACCGGAGAAATAGCACCGGCCATGCTCCTGGATCTGGATTGCCGTTACGTTATCATCGGTCATTCAGAACGCCGACAGATTATAGGGGAAAGCAATGCCATAATCAACCGCAAACTGAAAGTTGCCAGTGAAGCAGGATTGGTACCAATTTTCTGCGTGGGAGAAACCCTGCCCGAACGTGAGCAGAATCGGGCCAGGCAAGTTGTAGAGATGCAGTTGGAGCAGGGACTAATGGACGTATCTCCTCAAGAACTGGTGGTGGCTTATGAACCTGTATGGGCTATAGGGACAGGTGTAAATGCCAGTCCGGATGATGCCCGGGAGATGGCCGGATTTATTAGAGAATACCTGGCAATAATAAAGGATAGAACATGGGCAGAGAGGGTTCGTATATTATATGGCGGCAGTGTTAAGTCGGAAAATATTGCCCAGTTCATCGCCGAACCAGATGTGGATGGAGCCCTGGTTGGGGGTGCTAGTTTGAACGCCGTTGATTTCGCGCGGATCGTGAGGTTGAATACTGATGCCTAAAAAACCGATGGTACTGATGATCCTGGATGGTTGGGGAAGCCGTGAGGCATGTCCGGATAATGCCATTAGCAGAGCCAATCCGGAGCACTTTCTGGCCTTACAGACAATGTATCCGCACACCCTGCTAGCCTGTTCAGGCAATGAAGTAGGATTGCCGCGTGGACAGATGGGAAACTCCGAGGTTGGGCATCTTAATATTGGAGCGGGTCGGGTTGTATATCAAGAAATTACCCGTATCAGCCAGGCCATAGAGGATGGGTCTTTCTTTAGCAATGAGGAGTTTATTAAAGCGTTGGACTTTGCTCGTAAACGTCAGGGGAAGGTTCATCTTATGGGCTTGCTCTCGGATGGGGGAGTTCACAGTGAATTATCTCATCTTTATGCGTTGCTGCAATTGTGCAAGGATTACCAGGCTGAGAAGGTCTTTGTCCATGGGTTTCTAGATGGCCGGGATGTAGCGCCCCAGAGCGCCATGGATTATGTGAATGCCCTGGAGCTTAAAATGAAAGAAATAGGGGTAGGCCAGATTGCCACTCTGG
Organism: Syntrophomonadaceae bacterium; assembly: GCA_963665865.2. GTDB lineage: Bacteria > Bacillota > Syntrophomonadia > Syntrophomonadales > Syntrophomonadaceae > PHAA01. The sequence continues at coordinate 3,205,683 of CAXXWF010000001.1, read as the reverse complement.
GCGGTCGTTTTTATGGAATGGATCGGGACAACCGCTGGGAACGCATAGAAAAGGCTTATAATGCTATAGTAATGGGGGAGGGGCCCAAAGCTGCTTCAGCTCAGGCTGCTATAACCGCCAGTTATGAGGTCAGGGTGACCGATGAATTTGTGGAACCGGTGGTACTGGTCGATATTGATGGGCAGGCTATTGCTAAAATTGAAGATGGTGACAGCATAATATTTTTTAACTTTCGTGCCGATCGTGCCCGCCAAATCAGTCATGCCCTGATTGATAAAGAAATGGTCAATTTTGACCGTCGCGTTTGGCCCGCCACTCATTTTGTCTGTATGACCCAGTACGAAAGTGACCTGGCGGCATCGGTGGCTTTTATGCCTCAAAATCTGAATAATACCCTGGGAGAAGTATTGTCCTACCAGGGCCTCAAGCAGCTTCGTATTGCCGAGACCGAGAAGTATGCCCACCTGACCTTTTTCTTTAATGGTGGAGTTGAGGAAGCATGTCTTGGTGAAGATCGGATTCTTATACCATCGCCTAAAGTGGCGACCTATAATTTACAACCGGCCATGAGTGCGCAGGAGATAACGGAGCGAACCCTGGCTGAGATTAAGCGGGACTACTATGATGCTATCTTTATAAACTATGCCAATGCAGATATGGTAGGGCATACCGGGGTATTACCGGCCACAATCGAGTCTATTAAAATTCTGGATGAATGTCTGGCTAGAGTGGTGGAGTTGATAGTACAAAAAGAAGGGGTGGTAATGATAACTGCCGACCACGGTAATGCCGAAACGATGGTTTGCGCTGCGACCGGATGCCCCCAAACCGCTCATACTACCAACAAGGTACCGTTTATATTAGTTGCTGATAAATATAAAGGTCAGGCGCTGAGAGAAAACGGATCACTAAGAGATATAGCCCCTACCATATTAAGTTTGATGGGGATTGATATACCAGTCGAAATGACGGGAACACCATTAACTAAAATCTAAACACAAAATTGCTATAGGCAAGGAAGGAGATCGGCTAATGAGTACCATTATGGACGTATTTGCACGCGAGGTTTTAGATTCCAGGGGGAATCCAACGGTTGAAGTGGAAGTTGTTCTGGAAGATGGCACAATGGGAACCGCCATTGTTCCCTCCGGGGCATCCACCGGGGCCCATGAAGCGGTAGAATTAAGAGATGGCGATCCTGCCCGTTATGGGGGTAAGGGAGTTCTTCGCGCCATAAAAAACGTGAATGAAATCATTGCTCCGGAAATAATAGGGATGGAAGCTGTAAGGCAGATCGATATTGATGCCCTGATGATAGATCTGGATGGCACTCCCAATAAAGCCAATCTGGGGGCCAATGCTATATTAGGCGTATCCCTGGCTACCGCCCGAGCGGCAGCTGCTTATCTGGATTTACCGCTGTATCAATATATCGGCGGCATCAACGCCAAAGAGATCCCGGTACCGATGATGAATATTCTAAATGGCGGCAAACATGCTGATAACAATGTTGATATTCAGGAATTTATGGTAGTACCCTGCGGTGCACCCAGCTTTGCGGAAGGTTTACGCATGGGGGTAGAGGTTTATCAAGCATTGAAAAAGGTGCTTGTAGGCAAAGGTCTGACTACTTCGGTAGGTGACGAGGGCGGTTTTGCTCCTAATCTGCCTTCTAACGAAGCAGCCCTGGATGTGATTATGGAAGCCATAGAAAAAGCCGGCTATGTGGCCGGAAAGGATATTTTCCTGGCAATTGACACAGCTGCTACTGAACTATTAGTGGATGGGAAATACCATCTGGCCAGTAACGATTTGATATTGAGTTCGGAGGAAATGGTTGAATATTATGTCGGTTTAGTTGCTAAATATCCCTTAATATCAATAGAAGACGGCTTGGGTGAAGACGATTGGGAAGGGTGGAAACTGCTTACCGATCGCCTCGGTGCTACAGTACAGCTCATCGGTGATGATCTATTTGTAACCAATACGGAACGACTGGCTAGGGGAATTAAAGAAGGAGTATGCAACAGCATTCTCATCAAGTTGAACCAGATTGGAACGCTGACCGAGACCCTGGATACTATTGAAATGGCCCGAAAACAGGGATATACCTGTGTCATATCGCACCGTTCCGGAGAAACTGAAGATTCTACCATGGCTGATGTCGCGGTCGCTGTAAATGCTGGGCAGATCAAGACCGGTGCCCCGGCGCGGACCGACCGGATTGCTAAATATAATCGTTTACTGCGGATTGAGGAAGAACTGGATGTATTCGCTATTTACAGAGGTAAAGGCGTTTATTATAATCTGGGTAAATAGGGATTTATGTTGAAACTTACGACAAAATTATGTTAAAATATAATGCGGCTTTAGGGAAGATGGACTGAAAGGAGGTAGTAAGGTGGTTAAAATAATATTTCTTGTGCTGCAGATACTTTGTGCTCTGGGCCTGATTTTTACAGTTCTCATGCAGGAAGGCAAGAGCGCAGGATTATCAGGTAGTATAGCTGGAGGAGCCGATATGATTTTCGGCAAGAAAAAAGGTGTAGATGAACTGTTTTCCAAGATTACAGCTTATCTGGCCGCCTTCTTTTTAATATTCACATTGGCTCTGTCAGTGCTCAAGTGATAGCGAGAAAAGATCAAACTATTTAACCGGTTTAGCCACCGTGCTACATAAATAAGAAAACCTGGCTAAAATATTTTGGGTAATAGTATGAAGGCTATAATGATGGCATTCATACTATTATGGTGCTGGGGACTCGCGGTTAGAGGCCTAAAAACATAATAAGGATGTGATCTGCTAAAATGGAGTTTCTACTAAACAACAAAGTGGTGAAGGCAATGCTGGGTGGGCTGCTTGGCTTTGTTATTACACTGCTTACCCCCGCCATAGCGGCAGCCAGTGAGGCAAATCTTAAGATTCCAAATCTTAGTGCCGATCAAAACAATTTACTGTTAATGGGCATTGGAGTCTGTATATTAGGTATGCTGTTTGGCCTATATCAATTCGTGAAGGTTAAGAAACTAACGGCCCATCAGACAATGTTGGATGTGTCCCAAACCATTTATGAGACTTGTAAAACTTATTTAATTCAACAGGGAAAATTTATTGCTATATTATTTGCTTTTATCGGTGCGTGTATAGCATTTTATTTTGGATATCTGCAGGAGATGTCATTTGGTTCGGTGTTATTCATCCTGATGTGGACCGTAATCGGTATTCTCGGTTCCTATGGCGTTGCCTGGTATGGTATCCGCATGAATACGCTGGCCAACAGCCGGGTGGCATTCACTTCCCTCGAAAAGAAACCACTCAAGCTTTTGAATATTGCGCTGGATGCCGGCATGAGCATCGGCGTGCTTTTAGTATGCGTTGAGTTGATTATGATGTTGATCATACTGCTGTTCGTTCCCCGTGATCTGGCCGGAGCAAGCTTTATCGGCTTTGCGGTCGGTGAATCCCTGGGAGCCAGTGCATTGCGTATAGCCGGTGGAATATTTACCAAAATCGCCGACATTGGTGCCGACCTGATGAAAATCGTCTTTGGTATCAAAGAAGACGATCCTAGAAACCCTGGTGTTATAGCAGACTGTACCGGTGATAACGCAGGTGATAGCGTAGGACCGACCGCAGATGGTTTCGAAACCTATGGTGTTACCGGAGTGGCAATGGTTACCTTCATTGTATTAGCGGTGGCTCCTAACCTTCAAACCACTCTCCTAACCTGGATATTTGCCATCCGTGTGCTGATGGTTATTAGCTCAGTTGTTTCCTTCTATATCAATAGAGCCTTCAGCCAGGCTAAATATGGCAGTAAAGAAGATTTCGACTTCGAAGCACCCCTTACCAGTCTGGTATGGATTACCTCTATTGTTTCCATTATGGTCACATTCGCACTTACCTATTATATAGTGGGACCTGGCGCAGGCGTAGCGAACGCTCTGACTCCGTTCTGGACGACGCTGGCCATAATAATGAGTTTCGGTACGCTGGCAGCAGCTCTTATTCCCGAGTTTGTCAAAGTATTTACCAGCCCCAATTCGATGCATGTTGCCGAAGTTGTTAAAGCCTCTCGCGAAGGCGGACCTTCATTAAATATCCTGTCAGGTCTGGTTGCCGGTAATTTCAGTGCCTTCTGGATCGGTATGGTTTTTGTCGGGATTATGTTTGGTGCCTATTATGCAAGCATACCTATAAACGGTAACATTATGATCTATCCATCGGTGTTTGCTTTTGGTCTGGTTGCTTTCGGAATGCTGGGCATGGGTCCGGTTACCATTGCAGTAGACAGTTATGGACCGGTTACTGATAATGCGCAGTCCATTTATGAACTCTCTCTGATCGAAGAAGTTAAGGGTATAGAAAAAGAAATCCAAAAAGATTTTGGTTTCAAACCCGACTTCGAAATGGGCAAATACTATCTTGAAGCCAATGATGGTGCTGGTAATACCTTCAAAGCTACTGCTAAACCAGTACTTATAGGTACCGCCGTAGTTGGTGCTACCACCATGATCTTCTCACTGATTCTAGTTATAAAGAATGTTCTGGGGGTTGATCCTGCGACTATTCTAACCTTGCTCAATCCTTACACCATCTTAGGATTCTTGTGTGGCGGTTCGGTAATCTACTGGTTCACTGGTGCATCAACCCAGGCCGTTACAACCGGAGCTTATAGAGCGGTTGAGTATATTAAAAATAACATCAATCTGGAAGAAGCAGCTAACGTTAAAGCCAATACCGAGAAGTCCAAAGAAGTGGTAAAAATCTGTACCCAATATGCTCAAGCGGGAATGTTTAATATCTTTATCGCTATATTTTCATTCGCCATGGCCTTTGCTTGCCTCTCCGCACCGCATGGCAAAGACTCCCAGCCAGTTGCTTTCTTTGTAGCTTACCTGATCTCCATCGCTGTAATAGGCTTGTTCCAGGCTGTGTTTATGGCTAATGCCGGCGGCTGTTGGGATAACGCTAAAAAAGTGGTTGAAGTAGATTTAAAAGAAAAAGGCACACCTTTACATGAAGCAACCGTCGTTGGCGATACCGTAGGTGACCCTTTCAAAGATACTTCTTCCGTAGCCCTGAATCCAATTATTAAGTTCACGACCTTGTTTGGTTTGCTGGCTATGGAAATTGCAATATCGGAGGCATTCCGAAACATAGCTCCCTATGTAGGCGCTGCATTCCTTTTATTGGCATTCTTCTTCGTATGGCGTTCATTCTACGGAATGAGAATACCAACCAGCGACAAATAAGAAAGATTCATTACATCATTAACTAGACAAAAAAGCAGGTGGTTATTTTATCACCTGCTTTTTTTGTGGGTTTAGTGCCTGGCGTTACAAGTAAGGGCTGTAACTTGGCTTGATTATATTAATTGATACTTGCGCAAACGCTTGTACAGCCATTGTCTTGAGATTCCCATAGCTTTAGCAGTATCAGTTTTGTTGTATTTGTATTTTCTAAGCATATATTCAAGCAACACAAGCTCATCGGGTGAATCAGAATCATAGCTGTTGGATTTCCCAGTATGGAATTGTGAATCATAACCATGGGATTGCATGGTGTTATTTGGTAAAGTTTTATTTTCAAGATAATGGGCAATCAAACCATAATCAATTTCTTCTCCGTCAGCTAATTGAACTCCGCCTTCCAAAACATTTTGCAGCTCTCGTACGTTGCCAGGCCAATCATAATTTAATAACTGTTTGACCGCCATTGGGGTCATCCTTTTAGGAGATTTACCAAATCTACTGCAGATAATTTTCAAGAAATGTTCCACCAATAAGGGTATATCATCAGGTCTTTCCCTTAAAGGGGGAATAATTAGTCTGATTACCCCCAGCCTGTAATAAAGGTCACGACGGAACCTATTGCGGGCTATTTCCTCCTCCAAGTTTTTATTGGTTGCGGCTATTATCCTAACATTAACGGGTATAAGCTTATTTCCGCCGAGACGTATAACACTCTTTTCCTCCAGAACCCGCAATAGGGAGACTTGTATGTCTATGGGGACATCTCCTATTTCATCAAGGAAAATGGTACCTTGGTTGGCTAATTCGAATTTACCAACATTCCCGCCTTTCTTAGCTCCAGTAAAAGCGCCGTCTTCATAACCAAAAAGCTCACTGGCTATAAGTTCCCGGGGTAAAGCGGCACAGTTTATAGCCAGAAAAGGATGGCTTTTTCTCGGACTTTCGTTATGCATTGCCTGGGCGATGATATCCTTGCCGGTGCCGCTTTCGCCCAGGAGTAAGACGTTGGAATAAGATTGGGCGGTAGTTTTGGCAATATTAATAGATTCCTGAAATCTAGAATTATTGCCGATGACATCGTCAAAGGTCATTTTGGCACTGCCGCCTATCCATTTGCCGACAATACTATTCATACGCTCGCTTTCGCGGATTATAACTACTGATCCCGCATCAGCCGGATTGGCGCTATGAAGCGGCGTACAGGTAATGTGGCAGCTAATTTGATTCTTCCCCAGATAAAGTTGCATAAAATCATCGGTTACCATCTGGCCTTGAGTTACCATGTTGATAAACCCTTCATTTTTTAAATTTTTTCCGAAAATGCTTTGCATTGAAGAGCCGATGGCATTGGTAGCACCCAGACCCAAAATCTTGGAGCATTTGTTGTTGAGATAAGTAATGACACCATTTAAATTTACCACCATGACTCCGTCAGTGATAGAATTCGTGATTACCTGATAATAATTCGAAATCCGGTTTAATGCCATGGACGATTGGATATGATCTGCCGCAGATACTACCATGCCAAGAGTATGATGACTTACTTTGCAGTAGGGAGCGATCATGCCTATGCTGCCAATAACCCGCCCGTTGTCTACGATCGGAGCAAACGATGAGGTGGTAGTTAAAGCAGACAAGCAAAAGTGCTCATACGAATACACCGAGATCGGCTTAGCCAGCGATATAGATAAAGGAAGACCATTAGTACCCACTTTATCCTCCGTAGAAATGATGCCTGCAACCAAGTTTGCCCGCCGCGCCCAGTCCAACGATTCCTGATCACCGATAATACTTAGTGCCAGACAATCAGCATCACTTAAGCCAACTACGAAACCGGTCCCTTTAACAAATTCTGATAATCGTTCCATTACCGGGATAGCCATTTCCATGAGATATTTCGATTTTTCCTGAGCTCTTTTAAATTCAGCCTCTGAGCAAACACAAGAAATCTCTTTCATTCCCGGGGAGACGTTATAGACGTAGCATCTTTCCCATGAGTCATAAATCTCAGGTCTAAGCTGTTTGCGCACCTCCGGATTCTTATGCAAATCCTTCCATATCTGTTTGACTCTATCCCATTGCATAGTACTTTTATTTTCCGGGCTAAAAATAATTATCACCTCTTCGCAAAGAATCCCTCGGTCCTCTTATTTTTCAGGTCATCTATTTCAAGTATAGCATACAGATACGATAATTGTTTACAAAATGTAACCAATTTGATCAGCCAAATAATGTCGGTGCTGTGGATAAATAGACTTTTGCGCTAATCTCAGTCTATGAGATTAGGATTAGCTAATAGTGGCTCAACCAATGGACGCCAATATAATGGGAACGAAGAGGCTAAAGCCCTAATTCTTGCATTTCCAAGTGATAAATATTTAAGGCTCAGGTAGTAATGACCAAGTTGGCATAGATGTAAATTGCACGGAAGTTTACAAACTGTAGCCGAATTAAAGGACCGGAAAGACGCATACAAAAGGAAAACGATGAGCTAAAAAATAATAAATAGATTACAAAATGTTTACAAAGTGTAATTGAGTTAATAGTGGCGAGAGACGACAAAGCCTATAAATAGGCTTTGTTGGCCCGATCAAGACGTTATATTTTGTTGGCATGAAAGTTGCTAAATATAGAAATATGAAAAGAGACTCAGCAAGTTGAAGAGGGAGGTTGAAAGACAGTCATTAATGGATGAAGTAAGAGCTAAGGCTCGTAGAGGAGCACTTATTCTTAAAGAAACAAAAATTAACCAACGAATTGCGTGATTGGAGGATACCATTTGTGATGAAGAAAATTAGAAAAGTTGCCATATTGGGTTCTGGAACAATGGGAGCAGGCATTGCTGCGCAGCTGGCGAACGCGGGAATTCCCAGTTATCTATTGGACATCGTTCCCCGGAAACTGACTGATAAAGAAAAAGCTTTGGGGTTGACGGAAAAAAGTCCGGTTTTCAGAAATAGGGTTGCAGCAGCCAACAAAGCATTATTATTTAAATCAAAACCAGCAGTGTTAATGGAGAAAGACGATGCAGAACTCATTACCGTGGGCAACATGGAGGACAATCTGGACTGGCTCAGTGAATGCCAATGGGTGGTGGAGGTCGTCCCGGAGAATATCGCTATTAAAAAGGCAGTATTGCAGCAAATTGCTCCCTTTATTAAACCTGGTACTATTGTCACCAGCAATACATCCAGTATACGCATCAACACCATCGCTGAAGATATGCCGCAGGCATTCAAACAATACTGGTTGGGAACTCATTTCTTCAACCCGGTCAGGTACATGAAATTGCTGGAAATAATACCAGGGAAGCATACCCTGCCGGAAGTAGTCAACTTTATGGCTGAATTTGGGGAGAAGGTTCTGGGCAAGGGGATCGTCTGGGCTAAAGATACCCCAGCTTTCGTTTCCAACCGTTTAGGCAATTTTACCAACCCGACTGGAATGAGACTGGCAGTAGAACTGGGGCTGAGCCTGGAGGAAGTCGACGCTATAACCGGTACTGCCATCGGGCGTCCGGGAACCGGCATTTTCGGGTTGTATGATCTCGTGGGGCTGGATATAGGAATTGCTTCCGTAGAAGGAATTGCGGACCAGCTTGAAGATCTCCAGGAAAAAGAAAAATTCTTACTGCCTAGTTTCTGTTATCAGATGATGAGACGAGGTATGCTGGGCAATAAAACCAAAGGCGGCTTCTATAAAAGAATCGGTAAAGAGAAACAAGTTATAGATATTAACACTTTTGAATATAGGCCCCTGCAACCCGTTAAATTTGCCAGCTTGGACGCAGCTCGGGAAGCCCAAACACTGCCTGAGAAACTAACGGCTTTCTTTGAAGGCGATGATAAGGCTGCCGAATTTACCTGGAAAAATATCACCCGCTTATTCCTCTATGCGGCTTCCAAGATACCGGAGGTAGCTGATGATATTATCAACCTGGACCGAGGACTGTGCTGGGGTTACAACCACTCCAAAGGACCCTTCGAAATATGGAACGGTTTGGATCTGGAAAAATATGTGGGCCGTTTGGAAGCAGAAGGCAATATTATACCAGGTTGGATTAAAGAAATGCTGGGGAACGGAATTAAATCGTTCTACAAGACCGAAGCAGGTATAGATTACTACTATTCTATTCCTGATCAGAAGTATAGGCCGATTGGGCATAAGCCGGAAGTTATGGTCTTAAAGGAATTAGAAGGACAAGACAAGGTTTTAAGAGCCAGCGACGCAGGTACACTCTACGATATTGGGGATAACATTCTCTGCCTGGAAATACACACCGCGTCTTCGACCCTGAATCCTGAGATATTGGCATTTATGAAGGAGGCTCAGGCCGAACTGGCCCAGAACTGGTCCGGGATGGTTGTAGCCAATTCCGGCAAGAATTTTTGCGTTGGCCTGGATTTATCAATAGCTGCCAGGGCAATCAATGAACAGGATTGGGCCTTTATTGATCAATTGCTGGCCACCTCTCAGGACGTCTTTAAGGGTTACAAGTATTCCGAAAAACCGGTAGTGATGGCGATTCATGGTATGACACTGGGCGGCGGGTGTGAAATGGCCATGCAGGGTTCAGCCATTCAAGCGTTAGGTGAGACTTATATGGGCTTGGTGGAAGCAGGCGTAGGACTGATTCCTGCTGGCGGAGGTCTTACCGAAACGGTTCTGAGAACCTATGAAAATATCAGGGGCACCAGTGCCGCTCCCATTGATTTTATTAACGCTTACTTTCAGAACATCATCACGGGCAGGGTGTCGGGTAGTGCCAAGGAAGCACAAAGACTTGGGTACCTGCGCCCCAGCGATGGAATCACCCTGAATCCTGATTATCTGATCAGCGATGCCAAACAACGAGTGCTTAATATGATTGATAGTGGCTACACCGCGCCAGTCCAAAAGAGTATTCCGGCCTTTGGGCAGACAGCCCTGGCTCTCTTAAAGGCTGGAACGATGCAGATGCTGGAGGCGGGGATGATCAGCGATTATGACTGGCATGTAACCTGTGAAATCGTAGATGTTATGGCCGGCGGGGAGATAATCAGAGATGCGCTGGTCACGGAAGAATACCTGAATACGTTGGAAAGAACAAGTTTCATTGGCCTATGTAAAGAGCTAAAGACCCAGGAAAGAATCAGCCATATGCTAAAAAACAAGAAACCCCTTCGCAATTAAGTAAGATAGAGAATTTGAATAATTTCAGGGAGGTAATGAAATTGAGAGAAGCTGTAATCGTTTCAGGAGTACGCACAGCAGGGGGGAAGGCTCCCCGGGGTACCCTCAAAGATACCAGACCCGAATTCTTAGGAAAAATTTGCATGGAAGAAGCGATAAAAAGAGCGGGTCTCGGATTCGAAGCCGAGATGATTGACGATGTAATCTGGGGTTGTGCAACCCCAGAACAGGTGTGTGGTATGAATACGGCGCGAATCACTGCCAGGTATGCAGGAATTCCCGAAAGCGTTCCGGCGGTGACCGTTAACCGCTTCTGCTCATCAGGCTTGCAAGCCATTGCTTTTGGAGCCGAGGCCATCATGAGCGGACGCTGTGATGTGGTTTTAGCTGGTGGTATTGAGCATATGAGCTTAATCAGCATGGGCGGTATAATCAGGCCCAATCCCGACATAATCGCCAATCCAGAGATACGCACAGTCTATACCAGCATGGGACAAACGGCGGAGAATGTGGCGCAAAGATATGGTATCAGCCGGGAAGCCCAGGATGCATTTGCGGTAGCTAGTCATCAGAAGGCAGCTGCTGCCATGCAGGGTGGCAAGTTCAAAGCAGAAATAGTTCCGGTATCGGTTAAGACTACTACCTTGAGTGCTGACGGGAAACCTGTCACCAAAGAAATTATGTATGACTATGAAGAAGGTATTCGCGCTGATGTTACCCAGGATGGACTGGCCAAGCTGAAACCGGCCTTCGTACCGGGAGGAACTGTAACTGCGGCTCAATCCTCGCAGATGACCGACGGTGCATCAGCGGTGATTTTGATGTCGGCAGACAAGGCTCAGGAATTAGGGTTAAAACCACGCTTAAAATTCATTACTTTCGCGGTACATGGTTGTGCTGCGGATGAAATGGGAATTGGTCCGGTGTTTGCCATTCCTAAAGCCCTGAAGCGGGCGGGATTGGAGCTGAAAGACATCGGGCTGATAGAACTGAACGAAGCCTTTGCTTCTCAGGCTCTATATTGTATACGAGAGCTGGGCATCGACCCGGATATTGTAAACGTAAATGGAGGAGCCATAGCCTTGGGCCATCCGATGGGGTCTACCGGATGCAAATTGACCGTAACCCTGATGCATGAAATGGAAAGACGCAATGTTAAATATGGCATGGTCAGCATGTGCATCGGAGGTGGACAGGGAGCAGCCGGAATCTTTGAATTGTGTTAACCTTTTGAGTTTCATTCCCCCTTTTTAATTGCTGGGAGACCCTGGCCGCAATGCCAGGTCTCCGGCGCAAAATAACTGAAATTTGGACAGAGTCCAACAAATCCAGTAAGCATAGATTTTGCAGAAAATAGCTGAAGATATTGAAACTGACAATTAATGAAGGATTAGATAAGGAGGAACAAAATGATACAACGAAATCAGAGTGGGTTGGCGTACCTGGAGAAAGAGATTGCCACCTGTGAGCGAAGAATAAGGGCGATCAAAGATAATCCTGACCCCTCCAAACCCAAGTCAAATGTGCTGCTCTATGAACTGGAACGTGATTTCAGGATTGAACAAAGAGAAGCGTATGCATCAGGGAAACCACTGGGCATCCTTGGTTTAGGACCACTCACCCGAGCAATGGGGATGGTGCCTTGGGATGCAATCATGTCAGCTGACCGCACCCATGGCAAGGAGGCCACCAGATATTTCGAGATTATCCGGAAGGAAGGTATGCCCGAACATACCTGCGACCGCTGCTCGGTTTTAATACCCATGCTTATGGAAGGCGATTTCCCTAAGCCAAGTTTTATTGAGACCTCAAATTTTGAGTGTATACCAGTATATTTAGCGCAGCTTTTTGTGGCTGAGATGATGAAAGTTCCTCATTTTAATATTGACCGTCCGTTCAAAAACTTTCAGCGGGAGATGGATGAAGAGGCACTTCAATATGTACATGCTCAACTTGAAGAAATGATCAAATATATTGAAGTCTCAGTGCCCGGATGCAAATACAACGAAGACCTGCTGGTGGAATATCAGGAATATAACCGCCAATATCTGCAGTATTTTCAGCAGCTCTGGAAACTTAAGGCAGCCAAACCCTGCCCCTTAAGCGGCCGTGAAAGTTTCCGGGAAGTGCGCTTGCCCGACATGTATGGGGACCCCAAGAAAGCAGTAGAGTATATGCGTTTATATGTTGAAGAAGTGGGAGATAAAGTCGCCAAGGGTATAGGAGCGGCTCAACCCGTGGAAAAACTGCGCTTGCTCTGGTCGGTCGCCGGACCTTTTTATGCGGATCCTTTCAGCTGGCTGGAGAGCAGAGGGGTTTCGATTCCAGCCGCGGAGATGACAATTTATAATGGCTGGTTCTCCGGTCGGGAAGCAATTTGGGGTGATCCCTGGAACGGAAGAAAACTTACTCCCTTAGAAGAGGAAGCCCGACAGTTTGACTTTACCTGGGGTCGTTTGGGAGATAGTTGGGTTGATACCCATATTAATTCTTGCATCGACCTAGATTTAGATGGCATTATCTATTTTCAGCAATGGGGTTGCCCGACCAGCAATAACCTGGGGAAGGTAATTGCGGATACTGCCGAAGCGAAACTGGGAATTCCAACGCTTTTGATAGAAGGAAGAATGCTGGAAAGCAGCGGTTTTGATGAAAAGGAATTTTTTACCAAATTGGAGGATTTCATTGAAGTCTGCGAGGCCAGAAAAGAAAACCGTGATTAGGGCGACAATTCCTCTGAAGTGGTGTGTTGCAACGCTCAATTTTATGGCGAGAAGGAGATAGCTATGGATAATAATCAGTTGATGGAAGAACGGCTGAAAAAGCTTATTGATGGCAATAAGCCTGAAAATAGAAGCAAATGGGCTGTGGAATGGAAAAAGCAGGGACGCAAAGTAATCGGTTTGTTGGACACTTATTTACCTGAGGAAGTTATTGCGGCAGCCGGAATGCTTCCCTGGAGAATATCGGGCAGCTGGGAGGCAAGTGCTCCTCACGCAGGTTTATACCGGCCGGAAATGACCTGCCGCTATTGCTCGCATGTTCTGGAATCGGTGTTGACCGGCGATTTGGATTTTATCGATGGAGTGGCCTGCGTCCAGGTGGATGATGATTTCAAACGCCTTTGGGATGTACTGCATCACCTTAATAAACCTGCTCTTAACTATATTATGTATCTCCCCCATTCCTTTTCAGACATCACCCTGCAAAGGTGGAATAAATCAGTAGTGGAGCTAAGCAAGGTTATGGAGGAATGGGGAGGAGTTAAGATCACGGAGGAAGCCCTTGGGGAGCAGATTTTGGTATTCAATAAAATGCGGCGCCTCTTAAGAAAGGTATACGAACTAAGGAAACGTGAAGTCCCAGCACTTACGGGGGCTGAGGTCTTGGGGATAACCACTGCAGCCCGGGTTATGCCGCGGGAGGTGTTCAACCAGGAGCTGGAGGCACTGCTGCCCTACCTGGAAACTCGGACTGGAAAATTCAAAAAGACTAGTCCGCGGCTGCTTTTATGTGGGGAGTATCTTGATCACCCCGGATATATAGAACTGGTGGAGAATTGTGGAGCGGCTGTGGTCATGGACGAATTTGATACGGGAGCCAAGTATTTCTGGGGACTGGTTGATCCTTCAATTGCTAATCCCTGGGAAGCGTTGGGTAATCGATATATGGATCGTCCGGGTACTTCGCGCATGGAAAACTGGAATGATCAAATTGAACAGATCAAGCGATGGGTGAAAGAATTTAATGTGCAGGGAATACTGGAGTTGAAACAGCTATACTCCCTACCGTTAGCTTATCGGTTCTTTATTATGAAACAGAAACTAGCCGAGGCTGAAATTCCGTATATCAGTTTGGACAGAGAATATCACCTGGCCCAGGAGGGCATGCTGGCTACTCGGGTGGAAGCTTTTATCGAGATGATTTAGGAGGCCAAACCGTATGATCACTGCCGGGATTGATGCTGGAACTGAAAATCTAAAGGTTGTAATTTTGGATGAGCTGCAAAACCTTTCCTATTCGGTAACGCCCTTGGAAAGAAAATCGGTTCTCTCCGTTGCTCATTCAGCTTTTAAAGAAACGGCGGATAAGGCAGGTGTTTCGTTAAATGCTATTGACTGCGTCGTGGCTACCGGTGTCGGCAGTGACTATGTTTCTTTTGTGCAAGCCAAGGCATCTGAGGCCGCCTGCTGCGCCCGAGGGGCAATATACCTGATACCATCCACAGGGACGGTTATTGATTTAGGTGCAGACAAGTGTTTAGTAGTCAAAACCAGGGAGGGGAGACTCCTCAATACGGTTCGCAATGACCGTTGTGCTTCGGGCAGCGGAAGATTTCTGGAGATAGCCTCAAAACCATTGGGCACCGATCCTGAGGGGCTGGGGCAATTGTCCCTCCGATCACAAAAGGATGTTGTTATTAATAACAATTGCGCAGTTTTCGCTGAATCTGAGATTATTTCCCTTATTCATTTGAAACATCAGCCGGAAGATATTGCCAAAGCAATTTTTCGAGGTCTGGCTCGCCGGATTTATACCTTGATCATCAAAGCTGACTTTCAACCAGAACTGGTCATGGTAGGGGGAGTGGCGAGAAATGTCGGTATGGTGACCGCCTTGGAAGAATTAGTAGGTTGCCCGGTATTGGTACCACAGGAAGCTATGATAGTTGGTGCATTGGGAGCAGCATTGATTGCGGCTCGGAAACAGCAGTCCAATAGATCATAGGGCGCGACCTAAGAAAACGAGGTAGATTTTTGATGATAGCAGCAGGCATAGACATTGGATCATTAAGTACCAAAGCGGTGATTATGGATGAACAGAAAATGCTGGGTTGGAACGTCATATATACGGGCGCAGATCCGGTAGAATCTGCGGGCTTGGCCATGACCGCGATCACTGAACGGCTAAAACTGGAGATGGAGCAAATTCAATACATTGTCGCTACCGGTTATGGCCGGGTTAATGTTCCCTTTGCCCAAGGTACCATAACCGAAATCTCCTGTCATGCCAGGGGAAATCATTACTATTTCCCCAAAGTGCGCACCATCCTGGATATGGGGGGACAAGACTGCAAGGCAATACGGTGTGATGAAAATGGCAAATTGACCAATTTTGTCATGAATGATAAATGTGCAGCGGGAACAGGCAGACACCTGGAGAGGGTAGCTGCCACTTTAGGATTGGAACTGGACCAAATCGGGCCTCTATCTTTCCTGCTGGTAGAAGGGCCCTGGCCCATCAGCAACACCTGCGCAGTCTTCGCGGAGTCTGCCATTATTAGACTTTTGCGGGAAGGCAAGCATGTGAACGATATTCTGGCAGGTGCAATGGATGCTGTTACCTCCAGAGTCATCTCCCTAATGGAGAGGGTCGGTATAGAAGAAGCCCTGTGCATAAGCGGCGGAGTGGCGAAAAATATTGGGATAGTGCGACGGGTGGAGGATAGATTGGGACTAAAGGCCCATATAGCACCTGAACCACAAATCATTGGGGCGGTGGGAGCGGCCCTGTTTGCAGGAGATAAATTAAAGCGAGGTTAGAGGAATCAAGGGTGTAAAGCTGATGCTCAAAGAAGCGGTGATCTAGTCTCGACGGAAAAGAGGGATGCTTGGAATTATCAAATTTTAAAGAAAAGCTGAGGGTCTTATGTTTTTAAAGGTTAGCTGCATTTAGCCAAGATTGGCACATTCAGGTTAGGATATATGGTCGGGATAAAGCCTCGAATTAGTCGCGCTGAGGCTAGCATTAGTTTTAAAGAAAACCAGCCGCCGATTAAAGAGCCTGATGATACGGTCAGTCAACGACAAAGCTAATTATTTAGGAGGAATCTAAATGTTACTTATAGGCGAATTGCTAAGAAGATCTGCTGAGGTGAGGCCAAATAAAACGGCCGTAATATTTGAGGAAAACCGACTAACTTTTCAGGAACTGAACAGTGCCGTAAATCAGTTTGCTAATGCTATGGCCGACCTGGGGGTCAAAAAAGGGGATCGGGTAGGGGTATTCTTTAATAATACTCATTTAGTAGGAATTGCTTATTTTGCAATCGTTAAACTGGGTGCCATCGTAGTTCCGCTCAGCTTTTGGTACAAGGAGCCGGAGCTTGAGTACGCGGTTAATAAGGCGGGAATTTCTACGCTTATTCTTGGAGATGGATTGGGTGATTTAATTCAAGGAATGACAAGTAAATTACCAACCGTTATTAACTATATTTTCATGGGCAGCAATACACCTGATGGTATGCTGGACTACAATCAATTAATCGCCGGGAGTAACGATGATGAACCCGTAGCCGATATTGACGAGAATGATCCCCATTTGATGCTGTTTACCAGCGGTACTACCGGAATGCCGAAAGGTGCACTGCTCAGTCATCGCAACTATTTTCTCCACGCTGGTAATTACACGCAGGCATTCAATATTAGAGAAGACAGTACCGTATTAAACGCCTATCCTGTGTTTCATATGGCGGGAATTATGTGGTGGTCAATGGGGGCCTATGTAGGATTTACTTTAGTTATGCTGGGTAACCCGCCCACTCCGGAGAAAATTATGGAAGCTATAGATCGCCATAAAGTTACCTATTTCGGGGTGGTGCCGACCCTTTGGAGAAGAATCCTGAGTTCTCCGGATATTGACAAATATGATGTAAGTTCTCTGGAAATCGCTATGGGGGGCTCCGATGCCATGCCATTAGAATTGTTGGAAGAGCTGATGAGCAAGACTGGCTGTTCGGCGTCTCCGCAGACCTATGGGCTTTCCGAGGGCGGGTGCATTACCTACCTGCCGCTGAAGGATTCGGTAAGAAAACTTGGATCCTGTGGAAAACCCATCATTACCATGGAACTCAAATTGGTAGATGAAGAAGGGCAGAAAGTAGCCCAAGGGGAAGTGGGGGAGATTACTGTCCGTGGTGAGCAAGTTATGCTAGGTTATTGGGACATGCCGGCAGAAACCAGCAAGGCCCTTAAGAACGGCTGGCTCTATACCGGGGATCTGGGCCGGATTGACGAGGAAGGACACCTCTATATCGTGGGCCGTAAGAAGGACATGATTATCAGCGGAGGGCAGAATATATATCCGGTAGAGATTGAACGCTTGCTCCTCGCTCACCCGAAAATCAAAGAGGCAGCTGTGATTGGTCTTCCCGATAAAGAGTGGACCGAAACAGTTATGGCGGTGATCGTGCCGGAAGACGGTGCGGTCATAACCGAAGATGAGGTGGTAGATTTTGTTAAGCAAAATCTGGCATCCTATAATAAGCCGCGTCAGGTTAAATTTGTACAAGAACTGCCGAAAACTGCGGCAACGGGAAAAATACAAAAAGCTGAGCTGCGGGACTTCTATGCGAAAGAACTTAAGCTACCATAATAATCTAAATCCATGAAATAGGTGTCCCCAGATATTATGGATAGATTCCCCGTAATGAAAATGGGGCGTGAAAAAATCAAATAGAAATTTTATAGAAACCAAGGTTGAAAGTTTTAATTATCAAGGAAAGAGGGATACCATGCCGGGAGCATTGGACGGACTTAAAATACTCGATTTCACTAGATTATTGCCGGGTCCCTATGCAACCATGTGCCTTGCCGATATGGGTGCGGAGGTATTAAAGGTGGTCTCCGCTTCCCGTTCGGAGATAGGCGAGATGATGCCGCCTTTTATACCGGGAACTGACGTTTCCGCTGCAACCGCCTACTTAGGTCGCAACAAACGCTGCATAACCTTGAATCTAAAGGATTCCAGGGCAATTGAGATTATTCATAGACTCATTATTGAACAAGGGTTTGATATTATTATTGAACAATTCCGACCTGGCGTCATGGGCAAGCTGATGCTGGACTATGAACATTTAAAAGCGGTAAAACCGGATATTATTTATTGCTCATTGACAGGTTATGGTCAAGACGGCCCGATGCTAGCACGGGCCGGGCATGACATCAATTATATCGCCCGGTCAGGGATCGCCTCCTATTCCGGCAAAAAGGGACAGGGCCCCAGTATGATTGGAATGCAAGTTGCTGATGTGGCCGCAGGTTCAAATAACTCCATTATTGGGATTCTAGCTTCAGTCCTCTTTAGAAAAGAAACCGGAAAGGGTCAATTCATTGATATTTCCATGACTGACGGGATGATGGCTTTCAATACCTTTTTTGCGGCATCCTATCTGGTGGATGGAAAAGTGCCTGAGCCTGAAACCAACTTTGTAAACGGTGGTTCGCTTTATGATTATTATGAAACCCAAGATGGGAAATATATAAGTTTTGGGGGCCTGGAACCACAGTTCTTTACCGCTTTTTGTAAAACAATTAATCGTCCTGACCTTATAGCTGGTGGTATAACCCCCCCCCATACCTCTTTGGTGAAAAGGGAGATTCGAGAAATTATGTTAACCAAAACCAGAGACGAATGGGTGGAATGTTTCCGTCTCACTGATGCCTGTGTGGAGCCGGTTATGACTATTGAAGAGGTGCTGCAGGACCCGCTGGCTAAGGAACGGCAAATGGTAATAGATATTGCTCTGGAAAATGGGCAAACGGTAAAACAGCTTGCCAATCCCATAAAATTCTCTGAGACTAAACAGGTATATAAGAGCATTGGTGTAAATTCCTCATCGGCAGGTCATACGCGCGAAATATTAGAAAACTTGGGTTATTCGCAAGTGCAGATCGAGACCTTCGCTGAATCAGGGCTTTTTGATTAGGTAGATATCGTAGGGAAAGGAGAAAAAGTACATGCATAACAACGATGGATTAGGCAGTCTGACTATGGGAGGACTTTTAAGAAATCATGCCGTCAACTATCCTGATAATCTTGCGCTAGTTGACGTGGATCAAGCCGTCAGATACAACTATGCAGAGTTTAATGACCGAGTTAACCGCCTGGCTAACGGTTTCAGGGCCAAGGGCATGCGCCGCGGAGACATCATCTCAATTTATTTGTCCGATCGCTTTGAATGGATGGAGATTATATTTGCTGCTAACAAAATCGGTGCAATCTGGAGCCCTTGTAATAATCGATTTACCGGCGAAGAGTTAAGACAGCAGTTAACTCACTGCGAGCCAAAATGGTTTGTAGCCGGAGAAGATTCGGTTGCAGTGATCGAGTTGCTGAAAAGTACCGTACCTACTATAACCAATTATGTATTGTTGACAGACCAAGAAAACGAGGGTTGGATTCGTTATGAAGATTTAATTGTAAATTCTGCAGCAGCCGAACCTGATCCAGGCATAGAGATTTCCGGTAATGATGTAGTTGGAATTATCTACACATCCGGAATGACCGGAGTACCGAAAGGTGTAATGCATACCCATAAGACCTTATTGGGATGGGCTTATTGTGAAGTGTTTGAGGCAGGCATAGTCCGGGAAGACCGAGTCCTCAATCCATATCCTATGTATCATTTAGGCGGACTGATCGTGGGCATCGCCGCTTTTTTCAGCGGCGCGGCCAATATTATGCTGGGAAAATTTGACCCGCTGAAATTTGTAAGCCTGCTTGATGAAGAACAAATTACACTGTTTATGGCAGTTCCTACGATTGTACATGCCATCAACAACCTGCCCCAGGAAGTCAAGAATAAATATACGCTGGCTTCCGTCAAGCGTTTCTTTACCTCCAGTGCCCCACTTTATGCAGAGACCAGAGAAGCTATTTCGAAACAATGGCCGCACATGGAAATGATGAATGCCTACAGTTCTACCGAGATGTACTTCTCTACACTTAGAAATAAGGATCAAGTCAGAAAGAAACTCTGTGTAGGTCGTCCCTCATTTGGAGTTGAAATTAAGATAATGGACAAACAGGGCAATGATTTGCCCAATGGCCAACCAGGTTTGGTTTATGGGAGAGGAACGGGGTGCACCATCGGCTATTATAAAAATCCTGAAGCCAATCAAAGGGCATTCAGGGATGGTTGGATTACCTGCGAGGACGTAGGCTATTTGGATGAGGAAGGCTATCTCTTCCTCATCGATAGAGAAAAAGACATGATCATTTCGGGTGGAGAAAACATCGCCTCATTAGAGGTGGAAAACTTACTGCTTCAGCATCCGGCGATCTTCGAATGTGCAGTAATTGGAGTTAGGGACGAGCAGTGGGGAGAGAAAGTACATGCAGTAATAAGTCTGAAACCGGGACAAACAGTGACCCCGCAAGAAATTATGGACTGGTGCAAGGGGAAAATAGCCGGCTATAAACAACCGCGTGAGGTTAGCATTATGGAGGCCTTACCCAAAAATCCGGTAGGAAAGATACTCAAGCGAGATCTGCGGGATATGATGAATCAAAAATAAGATGACTTTTGAATAAAGTAACCGTTTGGATGATTAGATAAAACGATTCGTTAAGCTATGTTTTTCAGATTTGTACCTTGTCATGATTGTTACACTTGCATATGCAGAATTCCTCGTTACAAAGAGAAACAAGGAATTTGGATGTTTTTTTGATGTGACAAGGGATTCTGCAGTAATTAAATGTTATTTGTGTTTGCGAATAGGTTCTACCTACCTGGTAAAACAGGGTGAAAAGTTTTAATGGCAAAATGACAGGAGGTAAAATTATGAATTTATTGGGATCTATCGGCATTTTAGTATCCATAGCCGTGTTAATTTATTTAGCATTCAGAGGTGTCAGCATTCTAATCATTGGGCCACTTACGGCCGCACTAATAGTTCTAACTAACAAAATGGTGGTCACATCAGCCCTGTTTTCAGGAGCGACCTCCTATATGGGAGGACTGGGAAGTTTTGTTACCAGTTACTTGTTAATATTTATTCTGGGTGCAGTTTTAGGGAAATATTTAGAGGACAGCGGAGCTGCCCTGGCAATAGCGAACAGCATTCTTAAAGTGATCGGCAGAAATAGTGCTTTTGCGGTATTGGTAGCGGTGACCTTGATCGGGGCATTATTGACCTATGGTGGAGTAAATGTGTTTATTGTTGTTTTCACTATAGTCGCACTAGCCAGACCCCTTTTCCAGGCTTTGAACATCGCCTGGCATATCGTGTTAGCACCGATAGCCCTGGGTTGTGCAACTTTTACTATGGCAATGCTGCCAGGATCTCCGGCAATTCAAAATATTATTCCCACCACGGTGCTGGGGACAACCCTGACGGCTGCCCCATTAGTTGGTATTGTGGCTTCCCTGATCGTAATTATCTTTGGTCTGGTTTATATGAAATGGCAATTAAATGTCGCGGCTGCCAAAGGGGAAGGATTTGTGGCCACTGGTAAGGAGATCAGTTTTGAAGACCGTGAATTACCGTCAATAGTACTTGCGTTAATTCCAATGGTCGTTCTGATCGGTATAATTCTAATCGGTAGTGCCATGAAAATTCCCAACATAATTATCCCCGCGTTAATTGCCGGTATTCTGGTTGCTATGTTGGTACTGCACAAATATATTCCCAATCACCTGGCAACTCTCAACAGTGGTGCGGCGAATGCTATGGGACCGGCGGTCTTTACTGCCGCTGCCGTAGGAGTTGGAACTGTAGTAGCGGTTGCACCAGGTTTCAAAGCCATCCTGGCGGTTATACAAGGTATACCAGGCGGACCGGTAGTTCAGATAGCAGCCATTACTGGTTTCATGGCAGCTGTGACCGGATCTCCCTCGGGAGCTGAGGGTATTGTAATGGCATCGTTTGGGAAAGCCTGGCTGGCTACCGGAGTAACTCCGGTGGTAATTCATCGAATTGTTGCTTTATCTGCGGCAGCATTAGGAGCCATGCCGCATAATGGAACTGTTTTTGCGCTGATGGGTATAACCGGTTTAAACCACTCCCAGTGCTACAAACACATTTTCTGGATCATGATGGTGGGGTGCACTCTGGCTTTAATCGGCGGTTTAATTGTGTCAGTTCTATTTTATTAGAAGGAGCCATTGGTTCGGTGTTCAAATATTGAAGGGCTATCGGAACCCTTGAGGTATGTTAATGAGGGTAAGGGGCGGGGGACTTCTTCTTCCCCTTTCCTTTTTTCAATAATTAATTGACTTTGCAGAACTGATGATAAATATGAGGAGTACAGTTCTTATTCGAAAAATAACACGCATTTAAATTAAGGAGGTCTAAATATGAACGGCAAGAGCATTCAGGAAATGAATATCGGAGATAGATCTTCTTTTAAAAAGACGATCACGGAGACGGATGTCTATCTTTTTGCCGGCATTACTGCGGATATGAACCCACTGCATATCGACCGAGAATATGCGCTGCATTCAGAATTCGCCAAACCAATTGCCCATGGGATTATTGGGGTGGGCATTCTCGCCGGAGTTTCGGCCCGGGAATTTCCGGGGGCAATCTACCTGAACCAAACTATTAAATTCCTGAGCCCAGTCTACATTGGAGATACCGTCGAGGCGTTTGTTGAATTAATAAAGAAGGACGAGCAAAAAGGTCTCATTACTTTCAGAACCTGGTGTGAGAACCAGAACGGAGAGGTAATAATGGATGGTGAGTCACTAGGATTGGTAAGAAAGGTTGTGAAGAAGGAAGATGAACAGACAATATGAGTTCATTAAATATAGCATTGATGAATACGGGGTTTGCTTGGTTGTTTTAAACAGACCGGAAGCACTTAATGCATTAAATCTGGAGATGTTCACAGAATTGGAAAATCTGTTTGATGAGCTTAGAGATGATCGCAGGGTCAGAGGTGTAATCGTTACCGGCGAAGGCGACAAAGCTTTTGCTGCTGGTACCGATATTAATATGTTGAAAGACTGTTCCGCTTCGGAGGTAGTGGAACGCACTGAACTGGTTAAACGGGCTCAGGGGAGAATTGAGGATTTTCCTCTCCCGGTTATTGCTGCTATCAACGGAGTGGCATTAGGTGGAGGTTGTGAGGTAGCCATGGCTTGCGATATTCGCATTGCAGCTCTAAGCGCCAAATTTGGCCAGCCAGAAATCAATCTAGGCATCATTCCAGGAGGTGGAGGAACGCAGAGATTAGCCCGTCTGGTGGGAATTAGCCGGGCTAAACAGCTGGTTTTTACCGGAGGTATTATCGATGCTCAACTTGCTTATGAAATAGGACTGGTGGATAAGGTTGTGGCCTGGGCAGAACTTATAACCGAAGCTAAAAAAATGGCCGTAACCATGGCCAGTAAATCATTGCCTACTTTGAAATTAGCTAAAGCGGCTATTAATTATGCTTATAGAGAAGACCTTTATAAGGGATTGGATTTTGAGAGCAAGTGTTTCAACACTTGTTTTGCAACCTATGACCGAACCGAGGGTATGCAAGCATTTGTAGAAGGCCGTAAACCAGTTTTCGAAGATCGATAATTGGTTGTTAACAGTATCCCTTTATGATTTGTAAACCTTAAATAGTGCTTGGATCAAATTCACCTTACATTCAGCCAGGTGGTAAATATAACAGTGAATATGAAGGACGTATAGATATGATGATTGAGGTTACAAAACATGCCATAGCGAGATATCGGGAGAGGTTGTTCGATTTTTCCTCTTCCGAGGGAAAAATAAAGAAACACCTAATGAAGGTTGCCGTCAGGGAAAGCCGGTTAACTCCAGCCCGAATATCGGGGGCAGATGTGCCGAAGTAAGGTATCAAGGGATTGCTGTAGTGGTTGTTTACCATGCTGATAGTGTTGTTGTAATCACCACTTGTTTAGGTGATAGGCGTTATCGACAATGGGTTAAAGCCCAGGAACCATATCCGAGGGTTAGAGGCAGGATGCTGCTTAAGGCTGGCTTGCTGAACAGTAGCTATTTATTAACCAGATAAGAATCTGGGTTATTTATTAAGCATAGAGCTTGGCTATAAACGTATAAAAGGAGATAACAATGAATCTAGAAGCGAAACTGGT
Organism: Syntrophomonadaceae bacterium; assembly: GCA_963665865.2. GTDB lineage: Bacteria > Bacillota > Syntrophomonadia > Syntrophomonadales > Syntrophomonadaceae > PHAA01. Next base: position 3,181,418 of record CAXXWF010000001.1, on the reverse strand, counting down.
AGCTGATACAGCATTTATCATGCCGCAGGTAGTGATGCCAGCTCACGCCAATGTGGCTGGGACCATGCATGGAGGTGAAGTGGTAAAGTTGATGGATACAACCGCCGGGGTGGTGGCAGCCCGGCACAGTCAGAAAAACTGTGCAACCATCAGCATTAGTCAAGTGTTATTTATAGCACCTATCCTAGTAGGCGAACTTCTCATATGTGAGGCCCAAATTGCCTATACCGGAAATACATCTATGGTGATCTTCGCAAGTGTATATGTGGAGCGTATTGGCAGCAGTAATGTTACTAAAGCGGCAGAAGGATACTTTTCTGTAGTGGCATTAGATGCCGATGGACATCCTGCGCCGGTACCTCCTTTGAAATTGGTATCTGAGGAAGAAAAAATATGCTATGAGGCAGCCAAGATAAAGACGGGAAGGTAATCAACCTAAAAATGATGATAGTTGTTAACTTATCTGACTGATAGGTTAAGCAGGTTTGAGGAGATGAATGTAATGAATGTAGTTTTGATGGGACCTCCCGGGGCAGGAAAAGGAACCCAGGCGGATTTCATAAAAGGAATCTTTCCTCTGGCGTATATATCCACCGGGGACATATTCCGCGAGGCGGTTAGCAAGCAGACTAGTTTAGGACTGGAAGCCCAAAAATACATGGTTGAGGGCAAGCTGGTTCACGAATTAGCGGACGAGTTAGTTGTAATGAATGCAAAATGGTACACAATCTGGTCACCAACCCTCCCCAACCCCCGGGGGTGTGTGATAAATGCGGCCATAAATTGGAGCAGCGTAATGATGACCAAAGAGATACGGTAATTAAGCGACTGAAGGTATATGGAGGACAGACCAAACTGGTTTTAGGTTACTTCAATAACCGGGGACTTTTATTTAACATTGATGGATGCCGAGATAGTGCTGCAGTTTTCGAAGATATTCGATCAATCCTGGAAAAGACCAATTATATTTGTGAACAAGCTGCCCAAATATAGCGAATCTAATAACAGCGGATATGGCTCAATCTATGAAAGGAATAGAATTTAGTATGAACAGAATGAGGAGAATAACGGACGTCAACAACATGGCTGAGTATAAGCAAAAATTAGTCAGCGCCGAAGATGCTGTTAAAGTAGTCAAATCAGGGGATTGGGTGGATTATGGTCATTTTGCCATGGCCCCCTCTTATCTTGATAATTATTTAGCTCAACGAGCTGATGAATTACAGGCAGTGAAAATTCGGGCTGACAGCTTCCCGGGAATACCTGCCATCGTTACGGCTGATCCTGCCAGAGAACACTTTATTTTTAATGATTGGCATTTTAGTGCCGCCAGCAGGTCACTTCATGACCGGGATTTGTGTAATTATATACCCATGCTTTATCATGAAGGGTCCCTCATATATGAACAATACCTCAACCCTGACGTTTTTATGGTCAAGGTTGCACCCATGGATGCAGAGGGCTATTTTAATTTTGGCATATCAAATTCCATCCATGCCAAGATTGCTGAGAAATCACGGATCGTTATAGTAGAGGTAAATGATAAGGTACCCTATTGTCTGGGAGGAAGACATGAATCCATCCATATCTCTCAGGTCGACATAATAGTAGAGTCTGACCATCAACCCCTATTTCAGGTACCTAAAGTAACTCCGAATAAGGATGACATGCAAGTAGCTCAATATATAATGGGAGAAATAGAAGATGGCTCCTGTATTCAATTGGGAATAGGCGGTATGCCGAATGCTGTGGGAATGGCGATTGCCAGCTCAGATCTAAAAGATCTGGGAGGCCATACTGAGATGCTGGTGGATGCCTATGTGGAAATGTATGAGGCTGGGGTAATGACCAGTAAGCACAAGAATCTGGACAAAGGCCGAATTTCCTATACCTTTGCATTAGGCAGCCAACGCCTATATGATTTCATGAATAATAATCCGGCTGTAGCCAGTTATTCGGCGGACTATACCAACTCGCTTAACATAGCGGCACATATTGATAAACTCATATCTATTAATAACGCTGTAGAAATTGATCTTTATGGACAAGTTTGTTCAGAATCAAGCGGTATTAGACAAATATCCGGTTCTGGGGGCCAATTTGATTTTCATTACGCTGCTTTTCATTCCAAAGGAGGGAAAGGAATCATCTGTTTAAGTTCTGTAATGAAGGATAAGTCAGGTAATAGTAAATCTCGTATAGTTCCAACTTTGACGCCCGGGGGAATAGTGACACTCACCCGGCCGTTGTGCCACTATGTAGTGACAGAATATGGGTTTGCTATGTTGAAGGGCAAAAGTACCTGGGAAAGGGCTGAGGCTTTGATCAACATTGCTCACCCTGCTTTTAGAGATGAATTGATTAATCAAGCTGAGAATCAAAAAATATGGGTAAAAACTAACAAACTAATCGGTTAATTGTAAATTGGTGACAAAATATTGGAATAACCTTGAAAGCTATGGTCTCCGCTTTGATTAATAATACTATTATGATGCTGGGGACTCATGGTTAGAGGCTAAAAACATAATAAGGATGTGATCTGCTAAAATGGAGTTTCTATTGAACAACAAAGTGGTGAAGGTAATGCTGGGTGGGCTGCTTGGCTTTGTTATTACACTGCTTACCCCCGCCATAGCGGCAGCCAGTGAGGCAAATCTTAAGATTCCAAATCTTAGTGCCGATCAAAACAATTTACTGTTAATGGGCATTGGAGTCTGTATATTAGGTATGCTGTTTGGCCTATATCAATTCGTGAAGGTTAAGAAACTAACGGCCCATCAGACAATGTTGGATGTGTCCCAAACCATTTATGAGACTTGTAAAACCTATTTAATTCAACAGGGAAAATTTATTGCTATATTATTTGCTTTTATCGGTGTGTGTATTGCATTTTATTTTGGATATCTGCAGGAGATGTCATTTGGTTCGGTGTTATTCATCCTGATGTGGACCGTAATCGGTATTCTCGGATCCTACAGTGTGGCCTGGTATGGTATTCGCATGAATACCCTGGCTAACAGCCGGGTGGCCTTTACCTCTTTGGAGAGGAAACCCCTCAAACTCTTGAATATCGCTCTGGATGCTGGAATGAGCATTGGTGTATTGTTGGTTTGTGTTGAGTTGATCATGATGCTGATTATTTTGCTCTATGTTCCCCGTGAATTGGCTGGGGCCAGTTTCATAGGCTTTGCTATCGGTGAATCCCTGGGAGCCAGTGCACTGCGTATCGCCGGCGGTATCTTTACCAAAATCGCTGACATTGGCGCTGACCTGATGAAGATAGTCTTTGGTATCAAAGAAGACGATCCCAGAAATCCTGGTGTTATTGCCGACTGTACCGGTGATAACGCTGGCGACAGCGTAGGACCGACTGCCGATGGTTTTGAAACCTATGGTGTTACTGGTGTAGCCTTGATTACCTTTATTGTTCTGGCAGTGGCACCAGCCCTGCAGACCACCCTGCTAACCTGGATATTTGCCATTCGCGTACTTATGGTTATTACTTCGATTGCTTCCTTCTATGTTAATAGAGCATTCAGCCAGAGCAAATTTGGTGATAAGGATGACTTCGACTTTGAGTCTCCCTTAACCAGTCTGGTTTGGATTACCTCTATTGTTTCCATCGCGGTTACCTTTGCCGTTACTTATTATATTCTCGGACCGGGTTCAAGTGCAGTAACTACTTTAACCCCACTCTGGATGACCTTCGCATTGATTGTCAGCTTTGGAACCCTGGCAGCAGCTCTTATTCCCGAATTTGTTAAAGTATTTACCAGTCCCAACTCGATGCATGTTGCCGAAGTTGTCAAAGCCTCCCGAGAAGGCGGACCTTCATTAAATATCCTGTCAGGTCTGGTGGCCGGTAATTTCAGTGCCTTCTGGATCGGTATGGTTTTTGTGGGAATTATGTTTGGTGCCTATTATGCCAGCATACCCATAACCGGTAACATTATGATCTATCCATCGGTGTTTGCTTTTGGTCTGGTTGCTTTCGGAATGCTGGGCATGGGTCCGGTTACCATTGCCGTAGACAGCTATGGACCGGTTACCGATAATGCACAATCTATCTATGAGCTATCCCTTATCGAAGAAGTTGAGGGTATAGAAAAAGAAATCCAAAAAGATTTTGGTTTCAAACCCGACTTCGAAATGGGTAAATACTATCTTGAAGCCAATGATGGTGCTGGTAATACCTTTAAAGCTACTGCAAAACCAGTACTTATAGGTACCGCCGTAGTTGGTGCTACCACCATGATATTCTCACTGATTCTAGTTATAAAGAATGTTCTGGGGGTTGATCCTGCGACTATTCTGACCTTGCTCAATCCTTACACCATCTTAGGATTCTTGTGTGGCGGTTCGGTAATCTACTGGTTCACCGGTGCATCAACCCAGGCCGTTACAACCGGAGCTTATAGAGCGGTTGAGTATATTAAAAATAATATCAATCTGGAAGAAGCAGCTAACGTTAAAGCCAATACCGAGAAGTCCAAAGAAGTAGTTAAGATCTGCACCCAATATGCTCAAGCGGGAATGTTTAATATCTTTATCGCTATATTCTCCTTTGCTATGGCCTTTGCTTGTTTATCGGCACCGCACGGCAAAGACTCCCAGCCGGTTGCTTTCTTCGTAGCTTACCTGATCTCCATTGCCGTAATTGGCTTGTTCCAAGCTGTGTTTATGGCTAATGCCGGTGGCTGTTGGGATAATGCCAAAAAAGTGGTTGAAGTAGATTTAAAAGAAAAAGGCACCTCTTTACATGAAGCAACCGTGGTTGGCGATACCGTAGGTGACCCTTTCAAAGATACTTCTTCCGTAGCCCTGAATCCAATTATTAAGTTCACGACCTTGTTTGGTTTGCTAGCTATGGAAATTGCAATATCGGAGGCATTCCGAAACATAGCTCCCTATGTTGGTGGTGCATTCCTTTTGGTGGCATTCTTCTTCGTATGGCGTTCATTCTACGGAATGAGAATACCAACCAGCGACAAATAAGAAAAATTCATTACAACATTAACTATAACAGGATGAGTAGGCAGGTGGTTTTGTAACCACCTGCCTTTGCTTTTTAACAAAATGCCGGGGTTCGCTTTGGTCAGCTGTCTAGAAGCAAAGACCGCAGAAAAGAACATAGTCTGGTAGTCTTAGTTTCTCCAGGGTATTCTGTGAGGTCAATCGGGATTATTCCCATATTTTTCAGCAGGATGGATGTGATCTCATCGGGCTTAGAGACGAGAATGTAAGAAGGCGGCACCTCGCTTTTATCTACTCCCTGTAACATGTGCTGCAGTTTAAACCACAGGTAACGTACATTAAAATCGGAGAAGCTATAGCCCATAAATAATAGACTTTTGCCCAAAGCATCAGCCCTAAGTTTGATGTCTATAGGGGTAACAAATTCTAATCTTTGGTAGTAGTCAGATTCGGTTAGAACAATGGTTTCTTCCTGCGCCAGCGAGCCATGGAATTTAACAATTTGGGAGAGGTTGGAGCCCGCTGTTTTAATAATATCTTCAGTTCTGACCACAATTTGATATGAAATAGCCAGATGGTCGTAGCTCCTCTCTATTAAGGAGTCATAATTGGTGGTGTAGACAAGCGGCGCGCTCAGTTGGGCCAAAAGCAGATGAGGCTCGGACTCTGATATAACTACTGCTTCTTCATTTAGGATAAGACGTATTTGCTGAAGAACCGCAGACATGTCACCGCCCCGGATGATCTTCAAATATTCTGCCAGTCGTAGAAGGTCTATATCATCTTGTGCCAATAATTCTACATTCTTAATTCGAAACCGGGCTAGCAGCTGTTTAGCTAATGAATGAGCCGAAGGACAGCCGCAGCTTTCTGAAAAACCTGCACCGATAAAAGGAATAAGCTTTTGTGCCTCTAATGAATTTATGATATCGGAAATAATTTTTGCCATATGGCCTCCCTCAATGATATTAGTAATATCTTGTGCATCTCTATAAAAATCGATTCCCAACCGAATTTCTAAGCTTCTAAGCCGGATCCTTATTGAAATGTGCTGTAATGCCAGTTAGACTAATAAGTATATGATGGCAATGTATGGTTGCAATCTATTAAAATTGGTGAGGAAAGCGAAATGGCAGAAATATACCCCCAAGCAGAATCATTCTTATTAACTGGTCCAACCGACACCGCCTGTCTCTTTATACATGGATTCACCGCTTCTCCATCGGAAGTATACCCAGTAGCTCGCCTGATATATGAAAAGACTGGTTATACTGTAAGCGGACCGCTCCTGCCCGGCCACGGCCGCACTCCCCGGGAAATGAATCAGACCTGCTGGCAGGATTGGTTTAACCGGGTGGAGCAGGAGATAGACTATCTCCACCGGAAACATAAGCGGGTGTTTGTAGTCGGCTTATCGATGGGAGGGCTTTTAAGTTTGCATGCCGCCAGCCTAAAAAAAAGTCTAGCCGGTGTAATTATGATCAATACACCCATTTTTACCAAATCCCCCCGACTTATTGCCTTGGCTCCAGTGCTTCGCTTTTTACGGCCGTACCATCCCAAGAAAATAGACCAGGCCGCGAAGGAACTCGCAGCCCTGGGGAGGTTTGCCTACCCGGTTATGCCCGTGAAAGCATTTCTGAGTATGCAAAAATTAAGGGAAACCGTGCTGCAAGAGATACCCAAGCTGAATCTGCCAATATTAATATTTCAGTCCAGCCAGGATGAGTCGGTTGATCCGCGCAGTGCTACCTATATTAAAGATAAAGCCGTTCAATCCCAGGTAACCCTTATAGAACTGAGAAATTCCGGGCATATTGCTACCATGGGGCAAGAAAAAATGACTATAGGTGAGGAGATAATTAAATTTATTGTTCAGGCACAAGGGGAACTATAGCCGCTTATATCGCTGATTTTTTTATTGTTTTAATTAGAAAACAACTCTATTGTCATTATGAACGAAGTGAAGAATCTTCCCCACGGTAAGGATTAAGATCCTTCGCTGACACTCAGGATGACAAAAAACCGAGTAGGCACAAGGTGACGGTTCTCGTGTGTCTCTGGTTTCCATTAAAATTATAAGGGAGGATTATTAATGCAAAGAGATGAAGCGCTTAAACTGCTCAAAGAAAACGTGACAAGTGAGAACCTTATCAACCATTGTTTGGGGGTAGAGGCCATTATGCGCAGCCTGGCTGAACACCTGCACGAGGATGTGGAGAAATATGGTTTAGCCGGATTGCTGCACGATATCGATTGGGACACAACCAGTGACGACTTTAATAATCATTCTTTAGTAGCAGCCAAGATGTTAGAAGAAAAAGGATTACCGGCAGATATCGTTTATGCAGTAAAGGTGCACAATGAAGTCCATGGTTTAGAGCGTAAAAGCCTGTTGGATAAAACCTTGTTTGCGGCTGATCCAGTAAGTGGCTTTATTACTGCAGCGGCTATGGTCCGGCCAGAGAAAAAGCTGGAGCTGGTAGAATTAAAATCATTAAAAAAGCGTTTTAAAGAAAAGGCCTTTGCTCGGGGTGCTAATCGTGAAACTATGAGTACATGCGTGGAAATTGGCATGGAACTGGACGAGTTTTTAGCTATTGGTCTGCAAAGTATGAAAAAGATTGCTGACCAAATTGGTTTATAACCTAACCTGCCTAGTCTTGATAAAGCAACTGCATTAACTGAGTAATGAGCCCAGAAGGATGCGATATTTAATGAGGATGGTAACCGGTAAAAGTTTACAGAAATCGGGTATACTATCATATACATACCTGAAGGGATGATGACATGATTAAGAATGAGAATGTACTCGATTATATGCGTCAGGAGAGTTACCGGCCATTGGGATATTCCGAATTGATGGCTGTTCTCGATCTGGATGCACACGATGAGGCCCAGTTTGCTAAAGTTATGGGTCAGTTGGAAAAAGAGGGCGAGATATTAAGAACCCGCAAAGATAAATATGGATTGCCGGAAAAGATGAACACCTATCGCGGGATCATTAAGCTGAGCCAACGGGGCTATGGTATCCTGTTGACTGATCAGGCAGATACCGAAGATATATTTGTATATGGCCGCAACCTGAACGGGGCAATGCATGAAGATCAGGTTTTAGTGAGAATTCACCAGCGCAGCGGTCCTAACCAGCGCCCTGAAGGGGAGGTAATCCGGGCTATAACCCGTGCCAACACTGAACTGGTCGGGACCTACGAGAAACGCAGGAATCTGGCTCAGGTGATTCCCGACGACTCCCGCCAGATATATCCAGTGTACGTAAAGGCCGACAGCAAACTTAAGGTTCGCAACGGAGATAAAGTGCTGGTGCGAATCACCAGTTTTCCAGATAAAGATCGGTACCCTGAAGGTAAAATTGTAGAAGTGTTCGGGCGTAAAGGTCTGCCCGGTGTAGATTTAAGAATTGTAATAAAGAAGCATGGCCTGAGAGAAGTTTTTCCTCCCGGTGTAATCGAGGAAGCCGAGCGGGCAGCCCAACCGGTGCCCGAAGAAGTTATAATCCAGCGGCGCGATCTGCGAGGCCTGCGCATGGTAACCATTGATGGCGAAGATGCGAAAGATCTGGATGATGCGGTTTCTGTGCAGCGAATTGAGGGTGGCTATCGTTTAGGGGTACATATTGCCGATGTTTCACATTATGTTAGGGAAGACAGTCAACTGGACAAGGAGGCCTACGAAAGAGGGACCAGTGTCTACCTGGTTAATCAAGTATTGCCCATGCTCCCGGCGGAACTGTCCAACGGTATTTGCAGCCTTAATGCTGGGGAAGACCGTCTGGCGATGAGCTGCGTTATGGACATTGACCCCTCAGGGAAGGTGTATAAATATGAGATCCACAAATCAGTGATTCATGTGGATCAACGTATGACCTATACCGCCGTAAACCGCATACTAAGAGATAACGATGCTGACGACTTACAGCGTTATAGTGCGCTGATAGAAGATTTTCGATTGATGAAGGAACTAGCCGATATACTCCGCGGAGAACGAATGAAACGCGGAGCCTTGGACTTCGACTTCCCCGAGGCCAAAGTAATAGTGGATGAGAATGGGTTTCCGCTGGAAATTAAGATACGTGAAAGCGGCCCCGGAGAGCTGCTTATAGAAGATTTTATGATAAAAGCCAATGAAGTGGTGGCTGAACACCTGTTTAAAAAAGAGATTCCATCACTTTACCGGGTACATGAGAAACCTGAAGGAGACTCACTGACCCGCTTAAATAATGTGCTGGGGGTATTCGGCCATAAGATTCAGGAGAATCGGGTAAATCCTCAAGCGTTTCAGAAAATACTGGCTGAAATTAAGGGCAGCCCCGGCGAAAATACCATCTCCTTAATGCTGCTGCGCTCCATGAAACATGCACGCTATACCAACCAGGCTCTGGGGCATTTTGGGCTGGCCTCCAAGTACTACTGCCATTTTACCAGTCCTATCCGCAGGTATCCCGACCTTATCGTTCACCGGGTGTTGTCACTCCTATTGGCGGGTGATATGAGCGAAAAAAAGAGAGCTCAGTTGGATAAAAGGATGGGGCTGTACGGGGATCACTCTACCATGATGGAAATAAAAGCGGAAGAAGCTGAACGCGATTTGGTGGATATCAAGAAGTGTCAATATATGCAGCAGTTTGTCGGCGAGGAATTTACCGGACGGATATCTTCAGTGTTGTCTTTTGGTTTCTTTGTTGAACTGCCTAATACCGTGGAAGGATTGGTGCATATCTCCAGCATCTCAGATGATTATTATGAATTTAATGACCGTAACTACACCCTGACAGGAACCCATACGAATCGAAAATACTCCATTGGAGATGAAGTGCGGGTCTTGTTGGTGAAAGTTGATGTTGATGCCGTTAAGATTGACTTTGAAATAGCCAGGTAAAATGGGACAGGGGGACATTACCGCTGCCCCTTCTATCGAATCGACCCAAGATTGACTGTAGGGTTGTAGCTGAGCTATAATGAAAGAGCAGAATTGTTGTTTAACCCTGGCTTTGGAGGCACAGTTGTACCAAGGCGAGGGTTGTTTGTACTAACACGTATTCTCCTGTGGCCGAAGGGGATCTGCATAAGACAGTTATCTCTTTTGAGGTGAAAATATGAAGAAGAAAAAGGGAATTCAACCGGTGGTAGAAAACCGCAAAGCCAGGCATGAGTACCACATCGAAGAAACCTATGAGGCCGGCCTGGCGTTGGTGGGGACAGAAGTTAAGTCCCTGCGCATGGGAAAAGGTAACCTGCAGGATGCCTATGCGGTGGTTAAATCCGGTGAAGTGTGGGTTAATAATTTTCATATCAGTCCATATGAGCAGGGCAATCAATTTAACCATGAGCCCAAGAGGCCGAAGAAGCTTCTGCTTCACAAAGCTGAGATTCGTCGCTTGCTGGCTCTGCAAAAGGAAAAGGGTTATACCTTAATACCACTTAAGATATTTTTCAAACACGGCCTGGCCAAAATGGATCTAGCGGTGGCAGTAGGTAAAAAACTCTATGATAAACGGCAGGATATAGCCGAGCGCGATTCCAAGCGCTATCTAGAAAGAGCCTTAAAAAACAAAGGAAGAGATGATTGATACCAAGTATCATTATGAGTGGATGAATATTACAGATAACCAACATCTGAAAATATGATATACTCTTATGGTGATATTAGATATACTTCCGTAAACTGCAGTTCACTTAATTAAGGGGGCGCAATGGTTTCGACGGGGGATAAGATGGGTTGAGTAGCGAGCCGAGTTGCCGCCAGCTCGATAAAAAGGTGGAAAAAACAATAACTGCAGAAAATAATTACGCACTAGCAGCCTAGCGGCTGCTCGTCCGGCTAGCTGTCCTCGCGGGTTAGTGCAGGGCGTCACATAGTGAGGGTACCCTTAAGCCTTCTTTCTCGAGGGGCTTTATGGGGAAACAAATCGGGGATAGCCTAAGGAAGCCTGTTCGTGGGCGTCCCGATGGCGAAACACAAATCACGAAATACGCTCGTAGAAGCTCCTCTGGTCTTTCTTTCGGACGGGGGTTCGACTCCCCCCGCCTCCACCATGTGTATGCAGAAATTTGAAAATCGCTTCAAACTCATTACCATATATAATAACTTTCTCGACATACCGGTCAATTAAGCCCTTTGCTGTGAGGGCATCATTAGACTTAAGGGCTTTATATTCTTGTTCAAGATAGGCCAGTATCATTTCTCTGGAGATGGTACTGGCTTTTGTTTTGCGTTCAATCTCCTGAAGTCGGTTCTCTAAGATGATCTGTTCAGATTCTCTTTGCTTAAGTCTCTCCAGCAGTTGCTTTGACCCTGCCCCTTCCTCTATCATCTCCAGCATATTATTAATTTTGACCTGCGATTTAGCCAACTCAGCCCGTAAATAAACCCGCTCCTTTTTAGCTTCCCCACCCAAGTCACTCATTCCTTGCTGGATCTTAGTGGCCAGTACGGGAAAGAGGTCAGGATTTAGCACCTTCTTTTCTAATTCTTCCAGCACCAGCTGCTCTATGATGTCTCGCCTGATCATTTTGGCATCACATTGATGGGTCCGTTCTCTGTTATTGCAGATATAATAGTCATATCTTTTTTTGTCTCCCCAGGTACCGCCATTTTTCCCGACCATCTTAAAGCCGCATTTGAGGGAACAAGGGGACGGGTACCTTGTTCCCTTTATTTTCTGAAGTAAAATAAAGGAAAAGTAAAAAGAGGGATCGGTATGGCCAGGAACGCTAGGCAGGCTAGCAAAACGGGGATTTATCACTTAATGGCTCGCGGCATTAATGGACAAAACATTTTTCATGATGAAGATGATTATAAACGATACTTGGAAACCTTATACCGAATAAGTCAAGAATGTGAAGCACAAGTCCTGGGTTATTGTTTAATGAGCAATCACGTTCACCTGCTCATTTTGGAGGGTAAGGATAGCATATCCATGGTTATGAAGCGCCTGGGTGGGAGCTATGCATATTATTACAATTGGAAATATGACCGCAAAGGATATTTATTTCAAGATAGATTCAAAAGCGAAAATGTTGAAGATGATATCTATTTAAAAACCGTAATTCGTTATATTCTAAATAATCCAGTTAAGGCCGGAATCGTTAATAAACCGGAGATGTATCGATGGAGCAGCTGCCAGGTATATCACGGAGGGACATATTATCTTTCGGATTTAAGCAAGACCAGTTTTATTTTAGGGTTATTTGATAATAGTACGAAGAATTCCAATGATATATTTCGTGCCTTCATGGGGAGAGCGATGATGTACAATGTCTTGAATATATTGAACGAAATTGTATCACAGATGAAGAAGCCCAGCTTCTTTTGAAAAGAATAGTAGGGGAGCAATCATTAGTAAGCCTCAAAGAAATACCCAAAAAGGAACGGAATGAGGTGCTGAGAAAAATGAAGGGGGTCGAAGGGATTACTGTCCGGCAAATTAGTCGGTTGACGGGGATTGGTTCAACAACTGTTCACAACGCCTAATAAATAACGAACAAGGTACCCGTCCCCTTGTTCGTCCCTGGAGGATTTAAGATCCTCCTTTTGTAATTCTGGCTTTACTCGATATATAGGATTAATTTGACCTATAAATAAAATTTGAATATGTAAAATTATACTGAATAGGAAGGAATTGTGATAGACAATAGAGAAGGTGCTATTATTACAATAGCAAATAGGATATTACGGTTAATTATATTGAATAATGGGGGCTATTAGAAATGGGAGATGGTCATAATTTAGTTAACCCAGGAGACATATCTAAACCTGGAAATGGTCTGATTGAATAAATAACTGACGCAAACAAAAAGAATAGATGGTGAAGTAAGGATGGTGGAAAAATGAATAAAAGACAACTAACCCCGATTACTCTTGGTGTGTTTCTTGTACTATCAATCATGAACTTTATATGGGTGCAACCAACACAAGCCCAAAGTGAGCCAATTATTGTGACTATAGTGGGTAATGGAATACCTGGGTATACAGGGGATGGCGGTACGGCGTTAGCTGCGCAATTAAATTTTCCTTCTGCAATCGTATTCGATGACAAGGGGAATATGTATATAGCAGATTCATCGAATCATTGCGTACGTAAGATTGACACCAATGGACTTATTACCACCTTTGCTGGAAATGGTACTAAAGGATATACCGGAGACGGAGGTCCCGCCATATTTGCCCAATTGAATAACCCGAACGCATTAGCATTTGACAGTAAGGGCAATTTGTATATCGCCGATTTATTAGGATACTGCGTCAGAAAGGTTGATATCCAGGGAAATATAAGCACTGTTGCCGGTATCGGCATTTCAGGATATTCTGGAGAAGGTGGGTCAGCCACATCCGCCAAACTAACCGGAACTTTTGGCTTGATCGTTGACAAAGATAATAATCTCTATATATCCGATTTTACACGTGTTCGTACGGTAGATCAAATGGGGATAATAAGAACTTATGCGGGAACAGGAAAATTTGATCATACTGGGTACGGAGGGCCTGCTATTATGGCCACCCTAGGTGCTGCTTTTGGCTTAGCTTTTGATAACAACAACTGCCTTTATTTTGCTGATAATGGGAACAATTGTATTAGCAAGATAGACAGTGCCGGCAATATATCTACCGTGGCCGGTATAGGGATTCCCAATGTGGGTGGATATTCTGGAGATGGAGGACAAGCAACATCGGCACGTTTAAATCGTCCAAAGGGAGTATCCTTTGATAAAGCAGGTAATATGTATATAGCAGATAGTTCTAATAATTGTATTCGAAAGGTTGATACTAATGGAATTATATCCACGGTGATTGGAAACGGAACAAAAGGTTATTCGGGTGATGGAAGCCCGGCAACATCTGCAAGTTTAAATGGGCCTAGTGCAATAGCCTTTGATGCGGGTGGAAATATATATATAGCTGATTGTGCGAACCATTGTGTTCGTAAAGTAATTTTGGCAGGTTCTGGTCAAGAGAATAGCGACATTAGTAATAATATTGATACCAATAAGAGCACGCCAGTAATTCTACCGGAACCAGTTCTAGCCGCTCCCAATGTTGTTTTGAATGGGAATAAACTTTCTTTTGATGTATCCCCTATTATCGAAAATGGAAGAACTCTAGTTCCTTTACGAACAATTTTTGAGGCTTTAGGGGCAACAGTTTCATGGGACGAAGATTCACAAACAGTAACCGCAGTAAAAGGGCTTAATACGATAATATTACAGATTGGTTCAGCTACTGCAACGAAAAATGGTCAGGTTGTGAATCTAGACATTCCGGGTAAGATAGTTAATGGGCGTACCTTGGTACCATTACGCTTTGTTTCCGAGGCCATGGGTTGTAAAGTGGATTGGGTAGATGAAACACAAACGGTTGTTATTACTAATAATAGTGATCCTAATTCAAAAACTATAATTTATTCTGATCCTAAAGGGAGGTTTGCTATATCTTATCCTAATGATTGGAGCGTCAAAACCGATGATCCTAATGTAGATTTATTTATTTTTCCATCTCCTAAGGAATCTATTACAGGCGAACTCAGTGCTAATATATGTATATCAGTTAGAAGTCTTAATGGCCAGAATATCAACATGGATATTATAAAAACAAATTCCTTGATGTATATAAACAAATTGTTTAGCGATGTGAAAGTAATATCTGAGAAAGAAGTTACAATATCCGGAACTTTAGGATTTGAAAGATTAACAACTGTGACTATGGGAAAAACAGTTATTATGTCCAAAGATATTTGGGTAATCAAAAATGACTTCACTTATGAAATTGCGATTAGTTCCGTCCCGCAAGAAAATAGGAAATTATTAAATAAATTTGATTCTGTAGTTAATACCATAAAAATAGTTGATCCAATTAACTAATTAACATGATATTACTTACCCGTTGACTACCAGAAGCGAAGTATATCTATAGAGCAATTTCAGAACACATTTCAGACCAGCTCTCCTCTCCGCCTTGATAAAATAGGAGGAACAAGAGAACAAGGGGACGGGTACCTTGTTCACTTATATTTTCTGAAGTAAAATAAAGGAAAAGTAAAAAGAGGGATCGGTATGGCAAGGAACGCTAGGCAGGCTAGCAAAACGGGGATTTATCACTTAATGGCTCGCGGCATTAATGGGCAAAACATTTTTCATGATGAAGATGATTATAAACGATACTTGGAAACCTTATACCGAATAAGTCAAGAATGTGAAGCACAAGTCCTGGGTTATTGTTTAATGAGTAATCACGTTCACCTGCTCATTTTGGAGGGCAAGGATAGCATATCCATGGTTATGAAGCGCCTGGGTGGGAGCTATGCATATTATTACAATTGGAAATATGACCGCAAAGGATATTTATTTCAAGATAGATTCAAAAGTGAAAATGTTGAAGATGATATCTATTTAAAAACCGTAATTCGTTATATTCTAAATAATCCAGTTAAGGCCGGAATAGTTAATAAACCGGAGATGTATCGATGGAGCAGCTGCCAGGTATATTACGGAGGGACAAATTATCTTTCGGATTTAAGCAAGACCAGTTTTATTTTAGGGTTATTTGATAATAGTACGAAGAATTCCAATGATATATTTCGTGCCTTCATGGAGGAGAGCGATGATATAAACTGTCTTGAATATATTGAACGAAATCGTATCACAGATGAAGAAGCCCAGCTTCTTTTGAAAAGAATAGTAGGGGAGCAATCATTAGTAAGCCTCAAAGAAATGCCCAAAAAGGAACGGAATGAGGTGCTGAGAAAAATGAAGGGGGTCGAAGGGATTACTGTCCGGCAAATTAGTCGGTTGACGGGGATTGGTTCAACAACTGTTCATAACGCCTAATAAATAACGAACAAGGTACCCGTCCCCTTGTTCTCCGATTCATTCGTCACGTACATCTATACATCTATAACAAAAATTGATCATAGTTTAATTTTACCCTGACAGGTTTTTACTAATTTCTCGTATTAATTGTACACTTAAATTATTAGGAGCGTGATAGAAATGCACACTAAACGACGGAAATGCATCGTTTGGCTCATGGTCTCTTTGCTGCTTATAACACTGTTGCCTGCAGCTTCCCTGGCCTCTGACCGGGCCAACATATCCCTGGATCAGGCTATCCAATCGGTGAAACAAACTTTCGCGGTGCCCCCCGAGTATACTAATTTTAGTTCCGGCTATAACCAAGGAGAAAACAGCCAGTTCTGGTCTCTCAACTGGACTGACCCCGCAGGAAAAGGCGGTAATTTTGGAGCCCAGGTGGATGCTGCCAGCGGGGAGATCATTTCCATGAATAGTTGGAACCCCGAAACCCAAGCTCATAATCGCATCCCGTCTATCTCTCTTGCTGATGCTCAAAATATTGGCGGCGATTTATTACAGCGCTTAATACCGAGCCGGGTTTCTTCCCTGGTGCTAATACCTGAAAATCAGCTCATTTCTCTGACCAGTTTTGGCTCATCTAATTACAGTGTACGCTGGCAGCGTATATTTAACAACATTCCGGTAATGGGCGAGGGCGTTACTATGCAAATCAGTGCGAGTGACGGCCAAGTGATTAATTACAATCTTAATTGGACTAATAAGGATATGCCTTCTCCCAACGGAATAATCTCGCTTGAAACAGCCCGGCAGTCTTTTATAAGTGAAGGAATTATTAAACTAGAGTATGTTATGCCATACCCGGGCGGTTCGCCGGTCATTGCTGCCCAGCAATCTCCTCAGCTGGTTTATCGTCTGGATCATCCTTCCCGGGGAGCACTTGATGCATTTACCGGCAAACCGGTTCTCACCGCCAACGTAGGTTGGCTAGGCGGTGGAGGGGGAGCCGAGGAAATGTATTCATCAGCAAAAAATCTGGCGATGGATAGAGCCCCACAACCCTTAACCCCTCAAGAACAGGATGAAATTAAGAACACCGCCAATCTACTTAGCCAAGAAGAGGCCGCCAGCATTGTGGCTAAATGGGTTAATATTGATGATAATCTGATCTTGCGCTCTGCCAATCTGGAAAAAAATTGGCGAGATCCCCAACAGCGTATATGGAACCTTTCCTGGTCCTCAAACCTATCGGCAGCCCATAGTGATATCAAAATTACCGCTATACCTATAAGCAACGCCGCACCCTCATCATCATCATCCCCCCTTCCATCAAACCTGAATGGGCGAGTAAATGCCCGAACCGGAGAATTGGTCGGGTTTAATCTAGATGTACCTGCCGCCAGTGATTCTACCGCTACCATGACGCAGGAAACAGCCCGGGCTCTAGCGGATGATTTTCTTAAGAAAGTTCAGGAAAATCATTTTTCACAGTTTAAGTTTGATCAGGTGGATTTTGACCAGTATAAGAAACGGATTATGGTTCCCGGCTCCAATCCGCCCAACTGGTCTTTCAACTACTTGAGAACGGTGAATGGGATACTCTTTCCCAACAACGGAGTCAATATCACAGTAGACCGGATCTCAAAAAAGATTGTTTCCTACAACCTGAACTGGATAGATAAAGAATTCCCTTCCCCCCAAGGAGCTCTGGGGACGGATAAGGGTAATGAGTTATATCTGCAAGCTGCTCCGTTAACCCTGGCTTATTCCCTTTTCAACATGGTCGAGGGAAGTGCTCCAGAAATGCATCTGGTCTACCTGCCGCAAAATCAGCCCACCCATGCTATGTTTAGCATGATTGATGCCCATAATGGGACCGAACTTAATGAACAAGGTGAGCCCCTGTCACTAAATGAGGGAAGTCACGTTTTCACCGACATCGCAGGAAATTATGCAGAAAAGGAAATATCCATTCTGGGGCAGGCAGGGCTTATGGGCGAATACGGAAATGCCTTCCATCCCGATGAACACATTAAACTATTGGCATTGCTGAAAGCTATGCTAAACAGTGCCAGTGGTATTGATAATACCCGTAATCTCTCCGAGCCGGAAATCATGAAGCGCGCTTTTGAGCTGGGGTGGATTAAGGAGAGCTTGCCCCCGGACTCCGAGGTAAGCCGGGGTCTTTTGGCCCAGCTTATGGTGCGTTCCCTCTCTCTGGAATACCTGGCCCGGCGGACGGAAATCTTTCAGGTTCCTTATAAGGATGCTTCCCTGCTCGGTGACGACCTGAGGGGCTATGCCGCCCTCTGCTACGGATTGGATATTATTAAAGGCGATGGCACAAATTTCGATGGGAGCCATGTAGTAACCAGGGCTGAGGCGGCTCTCGCGCTAATCCATTCTTTGGGAGCTAAGAATTAAGCTTTAAAAATCTAATTTTTTTTTAAAATTAAGCCCGTACCCCCCTGGTTCTCAGTCATCTCGCCGGGTGGGTACCGGGCTTTTTCAAATGCAACAAAAGAGCATCAAAGTTTGGAGGTTTTTCTTATGGGAGGCATGCGCAGGAGTTACATCAAAACCGAACTGCTCCTGAAGGAATACCGGCTGTTCTCTAACCATGTATGTTATTTGTTTAATTAGATAATAATGAAATAAATAGAAGATATATGACCTTGTTATTTGGTTTTGCATTATAATAAAGAAATAAATGTGTTATTATAAGAATATAATTTCATTTTAGAGGAGGTGCAATATGAAAAACCGTGCAGGAGAATATAAGACAAATTTAACAGGTGAACTTCAATATAGATCGTTTTTACCAAGGCCATTACCGCCAAGTCCACCCGTTGAGCTTAATGAGGAAACTGTTAATTTGTTATCAAAGGCTAACCGAAGTATTGGAATCTTGGAAGGCGTCTCGAGACAGATTCCTAATATTGATCTGTTTGTCTCCATGTATGTGCGCAAGGAAGCACTTCTATCCTCGCAAATTGAAGGCACACAAGCAACCCTTGATGATATACTTGACCCCAATATTGAAGAAAACACCAATCAACATATTGCGGATGTTATTAACTACATTAAGGCATCACAATATGCTTCATCAAGCCTTAGCGAACTGCCCATTTGCAATCGCCTTATAAAAGAAACACATGAGATTTTGATGCAGGGTGTCCGCGGCGGGGAAAAAAGCCCCGGTGAATTCAGACATAGTCAGAACTGGATCGGTCCGGCAGGTGGCACTTTAAGGGATGCTCGATACATTCCTCCAAATTCCGAGGAGATGATAGAGGCAATGTCTGACCTTGAGAAATTTATTAATAGAGAGGATGAACTTGAACCTCTAATTAAAATTGCCTTGATTCACTATCAGTTTGAAACTATTCACCCGTTTTTAGATGGAAACGGCAGAATAGGAAGGCTTCTAATCGCACTTTATCTGATTGAGAAAAAGTATTTAAGTCATGAAACCTTGTATATCTCATATTTTTTGAAGAGAAACAGGATAGAGTATTATGACCGTTTGAATGATGTCAGAACGAAAGGCAACTTTGAGCAGTGGATAAAATTCTTTCTGTTAGCGATTTATGAATCAGCTCAGGATGCAATTACAACAATTGATGAGCTTGTCAATCTGCATAACAGAAATTATGAGGTTGTTAAGAATACAGGAAAATCTGCCAAAACAGTCATAAAGGTATTTAATTACCTTGAAGGCAGCCCTATTATTGACATCAAAAAAACTAGTGCGGCATTAAGGCTTTCCTTCAATGCTGTATCAAACGCAGTCAACAAGCTAATTGAGCTGGGTATTCTAAAGCAAACCGAGAATGTCCGTAGAAGTCGTGTTTTTGCCTATGAGGAGTATTTAGGGATACTCCGAAAAGATACGTAAAACTCAAAATCTTATACGCTTGTCTCTCCGGAAGATAGGGCTATGCTGGAGGGCAACCTTAGCGACTGACAGGATTTTTGACTATGATTTCGACACGGAACGCCCCGCTTCCACCATGCAAATCCACAACCACTTTGAGGGTTATACTCAATGTGGACATAATATACGAGGACTTTTTCAACGTAATGGTCGATAAATTTCTTGCATTCAGGAAGGTTCTTCTCCGTAACAAACTATTTGAACACGGAGAAGAGCCTTTTCATGTGGTTAGGGTAAGCTGGGCAGTGGCAGCCTACCTGGCAATTACTGATAGGGATAACCGAAAGTTATTGGACGAATAACCATGATGTAGTTAGAATAGTTGTATATATTGCAAAGGAGAAGTTGAAAGAGAAAGTTATTAATATTTATAGAAGCGAGTGAAAAGTATGATTAAAGATGAATTCATCCAGGTATTTGCAAATGTTCGTGAAGTAAATCTGATGAGAATTAAGGAAGCTAAGGAGACTGGTCGCAAAGTGATAGGGATATATTGCACCTATTGTCCTCAAGAGCTAATCCTGGCTGCCGGTGCGATACCTGTAAGTTTATGTGCAACCAAGGAAGAGCCGATTGCCGCGGCTGAAGAACATTTGCCTCGTAATCTGTGCCCATTAATCAAATCGTCCTATGGTTTTGCCGTTACGGATACCTGCCCATTCTTTCACTTTTCCGATCTGATCATTGGAGAAACCACCTGCGATGGAAAAAAGAAGATGTTTGAGATTATGCAGGATTTAAAACCGGTACATGTGATGCAGCTGCCTCATTTGAATAATACCCAGGCAGCTTTCGAGCTGTGGGTTGATGAATTAAGACGATTAAGACGGCGATTGGAAGAAGAATTGCACGTCGAGATAAGTGATGAAGATATCTGGAAAGCGGTTGACGTAATTAACCAGGAAAAGCAAGCCATGAAGGCTATGTTTGACCTGAATCAGGCAGATCCTCCGCCGCTTAGTGGCATGGAACTGCTAACCGTGGCCTGGTCGCGAGGTTTTAGCAGTAATAAATGGGAATTGATTGATAATCTGAACGGCCTGGTAAAGGAAGTTAGTCGTCACGAAAATAGGCTAGGCGATCCAACTCCTCGGGTACTGCTTACCGGTTGCCCGATAGGAATAGGAAGTGAAAAAGTTATACGCATTACGGAAGAATTAGGTGCCCATGTCGTGGCTATGGAAAACTGTACCGGATATAAGACTCTAGCGCTGCGGACGGATACTACTGCTGCTGATCCCATTGTTGCCCTGGCAGAAAAATACTTACAAATTCCCTGTTCTTGCATGAGCCCTAATACATATCGCTTAGAGCTTATTAATACTATGATTGACGATTTTCAGGTGGACGCGGTAATTGATCTGACCTGGCAGGCTTGTCATACCTATAATATTGAAGCTCATGCAGTCGGCAAGGCGGTCAAGCAAAAAGGAATTCCTTATCTGCATCTAGAGAGCGATTATTCCACTTCTGATCTGGAGAGTTTGAAAGTACGCATTGAAGCTATGATAGAGATTGTGGAGAAATGATTGCTATAGGTTATTAAGATGGAAATAAATCGATAAGGAGGGATTGGTTATTATGAATACTGATTCTATGACTCCAGCGGAAAGAGGGGCCGCTATTGCTAAAGGAATGAATGTGGACAGATTGCCCTGCAACCCCAATATGGCAAATGGAGTTGCCCGAGTATATGGCTGCAAGATTTCCGAGTTTAATCACAACCCCAAAACTATTGCCGAGGCACAAATAGCGGCTTATCGTAAGTTTGGCTGTGATGGTCTGCGCATTTTTACTGATTTGTTCCCCTGGGCGGAAGCGATGGGTGCAACCGTCACTTACCCCGATGATGATACTGTAGATTTGGCAAAACCGGCAATTTCTCGCGTAGAGGACATAGACACCCTGCATCCCGCAGACCCCTATAAAGACGGACGGCTGCCGGTGCAGCTGGATGCCATGAAATATCTGCGGGATCTGGCCAAGGATGATATAAAATGTTCTGCTGGAATTGCTGGAGCATTTACCAATGCATTTTTTCTGTTCGGAGTAAACGAAACTCTGAAGCTGATTTACAAAAACCCGGAAGCAGTCCATAAACTTTGCCAGGTTTCCCTGGAAACCTGTAAAGCATATGCCAAAGCGGCAATGGATACTGGTTTAAATCCCACTATATCCGAGCCCATGTCCTCCTGTACGGTAGTAAGTCCCAAGGTTTTCCGTGAATTTTCATTACCTTATCTTAAAGAGCTGGTGGACTTTATTAAAAGCAATGGATCTAACCCGGTTGTGCATATCTGCGGCCAGACCGATAAAATATGGAAGGATGTTGCCGATCTGGGAATAGCTGGCATCAGTATAGATAATGTAGCGAGCTTAAAGGATTGCAAGCTGGCGGTTGGCGCGCAAACCAAAATTTTGGGCAATGTGGATCCAGGCGGCATTATGTACTCAGGAACTCCACGAGATGTTCGGCTTAAAACCTTGGAAGGAATTCTGGACGCTTACGATTCCCCTAAAGGCTATATTGTCATGTCGGGATGCAGCTTGCCAGTGGAGACTCCTTTCGAAAACATTCAAACAATGATGGATACTGTGCGGGAAGTTGGATACCCGGTGCACCCTGAGCATGTATTAGAGATGATTAAACGGTACAGCAAGTAACATTGCAGAGCAAATGGGAGGGATTGAATCGAAATGGCGAATAAAGAAGAGCTTTTAAAAGTATTATCGGAATGCGTAGTAGAAATGGAAGATGACAAAGTCATTCCAACCGCAGAAGAATATATAAAATCCGGATATCCTGCTATCGACGGTATTCTATACGGGTTGGTAGATGGAATGAACAAGGCTGCGGACTTGTATGAAAAAGAAGAATATTTTATACCTGAATTGCTGATTTGTTCTGATGCAATGTACAACGGCCTGGATATTTTGCGCCCACATTTGGACAAGTCCGGTGCAGAGCAGAAGCACAAAGTGGTAATAGGAGTTGTGGAAGGTGACACCCATGACATTGGCAAGAATCTGGTGAAAATCATGCTGGAAGCAGCAGGATATGAAATTATTGACTTGGGACGTGATGTTCCGGCTGTATCCTTTATCGATGCTGTTAAAAACCAGGGAGCTAGAGTAGTTGCCCTATCCACTTTGATGTCAACCTCCACCGGTAATATGCATAAGGTTGTTGAGTTGCTGAATGAAGAGGGTCTGCGGGAAAATGTACAGGTTATTGTAGGCGGAGGGCCTATTTCACCTGCTTTTGCCACGAAGATAGGTGCTGATGGATATGCTGAGAATGCAGTGGCAGCGGTGAAATTGGTTAATCGTTTAATAGGCGCGTAGGTTAAGAATGGAACAAAAATTTACCCAGAAAACACGACTGCGTGCAGCAGCCAAAAAACAACCGGTAGATCGCCCGCCCTGCATCTGCCCTGGCGGAATGATGAATATGATGTTTGCTGATATTATGGAGCAGACGGGATACCTTTGGCCAGAAACGCACACTGATGCGAAAAAGATGGCTGAACTTGCATTTGCTCTCAATCAGGCAGGTGGCTTTGAAAATTACGGGGTTCCGTTTTGCATGACAGTGGAAGCAGAAGCTATGGGCGCTAGGGTCAACATGGGAAATCGTCTCTGCGAACCGCATGTGGTTCAGTCGGCTTTAACTGCTTGTGCCCAGATTGATAAACTGCAATCATTGGATTTGCAGGCTGGCAGGGTGAAAACGGTTCTGGATGCGATTGAAATTTTACAGGATAAAGGTACGGATGTTCCCATTATTGGCAATATTGCTGGCCCAATCAGTGTTGGTGGTACCCTGCTGGATATGTCGGTTTTATTGCGGGAATTTCGCAAATCTCCCGATAGTGCCCAATGTTACATGGAGTTTATCTGCGAAAACCTGATAACCTTTGGAAAGGCACAGATCGCAGCGGGTGCAGATGTTATCTGTATATCCGAACCAAGCGGTACCGGAGAGATCTTGGGGCCACAGAATTTTGCGGATTACACTGTAAAATATCTAAATAGAATTCTAGATGAATTGACTGTTCCTGTAAAAATAGTACATATCTGTGGACGCTTAAAAAGTGTGTATGATATTATATCTCAAATTCACTGCGATGCTTTTAGTTTTGATGCGGTTGTGCCAATTGCTGAAATAAAAAAACATTTGACAAATCATGCGCTGATGGGAAATATCAGCACTTTTGCCCTGGGCAGCATGCAAGCGGAAAAGATCGCATCCATGGTAAGCGATGCGCTGACTAAAGGGATTGATATAGTCGCTCCGGCTTGCGGGTTACCTACCACAACGCCGTTGGTTAACGTGCAAGCAATGGTCCATGCCACCAGGGAAAATAACAAGGGAATAGAATAATGGTCAAGATTAATTTACCCGACGAAAATCGGATTATAGAGTATGACCAACCAACATCACTTTACGATGTTCTTTCTATGCAGGGACTATTGGATGCTCCCTGCGGGGGGAAGAATGTTTGCGGCAAGTGCCGTGTAACGGTGGATGGTGAATCAGTACTATCTTGCCATTATACGGTCACTAAAGACATTGCTGTACAAATACCAAAAAAATCTGCAATTAATGTAATTGTAGCGGACGGATATTGCAAGGAATTTTCTCCCGACTTTTTTCCTGAAGATGTATATGGTATGGCAGTTGATATTGGAACCACCACGGTTGTGGCAACGCTGGTTAATTTACACACAGGCCGGGAGATTTCCTCCCTTGCTTGCCTAAACTCACAAAAAGCTTGTGGCCAGGATGTTATTACTCGTATTAATTACACCTATGAAAAGGAAAATGGGCTGCATATCTTGCAAAAGATGATTGTAGGCGACCTACGTCGTTTAATGCAGGAACTATATTTAAAAAATAATGTAAAGCCTGAGCAGATTACTAGAATCGCTATTGGTGGTAATACAACCATGATTCATCTTTTGTTGGGTGTCAATCCAATCGGTATTGCAATGGCACCTTATCTGCCTGCGTTTAGTGGATCGGTAATCCGAAAAGCACAGGAATTAGGGTTGCCAGCGGCAGAAGATTGCGTGATTTATTGTTTGCCGGCTGTTTCCTCATTCGTGGGTGGTGATATTACAGCCGGTATTTTAGCTTGCAATCTTACACTACTTCAGGAACGGGTTCTGTTTATTGATATTGGCACCAATGGTGAAATTGTTCTAAGCGATAAGGGGAAAATGTATTGTTGTTCCTGTGCAGCAGGACCTGCCCTGGAGGGCATGAACATCAGCAGCGGTATGCGCGCTACCCATGGAGCAATTGATGATGTTTTGATTGAAAATAATAAAGTTATATATACTACCATTGGAGGAACGGCCGCAGAGGGAATTTGCGGCAGTGGTATCCTTGCTGCGGTTTCCGAGATACGTGGTTTGGGTATCATACATCCCACGGGACGTCTGCTAGCCCATCCCCTGGTTGAAAAGATTGATGGCAAGAAATGCTTTGTTATCGATCGTGAACGAGAAATTTATCTGACCCAAAAGGATATCCGTCAGGTGCAGCTAGCCAAGGGGGCGATTTTGTCGGGGGTATATTCTCTGCTGGCAAGCTCTAAGATGGAGCAGACCAGCTTAGACCGTGTGGTTGTAGCTGGACAGTTTGGAGCGCACCTCAAGGCGGAAAGTATGACCGGGGCAGGCTTATTGCCGCCCGAATGGAAAGAAAAGATTACTTATGTTGGAAACACTTCTAAATCGGGAGCATATATCTGCTTGCTGTCAGATGCAGAGCGTACTGAAGCAGAAAATATGGTTCCCAATATTTCTTATACTGAACTTTCTACTCTTAGTGGCTATGAAGACCTTTTTGTTAAATGTCTGAATTTTATTTGATTAAAGGAGACCGGTCTATGCCTGGATTACTTGATGTGTCCTGCAAATACAGAGAATCGCTGGATGGCATTGCGGAAGTTGTTGCCAAGCGGGGCACAACGTTTGCCGCTATTTATGAAAATGCCCAAACTATAGCGGATTTCTCTTTGGAGGTAAAACAGGCGACAGACGCTAAATTTTGTTTACTACCTTTCTGCCATACTGTAGAGGCGGAAGCATTAGGCGGCGATATTAGATTGGGAGATGAAGCTGCAGGGACCCGTGGTGGTGAGCTGGTTTACTATTCAATTGAGCCTCTCCAGAAGAGAACATTTAATTATGCAGAAGGTACCCGTATTATAGCAATGCTCAAAGCATGTAGAATACTAAAAAATAAAGGTGAGCGGGTTATATATTCCGTAAGCGGTCCTTTTTCTATTTTAAGCTGTCTGCTGGATACTACGATTTTGTTTAAGGTTTGGCGAAAGGATCAAATCCAGGTACAGTCGCTTTTTAAGAATCTTTCCTCGGAATTGTTGCAGTATATCGAAAAAGTCTGTTCTACGGGAGTAGATTATATAAGCTATGCTGACCCCGTTGGAAGCCTGAAAATTCTAGGGCCTCGCTATGCAGAACAAGCAGCTATGCAGTTTACGGTACCCTTTTTACAGAAGGTGCAGGCCGTATGCAGTGGACATGCAAATGTCTTTGTATGTCCGTTGATGGCAGGGTCATTAACTTCACTTGGCTTTGCCCATATTCAAGCAATTGTCCCTAATTCACGCGCAGGAGATTTAATTCCTGCATGTACAAAAAACATCCCAGAAAAACAAACTATACTAAAAATAAATGCGTTATAACCGGGGACTTACCTGTCCACAGCCGGTCATCCTTGTTGCATTTAGAGCTCAAGAAACTGCATTTCTAACAATTTGGAAGTTAAAAGGTATTCTATGTTAAAATTTGAAAATACATGGTATTATAATATAAATAGTAAGATATTTACTTTACTCCCAGCACTCATCAACTCATTCGTTTGCGAGGATACGACGATGTACTCGTAACCCCCCAAGACCTTTTTGTACGACAAACGATTCTTAAATAGGAGATGAATAATGTCGAACAGAACCGCCCCATAGCGTCCGCCTAACATCGATAGTCCGATCTCCGCGCCCCCTGGTTGATAAGGGGGTCCTAGCCGATGTGCCTAAAGCCAGCCGAACAGACCACGACAAGGTGCCTTCGAAAACTGTATCGAGTTGCTGATTGACCATCAAATCAGTTTCATGACGGGTAGAGACTTCACTTCGCAGGTGGAGTACAAAACATATAAATTAAAGGAGGAATTAGTATGATAACGAATGAAGAATTAAAGGGCTATTCACCTGAAATGCAGGCGAAGATTCTTGAAATGCAAGCGAAACTTGAAAAATTTAAAGCTGAAAAGGAGTCTGTGAAAAAGAACCTGGATACATTCGACACTCTCGACTTTGAAGTTTTTAGCCATCGTGAATGGACACGGTTGCATGAAAGTCATGCACGTAGCATCAAGGTTAACTGGCCGGATGGTCACTTTACAACAGGTATCGAGCAGCATATTAAAGATCTCGATGCAATGTTCGTTTATTCACCCGATACAAGTATCAAAGTACATCCCGTCAAGCTCGGATCGGATGATTTTACCGCTGTTATTGGTGTCATGTCCGGTACGTTTACCGAACCCATGCCAATCGGGGATGGGAAATTCATACAGCCTAACGGAAATAAATACGAAATAACTATGTGCACCGTAGGGCACTGGGTGAACGGCGTGATGGACGAAGAATGGCTGTTTTGGGACAATTTGACCTATATGAAACAGCTGGGATTGGCCTAAATTGGCCGATTTGTATCTTTTCCGACGCAGAGAATATTTATTTGAACAAGAGGGGAGATAAAAATGGATTTATTAAAAAAGGGTGTGCGTATTTATAACGAAACCCTGTTTCCTGAGGCCGGGTTTTATGTGCTCGATCCAGTCCATAGCTTTGCGAATTTCATCGCTCAGCACCTTATGGTTGGGCAGGTTAGGGGCATATTTACTGATATCGATGGCATACTCATGATTGCGGAAGACCCGCTCGAGTCCACCTTAGAATTCACCATTAGGACCGCCTCAATAAACACCAATCACGAGATTAGGGACGCTCATCTGCGTAGTGAAGAATTCTTTAACGTGGAAAAATTCCCGGAATTAACGTACAAAAGCACCAGATTCGTTCCTGAACTCGGTGGTAAATGGACTGTAGAGGGGGAAATGACTGTTCTCGGAAACACCCATCCCATAAATTATAATGCAACTTTCGGCGGTGGGGTGGAAGATCCGTGGGGCAACATAAGGGTTGCTTTCCAGGGAAAAGCAGAAGTGAATCGCAAGGATTTTGGACTGCTTACAGATCTACCCCATGAAACGGGCGGAATCAACATTGGCAAGGACGTGGACAGCGATGTTGCCTTTGAATTCATACTGAAAAAATAGGAACTCCAGTGTAAATGTCTGGGGGACACTCATATATTTTTCCGGTAAAGTATTTACTGGTTTCACTAGAGGTGGCAGGACCACAAATGAAAAGATCAAAAAAGGGAGCAATTCTTTTTGGGTACTATATGTGTCGCCCCGCCTCCACTATAAATTGTAAAAAAATCCCAAACATAAACAAATGTTTGGGATTTTTATTTTGCAAAGAAAAGGTATTTTGTTCCAGGTGGGCAAAATACCTAAAATGTATTACTGCCAGGACAAGCAACCTGTCCCCTTGCCACGCTTTGATATTGTAGCATAACTATTTATTATTAGACATATTCGTAAAGATTATTTATTATTAAAACAGAGTTAATAATTAGATACACAATAACATTTATATGCTTAACAAATTAACGATAACGGTGCGAATTGCTCATGGGAAAAGGAGACTATATAATGCATAAAGATGATCAGATGACTCCCAAAGAACGGAAGGAAGCCATGATCAAAGGGCAATCGGTTGACAGGTATCCTATCGTTATCTTTTATGGTGCCCCTGGACATGAGCTTTTAGGTTGGACCCGAAGAGATCAGGTGGCATCTGCTCGCAATCTGGCTGATGTCCAAAAGAAATATTATGAAACCTTTGGTTGTGATGGGGTTAGTGTTACGCATGGTCTGCACGGCATGGCAATCAGATACGGCGCCTTAATGACCAATCCGGAACATGTTCCGATCGCCATTCTAGAACATCCGGTAAGAAACATTAAAGATTTAAGCATGTTGGACTTGGCGGATATCAGTGTGGAAAAAGATCCAACATTAAAGCAAGGGTATGAGGCCCTGAAAATATTACAGGATGAAATCGGCGATGAATGCCCTGTTGGCGTAGGCTTGACCGGTCCGTTTTCCTCTGCCGCTGCCCTGGTTGGCACCGAGGTCCTGTTGAAAAATCTGAACAAGAATCCCGAGCAGGTACATAAGCTTATGGAATTCGTCACTGAAGCCACCAAGATTTTGGCGGAGCCTTTTCTGAAGGCGGGCGCCGGTGTTTCACTAGCTGATCCGGTGGCCTCAGGTACAATTATTTCCCGAAGTAAATTTGCCGAATTTGCTGCCCCCTATTTAAAACAACTAGTAGATCATTTCCACAAATTCATTCCCAAATCAACCTCAATTCATATTTGCGGAGATACCTCCAAATTATTAAATGATGTGGTTGATTGTGGTTTTATTTGTTTTAGCATTGATAATGCTGTGGATTTGCAGTATGCCAAGGAACAGGTAGGAAATCGCATTCCGCTAATGGGCAATGTCAATCCTAATGATGTCTTATATAATGGTACACCTGAAGAGGTGAAACAGGCGGTCAGAGAATGCTGTAAAAAAGGCTGGGACAGTCCTTGCGGATATACAATTGCCACCGGCTGCGATTCCGTGTATGGGACACCTTTGGAAAATGCCCTGGCGTTTATGGAGGAAGCACGCAAATGTGCAAAATATCCCTACAATCCAGTTAACTTTGAATGAGTTGGTTATTAACTGCACTATCTTTTTTGCCTTTGGCTCAACCATCATCATCCATCTCTACCACTCAACGGGATAATTCCAATAATAATTCTTCCTTTGTTTTCACCATAGTAACCTCCCTTATGGTTTCATCTTGCGATATATAAAGTTACCGATACCTTGAATGATCTGGACCAAAGCGATCAGGATAATAACGGTAATCCACATAACCGGTTTATTAAAGCTTTGGTATCCATGGGTTAATGCTACTGCACCAATGCCGCCTGCACCGACTGCCCCTGCCATAGCAGTGGAGCCTAAAATTGCAATAGTAGCCAAAATTATGCCCGAAACCATGGAAGGCAGCGCCTCGGAAAACATTACTTTGAAAATTACCTGCGCATCTGTAAGGCCGAATGATCGCATGGTCTCAATTAGATCCTGGTCAACCTCCTGCAGAGAACTTTCAATGATCCTGGCAATAAACGCAGTCGCCGCAACCACCAGAGGTACGATTGCTGCTTTTACACCAATGGAAGTTCCCACAATCATTTTAGTAATGGGTAGTATAAAAACCACCAGAATGATGAAGGGAAAAGATCGTACTACATTGACCAGAAGACTCAGAACATTGTAAAAGACCTTATTGGGGATGATACCGTCCTTGTTAGTAACTACCAGCATAACCGCCACTAAAAAACCGGAAACAGTGCTGATCAGCGTAGAAATAATAAGCATTTGAAATGTTGCTATAAATGCGGGAAGTAATATTTTAACGAAAAATGCTTGCTGGTATGCAGTCAAAAAGCTTAGTATTTCATATGCCCCCTTTTGGTACAACCTGTGCAGATTCTAATTCCTGATAAGCATGCCAAATAATGTCCTTGCCGGTTAAGT
The DNA here is from genome assembly GCA_963665865.2 of Syntrophomonadaceae bacterium. Classification (GTDB taxonomy): domain Bacteria; phylum Bacillota; class Syntrophomonadia; order Syntrophomonadales; family Syntrophomonadaceae; genus PHAA01. Next base: position 3,150,913 of record CAXXWF010000001.1, on the reverse strand, counting down.
AGTTACACACCCGAGGCAAATCATCATTGCTGAAGTTTACAATCAAGGTTCCCAGATGCTTGTCCCGGTAACGCTCCATTTTACAGTTCACCAGTCCAAAATTTACCCTTAGCTCCTGTGCCATCAAACTCAATATGGAGCGGGAGTTGCTGTCATCCAAAAGCATGATTTGTAAATTGACCCCTTCACTAGTGGGAAACAAATCATCCTCGCCGATAAACCGGCGCAATTTATCGGGTTGGTTCAGAAATATTTCCTCTACTTTGCCAGAAACCACCAGTTTGCCTTTTTCTAAAAGGGACACATTATGGCAAACCTCTCTTACTACGGACATCTGATGTGTTACAACAATAATGGTAATTCCAAGCTTTTCATTGATCTCGTTCAACAGTTGCAAAATGGCATGGGTAGTGGTGGGATCCAGTGCAGAAGTAGACTCATCGCTCAGCAGAATGTTGGGATCCATTGCTAATGCTCTCGCAATAGCTACACGCTGTTTCTGTCCACCGGACAAGGTGTTTGGTTTCTCTCTTAATTTGTCATTAATGCCAACGATTTCAGATAATTCTGTGACTTTATCATAAATATGCTTTTTATCATATTTCCAACATCTCATTGGAAACGCGATATTTTCATAGACGGTCTTTCTTGACATCAAAGGAAAATGTTGAAAAATCATGGCGACATTTTTACGAAAATAACGCATTTTCTGTTTATCCAGAGAATTTACCTCTACTCCGTCCACTTTCAAACTGCCTTTGGTATATGTTTCCATGCCATTAATGCAACGCAGCAGAGTAGATTTACCAGCGCCACTTTTACCTACCAGGCCGTAAATATCACCATCTTTAATTACCATATTGATATTTTCCAGCACATCTAAGTTGCCAAAAGATTTTTGTAAACCTGTAATCTCAATCATGTTCTTGCCCTCACATTTTGCTCAAATAAAATACGGCAGAAAAGCTACTTGTAATTTTTCTGCCGCTGAAAAAGGGTTAGCAAGTAGTGCTATTGAACAGGTTTGAAGCCGCTGGCTGGTTTTACGTATGCTCGCGCTTCTTCCGAAGTGTATGCAGTCATCATATCCTTGACCCACTGCTTGTCTTGATTTTCCGGCATGATGCACATGCCCAAGGCGTTTTCTGTTTCAGGAAACACGGCGAGTCTATTTTGCGTAGGATCAATCTTATCGGCAGCCATAGTGTTAGAGGTGCCCAGTAAACACGTATACTCATCCATATGGGTATACTTCATATGGTCTGCCTGGACAAACTCATAATTGTGGGGATTAGATACAATGTCCAGAACGGAATACAAGTTTTTTTTCTCGCTGGTGAGTTTTATCAAACCCAAGGACTGGAGATTGAGCAGATCGCGGCTGATGTTGGAGGCATCGGTGGCAATTCCCACCTTTCCCCCAGCCGGCAAAGTTTCAACGGAAGTGGCTTTGACTGAATAGAGGCCACCATAGAACTCGTAAAGCTTGGGAGAAAGCATTACAATATTGGTATTTTTGCTGGAATTGTAATTATCCATGAATAATTTATGTTGATAAAAGTTTGCATCCAAAGAACCTTCGGCCAAAGCTGTATCAGGTGTAAAGTAGTCGTCAAAAACAACTATTTCTACTTTATAGCCCATTTTTTCAAGGGGAGCCACGCCGGATTGGGCTAAATCATTTGACACGGATGACGTACCGATTTTTAACGATTTCTTTTCCTCTGTGTTCTTTTTTGCTGAAGTATTGGTTTTGGAACCGCAGCCTGCAACTATGCCCAGCATTAATCCCAATATTAGTACTAGGCCAATTAATTGTATTTTTTTCATTGCCTTCCTCCTAATGTCAATTATTTATTATTATGTAATATGTCAATAAAACCAAGTTGGACTGCCTATGCGCTTTTATGCCAGTTTATGATTCACCTTATTGCCAAAGATCAACTTCCTACTGAATGTTCTTACACTCCTCTCCAACGCTTAAATCCAACTTCGGAATAGTTTTCCTAAAATAATACGCAAGTTATTTTACTAATAATAGTCATTATTAGTAAAATAGAAAGCTGCCTATTAGTTATATATTATATAACAAAATATTTATATTAAGTTATTAATTATACGCATTAGACTAGGATTAGAGCTTTAAACGCAATTTGTAATAATTATTAAATTGTTTGTAAGAGCTTAATAAAAAGGTTCCTTGACAGAGCACCCCGCGGTACAAATTGCCATATTGTACAGCGGGGTGGTAATTCTATTCAATGTTAAGATTTGCGGCAATAATCTGCTAGCTTTTGTGACCAGGGCAAAAAATATGCCGGCTACAATTTGACTGTGGTTTTGACATGGTATGCCCCGCCTCCATCAGATATAGTAAGCAATTACTGGGATAAAAGACCCGTACCCAGTGCGGGCAAACACTTATGTTGGAATTTAATTTCAGCGACATAACAGTTGATTATTATAAAATGAGTGTATATACTCGTATTAAAGAATGCATTAGGATGAATGTAAGGATATAGATTGGCATCAATAAATGGGCGAAGAGGGTTGGCGTAATGACAACAAGCAGCGCAAATGACAAGCAGAAAGCAGCTGAAATGGGACGGGTCTGCGTATGCTTTAACATCAGGAAATCAACGCGTTTATTGACCGCCCATTATGATCGGGTCATGAATCCCACCGGGTTAAAAGCAACCCAGTTCTCGCTGCTCATGACCATGGTACTTCAGGATAGCGCTAGTGTTTCACAATTGGCTAATATGCTTGGTATGGATCGCACCACCTTAAGCAGAAACGTGCGCTTGCTAGAGAAGAAGGGGCTTATTACTGTCTCTACCGGTGAAGACCGGCGCGAGCAACGCATTGGCTTAACTGATAGGGGAAGGGATGTAATTGACCAGGGCATACCTTTTTGGGAGGAAGCCCAGGCAGAAGTAGTGGCGACTTTCGGTGAGGAATGGGTGCAGCACTTTCTATCTAACCTTAAACAATTAAACAAGCTCAAATCGTAAATATATTTTTTATCTCTATTTACGTGTATATACACCTATATGATCGGGTATTAGGAATAAAATATTGTAGAAAGGGTGAATTAAAAATGACGGCAGTTGAAAGGGTGAAGATTTCTTATTCAGAGTTACAGGAACTATTCTTGCGGGAGGGGGCTGATGATGTTGGCTTTGTTGAGGTTGACCGTGCAGAGCTGGGTGACCAGGGCAACTTGATTAAGAAGATCTATCCTGATACCCAGACTATTGCTTCCTTTGTTGTAACTTTGAATAGACCTAATTTGATGACCCCACTGCGTAATCTAACTTCCTTCGAATCTCATCAATCGTCGGACGATCTGGATGTGATTCAGGGCAGACTTATTCGTGTTCTGCGCGACCGGGGCATAAGTGCCGTTCGCTTACCCAAGGCCTTTCCTATGGATTTTACTGGCATGAGCGGTCTTTCCTTTGTCAGCCACAAAATTGTGGCTGAACAGGCTGGCATGGGGCTCATGGGGCATAGTCGCATGTTGCTGCATCCTCGGTGGGGCAGCGCAATTTTTCTCGGCAGCATGCTATTGAACTGCACCTTAGACAAATATGATCAAGTATTGACGGAAAATCCCTGTATTAAGTGCAAGGTCTGTGTTGTGGCCTGTCCAACCGGAGCCATTGGTAAAAATGGCGAGTTTGACCATGGAATCTGCCGAACCCACAACTACCGGGAGGCCAGTCCGGGATTTTTAGATCTGGTGGATGCTCTGGTCTCTTCACCGGACATGAAAGAATTTGGCCAGCGCTTTAATGGCGCCGAAACTCTATCCTGGGGGCAATCTCTGCTATTTGGCACCAGCTACAAATGTAACAATTGCCAGGCCGTATGTCCGGCGGGTACGGAAACCATAGCCCAGTATCAAACAGCACCAAAGAAATATGTGAAATATATCAAAGATCTTTTCGTCAAGCGCCCGGAATATGTATATGTGACCCCTGGCAGCAACGCGGAAGAAGCGGTGCTTAAGAATCCGGCGAAAAAACTGCGCTATGTGGGTAAAACAAACGATCATTCTGTGAAAAATTAACATCTCTATCAATATTACCGGGCTTTTTGTGGTAAGCAAAGAAGAATGCAAAAATAGCGCTTACCGGGTTTAATTCATAGTGTGGAGGTGATGAAAAGCTTATAATAGCTAGCTGGGTCTAAGAAAAAACGAGGGGGTTAAATAATGAGTAAAGTCTGAGGGGCCTACATTAGCACATGCTGTAACTAAGAAACTACACAGCGAGTATTACAATAATGGTTTTAATGGATCCGATAATTTGCTTTTGGAGATTGTACCCCCACTTTTTGAGACTGATGACTCTATTCACGGTGTTAAATCGCTCATTGAAAATGGTCCTGGTAAAGCAATATTTCATGCTAAGTAGCACGCGCCAGCTTCATTTCAACTAGCCCAAAATCAACGATGTTGTATACCGATGGAATAGAAAAGGGGAACAGTATAGATGATGTTTAAACTTGAAGATAACGTATTATTGAGCCCATATGTTTAGCCGCAGGATCCGATAGGAAATCGACTGCATTCAAAGTCACCATTGGCGGCAATATACTAAAAGGAGACTAAAAAATGAGCAAGATGTTTGAGAGTACAGTAATAAACGGCATGGTCCTATCGAATAGGTTCGTTCGGTCGGCAACCTGGGAAGGTATGGCGACCGGAGAAGGAGCAGCTACCCCGGCACTGACTGAGAAAATGACGGAACTCGTAAATGGCGGAGTGGGATTAATTATCAGCAGTCATGCCTATGTCAGTCCAGCAGGACAAGCGGGCCCCATGCAGTTGGGAATCTACAAAGATGAGCTTATTCCAGGGCTAAACCAGATGACTGCGGCTGTGCATGACTTGGGCGGTAAAATTGTAATGCAGCTATCCCACGCCGGGATAGTTGCCAGTGAAAAACTTACTGGCTATGAACGGCTGGTTGTTTCTGAAACAGGCGAGCCCCATTGCCACCAAATGACAGATCAGGACGCGCATGGTCTGATTGCGGCTTTTGCTAATGGCGCCCGGAGGGCCAAAGAGGCTGGTTTTGACGGTGTTCAAATCCATTCTGCCCACGGATATTTGCTCAGCCAGTTCCTCTCACCAGCATTTAATCGGCGGCAGGATCAATATGGGGGAGATATCCATAACCGATCCCGAATTCTTTTAAATGTCTACCAGGCTATTCGGAAAACAGTCGGTGAGCACTATCCCGTATTGATTAAACTCAACTGTCAGGATTTCATAGAAGGCGGACTAAAATTGGATGACTCTCTCCAGGTTGGACGTATGCTGGCGGATGCGGGTCTTGACGCAATCGAATTAAGCGGAGGCGTAACAACGGGTGGGAAAATGTCTCCCTCTCGACCCATGAAGTCATCCGAGGATGCGGTACCCTATTATCTTGACGAAGCCCGAGAATTTAAAAAAGCAATCAATATTCCATTGATTCTAGTGGGTGGTATTCGCTCCTTAAATACATCCGAGTTCATAATCAATAATGGAATAGCAGACTATATATCGATGAGCCGCCCATTTATCAAAGAGCCTAACCTTATTAACCGGTGGGAATCCAGAGATAGTTGTAAATCGGAATGCAGATCCGATAACCGTTGTTTTCGGATGGGTTTATCTGGCAACGGGATATCCTGTGACATCAAAAAGGAAGACTAGAACATTAAACCTGCACCCTTATTCCATCCTGCAGTAAAAGTATCCGTTCATCGTATATCGATCAAAAGGGGGTAGGTAATTCTGAGTGAGAATGAAATTTTATCCTGATGGAATAGATTATGCGTTAACATAATGGAGTAAAGAATTAAAGCCGTTCAGTATAAACATTACGCTGTTGCCTTCTATGCGGATCGCTCCTCAGATCTACGATGATTTTTTCCGTGTCTGCTGTGAAGAGAAAGTAACGGTGATTGAAGTATCGGGATCTCCAGCCACAAAGTATATAAATATGGTGCATGAAGCCGGGGTTAAGATCATGCACAAAGTGGGGGCGGTACGGCATGCGATTAATATCGAAAAAATTGGATATGATGCTGTGATCGCTGCAGGAATTGAAGAGGGAGGTCATCCTCTCAATGACGATGTGACCACTATGGTGCTTACCCCCGTATTGTCGAATCAGTTAAAATTCCGGTTATTACAACTGGCGGCATTACTGATGGACGGGGGCTGGCAGCCGCGCTTTGTTTGGGAGCCGAAGCTGTATTTATGGCAACCAGATTTATTGCCACCAAGGAATGTGAAATTCATGATAATTTTCGGAATGAATTGATTGAACGTCAGGAGCAAGATACGACTTTAATCGGCACGAGTATAAATCTTCAAGGACGCTCTTTAAAGAACAAGGCGGCTGACCACATCCTGGAAATAGAAAAACAGGGAGGTGGAATTGACGTCTTGGGGCCCCTACTATCCGGACAAAAAATGAAAGAGGCGTATGCTAATGGTGATGTTAACTATGCGCCGTTTATGATCGGCCAGTCTATCGGGCTTATCAAGGATATTGTCACCTGTCAGAAATTGCTTGACCGTATGGTAAAAGAGGCGGAGCAGATTCTAAAGGACAATCTCGCTAAATTCAAGGGATAAAAAAATCGCACAAATGATGCCTTCTCCTGAAAATAAAGACTGTACGAAAGAACGCTATACTTTTCTTGCCAGTGACTCTTATGTAAGGGCTAAATTGAAATTATCAGGTATTTAAGGGCCTATTGTTTGTTGCATAGGTTACTCGATTTAACGGCGAGTAGACAGACAAAAGTAATAGGGTTATATTGATATTTCAAAAAACTACTTAATAGCACAGTTCATGGGTTGCACTATTGTCTGACCAGACCTGCGGTGGCTTCCGTCATGGTTGGCGTATCCAACCCGGATGAAATGCGGTACTGGCCTACACGACTGCAAACGATGTGCAGAAGGATTATAGTACGATCCTAGCCAATGCGCCGAAACGTGCGTTCCACGGGCACTGTATGTACTGTGGACATTGTGCTCCCTGTTCCGAAAAAATCGACATTGCTGCCGTGAACAAGTATCTTGATCTCGCACTGATTCAGAAAAGCTTGCCCGAAACACTACACCTAATCTAAATTTTGCTTCCTCAAGTTCTGTCATCTTTTCCTTGAATGAATCCGGTGGATGCTATTCTTGCCCAAAAAAGCTTCCCAAATTGGTTTTACATCCGTTAATATATAAGAATTATTGAACCTAACCAATGGATGACAATACCTGAGCCAAATATCTTCAAGTTATTATTCCAGATCATTTTATTTGGAGTGATTATACAATAAAAAGTAATGAAGAAATTTGTTGAAAAATAACTAACAATGCCTCCATTTAGTACGATAAATTATATAAGCATTAAAAATACCGATATTTGACCTCGCCAATCTAATAGTTGTCTGCATCTGAACGAAATAATGAAGGTGGCCTATTTTGAAAAAGATTCCATACGTTGAGTCCAAGTATCAACCCGAATTTAATATTGAGCTTGCGCGGTTAAACATAAAGCGAGGAAAATTATTTACTGCCATTATTTTAGGAATTGAAATTGTGGTATTATTGCTTGAATTTTTTTCCACTTCAGTTATTACAAGTGTCAAAATCAACTGGTATACGCTTATGTACCTGCTTATGGTTGTGGTAACAGGCTTGGATTGGGTTATCTTTTCTTATTTGGCCCGCAAATTAGATCAGGGTCAGAATATAATTAAGGCCTTTAATGTTACTGCAATAACTTTTTTAATATTTCTTATGACCTGGGGTTCAATTATTTCCCTTATGGATCAGGCCTTATATGGCAATATTACTGTGTTTATGGTGAACATTCTGGTAGGTACGGTTATGTTTAACATAAAGCCTATCCGAATACACATTCCGCAGTTAATTGCTGCCTCTGTTCTGACGATCGGATTGCCTCAGTTTCAGTCCTCGATGACCATACTGACCGGCCATTATATTAATGCAAGTATCTTCATGATATTCTGCTGGGTGATCGCCAATACCAATTATGATAGCTACGTACAAAACTTTGTTAACCAGCGTCTAATTGAAGAGAAGTCAGCACAACTTACTCAGATCAATGAAAATCTGCAAGCAGCTAATGAGCTGCTCTTAAACGTTTCTTCTCTTGATGCCCTTACAGGAATACCCAACCGGCGTAAGTTAAACGAATTCCTTAATGAAAAATGGGATACGGCCATTAAGGAGCAGATCGCCTTATCCATTATGATGATTGATATTGACTTTTTTAAGATATATAACGATAGTAATGGGCACCTTGCTGGCGATTACTGCCTGCAAGCAGTAGCCAACATGTTAAATCAATGCCGAAGAGAGGGGCAGGACTTTGTAGCCCGTTTCGGCGGGGAAGAATTTTTATTTGTTGCTACCGGAATAAACAAAGAAGAAGCCTCGCTGCTGGGGGAAAGAATCAGACTAGAGATAGAATCGCTATGTTTGGATCATTACAGTTCTAATATATCTTCCTATGTTACGGTCAGCATAGGTATTAGTTGGCTAGTACCCAGAAGTACGGATTTACTCGCAGAGACTGTCAGGCTTGCCGACCTGGCTATGTATCAAGCCAAAAAAGGCGGTAGAAACCGAGTGATAATGGCTATCTAACATACTAATCGGTACGGTTATGTTTAATATGAATCATACCAGAATACACATTAATTGCTGCCTCTGTTCTGATGATCGAATAACCTCATTTTCAGTTCACGGTGAGAGTGGTCCGAGGCAGTAAGTCCTGATAGTAAGCGAAGATTATACGATTTAACCTGTGCGTCCTGGAGGTAATTCATTGGATACTGTAGGCAATTATACGAATAAAAGGTTCAAAGTTGGAAGACCGGAGAAGGCTGATATTATTTGGAATATGTCCAAACATAAATGGGCGGATATCCAGATGCAACAAGGAATAACGCTTAACACTGGTATATTGGATATGATCAGTGACTTGATTGTGGTTTGTGACCAGGAAGGGCGAGTTATAAGGTTTAATAAGGCATGTGAAAGAATTTCCGGTTATACTTTTGATCAGATAAACGGCAAATATTTTTGGGATTATGTACTGCCCGATGAAGATATTGAACCGGCTAAAGCTCTATTTAACCGGCCTGAGGCTTTTGCTTCACTCGGTATTCAGAACAAGTATGAAAACTGCTGGGTAACACGGGCTGGAAAACGCCGGATCATAAGCTGGGCAACGTCCATTCTCTTTGATGAAAATGGGTCAACTTATATCGTAAGTATAGGAAATGATATTACCCGCCAGCGTAAGGTTGAGGAACGTCTGCATAGAAGCGAAGCGGAACTGCGTACCATTTTGAAAAATGCCAATGGGATCATCTACACATTATCTCCTGAAGGGAAATTTCTACTTGTTTCGCAGGGCTGGACAGAATCACTGGGGCACGATATTACCGAAGTAGAAGGCCAGTCATTTGAAATATTCCTCCATCCTGATTATGTACCGGTATGTAGAAGCTTCCTGGAAAATGTGATATCTACGGGCGAATCTCAAATAGGGGTAGAATATCTGGTTAAACACCGTGATGGAACCTGGCGATGGCATACCTCAAGCGGGGCGCCAGTTAAAGATGAGTCCGGCTGCACACTCTATTACGTAGGCCTTGCCATAGACATAACTGAACGTAAGAAGGCGGAAGCGGCACTACGCATATCAGAGGACAAATTCTCTAAAGCGTTTCATTGTAATCCTGACCCCATAACAATTACAACCTTAGCAGATGGACGTTACGTTGAGGTTAATGATGCATGGGTTGAAACCACCGGTTATGAGAGGTATGAGGGTATTGGACGTACGGGCATAGATTTGGGAATTTGGGTTGCCCCTGAAGAACGGGAAGAAATGGTAAAACAAGTCCAGGAACATGGATATATTCGCGATCTTGAAACCAAATTTCTAATGAAGTCTGGGGAAATTGGCATTTTCCTCATTTCTGCCGAGATAATAAATATCGAAGACAAACAACATTTGCTTTGTGTACACAAAGATATTACCGTTAGTAAACGGATTGAAGAATCATTACGTTTATCGGAGAAGCGATTTTCTAAAGCCTTCAATGCCAGCCCCACCACTATGTCTATTACTTCCCTGGAAGAGGGGCGCTACATAGACGTAAATGAGAGTTTTTGCCGAGTCGTTGGTTATAGTAGAGACGAGATAGTGGGTCGGACTGCATTAGAAGCAGGATTTTGGCTAGAACCTGGTGACCGGGCTAATGTAAAGCAAAAAATAATGAGGAAGGAACCTGTCCGTAATCTGGAAATTAATTTCGGTAGAAAATATAGGGTGCAACGATTGGGGCTATATTCTGCTGAAAGAATTGACATTGATGGCATGGCATGTCTGCTCAGTATTGTAACTGATATAACCGAACACAAGCAGGATGAAGAGAAAATCAGATATTTGAGTTTTCATGATAAATTAACCGGCCTGTACAATCGCGCTTATTTTGAAGAGGAATTAAAACATTTAGACACCGAGCATCAGCTGCCTATAAGTTTGATCATGGGGGATGTAAACGGATTAAAGCTGGTTAATGATGCGCTGGGACACTTAGAAGGAGATAAGCTTTTAATAACAGTAGCCGAAATATTGAGGAAATCATGCCGTCCAGAAGATATAATAGCCCGCTGGGGAGGGGATGAATTTATCGTACTTTTACCTGGATGTACCAATCATATTGCTTCTAAAATATTTGATCGAATAAAAAGTACTTGTAAGCTTAATAGTAACTTCCCAATAGAAACAAGTATTTCAATAGGCTTGGCAACCAAGAATAATATAGCCCAGGATATGGAGAAGATCATAAAAGAGGCCGAGGATAAAATGTATCGGAATAAGTTATTGGAGGACAGAAGCAACAGAAGCGCCTTTCTTATTTCGCTAGAGAAGACTCTGTGGGAGAGAGACAATGAAACTGAAGAGCATTGTCAGCGTATGCAAGAGATGGCGCTGAAGATTGGACAGGCCATTGATCTTCCTGAAAGCGAATTGGATAACTTAAAGCTTCTAGCGGCTTTGCATGATATAGGAAAGATAGCTATACCGAATAGCATTCTGGCAAAGCCAGGAAAGCTTACGCACGAGGAATGGCAAGCTGTTAAGAAACACCCAGAGACAGGTTATCGTATTGCTCTTAGCTCGCTTGAAATGGCTCCAATTGCTGAAGCCATTTTACATCACCATGAACGCTGGGATGGAACAGGATACCCCCTAGGATTAAAGGGTGAAAACATACCTCTTATATCACGTATTATAGCGATCGCCGATACATGTGATGCCATGATACATGGACGACCGTATCAGAAAGCAGTTAGTAAAGAAGGTGTTCGGGCTGAAGTTGAAAGATGCTCTGGAAGTCAGTTTGATCCTGGCCTAGTAAGAATAGCATTAGAGGTATTAGCTGAATCCCCCTGTAATAAATGAAAAAAGGCATCGCCCTTAATCGTGGTGATGCCTTTCATACTATTTGTCTGAATAATCGAAAGAGGTGTCGTTTCCTGATTGTGATTTAGAGTACCATGCTCCGCCTCCTTCAGATATAGTAAGGAATTACTGGGATAGAAGACCCGTACCCAGTGCGGGCAAACACTTAAAGTGGAATGTATTTCCAGCGACATAGCAGTTGCTTTCTATAATATGCGTGTATATACTCGTATTAAAGAAGGCATTAGGACGAATGAAAGATATAGATTGGCATCAACAAATGGGCGAAGAGGGTGACGTAATGACAAGAAACAGCGCAAATGACAAGCAGAAAGCGGCTGTAATGGGACGGGTCTGCGTATGCTTTAATGTCCGGAAATCAACGCGTTTATTGACCGCCCATTATGATCGGGTCATGAATCCTACCGGGTTAAAAGCAACCCAATTATCTCTGCTCATAACCATGCTGCTACAGGATAGCGCCAGTATTTCGCAATTGGCTAATATTCTTGGTATGGATCGTACCACCTTGAGCAGAAACGTACGCTTGCTGGAGAAGAAGGGTCTGATTACCGTATCTATCGGTGAAGACCGGCGCGAGCAACGCATCGGCTTAACTGATAGGGGAAGGGAAGCAATTGACCAGGCCATACCTTTTTGGGAGGAAGCCCAGGCAGAAGTGGTGGCAGCTTGCGGAGGGGAATGGGTGCAGGACTTCCTATCTAAACTTAAAAAATTAAACAAGCTCAAATTGTAAATACTTTTTTATCTCCATTTACGTGTATATACACCTATATGATTAGGTATTGGTAACAAAATATTGTTGAAAGGGTGAATTGAAAATGACGGCAGTTGAAGGGGTGAAGATTTCTCATTCAGAGTTGCGAGAACGGTTTTTGCAAAAGGGGGCTGATGATGTTGGTTTTGTTGAGGTTGACCGTACAGAACTTCGTTAATACCCAATCGGTATATTTAATTTTTATAAAATCAGTCTTTGGTTTTTCCCACGTAGCGCAACTTTTTCGCCGGATTCTTGAGTACGCCGCCTCCGCCTTGCTGCCGGGGGATTTGATGTTTGTTGATAGGTGAAAGGGGGGGGTTAACGAATCTGGTGAGATATATATGCAGATGTTGAAAACCCTTAATAGCTGGTGCGGATTTATGGAGAATAGAATTAGGAGGTAAACTGATGAGTAAAATAACTTTTTGTATGGACGGTTCCCTGGGGATAGTTACTTTAAACGATCCTCCGTTCAATCTGTTGACACAAGAATTGATTGATGATCTGCATGCCCTATTAGAAAAAATTCCGGAAAAATATCTGCGAGGTTTGCTCCTTAAGGGTGATGAAGGTAATTTCTCCGCTGGAGCAAACATGAGCTTGTTTACAGGATTAGATAGTAATGGCGGCAGAGAATTACTGGTCAGTTTTTTGGGACTTATCCATAAGATTGAAAAACTTCCTTACCCGACATTGGCAGCGGTTCGTGGGTTGTGCCTAGGTGGTGGATTTGAGTTAGCCCTAGCCTGTGATCTAATCTGGGCCGCAAATGAAGCCAAATTTGGCGCAGTAGAAGCCACAATTGCAACAGTTCCGCTCGGTGCTGGTGGCAGGATGATTGCTGCAAGGGCTGGCTTGACTAGAGCTAAAGAAATGATTTATGAAGCGGGATTCTTTTCTGCTGAAAAGCTTGAAAGTTGGAACATTGTTAATAAAATCCTGCCAGAGAGTGAACTTAACGATAAGGCATTGAAATATATGAAAATGTTGTCTGACGGGCCTACCCTAGCACATGCTACAACAAAGAGACTCTTCAGCGAGTATTACAACAATGATCTGAATAGTGCGGATAAACTGCTTCTTGAGATAGTCCCTCCACTTTTCGAAACGAATGATTTTATAACAGGTGTTAAATCGCTTTTGGAAAATGGCCCTGGTAAAGCAAGATTTTACGCCAAATAAGAGCTGTCCTTTTTTATCGGGTATAGCTAAAATTTGACTGTGGTTTCGACACGGTCCGCCTCCACCAAATTTTGTCTGAAAAAGCCTAAATACAGGTATTGCAAGGAAAACAGCTTCCGAATTTTAATGAATTTGGGGCTGTTTTTGTTGTTTATAAAAAAGAAAGGGGGGCCTGGCTATACTGCAGCCAGCTCACCATACTTTGGCTAAAAAGATCGGGGTGGCGTTTCAAAATCCAGCCTTATGTTTTTACTCATAATTAGCTATTTATCCATTAGGTAACATAGATTCCTTTTATTTCATATATTGTTTGTATAATGGTGTTTTTTAATAAAGGAGTGAATAAAATGTCGCACTTTCATAATTTGACTCCGGTAAATGGATTTGATTTTAGTAATCTTAACAATGCAAGACAAAATAACTATGCATGGTCTATGAGTGATTTGGGAGATTTTATATATGTAGGAACAGGGAGAAATATACTGGTAAGTATAATCTCTATTGAGCCGAGGACTCAGCTTCCCGCACTGATAAAGCCAGACCCAATAGATAATCTGGCTGAAATTTGGAGATACAAAAAGGATGGATCACTTCCATGGGAAAGAGTTTACAAAGCTCCATCTGATTCCGGCATTACAGGTTTCAGGTTTATGATTAAGGCTAGACCATTTGGAGGCAGTCCTTGCCTTTTTGCTGCAGCTTTTGGGACAAAAGTTAAAATATTAAAATCTACTAACGGTGTAAATTGGTTTATTTTGCCTGACACTGTTTTGCAGGGAACTTCATCAAGAGCAATGTTAATACAAAAGGGCAAACTGTATGTATCTACCATTGATGAGGGCAACCAAACATCAGCTCCCTTGCTGTATAGCAGCGAGGATCCGGAATTTTATCCATGGGAAAGTCTTATAAACATTAATGCGCCTGGCTTTGATCCTGACAAGAACCCTACAAGTCCTATAAGTAATATGGCCGTATTTAATGACAGGATATATGTGGCCGTCAGCAATCCCAATGGGGCTCAAGTTTGGAGAACCAATGGACCGGAACCGGAACTAAATGACTGGACACTTATAGTTGATAATGGTTTTGGAGATCCTGCCAATGTTTACACTCTTGCCATTGGTGTATTTAAAGACCATCTATATGTAAGCGGTACCAAGGAGTTGCCATTATCTTGGTTTATTCCCCGGGGCTGCGATATCATCAGAATAAACAAGAATGATGACTGGAGATTAATAGTTGGTGGGAATCCATTTTTTCCTCTGACTGAATCATCAGAAGAAGTACAGATGAGTGCTTCGGGCCTTGGCTCGGGCTTTAATAATCCATTTAATGTATACGCCTGGCAGATACAGGAATATAAAGGCAAACTGCTGGTAAGTACTTTTGATGATTCCAGCAACATGGAAGTAATTCTGGATACCCTTTTAGCAAATAGACTTGCTTTAGAGCAGCTAATAGGCCTATTAGTAACGAATATACTAATAGAAATTTACAAGAGTGTTGTAGAGATATTAAGAGCTATAAAATACCCAATTGGATTTGATTTATATGTGTCTGAAGACGGCGTTCATTTCAAGTCTATAATACTGAAAGGACTTTCCAATCCGAACAATTACGGCGGAAGAATACTCTATGTAGATAGCCGTGAAAAATTATACATCGGAACAGCTAACCCATTCCAGGGCTGTGAAGTTTGGAGAACAAGGGATAAAGATTACAATACAAAACCATGCAATGAAAAACACAATGAAGGCTTGCAGACAATCAGGGAAATAATAAGCGAAAAGTTCGATATTATAAGGGAAAATATGCCTGTAGTCCTTAAATTTATACCCAAGGAGCATTATCACAAATTTATTTAACTGATGTGGTAATCAATAAAACCGTTTCGTGACATAAGCTGAATGGTGGGTTGTTCATACCTTCAAAAAGGGCCATGTTTCAATTTACTGAAACGTGGCCTTTTAGCTGCTATGGAAAAATAGCTAAGGGAGCATATCAAATGGATTTGTGGCAAAGTTATGAGCAAAGTCACAGAGAGAGAGAGAGGAAACCCACTTTATAGGATTTCTACATACCCTTCCGTTCCATGCACGCGAATTCGCTGCCCATCTTTTATCAGTTTGGTAGCATTTTCTACTCCGACAACTGCTGGTAACCCATATTCACGTGCGATAACTGCTCCATGGGTCATCAGTCCACCAACTTCGGTGACTAGGCCTTTTATGGATACAAACAATGGCGTCCAGCTAGGGTCGGTAAAGGAGGTGACTAATATATCTCCATCTTCTAGATCAGCATCTTCCATGTTCAAAATGACACGTGCCCGTCCCTCTATGACTCCGACAGAAACAGGCAGACCTACAATAGCTTCGGCTGGGAGATTTTCTCGTTTGTACTCACCGGCAATGATTTCACCATCAGACGTGATTACACGTGGGGGAGTTAGTTTTTCATATAATTTGTACTCGTCTTTTCGAAGGCTTACGATCTGGTGATCCAGTTTATTGGTACGTACGACTTCGCGAAGTTCTTCAAAACTGAGGTAGTAGATATCTTCTTTTTCCTGAATAACGCCCACTTGTACGAGTTGTTCGGCTTCTTTCAGTAAAGCCTGCTTATAAATGAAGTAGCGATTAACCATGCCGTATTTTGGATATTCACGATAACCGATGAAATTCCGGACCAGGCTGATCATTCGTTTTGTCTCAATGGCTTTTTGTTCACCATCCGGTAATTGCTTCAATCGATCTAATAACTCTTGTTCCTTTTTCGAAGCCTCCTGCTGCCCTTGCTCGAATTTCCGATTGCTGGCATTAGGCTCGGAAGTTTTGATGTTAGAAAGAATGATGGGAACAAGTGTAGTTGGCTTTTCACTCCAACGAGTTCTAGTAATATCAATTTCTCCGACACATCGCATTCCGTATTTGCCCAGAAAAGCATAGATAGCGTCCTGGGCTTCCCGTCCGCCATCAAATTTAATTAGTTCATCCAAAAAGTTATCATCTTTGACATGTTGTAAATAATTAATTATTTTCTGATAAGGGCGAATCACATCGGCCACATCCAATAATGCCAGACCCATTTCGGAAGTAATATTGTTGGGTACGGATTGAGAAAGCGTATCTGCTACGTTTTTTTCACCTAGCCACTCCATTATTTTCTCATTGATCCAGGCTGAAGCATCCATAGCAGCAAAATACACACGCCGACTTTGCGGGTCGGTCATAATCTTCTTTAATTCCTGAATATCTTCCAGAATAAAATCAAATAAGTCTGATCCCGATTTCGTTTGGATGTTTTGTTTTAACTCTTCTAAGGATTTTTGGTTTCTCATAATCAAATCGGCAACAATGGTTGGATCGTTTTCGATTTGGGTTCGAAAACCCGAGAACGAGATAACGTCATTTCTTTTTCTGGAACCCTGTGCTTCTTCATTATTTGGTAACGATTTAATAAAATCTCGCTCTACTATGGTCAATAGTGCGTCTTTCATGAGCGGGTCATGCTGTCCCATGGTATCTAACAAAGTTTCTCTGCTGTCAGGTGAAGTCAGCATAGGGGTAACATCAACAAATAACCTTCCACCAGCTCGATGCATGGATGCAGGAGTGATTAACAGGAAAAAGGACAATCCCAATGGTTTTATGGGATCGGTCATCATTTGTTGATGACCCGTTGATACATAGACGTGATTTTCTTGATCATTCACTTCAGGGATCGGGTATAAAGTAGTAATTGGCCGACTTTGGACAACGAAAAATGAATGGGGACACACCTTCTTGCGAATGCTTGTCGCTGAGGTAGAAGGAATGTCCCCGTTTTGTGTATCATCAGCCAAACACCATTCGATATCCTGGGGGCTTCCGAAATGTGCTTCGATCTTTCTGCCCAGGCGTGCTAGTTGTAAAATCTGCTCATCCGTCAGCGCTTGTCTGTTCTGTCGCTCAGGCTCAACCTCCTGTTCTTTCGTACCGCCATCTTTTAAGGCATAAATAGCCAGTTTCTTGGTGGATATCATCTTAATTATAACCTTGCCGTTACGCACTTTATAACTATCAGGATTCACCAGGCCGGAGACCAAGGCCTCACCAAGTCCGTAGCTGGCATCAATGGATAACACTTTCCGGTTGGAAGTGACGGGGTCGGCAGTAAACATAATTCCTGATGCCCGCGGGAAGACCATCTTCTGAACAACCACCGACAGGCGGGCTTGACGGTGGTCGAAGCCGTTTTGAAGGCGGTAAATTACTGCCCTCTCGGTATATAGCGATGCCCAGCACTTACTGATATGCTTTAGGATTGCTTCCTTTCCAATAATGTTCAAATACGTATCCTGTTGGCCTGCAAAGGAGGCTGTCGGTAAATCCTCTGCAGTTGCGCTGGATCGCAGGGCATAGGCATTTTTATCATCAAGCCTGGAGAGGCGGTGGGTGATCTCTTCACTAATGTCTTGAGAAATGGCTGTCCCTTCCATGACCCTGCGAATCTCACCGCTAAGTTCACCGATTTTATCCCGGTCTTCCACCTTTAGAAGCGATAACTGATCAAGTAATTCGTTAATTGAAGGCGTTTCCCCAATGATTCTTTTAAAGGCTTCAGTAGAAATACAAAAGCCTTCCGGTACGCGTATTCCTTCAATCTTGAAAAGTTCCCCCAAGTTCGCGCCTTTACCTCCAACAACCATGAGTTTTGTTTGGTCAATATCCTGAAAACCAAGCACCATGGAACTCATATGTTTACCTCCTTTGGATTTCATAATAAAACCCGCCAACATATCGCATTAACGTGCTATTGCATTATAGCAGTAGCAAATGGGAACAAATAGTCTATATTTACAGTTTTTTATACGTTATAATTAAACTAGGAAGAGTCTAATTTTCGAAGAAATAAACCTTAAAGACACTACCCGATGCCAAGGTACATCCTTCTATTAGTAAATGAAAACAGTTATTTAGCGAGCTGAAATAGTACACAATGTAAGGGAGGGTAGGAAACCCTTCCTTTTCTATATCATTATCTTCCCCATAAATATAAACTAACGAACTATTTTAATGTGTAGTTTAAAAGTCATAAGAGTCTTATAGAAATGACATAATAGGAATTATTGGCGCTATTTCATCAGTTAATGAAAAATACTTTCTTAAGGAGGGAAAAAGATGAAAAAAATTGTACCCCACTTATGGTATGACAAGGAAGCAAAAGAAGCCGCCACATTCTATACTAGCTTGTTTGAGCAATCTGAAATCCTAAAAACAAATGTAATCGAAGGTACTCCGTCTGGAGATGCTGAGATGGTGACCTTTGAACTTGCCGGTCAAGAATTCATGGCGATTAGTGCAGGACCATACTTTAAATTCACCCCTGCGATGTCATTAATGGTGTTATGCGATACCGTTGAAGAAGTGAATGCGAAATGGAAGGCCTTGTCGGAAAATGGCACTGAATTAATGCCACTGGCAGCGTACCCTTTCAGCAGTTGGTATGGTTGGATCCAAGACCGTTATGGCCTATCCTGGCAATTGATGATCGCGGAAGGAGAGCGTACTAGTCAGAAAATAAAGGTAGATTTGCTTTTCTCCAAGGATTCCAACGGTAAAGCCGAGGAAGCCTTGAAATATTACGTGGAAGTCTTTAAGGATGCTGAAGTCAGGGCCATGGTGCCATATGAAGATGGAGAAGCTGGCTCTGCAAAAGCCAAGATCAAATATGCTTCCTTCAAGTTGTTAGGTATGGATTTTTCTGCCATGGATAATGGCTATGATGCAGATTTCACCTTTAATGAGGCATTTTCTCTGATTGTTAACTGCAAGGATCAAGAGGAGATCGATTATTTTTGGGAACAGCTTTCAGCCGTGCCTGAAGCGGAACAATGCGGTTGGCTCAAGGATAAGTATGGGGTTTCCTGGCAGATCGTTCCGGATAATATGGGCGAGCTTTTATCCCGCGGGACGCAGGACGAAATCAGAAGAGTAACTGAAGCGTTTCTGAAAATGAAGAAATTCGATATAGCGTTATTAGAGAAGGCTAGATTAGGCATCTGATTAGGGGGAGTGCACATGGATAATCGAACTATTACTGTAGAAACATAATAGATAGAGAGGTATAAATGGGAAATACTGATAAGTTCGAAATGATAGCTAATATATATGACACTACTGAAAGAGTCCAAATTGCAAAGGTATCATCAGATGCTGTGCGTGAATATTTGGTTGACGCTAAAAGTAAGAATGCTATTGATTTTGGGTGTGGAACTGGTCTTGTGGGAATGAACTTGTTAAATGATTTTAATTCTATGCTTTTTCTGGATACCTCGCAAAATATGATTAATCAAATAAAACAAAAAATTGCTGACTTTAATATTCGCAATGTAGATACATTATGCTTTGATTTCGAAAAGGAAGGGCGATCGGATTTACATGCTGACTATATTTTTATGGCTCAGGTTCTACTCCATATTAATGATGTTGAGTTAGTTTTATCAAAATTATATGATGTTTTAAATGTAGGAGGGCATTTATTAATCGTAGATTTTAATAAAAATGAGAAAATAGTTTCAGATATGGTTCATAATGGATTCGATCAAGTAGAGCTAACCGATATTATGACAAAAATAGGGTACAGGGATATTCAATCCAAAACTTTTTATACTGGAAGTAAAATATTTATGGGACATGATGCATCTATGTTTATTCTTGCTTCACAAAAATAAACTTCAAGACAGAAATTTTTAATCCCGTAAGCTAGACTTGAATAGGAGAGGGAGGTAGAGGATACATATATGCAAGAAGTCAACAAAGATGTAAAGCTTAGTCGAAGAAAATTCATCAGAATCGCCAGCTTTGCCGGTATCGGCTTGTCCTCATTCGAGTTAATATCCTGCGGAACTAAAGATGATACTAGTAAGCGTGATGCTTCCGACCAAGCGGCAGAACCGGAGACAAATTCGGTTCAGGAAAGTGAACAAGCCCCTACTCAAAATACAACATCTAAATCTAAAGTGTACCTCGTTGTGACAGACAACAGAAAAGAAGGAGTCAATAGATGCTTAGCCCTGCTGGGTCCCTTGGGGTATGCTGGAAAAACCGTGCTTTTGAAACCAAACTTCAATACAGCCGATCCCGCGCCCGGCTCAACCCACAATGACACGCTGGAACAACTGTTGCTGGAAATTCAAGCAACCGGACCTGCTTCATTGACCCTCGGGGAAAGGAGCGGGCCTCCGCTGACGGAGAATGTTTTAAAGGCAAAAGGAGTGGACGAGCTTTGCCAAAGACTGGGTGTTTCGATTCTCAACTATGATAAACTTTCGCCGGAGCAATGGGTGAAATTCGAAAGGGAGGGACTGCACTGGAAAGACGGCTTTCAAATTCCTAAAGCGGTTAGGGATGCTGATATAAATGTTGCCACATGCATGCTGAAAACGCATGGTTTCGGTGGTATTTTCAGTATGTCCTTAAAGCTTGCAGTTGGGCTTGTTCCGAGAAGGGGTTATTCGTATATGAGTGAACTGCACGGATCTTCCAATATGGGAAAAATGATTGCCGAGATCAATCTGGCTTATCAACCGGACTTTGTTCTCATGGATGGCATTGATGTTTTTGTCGATGGCGGACCGGATCAGGGAACAAGGAAAAAGGCAAATGTGATGCTGCTTTCCAGAGACAGAGTAGCTCTTGATGCCGTAGGATTAGCAGTTTTAAAGGAATTGGGGAGCAATAATGCGATTATGAAGACACCGGTTTTTCAGCAGGAACAAATGTTAAGAGCAGTCGATTTGGGTCTTGGTGCTTCTAAACCGGAGGAAATTGAGCTGATTTCGGATAGAGCAGACGGAGAGAAGTATGGACAGCGGTTAAGTGAGATTTTGCGAACACAGGTATAAATAAAAAGATTCAGACACCAAAAAGGGACTTAACCTGCCTATATTCAACTGTTGCACATCAAGATGAGAAGATCCCCAGAATTAGTGCAAACTATATGTGTAGGACCGCCTCCACAACTACTGATATTTAATAAAGGTGGTAAGATAATGGTTGGCGGTGGTGGAACCAGTCATTACAGTAAACCACATTTCGCCAAAACTATTTAACCTAAATACAAAAATTGAGGTCAAGGGGAATCCAAATTTGTGATATTCCCCTTGATTTATTATGGTTAAATTCAATAGCCCAGATCATATCCCTACCATGGATCCAACCATAAACTTAGGGTAAAAGGAAAAACTCCTGCCATATTGTTTAGCAGGAGCTTAACAAGTCAATATTCATTAATTTGATCCAATAAAACTGTAGATACATCATCGATCAGGAATTATTTTCCCCTTTTTTTTTCTTGCTCAGCTTCTCTATTTCTTGGTCAACTTCCTGAGCACCTTCGGCATAGAATTTTTCTTCATCGGGAGCCAACTCTTTTAATAGTCTCAGAAATTCACCGGCATGTACACGCTCCTCATCCGCAATATCAGTCAGTACTTCAATAGCCAGTTTATTGTCGGTTGACTCAGCCAATTGCATATAAAGTTGGATGGCTTCATACTCAGCGGATACCATGAAACGGATTGCTCGAATCAATTCAGCATGAGTAATTTTACGGTCTTTCGAGAGTCCTGCGAATGGAGTTCCAAAATCAGGCATGAAATTAATCCTCCTTTAATCATTCTATTTAACTTCAGCAAATGCAATTCCCAGTACTGCAGTCCAAGTTATAATAACTACAACTAAATTATATGGCAAGATTAAGGTGTTAACAAGATATAATCTAGTTTTAGAGAAGGAATACGCACTCTCTTTGAACTAGCAACCTCTAAAAAAGTTTTCTTTTATTTCAAACTTATATAATTTATACTTGTTAGGGTGTTAAATGAAATAAATCCGTACTCAGATATTTTTCTCCCCGGTCGGGGAACACTACCACCACAAAGCCTTCCTCTATGTCTTTGATGCATTCCAGGGCAGCAATCATTGCTGCTCCGCTGCTCATACCCACAAAGATACCTTCCTGCGCTACAATGGTTCGGGTCATTGCAAAAGCAGCCTCAGATTCAATCATAACCTTTCGGTCGATCTGGGTAGCATCGTAGATTTCTGGGACTATGGCCTCCTGCATGTTTTTGAGGCCTTGGATATAATGGCCCAGAACCGGATGTGCCTCTACTATCTGTATTCCAGGATTTTTGGCTTTTAATCCCATTCCCACTCCCATGATGGTTCCCGAGGTGCCTAGAGCCGAAACAAAATGGGTAACCTTGCCTCTGGTGTCTTCCCAGATTTCATTGGCGGTAGTTTCATAATGGGCCAGCTTATTATATTCATTGGAAAACTGGTTGGGCATAAAGTATTTATCAGGATAGCCGCGGCAAAGTTCCTGGGCTTTTCTGATGGCTCCATCCGTACCTTGGGAGGCATCTGTAAGAGTAGTCGTAGCGCCAAAAGCCTCAATCATTTTGCGGCGTTCGACTGAAACCGCTTCACTCATGACTATTTCAACCGTATACCCTTTTACGGCACCTATCATGGCCAGACCGATCCCTGTATTGCCGGAGGTAGGTTCGATTATGGTTTTTCCCTTCGTTAGAGCACCGTTTTCTTCCGCCTGTTCAATCATCCTTATGGCAATACGATCTTTGATACTTCCCGTTGGGTTAAAACCCTCCAGCTTTGCGTAAAGTGGGATATGCGGCCTGGGGTTTAACTTATTTATCCTAACCAGCGGAGTATGACCAATGGTATCGATAATATTGTCGTACATATACATTCTTCCTTCCAGTTTACTATCAACAATATATTATATATTATCATTGACAATAACAGTGAGAAAAAATTATCGGCAGTATGTATTGTCAAGCAGGCGATACGTCTGTTTACTGTTTTTTGCTGTTTAGTGTTATAGCTGAAATAAATAAGTGAACAATTTGGTTAAATCGATAAAGAGCAGGTCCTCTATGGGATTCTGTTAGTGTTCATCTATACAGTAGTGCTGGATAAGGTGTTATTACTTGGTCAATCTCGAATTCAGGTACAAATTATCAGTGAAAAGTATCAGGAAATTAACCAGATGATTAGCAAACATCTTGATCGAGGAGTTACTTTAATACACGCTGAAACAGGATATTTTCGTAATAGGAGCTTAGTTGTCTTAACAATTGTCTCTAACCGCGAACTCCCTAAACTGAACGAACTGGTTCTTGCCATAGATCCTAAAGCATTTATGCTAATAAACCGAGTCAACGAAGTAAAAGGGCGTGTATTTACCACAGGAAAAATCTATAATCCATAAATAGTCTCAAAGGGGAAGATATTATTTGAATAAATCCCCAGATGTTGGGTTACACGTAATTGCTAGTCTATTACTTGGAAAATACAGTTGCAGTGTTAGCGCGGAATAGAGGGATGTTAATTTGATTAAACTAACCCTGAGGTGAATTATTTGATTCCGACGCATGCTGACATTGTGAATATGCAGCACATTATTTGGGAAACGAAGTTGAATAAATGGCTTCACAACGATGTTTTCTCCTGGCGATGGTGGATAATACTGATTGTTACGATCGTGCCGCTAATAATATGGTTACGTATTGTTGATAAAAGAAGACTCGCATCTATAATAATGTTTGGTTTGATTATAATTGTCCTGATAGTAATTTTGGACATTGTCGGTTATGAAATGGCTTTATGGAGCTATCCCGTTGAGTTACTCATTATGGTCCCCTTACTTGAGATTGATCTCGGATTATTACCGATAATCTATTTACTGGTTTTTCAGTATGCTATGGATTGGAAAAAGTTTATTATCGCGAATATCGTTGTAGCAGCAGCTTTTTCTTTTATTCTAGAACCCATATTATTATGGGCGGGGTTCTATGAAGTACATGAATGGAAATCCATTTACTCTCTCCCCATATATGTAGTTCTCCCTATATTAGCAAAATGGGGGACCGATACGATCTTAAACATACAGCGATTTAACTTAGAGCAAGATTCAAAATAGTTATACTGTCCAAGCGATGGATATAGAAATTTTAAAGCTGATTAACAACACCTTGATTAAAAATAAGTTGACAAAAATAAGTTGAGATTATATATTTAACTCAATTGCAAAGTAAACTGATGAGCAAGAGAAGTAGGTTAGGGAAAGTATTTCAGAGAGCCGCCGGTTGGTGTGAATGCGGTAATACGGAACTAATTGAATGGACTTGCGAGGGCGACTCGAAACCTGCGGGGAGTAGACGTCGACGGGAACCCTGTCCGTTATCAGTGGGGTACGCATGATGGTGCGTAAGATGAGTGGGTAACTTTGTTACCAAATTAGGTGGTACCGCAGAAGTGTAAGCTTTTGTCCTTTTTTATAAGGGCAAAGGCTTTTTTTATTGCCCATGTTTATTAGATCCATCATCCGATGAAATGAGGTTAGGAAAATGATCAGACCTAGTAGTGAAACCATACTGCAATTAGCCCAGGAATACAGTGTGATACCTATATGCCGCGAAATTCATGCGGATGTTATCACTCCTATTACCCTCTTGCGCAAGCTAGCCGGTATGAGCAAACGATATTTTCTGCTGGAAAGCGTTGAGGGAGGGGAGAAGTGGGGGCGCTATTCCTTCCTGGG
This sequence comes from Syntrophomonadaceae bacterium, assembly GCA_963665865.2. Lineage (GTDB taxonomy): Bacteria > Bacillota > Syntrophomonadia > Syntrophomonadales > Syntrophomonadaceae > PHAA01. The sequence continues at coordinate 3,125,818 of CAXXWF010000001.1, read as the reverse complement.
CTATGATCCGCTTATGCGGGTGTACTGTAAAGGAGGGGTGGTGACTATCGAACGTGATAGTGACATCACCCATATCCAGACTGAAACTCCTTTAGATGTACTGCGGGCAATTCAGCGGGAATATAACGCGCCGAAGCTGCCCGGGATGCCTCCTTTTACCGGAGGCTTTGTGGGGTATTTTGCCTATGCCATGATTGCATATGCAGAACCTAAATTAAAAATCAAGCGGGGCGAGGGCAACGATTTCGACCTTATGCTGTTTGATAAGGTAATCGCCTTTGATCATCTCAAGCAGAAAATTTGTATTGTGGTCAATATGCAGACCGACAATGTGCTGGACAATTATGGGCGGGCCACAGCCGAACTGGAAGCCATTGCCGGGTTAATCCGTGATGGTCAGCCTCTGGCCAAACCCAGGAATGAAAAGAATGTGCAGTTTACCTGTAATGTGAGTAAAGAAGACTACTGTGCCATGGTGGAGAGGACTAAAGAATATATCAGGGAGGGGGACATCTTTCAGGCGGTTATCTCCCGCCAGTTTGTCGCTCCCTATCAGGAAAGTTTGCTAAATGCTTACCGGGTGCTGCGAACTACCAATCCTTCCCCCTATATGGTCTATATGCATATCGACGGTGATGAGATCATGAGTACATCTCCCGAAACCCTGGTGCGTCTGCAAAACGGAAAGCTGACCACTTTCCCGGTGGCGGGTTCGCGACCCCGGGGGAAAACGGAGGAGGAGGACCAAAATCTGGAGAAGGAGTTGCTGGCTGATGAAAAGGAACTGTCTGAACATAATATGCTGGTGGATCTGGGTAGGAATGATCTGGGCAAGATTTCCAGGTACGCTTCCGTCAATGTCTCAGAATATATGATGATCCACCGTTATTCCACCGTCATGCATATCTGCTCGCAGGTGGATAGCGAAATTGTCCCGGAGTGTGATGGATACAGCGCAATTGCAGCGGTATTGCCGGCGGGAACTCTGTCAGGGGCACCCAAGATACGGGCCTGCGAGATTATTGGCGAGATAGAAGGGGAGCCCCGCGGCATATACGGCGGTGCGCTGGGTTACCTGGATTTTGCAGGTAATATGGATACCTGTATCGCCATTCGCATGGCAGTGAAAAAGGGCAACCAGGTCTATGTACAGGCCGGCGGAGGGATTGTGGCCGACAGTGTACCTGAGAATGAATATGAGGAATCCGCTAATAAGGCTCTGGCAGTGATAAATGCTATTCGCAATGCTGGTGAGGTGGATAACTAATGATTTTAATTATTGATAATTATGACAGTTTTACCTATAACCTGGTGCAGCTGGCGGGCAGCCTCAACTCTGATATCAAGGTCGTACGTAACGATGAACTGACGGTGGAGGAGATTAAAGCCTTCGGGCCTTCCCACATCATTCTGTCACCGGGGCCGGGCTACCCGCAAGATGCCGGCATATGCGAGGACGTGGTCCGGCAGTTGGCGGGCCAAGCGGCTATACTCGGGGTCTGCCTGGGACATCAGGGCATCTGCGAAGTATATGGAGCCGAAATCGGTCATGCCCGACGCTTGATGCACGGGAAAAAAAGCCGCATCAGTATAAAAAGCAGCATTCCTCTCTTTAAGGGGCTGCCTCCGCAGATTGAGGGAGCACGGTATCATTCCCTGGCTGCCAGGAAAGAGACCATCCCCGCCCAGTTGCTGGTTATTGGAGAGGATGAGATGGGGGAGGTAATGGCAGTAAAACATGTGGATTTTGATGTTTACGGTGTGCAGTTTCATCCGGAATCAATCTTGACCCCGTTGGGGCCGATTATTTTAAAAAATTTTTTAGAATTATAGGAGGGAAATAATATGATACAGAAGGCAATCAAGGAAGTGCTCAGCGGCAACGATCTTGACATTGAGACCACTAAAGCGGTTATGCGGCAGATGATGGACGGCACGGCCACTCCAGCTCAGATGGGAGCACTACTGGCCGGGCTGCGGATGAAAGGCGAATCGGTGGCAGAGATCACTGCCTGCGCGGAGGTTATGCGGGAAAAAGGTCTTAAAATCAACCCGGTGCGCAAGGTCATTGACATTGTTGGAACCGGCGGCGACGGAACCAACACCTTCAACATTTCTACTACCTCCGCTTTTGTGGTGGCAGCTGGAGGCGTTCCGGTAGCCAAACACGGTAATCGGGGGGTATCGAGCAAGAGCGGCGCGGCCGATGTACTGGAAAATCTGGGGATAAACCTGAACCTTACTCCCGAGCAGAGTGAGAAAATTCTGGAAAAGAGCAATATTTGTTTCATGTTTGCGCAGGTCTATCATTCCTCTATGAAACACGCCGCACCGGTCCGCAAGGATATGGGAGTGCGGACTATTTTCAACGTATTGGGCCCCCTGGCCAATCCGGCCGGAGCCACCATGCAGTTGATGGGGGTGTATGATTGCAAGCTGGTGGAACCGCTGGCCCAGGTACTATCAAACCTGGGTGTAGTGCGGGGGGTGGCGGTTAGTGGCAGTGACGGTATGGATGAGGTCACCCTCACCGGTCCAACTCATGTCTGCGAAATTCGACACGGCGAACTGAGCAGCTACGATATTACTCCCGAGCAGTTTGGCTTTCAGCGCTGTAAACTGGAGGATCTAGTCGGCGGCACCCCAGCCGAGAATGCTCAAATTACCTTGGATATTCTAAATGGCTGCGAGCGGGGACCGAAACGAGACGTAGTGGTGCTCAATGCGGGCATGGCGCTCTATCTGGGGATAGACGACTGTCCGGTAGTTGACTGTATCAAAATGGCTCAGGATTTGATTGACTCCGGCCAGGCAGCTGCCAAACTAGATGAGTTCCGCAGATTAACCAATGAGGTTTTATGATGATATTAGATAAACTGGCTGCTTCCGCTCACAACCGGGTGGTGCGTAATCAGGCTCGCATCTCGCTGGAACAGATACAAAGAGCGGCCCGCGGCCTAAATGCTAACACCGGCTTTCCCTTGGAAAAGGCCTTGCAGGGCCCGGAGATCAACTTTATCTGTGAAATCAAGCAGGCATCTCCTTCTCTGGGTTTAATCGCGCCTGACTTCCCTTATCTGCAGATCGCCAGAGAATACGAGCAGGCGGGGGCAGCTGCGATCTCGGTACTAACCGAACCGGAATATTTTCAGGGCAGGGACGAGTATCTGGCTAAGATTCAGAAAACGGTTTCCATTCCGCTGTTGCGCAAAGACTTCACCGTGGATGTATACCAGATCTATGAGGCCAAAACTATAGGCGCCTCAGCAGTCCTGCTCATTTGTGCCCTGCTGGATACACCGACCATCCGGGACTATATTGCGGTCTGCGATGAACTGGGCCTGTCAGCGTTGGTGGAAGCTCACGATGAGCGGGAAGTCGAATCGGCTCTAGCAGCTGGGGCACGGATTATAGGGGTGAACAACCGCAATCTCAAGGATTTCACGGTAGACCTTAATAATAGCCTGGAGCTGCGCAAATTGGTACCTGACAACATTCTTTTTGTAGCTGAAAGCGGCATTCGCAGCGCGGCTGACATCGAAGTGCTGCGACAAGCGAAAGTCAATGCAGTGCTGATCGGGGAAGCCCTGATGCGCAGCCCGGACAAAGTTAAAATGTTATCTGAACTGCGGGGAAACCTACGATGACCCGGGTAAAAATTTGCGGGTTAACCCGGGAAGAGGACATTGCAGCCGTCAATCGCTGGCGGCCTGACTATATAGGTTTTGTATTTGCTGAAAGCCGAAGGCGGGTGATGCCAGGTCAGGCGAAAAGGCTTAAGGCAGGCTTGGATGCTCGTATTAAAGCGGTGGGTGTTTTTACCAATGCGACTGTGCCATTTATAGTGGAACTGTGTGAGCAGGAAATCATTGACGTAGTGCAACTGCACGGCGATGAAAGCGAAGCCTTCATCCAGTCGCTTAAACAAAAGATCGCCTGCCCGGTGATCAAAGCCGTTCGGGTGCAGACTAGGGAGCAGATTCTGCAGGCACAGGAAATGTCCTGCGATCTGCTTTTGCTGGACACCTATCAGGAAGGACAGTATGGCGGCAGCGGCAGGACCTTCGATCGGAAGCTGATTCCCACCCTGCAGAAGCGGTTTTTTCTGGCGGGTGGTTTGGAGGCCGGCAATATTGAGCAGGCGGTCCGGGAGTGCCATCCCTTCGGTATAGACATCAGCAGCGGGGTGGAAACCGACGGCGTGAAAGATGAAGCTAAGATCAGACAAATCATTGCCACAATTAAAAGCATTGATATGAAAGAAAGGAACAAAAAATTATGAAGCAAGACCGATTCGGTCCCTATGGGGGGCAGTATATTCCGGAGACGTTAATGAACGCGGTCCTGGAGCTGGAACAGGCCTATGCACATTATAGCCGCGACGAGAATTTCCAGAGGGAACTCGATGAACTTATGAAAAACTATGCCGGGCGTCCCTCTAACCTTTATTATGCACAAAAGATGACCCGGGATCTGGGCGGGGCCAAAATTTATCTTAAGCGGGAGGATCTAAACCATACCGGCTCGCATAAAATCAACAATGTTCTGGGGCAGGTACTCCTCGCCAAGAAGATGGGGAAAAGCCGGGTGATTGCCGAAACAGGTGCCGGGCAGCATGGTGTGGCCACCGCCACCGCCGCAGCGTTGATGGACCTGGAATGCGAAATCTTTATGGGCAAGGAAGATACTGAGCGTCAGGCGCTGAATGTCTTTCGTATGGAACTGCTCGGAGCCAAAGTGCATGTAGTCGAAAGCGGCACCCAGACTCTCAAGGATGCAGTCAACGAAACCTTTCGGGAATGGGCTTCCCGTATGGATGATACCTTTTATGTGCTCGGTTCGGTAATGGGTCCCCATCCTTATCCTACTATGGTGCGGGACTTCCAGAAGATTATTGGCCAGGAAATAAAAGCGCAACTGCTGGCCCAGGAGAATCGGCTGCCAGATGCGGTCATAGCTTGTGTCGGCGGCGGCAGCAATGCCATGGGTGCCTTTTATGAGTTTATTGCTGATACTTCCGTGCAGCTGATAGGCTGCGAAGCCGCCGGCTTAGGGGTGGATGACCCTAAAAATGCTGCCACTCTGGCCAACGGCAGTGTAGGGATATTTCATGGCATGAAGTCTTATTTCTGTCAGGACGAGTTTGGGCAAATTGCCCCAGTCTACTCAATATCGGCCGGTCTGGACTATCCAGGTATCGGGCCGGAGCATGCCATGCTGGCCGATACAGGCCGGGCCCAGTATGTACCCATTACCGATGCGGAAGCGGTGGAGGCCTTCGAATATCTCTCGCGCACCGAAGGCATTATCCCCGCTATTGAAAGCGCCCATGCGGTCGCGTATGCCTGCCAGCTGGCTCCAACTATGGATAAGGATAAGATAATTGTGATAAACATTTCAGGGCGTGGTGATAAAGATGTAGCGGCCATAGCCCGTTACAGGGGGGTGAAAATTTATGAGTAGAATTAAAAATGTATTCAATCATGGGAAGGCCTTTATTGCCTTTATAACTGCCGGAGATCCTAATCTGGATATTACTGAGCAGTTGATACCCGCCATGGCCCAAGCGGGTGCAGATCTGATAGAAATCGGGATTCCTTTTTCTGATCCGGTTGCTGAGGGTATAGTGATTCAGGATGCCAGCGCGCGCGCTTTGGCTGCCGGCACTACTACGGAAAAAATATTTGCCATGTTGCAACGGGTGAGGAAAAAGACCGATATTCCACTGGCATTCATGACTTATACCAATCCTATCTTTGTTTACGGCACCGAGCGTTTCATGCAGCGGGCGGCGGCATGTGGCATCGATGCGATCATCGTGCCCGATCTGCCCTTCGAGGAAAAAGAGGAACTCCTATCCTGCTGTAAGACTTGCGATATTGACTTGATTTCACTTATCGCGCCCACATCTAAACAACGTATAGCCATGATTGCCGCCGAGGCCGAGGGTTTTGTTTACTGCGTTTCCTCCCTGGGTGTAACCGGGGTACGCAGTCAAATCACTACCGACATCGCCGAGATGGTGGCCTTGGTCAAGGCCAGCCAGGACATTCCCTGCGCTATCGGATTCGGGATCTCAACCCCGGAGCAGGCGAGTGCTATGGCTGCTCACGCCGACGGGGTAATTGTGGGCAGCGCCATAGTGAAAATAGCTGAACAATATGGGGTGGAGTGTGTCAAGCCGATTTCCGACTATGTGCGGCAAATGAAATCGGCCCTTAAATAATGGGAGGTTACTAGAGATGATTTTTGTATTAAAATCGGGAGTGTCCCCGCAAAATATCGAAGCATTTACCCAGCAAATTGAAGCCCGCGGTTTCAAAACATTTTTGAGTACCGGCACAGAACATACCGTGGTGTGTTTAATAGGCAACACTGCTACGATTGATTTGGATGCGGTAGTCCAGACCAACGAAATTGTGGAGTACGGCAAACGCGTTACCGAACCCTACAAAGCAGTGAACAGAACGGTTCACCCAGAGGATACAGTGGTAAACGCCGGGGGTGTACTTATTGGACAGGGAATGTTTCAGGTAATATCGGGTCCCTGCTCGGTTGAGAGCGAGGCGCAGATTATCGAAGTGGCCCAATCTGTGAAAGCCAGCGGGGCCACACTGCTGCGAGGCGGTGCCTTTAAGCCGCGCACTTCACCTTACGCCTTTATGGGGCTGCAGGAGGATGGACTGCGGTTGCTGCTGAAGGCCAAGCAAGAGACGGGCTTGCCGGTTGTTACCGAGGTGATGAATCAGACCCAGCTGCCTTTGTTTGACGACATTGATGTTATTCAGATCGGGGCCCGCAATATGCAGAACTTCGATTTATTGAAGGAAGTCGGACGTTTGCGGAAACCCGTCCTGCTTAAACGAGGGCTGGCTAATACTCTGGAAGAGCTGTTAATGAGTGCCGAGTATATTTTGTCGGAAGGAAACAGCCAGGTCATCCTCTGCGAACGAGGCATACGCACCTTTGAAATCGCTACTCGCAATACCCTGGATTTGTCGATCGTACCGTTACTGAAAAAGAGAACCCACCTGCCGGTTATTGTCGATCCCAGCCATGCTGCAGGTCTCCGCGAGCTGGTTGCACCGCTGTCGCGTGCTGCGGTAGCAGTCGGAGCCGATGGGCTAATGATTGAAACTCATAATGATCCCGCCCGGGCTCTGTGCGATGGAGCCCAGTCTCTGGATCTGATCCAGTTTGGCAGCTTGATGGAGGATCTGAAGCGGAGGATTGCCTTTGAAGGGAAGCGGATAGGTAAGAAATGATTGAATCCTGGCTGAACTCATTCTTGATCGCATTTACTGTATCTGTGATTTTTAAACCCGCCCATCGGCTCCGGAGAAAGTAAGGCCCCTCCAAGGTGGAGGGGCTTGTCGTTTTCTGCCGACGATCTTAAAAATTACTAAACAGGTGGAGAAAGGGAGCATGAAATATTGGGTATTCGGAAAATCAGGTTAATTCCATTATCAACCATGACTGGAGGCTAGGGACACGTACTATGACGTAGGTAAACCGGATCCTTTTTGGTCTCGATTTAATTTTTCTATGTCTTTAATTATGCGGCTCATCTCATCATCTATGTCGGAATTGGACCGACCCAACGTGGAAACGGGACACTGGAGGTTATAATCAAGTATTCTCTTGGAAATTTCCACCAGGCGCTCCCGGCTTTGGTTATAGAAATCATTCTTTTTCAGTTCATATCGGCGTATAGCCGCACTGCTTCGTTTTTCGCTAAAAACAATCCGTGTGTACCCTTTGAAGTAATCAATTTCCTTGTTCAATTTTGCCCTGAGGGTGTCGATCTCCTTACTTAATTCTATCCATTTAGGTGCATAGCCATTGTCCTTAAGGATTTTATAGGCCATGTGCATTTCATCCGGTGTAAAGGGATTCTCCTCCAGGTTAAGGGGCTTTCCAGCCCCCTCCAGATTGTCAAATTCCCCCCGCTTCATGGCTTCTGCTGAGAGTGCACCAACTCTATCATTGCGCTGCACCAAAAGTTGGGCTTCATACATCATGATGTTTTCTTTTATAGTTATGTTTAACGTCTTGTCATCAACATTACGCATGGCAGATTTCCCTCCTAATTGCTTCTTTAAGAACTTGCTCCTTCAATAAAACATACTAATCCGTTGTATAACCTGGGTGCAACACTAACTCTCTACCAAATTGGCGGAATTAAACGATAAGGTGTCTTAATATAGTAATCTTTGTAACCAGGCAGGTCACGTAAAAGCACTTCTTCTTCTTTCCTTATCCTGAATATAAGTGTAGGTATGAAAAGCAAAGCAAATATTAATGCCCAATAAGAACCAAGGGCTAAAGGAGTGAACAACATCATCATTAACAACCCTGTATACATCGGATGGCGAACCATGGCATAGGGGCCGGTTTTAATAACCTGTTGCTTTTTCTCCACTTGTATAACAGTCGAAGCATAGCTGTTTTCCTTAAAGACTAAGAAAATGAATACATATCCCAAAAAGACCAAAGCATTAGCGGCGATTATAATCCAAACCGGCACTGCCGACCGGTGATAACGGTAATCAAAGCCGGGAATAAAATAGGCAAATAGAGATAAGAACGACAAGATGCGTATTATACCAGGTTGTGGTTCTTTTTCTTTGACCTTCATTCGTCTTGCCAAAAGCTCTGGATCTTTTTTTACAAAATAGGTGGTAATCAAAAGTGTCATTGCAGAAATTATCGACCACCAAATCCATGCTTCCCAAAACTTTAAGGAGCCTGCGGGAAGGAATAAGACCAGGGCCATCACAATCATAATTATTATCGGCACAAGAAAGGCTTTTAACTTTGACGATTTTGTATTACTTTCCATAGAAAACCCTCCTAATTTTGATTTAATTTTGGCCATCTGTTTGGTCTATAGATAGAGATATTGTTGAAATAATTGATTAAACTTAATTTGCGCTGATGAGAGAACGACAGCTACCATCTCATTATATAAGTTTTCAAGCGGTTTTTGGGGACCCGTCTGTTTACATAATATCTCTTTTAACAGAGGTATACTTTTGATAAATTCGGCAGATTCCCGTGCTAAAACTTCGATCTCTGGATTGTCTTCGGGCAGCTGGGCCACCCTGGCAAGACGTACTCCATAATCCAAAGAAATTTGATGCTGCTCAGGGTGCGCTTTAAAATATTCGGCCAAGGCTCGAAAGGTTTCCTGATAATCCTCGCCCCACTGGAAATCATCCAGGATGCTATACAATTTTTGATGCTGATCAAAGATTTCCGGACAGGTTTGGGCATAGTTCCCCATTTGATCCGGTCCCAGAATCTCTGTGATCATTTGGAAAGAAGATCCGAAGGTATTTTCATCCAGGAGCACGGTGTCTTCAGCCAGTAATGTATCAATTTTCTCCACTCGTTCTTCAAGGGTTTTCACTTCGCTTAACAAATCCATCCGCAATGACTGCAAAACTTGCCGCAGGGTTCTGTCATTATGCACATCTCCCAATATATCTTTGATATGCTGCAGATCAAGCCCCAGAGATTTTAGATGTTTGATAAACCTCATGCGATTCAGCTCTGCCGGTCCGTATAAACGGTATCCTCCCTGAGAGCGCTCCGGTTCAGGCAGCAAACCTATTTTATGGTAATATTTAACGGTTTTCAGTGTGCTTCCGGTTAATTTAACAAAATCGCTGATTTTTATTCGGTTCATCCTCATCCCCCCTCACAGCCATTATAAACCCGGCCCCAAGGGTCGAGTCAACATGATTAATATGATACTCGGATAACATATTTCAAAAAATGCTGCCAAATGTTCAGGACGATAAGAAAAAGGGAAGCAGGTCAGATCATCTTATCGCCCTTTTTAAAGTGGCTTTTAGTTTACAATGGGCTTGAATATTGTGGTGAAGCACAAGCGGGAACATAAAAAGGTATAAATATGTTAAAATAGAATGCGTAGTATATAATTGGGTATCATTGAATAACGATACCCTTTATAGTTTATGCAAAACAGCTGTTTGAAGAGTAAAATTTTTTCTCCCCTTTCGCTTTTGGAAAAAATACCATATTTTAAGCTATTCAGGTCCTAAAATACGATCTTTTCCTTCTATATACTCCCCTTCCCAACTCATTACCACGAATTGTTTTCTCAAGGCAGTTAGAAGCAATCTCAGTATTCATCCTGCTGTTCATAGACCAGCTGCTAGATCGTGGTGTTCAATATTCTAGCAAAGAAGACCAAGCAATTCTGTAGAAAAAGGTTTCTGTCAGCTTTAGGTTTAAAGTGAACGCTCGCGGGGAACGCATATTGAGCGTCTTTTTTGTACTGCCACAACCAGCTTCGTACTTTTATAACGTGCAGTTTCATTTCTCTGGCCATTTCAGCGGTTATTGTTTCTCCCTTTAAGATTATTTTAACCACCATTCCTTTCGATTAGCGTTGTACCTTGCCTATTCTATTTGAATACTCCCGTTTTTTATTATGGAGGTATTATCAGTGTCTATCGGACCTGGTAAGGTCACTCCTTCTGAATACTTAATCATATTGTCGTCTCGATTTGTAGAAACCAAAACATGAAAGAGGTGAGTATCATTGGAATATATAAAATTAGCAAAGTAAATACATTGCTTGTTAGTATAGTAATGACGGCTATTCTATTGTATTGCAGCAACGAGGTGCAAGCTGCACAGGACGAGGGATTTTCTAACAGTGTAAAAACTGGCGAAGCCCAAATAGTTCCAGTTGTTACTGAAGCTTTACAAACCGCAACAATCCAAACTCAAAGCAATAATTCTGAAAGTACGATGACCCTCGATAATCCCACTCTCCCTGTCGTCAAACCAGTTACACCACCACCGCCTACTCTTCCACCTACGCCAAGCCCACAGGTTCGAATAATCAAAGCGATTTATGGATACAGTGGAGAAGGCCGTCCCCTGACCTGCGTAACTTTAAAACCTATTAATTCGCAGGGCAAGGCAACCTTTCTAAATTTCGCAATCCACGGAGCAGAAGATGCATGGATAGGCGACTCTTGGATGTTAGTCCAAATTGCTGATGAAGTAGAAAAATACTTCACAGCAAACCCTGAAATGCTAAATGGGACAACCTTAACTATTGTCCGATTAGCTAACCCAGATGGGTTATATGAAGGTTGGACTAACGATGGACCCGGAAGATGCACAGTAGTCGGCGGATACGACTTAAATCGTATTTGGCCAGCAGGTTTTACGGTTTCACGAGGAGTACGAAACAACACAGGATCTGATTCTATGTTGGCCCCCGAAGCTGAAGCACTCAGGGATTTAGTGCTTTTAAAAGCTTTGGAAAATGGAGGTAAACTAAACAACGTTTATGATTTCCACGGATGGTCAAATACTAGTTACGGTAGCAGCAGCATCTGTTGGCAGTTCCAATTGGCGCTTGGAATTAATTATTCTGGGAGTCTCAGCGGAGGTTATTTCGCACAATGGGCACAAGGTTACGCCAATAACACTGCCCTGATAGAGCTTCCTTGGCCAACAGAATGGCAACAAGCCAACTATAGTAAAAACACAATAGCTGCTCTTAAAATGGTTATCTAATGACTTCGGTGGCCCGAGGTAAGTCTACTTTTCCTGCTTAGAATAGAGGAATAAATGTGATAAATCCTGGACTGTGTTACGGCTGCTTTTGTTTTACTTATCGGTAAATAGTATCTAACTTATGTTACTTTCCTGATCCCACTCACTAAAATTCGATGGGGGATAAGGTGGGCGATTAACTAGCAACTCAAAATTACGAACTCCGGCAAATTATTGAGAAAATTGATTAAAATTATTTATAATATTATTGTCTTATCCTTTAATTTAATACATACTAGATTCTAAATTAACTCCAACCTTTTTGTCTGAATAGTTGCACTAGCAAGAGCATTCTGACGGAGGAGATATTGCACACAATTATATACTGACTTAATAACCTCTATGGGCATGTATTTTTAATAAAGGAAGTTTATTGATTGAAAAAACGAATCCTTCTAATATTTGGAATATTGTTTCTAATAGCGATAAGTATTTTGATTTTGAAACCATTAGTCCCCGGCAAAACACCTCATACCTATGCAATTGCACCATCGGTAAATCCAGTTGGAGATACCCCTATGGAGAATGTAATTTATAAGGATAAAGTGGTTGCAGTAGTATTTCACTACCTGGATCCTAAGGAAATACCGGGAGTGGGTATTTCTCCAGAACGTTTTACTGGCGATTTAGACATGCTTCAGGCTAAAGGTTATCATGTAATCAGTCTGGAACAATTACGACAATTCCTAAAAGGAGGGGCCGTACCAGACAATGCAGTTTTGATTACTTTTGATGATGGTTATGAAAGTAATTATAAATACGCATTTCCTGAATTAACAAAGCGAGATATGCCTGCTGTTAATTTTGCTATTGTAAGTTATATAAATGAAAAGATAGGTGCGCTTCAATATTTGAGTTGGAATGAAATAGACCAAATGAATGCAGCCGGCTTTATCACCCAGTCTCACACTTATGACATGCATAAAACTGGTTTATTAGCCGATGGCCGTAAAGGACCGCTGTTATCAGGCCCTTTAAAAGGACAAACTAAGAATCAATTTTCGGCGGCAGTTTTTCAGGATCTGAAACGTTCCAAAGACGAGACCGAGAGTCACCTGCACCAAACTGTGTACGCTCTGGCGTTGCCTTATGATGTTGCTAATAATGATGCTATCAATGCTGCTACTAAAGCTGGCATAGAACTTATTTTTACCGGTAAAGCCGGTGCAATATCCCGCACTAGTAATCCTCTTTCCTTGCCTCGAATTATAGGCGGTGACTCAAGAATATCAGCCAGTGATCTGGATGAATGGATTCGAAAAGTTACTAAGTAGGGTATCTCAGTTATTTGGCTATCCCATCGACTCCGGTATCTTCACTTAAGCCATTGAACTACAAGAATTAAAATTCTTTAAAGATCGGATAAAATTTAGTAATGAAGAGATTGTACTTTGGTTTTATCTTTTGTTTATCTCTAACGCTCACCATCAATAACAGCAGTATTTGGAAGGGATATCAAGGATATTCGGAAGCAGCAGCCGCAACGATTGTAAATACTGATAAAACCTCTATGTCAGGATGGGAAAAATACATCAATGAAACCGACGGCTACCAGATAGAACTTCCTTTTACCTGGGAAATTGATGCCAGCAAAACAGGGACGGTAGCCAGGTTGTCAGCCTATGACCGCATGGCGATTATAGACATCTTTGTACAATCCCTAAATAATATATCCGCCGATGAGTACCTGAACTTTAGTAATCAACATATTACTGGGCAAGAACAAGGCATTAAAGTCACCCTACAAAGTCAGGAGCCAATCAATAATCAACAGGCGTACCATATCATGTGGCAAAGGCCGAAAATAGGCGGACGCGTCAATGATCTTAACCTTTACCGGGAAATCGATCTTATTTATCCCGGGACTGTATACACTTTCATTATGAAAACCGACGCCGAGCATTTGTACGAGTATAGTGCAGTGATGGATCATATCGTTCAGAGCTTCAAATCCCAGCCTGCTGTCACACAGGTGGGGATCAAAGCTCCAGCGCTGATTCCTAAGGATATTCGTCTTGCAGGTGAAAAGATGAGTCTTACCATACCGGCCAACCAAATAATGTTTGGCATCTTTAACCAAACCTATTTCTTGCCGGAAGGTAGCGGCCCCTTTATAAAATACGAAGAATCACTGGGTTATAAATTTGAATTCTTTATGACCTATATGGACTTCTGGCAGGAGTTCCCCCAGGAGGTTGTAGACCGTGCCTATTCTGAAGGGCGGGTTATGATGCTAACCTGGCAGCCTAAAATGAATCCCGAGGTGGATAAGACCAGCGTTCTCATTCCCGGTATTATCAATGGAGATTATGATGCCTATATTAAAGATTGTGTCAGGCGGATGAAAGCCATTGGAGAACCAGTTTTCCTTCGTTTTGGCAACGAAATGAACGGCGACTATACAGTCTGGTGCGACTGGTTTTACTCCAAGGATGCCGATTTGTACATAGATGCCTGGCGACATATATATCGAATAGTCAAACAGGAAGAGGCTAACAATGTGATTTTCGTATGGAATCCGAATGACAAGTCCTATCCCGATTTTAAGTGGAACAGCCCTGAGCTCTATTATCCCGGTTCGGATTTTGTTGATTGGGTAGGTTTGACCGGCTATAACGGTGGGACCAGCTACCCCTATGATACGTGGCGCAACTTCAATGATATATACCGTCCCATTTATAATGACTATCTATTAAAATATCCAGGGAAACCTTTTATAATCACCGAGTTTGCTTGCAACGAGACCGGGGGGGATAAAAAAGCCTGGATCAATGAATGCTTTAGCTCCCTGAAAAACTATCCTAATATTCGTATAGCCGATTGGTTCGACTTGACCATAGACAAATGGCTCTATTCCATTGATTCCAGCCCTGGTTCGAAAGAAGTTTTCCAGCAGGGTTTGAAAGATCCATATTATTTGAGAAATGCAATAACACGATAGTTTTTTATTACCTTTTTAAAGCGTTCTTATTTGGTAAGGGCAGCCAGGGTATAGCGAATGTCTTTAAGGCTTTCGTCCCTTTGCGGGACGAAAGCTTTTTACTTTGTAGACCAATACTTGTGGACCGTGATTCGATATATACATAATAATCCAGTAAAAGCCGGAATCACCAAACTTCCAGAAGAATATAGATTCAGCAGCATTCATGAGTATTATGGCCAAAAAAGCTATAATGACCGATTACTTGAAACGGGACTTATCCTGGAGTTATTTGATCGTGAACATAAAAAGGCGATGGAGGAATTCGGAAAATTTATGTTGTATGACAGCAATGACCAATATTCAACTGCTGCACAGGATGAGAAGAGCCTAGGGATTTGCCGAGGTTACGGTAGATGTGTAGAGGGGGGCTAGCTGATAAGCCTCAGGTTTCGCATCTTGACACAAACCAAATAGTATGGTTTCCTAAATATATAGGAGGCAAAATATATGCGTGACGATTTTAAGGGAATAGATAGATTAGAACACATATTCTGGCTTATTGCTCAAAGAATGAACCTTCATACTCGGCGATTTCTCGCCAAAGAAGGTTTAACCATGGCCCGTTTTATAGCCTTGAGTAATGTGTCGGCGGATGGACCGATGACCATGGGCGATCTACTGCGACATCTTTACCAGTCACCTGCCTCTCTGACCGGGTTGATAGACGGTCTGGTCGATGAGGGACTGGTGAATCGCTGGCGAGAGGATAGTGATCGGCGGGCCGTATTCTTGGCCCCCACCCAAAAGGGATTGGATCTACTGGATAGGGTGTTTGCCTTCCGTACTTCCATCTTAAAAGAAGCCCTGGCCCAAAATGAAGGGCTGGAGATAGACAAGTTAAGTAATGAGATGGGAAAAATCTTGGAATGTCTTAAATCTGTTAAAGTTGAGGAGAAACGCTGTGAACATGGAAACAAAAGAAAATTATAAGTGGATTGCCCTTTCCTGCACTACCCTGGGCGCTTTGCTCTCCGTCCTGAGCAGTAACACCGTACTTATAGCCTTACCTGTTATCGCCCGAGATCTGCATGCTTCTCTGGAAACCGTGATTTGGACCCTCATGATCTACATGCTGGCGATTACTATTCTGGTTCCAGCCATAGGGCGGGGGGCAGATATTATAGGTCGGAAGAAGCTGTATGTGGCCGGTTTCGCTATCTTTACCGCTGCCGCTCTCTTATGCGGATTGGCCCAAAATGGGTGGGAGCTGGTTGCGGCGAGGCTGGTGCAGGCGGTCGGCGGATCTCTCATGATGGCCTGCAGTACAGTTATCGTAGCGGATGCTTTTCCCACCTGGCAGTTAGGAACTGCCCTGGGTATAAACGGCATGATGATATCTGCTGGTTCCATTATTGGGCCGATTTTAGGTGGATTTCTGACTTCCTGGGGCTGGCGGTGGGTTTTCTTTTTCAATATCCCTCTGGGTGTGATCGGTACTTTTTGGGCCTGGAAGCAACTCCGGGAGGTGGTGAAACTTCCCGAAGGCCAAATTTTCGACTGGAAGGGAACTTTTTTATTAACGACCAGCCTGGGTTTGATCCTATGGGCGCTAACCTTCGGAGAAATGATTGGCTGGGGGTCACCATTGATTATAGCGGGCTTAGTGGTCGGATGCATTGCTCTGATAATCTTCCTTGATGTGGAGAAAAAACTCGATCAGCCTTTGTTGGACCTTTCTCTTTTTACCAAACGAATCCTGGCGGCTGCCTACGCTAGCAACCTCTTGAGTGGGATTGCCAGAGGGGCGGTCACTTTTCTAATGGTTTTTTTCTTCCAAGTTATTTGGGGAATTGATCCTTTGCAGGCTGGTATTATGTTGGCTCCTTTCGCAGTTGCGATGATGATTGTAGCCCCTCTGAGCGGGTATCTATCTGATCGCTATGGATCCAGGGGACTTAGCTCCGCAGGTCTTTTCATCTCGGCGATTAGCTTGTATGGTTTAGCCCAAATTCAATATGCCACGCCCAAATGGCAAGTCATGTTCTGGATGGTAATCATGGGCGCGGGATCAGGTCTGTTCTTCTCACCTAACACCAGTGCTATCATGAGCGCCGTTACACCCGAAAGGAGAGGGATTGCGGCCGGAACCCGTACCATGATGAATAATGCTGGCATGTTGATCAGTATGGCCTTGGGCTTGGCTCTGACTACTTCCAGCATGACACCACAGGCTATGCAGGGACTATTTGCCGGTACCCAGGTGGGATCGGAGGGAGTAAGCGTCAATCTCTTTATCTTAGGCTTACATCGTGCATTTTGGGTGTCCTGTGTGATATGCATCTTCGCCGCCCTGGTTTCTCTCCTCCGCGGACCCCATGATTCAAGTGGGACCGGGACGAGTAGTGCCAGTCCAGATGATTGTCGTGACGATACTTAATCCGTACCGGGGCTGGAACAAATTGAGAATAATGTTTAATGATTCTGAACTTAAGCGCACATTAAGAATTATTAACTTGAGTGTATCAATTCTCGCACCAAAGGAGGGTTTGGATTGGAGAACCGCAATGTGGTAGAAGTGGAACAATTAACACGATATTATGGATCCGAAAAAGCGGTTGACAGCATTTCCTTTGCCATTCAGGAAGGGGAGTTCTTTGGTCTGGTAGGGCCCAATGGAGCCGGAAAAACAACGACCATAAAAATGCTTACTACACTGCTCCCACCTAGCGAAGGGACCGCCCGTATTTTTGGGTTTGATATTAAAAAAGACCCCCAAATGGTCCGCAGCTGCATAGGTTATGTCCCCCAGGCTCTTTCCGCTGATGGGGATTTAACCGGTTATGAAAATTTAAAAATATTTGCCAAATTATCAGGGGTTCCACGGAATAAACGTCCGGGAAAAATTGAAGAAATTCTCTGCCTGATGGATTTGCATGATGCAGCTGATAAACGGGTCCGACATTATTCAGGCGGTATGGTGCGACGGCTCGAGATTGGCCAAGCTATTCTAACCCGGCCGGGAGTGCTTTTCCTGGATGAACCTACCATTGGGTTAGATCCTGTAGCCCGGCAAACGGTGTGGGATATGCTGGGAAACCTGCGGGCCGGGTTCCCCCTATCCGTTCTATTAACAACCCATTACATGGAAGAAGCGGAATACTTATGCCACCGGGTGGCGATCATGAATAACGGTCGTCTGGCGGCTCTGGGACAACCCGACGAACTGAAAGGTGCGACCGGGATTCCCGAGGCTACACTTGAGGATGCCTTCCGTTTTTTCACCCAGGAAGAACATGAAGAAGAGAGAGGCGATTTCAGTGACGTTAAAAGAGCACGGCGTATTGCGCGCCGATTGGGATAGCATTGGGGTGGTCGGCAACTCTTGCCTGGGGCGATTAGCAGCTTGGATACGGGGGGTAACTGCTATTGTAGAACTAGAGGTGTTAAAAATGTGGCACGACCCCACCGAGATCCTGACCCGAGGCCTGCAACCAGTTTTTTGGCTCCTTATTTTCGGTCAGGCCTTCGGTCAGATAAAAGCCTTTTCTACCGGGGATATTCCCTACCAGGTATATATTACCCCGGGGATTTTGGCCCAATCAATGATGTTCGTCTCCATATTCTTTGGTCTAGCTATCATTTTCGAAAGAGACCTGGGCTTGCTGCAGAAGATGTTAGTCCTTCCCTTACCGCGCAGTGTTTTTGTAGTAGGCAAGGCTCTTAGCGCTGGGGTCCGCTCCATCACCCAAGCGATAATGGTGCTTGCTCTAGCCGTATTAATAGGCATACCTTTACGTTGGAGTATTATCTCCTTCTTGGGTGTAATTGTTACCATTGTGTTAGGTGGCATGATCTTTGCCAGTTTTTCAATGGCTATGGCTGCTCTGGTTAAAACCCGGGAACGCTTCATGGGTCTAGGGCAGCTGTTCACCATGCCTTTTTTCTTCACTTCGAATGCACTATATCCCATCAGTATAATGCCGGCATGGATGCAGGTGTTTGCCCGCATCAACCCGTTGACCTATGTCGTAAATTTGCTGCGCGGTTTCTTGGTTACAGGTCAACCTGACCTGTTGCACTCTTTTGGGATACTTATCTTTGATGTTATCCTCATTACTGTTATTGCAAGTCGGCTTTATCATACCACTGTATATTAATAATTATTTCGAAGGTGATAGAAGTGCGATTCGCAATTTAACAGGTACGTGGTACTGCTTGTGGGCGCGGTCAGCAAAATGCCCTCAAGAGCAGAGACAGAGCAGACACATAAGCCATTCCGACAGTGGATTTGGCTCGATAAATCAGCGTGATTGATGCCGCGGCAAGGTGGAAGGAACCGTCAAGTTCATTACTTTTGCAGGTGACGGTGGTACCTATGATAAAAGTAAAATTGGCAGTTCAAGGCTGTATTTAGGAAGATTTAAAAAATGTGGATAGGTTATAATAATCTTAACGAATATCGCCAAAAACAAAATACCCGGTTTAATTTTGAGAACGCAAAAAAATTACTACCGTCACCAAGAGAAAAAGGGGTGTAATTATAACATGAGTAATCCAATCCTTAGTAAAGCCTTTGATGACTCTTACGCCGGACCATCTGAGGGGACGATGTCTGTGGCAGGTACCATAGACCGGGCTGCATTATTATTTGCTATATTGGTGATAGCTGCTGGATGGACCTGGAACCTTTATTTTGCGGGGAAGTCAGTTTCCGCTTATCTCGGTCTAGGGCTCATAGGCGGCTTTATTATCGCACTGGTTATCATTTTCGCTAGACACCTTGCACCATACTTATCTCCGGTTTATGCTGCCTGCGAAGGACTTGCCCTAGGTGCAATATCCGCCTCCTATCAAGGATTATATAACGGAATAGTTGCACAAGCTGTCCTGGTCACCATGTGTATTATGGGAGTCATGTTTTTCCTATATAGAACAAAAATTATCAAGGCAACAAGACGCTTTTGGATCGGGGTAACCGCTGCAACATTCGGGGTAATGCTTTTCTATCTGATTGATATAGTCCTGTCCTTTTTCAATATTGCGGTCCCATACCTGAATAATTCGGGATGGGTAGGCATCGCGATTAGTCTCGTAATTATCGCCATCGCATCATTAAATTTGATTCTGGATTTTGATATTATTGAGAGAGGAGTCGAATCTGGACAACCCCAATATATGGAGTGGTATGCAGCTTTTGGCCTGATGATAACGCTGGTATGGCTGTATCTTGAGATATTAAGACTCCTTACAAATAGAAGGAGCTAACCTCACCGGTCGGGATGATGAATAACCGAAATTTAGAATAAAGCCAAGCTCTTCCGTATTAAATGACGCGGTGGTAACTACTGAGGAGCAGTTTACAGCCAGTGCATCACCATAACCTACGGAGGAGATAATAGCACCTCGGTATTTACTGTGAAATAGCTTGACCTTAAAACGAATTATGATGGTTTTATTACTATGGATGCAATAAGACTCCCCCTTATCAAATATATAGCGAGTATTCGCTTTACATAAGACCCGCAAGGGTCTTTATTGTTTTCTAGGGTTCGGAGAGGTCCAAGGAATGGTTGATTTGTTAGGATCCCAAAACGGTTAGAGTCGTGCCGCTAGGGGAGCTGGGTTCTTATGGCTATGGTGTCTTTTTAACAATTTCGTTATCTTGATTTGCCACGATGCTTAAGGATCGTGGCGTTGAAAACATAATTTATTAAAAATATTCACGACCTAAGGAACATATTGACTACGTTATATGTCAAACAGTCTAGTACCTAGGTTATACTTAAAATGATAATTACCGATCAGATTGATAAGGTAGCCGGACAAAAAATTATATGATCGGCCTAATAAAGGAGGAGATAAACATAATGCTCAAAATAAGAAAGCTGAGAACTATGTTTTGGTTGGTTTTAGTTATACTCGGAACCATGTTCAGCAGTACAGGGACTGTCGGTGCTGCCACTGGTGCTGACTCGTATACTGATGTTGTACTTGGTACATCTAATCAGAAAATAGGCGACATCGTAATTGCCGAAACTGTAGGTAATAGTTGGTTGAAGATTTACTCAAAGACTGATGGAACCACCGGTTCTGACGGTGTACTTGATTTAACCCTGACTGAAGGAGTTCAGTGGGCAAAGACACCAACTATTACTGTAACAGAAGGAAATATTGGTCTTGATATTGCTAACGCTTATACGACTTCCGCGCAGGAGGGTGGAATCGGGGACGGCCGCCTGATAATTCCGATTAAATCTGAAAGCACTATACCTTCTAAGATTACTTTGTCGAATTGTTACATTACCACTGACCGTTCCGTACCGCAGGGACCGATTTATGTTAATGTGGGCGGATCTGCATTATCTGAAAATTACTCTACAACTCTATCCCTCGGAACCTTCCCGGTTCGCAGTGTTAATACTGCTCAGATTGCAAACTTAGTAACCGATCTGGATGGCAGCACAAGCAACATAGCAGTTTTCAAGGTAGGAGCAAGCACTGTCACTCTGAACGGCGCTTCTGTACGATGTGTGGCAGTTTCTTATATCAGTGATAGCCGTGCTTACCTGTCTATCCGTGATAGTGGAACAGCTCTGGGAATAGATCAGAGCAATATTATCTGGGATGGAACTAAGAACACTGTTACCCTGATCAAGGGCAACAAAGTTGTTCAACTTACCATCGGCAGCAAAGTTATCCTCGTTAATGGTGCTGCGATTACCATGGATGTTGCTCCCGAAATCGGACCTGGCGACCGTACAATGTTACCAGCAGCATTTGTTGCTCAAGCATTTGGCAAAACGGCTACCTGGGATGCAACAGCTCAGACTGTTACTATAAAATAGTTTAAGACAACAGTACAACAGGAGGGACGTTCTTTTTGTTGGATTTATTTCTTCGGTCTGATAAAATGGTAAAAAATACATGGAGTAGTTATAAATATGAGGCGACCAAGAGAGAGGAGCAACAGTGGAATTTACCATGTTGTTTTACGCGGAATCAATCGACAGGATATCTTTTACGACAATGATGATTATCAGCATTTTTTAGAAACCATAGAACAGATGAAAACAGATGATCAGTTTGCGGTTTACGGATACTGCCTGATGACGAACCATGTTCAGAAAATACCGATACAATATCACGTATTATGAGCCGGATAGGCACCAGCTACGCTTGGTGGTATAACAGGAAATACGGGCGAAGCGGTCATGTCTTTCAAGGGCGTTACGGAAGTGAACGCGTTGAAAACGATGACTACTTATTATCTGTGCTCCGCTACATACATAACAATCCAGTCAAGGCTAAAATGGTTCAAGAACCGGAAGAATATCGATGGAGCAGTATCCATGTTTATTATGGGGGTAGGGAGTATCCAAACGGATTAAGTGAGCCAAGTTTCGCTTTGGGCATAATTAATCAAGACGGAGAGAGCACTACAGTCGTTTCGAGAATTTATGAGGATAGAAAATGAAGATGAATGCTTGGAAAATGAGATCAAACATCGTAAGACCGATACTGAAATCAAATCAGAGATTGAGAAATTGATGAGCGGTGAACCAATTGGAAGACTTCAAGGTATGGAAAGAGCCAAAAGAAACGAGATCTTGAGAAAAATAAAAAAGATCGATGGCGTATCACTAAGACAGATTTCTAGAGTGACCGGGCTGAGCGTAGATATTGTTTACAATGCCTAGCCTTAGCCAACAAAAAGAACGTCCCCCTGTTGGACCTGGCATGCACCCTCCCGGATAATTCCTCTGCTTCATATCCACCGTCTTTTTCTACATTTAGCATGGGCAGACAGTCATATGGCATTCCTGAAATAGCTTGGAAGAAGTATTGAGCTTGTGCTACAGCGTTAACACCCGTTGTGAAAAAGCGATAAAAGCCGATATTCAATCCCTATGCGTTGGCTTCCTTGTAATGCTGCTGCCAATAAGGGTTGATATATGAAGTACCCTCGGTGAGCTGTATACATACAAGAGAAATTCCGGCGGCTTTTATGGCGCTGAAATCAAGGCCTTTCTGATACTTTGAGACATCTATACCCGGATTAATATTTGAGTTTTCTGAATTCACCATAAACCTCCTTATACTGTATGGTTCCACTAGTATCCTGTTAACTCTAATGGTGTATATTATTCATCGAGTAAAATTCGTATATGACAAGACGGAGGATTGAGCAATATTGAACGTATTGTGATTGACGACAACGCATTCATACAGGGATTTGACCGATGAGAAGATATAGAATTAGGGTTAACAGGGTACTGGATATGCTAATCTAACTGCCTTACGGCATTTAATACTACAATTATTATAAACTGTCGTAGTCGTCAGTGTAAGCTCTAAATCCTAAATATATGAGAAAGGATTATTAAGTACAATTAATTGAAATAATAAAAGTAAGTTTTAAGGTGGAGGTTAATGATATTTAGTATGATTTTTAAAAACATTTTTGGCACATCAAACCAATTGCTTTTCGACCAATATATTGCGGCTAAAAAGGATTTGTTAAGTCTTAGGCTAGAACATTGGATCAAATATGAATTTCTTAGCAGTCAGTGGTTTGGCATCATTATTACAACTGTATTTTTCATATTCATATGGTGGCGGCTGCTTGATAAAAAACGCTTAATTGAAATACTTCTGTTTGGCTTCTTCATTGCCACAATATCGTCCATCCTGGATGGAATAGGGACAGAATTAAATGCCTGGGATTACCCGTATAAACTTGGCCCCATGCATTTCCCACTGGTAGTGGTGGATCTATTAATGCTTCCCTATGTATTGATGTTGTTATACCAGTTTTTCACCAAATGGAAGAGCTATCTTGTTGCAATAATAATTGCCTCTGCCATTTTCTGCTTTATCATTGAGCCCTTCCTTAAATACACTGGAATATATGAGCCCTATACATGGAAGTACTATTACTCCTTCCCCATATATATTTTTATAGGGTTATTTTGTAAATGGTTGATACATGTAATTTTAGGCAGGCAAGAAAGAGAAGGAAACCTGTGATTATCTATTCGTGCGATATTGATGATGTTGCATATAATCGTTCTATATGTTATGGTAATCGCACGAGGTGATTGATATGAATGATAGCACAAAGGTTATTACCGCAACCGAATTAAAGACTAACCTGGGTAAATACATTGACTATGTTATTGATGACCACGAGGTCGTTATTACTAAAAACGGCAAAAAGGCCGTGAGAATTACCCCTTACATCACAGAAATCGAACGATATTTTATAGTTAAGGAAAAAGCAGTGGATTATCAATATGGCGGCAAGAAGGTATCATACGAAGAATTCATGGAGATTTATGAGAAAAGCGAGCTAAGAATGGAGTATATCAACGGTGAGATAGTCCTTTTGGCCTCCCCCAGCACCTATCATCAGGATATATCCGGGAATTTATATACCCATCTGCGATCATATCTAAAAGGCAAGAATTGCAAGGTTTTCTACGCCCCTTTTGATGTCCATTTCTACAAAAAGGACCTTAAAACACCCGATGTAATGCAGCCCGATTTGCTTATAGCATGCGATTTGGAGAATAACGTTAATGAGAAAGACCGATACATGGGTACACCCACGCTTTGTGTTGAAATTTTATCAAAAAGCACCCGTTCAAAGGATATGGTAGATAAGCTCAATACTTATATGCTGTCCGGTGTGATGGAATTCTGGATTGTTGATCCTTTTAAACATTCAGTTATGGTTTATGGTTTTAAGGACTTTGAAATTGACGAGTATACTACCTGTAAACTGGAGGATACTTTAACTTCGTATTTTTTTGAGGGTTTAGAGATTATGATAAATGAAATATTCGAGATATAAAACGAGTTCAATAAATAGCCAAGGTTAGAGATTTTAAATTATGAAAGTACCGCAACTTAAATTTTGTTACAGAAAGAACGTCCCGCTGTAACTCGATACTATAGGATTCTGAAATTAACTTGAAAATCAGACACAGTGATTGACAAAATACTATCAAATGGGTATATTTATTTGTAATTGAATATTTCAAAGGCATTGACGGAGAGAGTACGTTTCAGCCGAACGTTTCAGCGAGCCGGGGATGGTGTAAACCGGTACTAGTAGTTTGAACCCGAAAATCACTCCTGAGCTGCGGACCGAACGAGTTATCCAGTAGGCTCCGACGATTTTCCCCCGTCACAGGGAACGCATATGTTGGTATGTTTGTATTAATGGGTGGTATAGCGAATGTCTTTAAGGCTTTCGTCCCTTTGCGGGACGAGAGCTTTTTTATTTTTATCTCATAATGACTGGAGGAAAAAGCAATGGCAACCAATGATATGGTAGAAATTCGCTGGCACGGCCGGGGCGGTCAGGGAGCCAAGATGGCCTGCCTGCTGTTGGCGGATGTAGCTGGTTTACAAGGAAAATTTGTGCAGGGGTTCCCGGAATATGGACCGGAACGTATGGGAGCACCTATTACGGCTTATAATCGCATCAGTGAAAAACGGTGTACAATCCATTCCAATATTTACCATCCTGACTATGTGGTCGTAGTAGATGAAAGTCTACTGGACAGCGTCGACGTTACCGGAGGACTTAAAGAGGGCGGCGCTATTATCATTAACACTCCCAGCTCTCCCCAGGTGATGCGTCCCAGACTGCGGGGATGGACCGGAAAAGTCTGTACTATAGATGCCCGCCGCATTTCGGAAGAGATTCTGGGCACATATTTTCCCAATACCCCCATGCTGGCTGCTACGGTTAAGGTGAGCGGTGTTTTGGAAATTGAGCGCTTTTTGGCGAATATAGAAGAATCCTTTAAACATGAATTTGCTTCTAAGCCCCAGGTTATCGAGGGTAACATGGCCACACTAAAAAAATCCATGGAGGAGGTGCAGGTAGGATGATTTATGCGAAGGATATCAACGAACGTTCTCCTTGGCAGGATCTGACCCCCGGCGGGGAAATCTACGAACCAGGAACCGCACGGGCCTTTAATACTGGTACATGGCGGACCAACACGCCCGTTTTCCACGAGGAAGAATGTAAACACTGTATGCTTTGTATTCCATTCTGCCCGGATAGTGCTATTCCGGTGAAGGACGGGAAACGTCTGGACTTTGATTATATGCACTGCAAGGGCTGCGGCATTTGTGAGAACGTATGTCCCTTCCCGGCGATTACAATGGTGACTGGAGGTGTGGCCAAATGAGCAAGTGCATTTCCGGCAACGAGGCTGTAGCTTATGCTATAAAGCAGATAGATCCGGATGTCATGGGAGCGTTTCCTATCACTCCCTCCACAGAAATTCCTGAATACTTCGCCAATTATGTGGCTAATGGCGAGGTAAATACGGAATATGTGACCGTGGAGTCTGAGCACAGTTCAATGTCCGTTTGCATTGCGGCACAAGCTGCAGGAGCCAGATCTGTCAGTGCTACATCATCCTGCGGCTTAGCACTGATGTACGAGCTTTTGTACGTAGCGGCTTCATGTCGTCTGCCGATTACACTGGCCTGCGTCAACCGGGCCCTTTCGGGACCAATTAATATAAACAACGACCACTCCGATTCTATGGGAGCTCGTGATACCGGTTGGATCCAAATCTATGCCGAAAATAATCAGGAGGCCTACGATAATTTTCTCATGGCCATGCCCATCGGCGAGACCCCGAGCGTACGCTTGCCGGTGATGACCTGTATGGACGGCTTCATTACCAGTCATGCTATAGAGAATATAGAGCTTTTGGAGACGGATGCTGTACGCAAGTTTATCGGGGAATATAACCCTGAAAACTATCTGCTGAAAAAAGAGAATCCGCTGGCCGTAGGACCGTACGACGTAAGTCCCTATTACATGGAACACAAGGTCCTGGAAGCTGAGGCAATGAAGGCGGCCAAGGCCCGCATACTGGAGGTAGCCGCCGAGTTTGAAAAGATTTCGGGCCGGCGCTATGACCTGTTTGAAGAATATCGGATGGAGGATGCCCAGCTTGCTCTGGTTCTAATTGGATCCAGTGCTGGAACTGCCAAAGCCGCGGTCGATAAGCTGCGCGAGGAAAACGTCAAGGCAGGGCTGGTTAAAATCAGAGTATTCCGTCCTTTCCCCGGCGAGGAACTGGCCCGGGCTCTGGCGGGCACCAGGGCCGTAGCCGTCATGGATAAATCCGAGGGCTTCTCGGCCAACGGAGGTCCTTTATTTGCCGAGACCCGCAGTGCTTTGTATGATTTGAAGGAACGCCCATATCTGATTGACATCGTTTATGGTCTGGGCGGCCGTGACGTAAAGACCGAGGATATTGAAAACGTGTTCGGTCGGCTGGCGGATATTGCGGTGACCGGCGAGATTGGTCCGGTATATACCCATATGGGACAGAGGTCAAAGGAGGAAATAGCATGAGCTCGATATATAACCTAAAACGGGAAGTGGAAAAGCCGGAACGTCTCACCGGGGGGCATCGACTCTGTGCCGGCTGTGGCGCCGGGATCGTGGTGTCAGGGGTGCTGCGTGCCCTGGATAAAGAGGACAGGGCAGTGGTGGTTAATGCTACCAGTTGTCTGGAGGTCTCCACTTTTATCTATCCTTACACTGCCTATATGGACAGCTATATTCATTCTGCTTTTGAAAACTCCGCAGCTACATGTTCCGGAGTGGAAGCGGCCTATAACGCATTAAAACGCCGCGGCAAGGTGGAAGGAACCGTCAAGTTCATTACTTTTGCAGGTGACGGCGGCACCTATGATATAGGGTTTCAATCCCTGTCAGGCGCTATGGAACGCGGTCATGATATGGTCTACGTCTGCTATGACAACGAGGCTTACATGAATACCGGAATCCAGCGTTCATCGGCAACGCCTCAATTTGCCCGCACGACCACCACGCCTGTAGGTTCTGTGGGGCAGGGTAAGAAACAGAATAAGAAAGATCTGACTGAGATTTTGGTTGCTCATCATATCCCTTACGTAGCTCAGACCGCCCCTATAGGCAATTTCAAGGATCTGCATACCAAGGCTTATAATGCCATTTATACTGAGGGCCCTTGCTTTTTGAACATATTATCCCCCTGTCCTCGCGGATGGGACTACCCCATGGCCAAGCTTGCGGAGATCACTAAGCTGGCCGTGGATACCTGTGTCTGGCCCCTTTTCGAAGTAGAGGAGGGAGTGTGGCATCTGAGCTATACTCCGAAGAAAAAGCTGCCCGTGGCAGACTTTCTCCGCCCTCAGGGAAGATTTAAGCATATGTTCCAGAAAGGCAATGAGTGGATGATTGAAGAAGCGCAGCAATATGTGGATCAAAAATGGGAACGCTTGCTGGAACATGCCGGCGCTTAAATATCTGCGGAGACTGGGAATAAATCCAAAAAAGTGGTATGATAACTGTCAACAAGGAGGTTTTGCCTGTGGAACAGACTATGTTTACTAATGAGGTCATCTTATCTTGGCTTCAGTATTTTTCCCGGAATGCCCCGATCAGCCTGGCAAAACTGAAGATGCTGGACATTACCGGGAAGAATAAGAACCTGATTCCGACCGTTATAAGCAACCGGGCAGTATTGGTCTTTACGGATGCCGGACATCTGGATATCTTCTACGATATGTGGAATGCGGAACTGGGAGACTGTGAAATCTGGTACAATGAGGGCTCAGATCCATCTGGCGCGATCAAGCACGACAAGGTCTCCGATATGATCAACCGCGGGATCAATGCCTCTGCAGCTATGTTGATTCTTAATCCTAACGCTGCCACCAATTGTCACATAGGTATGGATAACAGCCGTTTTGCCTGCGGCTCTGTTCAGTATGTGTGCCGGGAAGCTCGGGCAGTTATAATGAGTAAGCTCAATCTGGGGGACCAGGATAATATATGTATAATCTCAGGTGAGAGCATCGCGGTGGAGGCCGCCATGATTGCGGCTGAGGGCACTATCATTGCTGTGGAATATGATCGCCGCGATCGGAATACTATGAAATGTAATGTTGAGAAATTTGGCCTCTCCAACGTAATAATCGTTCCGTCTATGGAAGACGGGATCCTGGATAAGCTGCCGGTGCCGGACATAGCGTTTATAGTGGCTTCTTCGAGGATCGGCAGTGAAATAAAGAGTCTGCTGGCCATCAATTCCGTCATGGATTTTCTTATCTACACATTGGACTTCGAAACGCTAACCTCTCTGCCTGCCTTGTTTCAGGAAAACGGTTTGGAGCGCACTGAAGCGATCCACATAGAGGTATCACGAGTCAATAGCAAAAACATGATTGAGCCATTTCCAGCTCCTTGGATTATCTCGGGGAGAAGTGTTAAAGGATAGTAATAACGGTGTCTTCTTGTTACCGCTGGCTATTACATTTTTTGCAAATAATATGTCATAATATCATTGTTAACGTGTAGTTTGCCTTTGCGGAATGTAAGTCCTATCCCTCGAATTTGACAGCAGCTCTTACTATGTGGGTACCAATAGGTGAGACAAACTCCATATGTTTATATACACAATATTAAGGTGGAGCGACAATGGCAATGTATGAAGTCGGCGATTATATAATTTGCAGAAACGGCGGCGTTTGGCGCTTATCCCAAACGGATAGCAACGGATACACGATTGTTGAACATGAAAGTGGCATGATAAAAACCATTTCTGCGGACAGTGATGAAATTGTCAGAAAAATAGTGTCCAAGGAAACGATACTTGAGGCAGTCGACAGAGTGGGATATATTCGCACAATACAAGCGCCAAGCGATAAGACTCGTAAAGAATTTTATGATGAAGCCCTGGCAAAATATGATGAAATTGACTGGATAAAGGTTATCAAGACTATATATCTGCGTCAGAAGGAAAAGAAGCTTATGCCTTATGAAGTCACCTACTATGAGAAAGCAAGAGGCTATCTTCATAGTGAAATATCGGTGTTGCTGGAAATGCCTGTGAATAAGGTTGAGGATTACATTGCTGCTGCTGTTTCCAATGATTCATGGTAAAATGGCCATATGCTTTAACCCATCATGCACCTCGTTTTTTCAGTTTTCGTGGAATCATTTTTTTGCGTGAGCCTTAGGCTGTTTGGTTTTCAGCGATAATTTTATTTTGGAAGTGGCAAGCGCAAAATTTTCCCTAGCTTCTTGTTCAGCTTCTTCCTCCTTCCGTTGCTGTTCTTCGATCCGTTCTTTTTTAGCTGTTAAATCCGCCAGCACCGTTTGTGCAGCTGCAGGATTATTCATGCTCAAAAACCGCTCAAATGCATCCGGGTAAATGAAGCGCTTTATAGCTGTTTCCCCGGAAAACTGGATGTTTATCCTCTGGTTGTCTTGAACAATGACTCTTCCTGTTCCGAAAAAAGGATGCTCTACAAGTTCATTTGTTAAATCCACAAATATTCACTCTCCTCATTTATTTGTACTTGCTTGCGTGGCTGCTTTTTACAAACTTTGGAATAGACTTCTTAAGGTAGCTCCTGATACCTTAAATACCCATTCCAAAGGCATTAGCATTTAAGCGGTATCACCTCTGCCATGGACGTTTGCCTTTGTAATACTTATGTGCAATTTTCACCTGCGTCTCCTCGTCGAGGCTCGATAATCTTTTCCTGACTTTAAATTCTGCGGCATCTTTTTCTTCTTGCGTGAGTTTGAATGGGCAAGTATTGCCCTGACACATAGAAATAATCAGTAAAGAGCACTGCCCAAATTGCGTTAAATTTACGCAATTTGGCAGATCAATCCAATCGAGGTTTGAAAATCTTGTCAAGGTCATATAGAAACTCCCACTTTTTACAGTTATTCTATTTTTAGAACAACATTTGAAAATTAAAAACATGCAGTTTTGACAACTGGACTTACGTTTGTCAAAACTACACGTTGTATGATAAGTTTGGTCTATTTATTTCGGGCAAATGTAACCTGATTTCATGGAAAACTAGTTTATTTTTTCAGACTCCATTTTTCTGGAATATGCTCAAGAATATAAGCAATAACCTCGTCGGGTGAAATGTTCAAAGCCATTGCAAATTCTTCATTTAAATGTTTTTCAGCGATATTCATTATATCTTCATCTGTCTTCGTTAGTGTTTTACCCATTACAGATCTTGCATCTTTCTCAAAATATAGCGTCTTGAGAATTTTTGCCCATTCTTCGCTTTTTCTCGTTCTAAGAATTGCGTTAAAATATTTACTTCTTTCTCGGTTGTCATCTATCCAAATGGTTTCCATTTTTGGCATCGTCGTTATTAATGATAAAGCCTCATCTTTTGTAAGAATTGCTCTCATCGCTACATTGGGATTATTTACAGGGATCTTAATGGTCATATTTTTATCGTTGTAAACTGGTCTTAAAATATAGTATTCTGTTTCATCATTACTGATCTCGTCTTTTTTGATCTCTTTTATCTGGCATACTCCCGTTGAACCATAAACCACATAATCATTCACTCTGAACATACATCTCTTCCTTACTGCTGATAAATATGAGTATGAAAAAGCGGTTGCGGTTAACCAAATTAACGCCACCACATTACATCTAAATAAATTATATCAATAAATTAAATTCTGATGTAATAGCCTTTTTTCAACAATTTTTTGGCGGATCTTAACTCAATCATTAAATATTTCTAATACAATGTTCCAATACAAAGTACAATGAAGGTAATGAGGAAAGAAGGCGGTAGGTGATATGGCAATGACAGAATTACCAATTATAAAATCTTTAATGCTGATTCTGGATCTTATTAACCAAAAGCCAAATGGCCTGGAAATCGTGCTTACTGGTGGACCCAAGGCACATGATCAGGTGATCGAAGCGGCTGATCTGGTGACCCAGATGGTGGAAGTGAAACATTATTATCGGCAGGGCGTCCATGCCCGCGAGGGTATAGAAAAGTAGTCTATATAAATGTTGACCAGACGCATTATCATTTTCAACTTTTGAATAGATGCACAGAAGCTGAGTCGGCCGGACTACATGACGGAATGAATTCTATTAAAGGGCGATATGGAAGGAGGAAGAGATGTGGGGAATAAGTCACATTATATAAAAGGTTTGAAAACTGAACTCGCCGAAGTTGGTAAAGAGATTGACAAATGGATAGTCAGGCTTGATAAATTATCAGTTGATATCAAACATGGTTATGAAGAACTTGAAACCTTCTTAGCAGATAAACAGGCATCGGCAGAAGCAAAATTTCGTAAATCATTGATGTCGTCAGGTGATGAAGTCTGGCATTTTGCCTGGGACAATGTTTGGGATGCAGTCAGGGAATTTGAACCCAAAGCAAACGCAGAGACCAAGTATAATTATAAGGAACTGGAAAATGCTCTTGAGGCAAGACAGTCATCTCAAAAGGTTCGACTTCAATTGTCGGAAATGTGGAGCGATCAAGCATGGACTGAAGTGTGGACTGAAGTGTGGAAAGTAGTCGAGGGTTTAAATGAAGAATACAGACGTACCGCAACCGCCGAAATTGAAAAGGTCGGGGAAGAACTCCAAATCCTATTGGATAAACAGCTAGCCTTGCAAACGGAACTTGAAGAACTATCAAAATCCGGGAATGGATTATACAGTTTCCTTAAGAGAGTAACCAACTCCGTGGTAAAAGGCCCATCCCGTTAATCAAATTCTGCTAACATAGTCTTTTTGTCATTTTGTGATGCAAACTATTTTTAAAGACTTAAGTTGGAATCTAAAAAATACTCTAGGTAACAACATTATATGAAAAAGCAAAGAAAATTAGGGAAAAGTTGAAACATATCCACAGATGCCCACTGAATTTGGATGTGGATTTGTGTATAGAGTGCATGATAAACTGAGATTGGTAGATATTGTTTTATAGTCTGTCCCTACCAGATTTTCTTCGTGGCACATATTGGTGGTATTTCAAGATGAAAGGGGTGTATTTATGAATTTCAAGCTTTCGGAAGAACAGGAACTGATCAGGTCAAATGTCCGCGAGTTCGCTTTGAAGTACATCGAACCCGTAGCCAAGGAAATCGATCAAAACAGTCGCCATCCTGTCGAAGTATTTGAGAAGCTGGCAGAACTTGACATGATGGGCATTTCTTACCCAACCGAATACGGCGGCGGCGGAACGGAATTCCTTACTAGCATGATAGTTACCGAAGAATTGGCCCGTGCCTGCGCTTCCACCGGGTTTCTCCATGGATATAGCTTTGGCCTGATCGGACATCCCATACTTACTTTCGGCAATGAAGAACAGAAGAAAAAGTGGATGCCCGGCATAGCAGCCGGCAAGCTTGTAGGAGCCTTTTCACTGACTGAACCGGGTGCAGGGACCGATGTCAGCGCGGCCACCAGCTCAGCGGTTAAAAACGGCAATGAATATATCTTGAACGGAACCAAGACTTTTATCACCAATGCGATTATCGCGGATGTCTTTGTGGTTTTTGCCTACACCGACCGCTCAGCCGGCGCCAAAGGAATGAGCTGCTTCCTGGTCCCCAAAGGAAGCCCGGGGCTTATTGTAGGCGCACATTTTGAAAAGATGGGGATTCGGGGCTCCCAAACCTCTGAAGTCGTGTTCAAAGACTGTATCGTACCGGCTGACTGTCTGGTTGGCAAGGAGGGAGATGGCTTCAAGATTGCCATGAGCGCACTTGATGTCGGTCGCATAGGCATCGCTGCCATGTCCACCGGTATCGCTCAAGCCTGCCTGGATGAATCCATTGATTATTCGAAGGAGCGGGTCCAGTTTAACAAACCTATCGCCAAGCAGCAGGCTATTCAGTGGTTTATAGCCAACATGGACACCGATATTGACGCTGCTCGTTTCATGTATATGAATGCCGCTTGGATTAAGGACCAGGGCAAATCATTTAGTTTGGCTGCCTCTAAGGCCAAGCTGTTCTGTTCAGAATGCGCGGTTCGTCACGCTTCCAATGCCGTGCAGATTCAAGGCGGTTACGGATACATGAAGGGGTCGAAGGTTGAACGCCTTTACCGCGATGCTAAAATAACCGAAATTGGTGAAGGCACGTCCGAAGCTCAACGTATGATTATTGCAGGTTCGGCCCTTCGCTAAATTTTACCGGCATTAAAGACAGTCGCATAGTCTGCTCGGTAAGAAAGGATACACCCCTTTACCTCCCTGGGGAGGTTATGAATAAATAATAATTATTATAAGGAGGAATCAGGTAATGAGTAGTGTAGTAGCAGGTACCAAAATACCTTGCCGGGTTAGTCGGACACTTGACGTGGGGGACTTTTCAATCTTACATCAACTCACTTGGTTTAACATGGCAGTTCACAGTAATTCGGAATATGCCAAGGGAACCTGGTTCAAAGAGCGTTCGCTGGCTGGCCCGATTATTTTCACGGTCGCTGACGGGCTGGTCCATCATGCCGACAATATCTCTGAACTATTGGCGAAAGACGGCTATGAAATCTATGCTTATATTGGTGTAGATAATGTAAAAATCACCTCGCCCGTGCTATTTGGTGATACCCTGACAGCCGATGCTGAGGTAGTTGATTTCCGCCCGACTAAAAACCCCCAAATGAGCTTGTTTATATACAAAAATAAGACCTATAATCAGCGTGGTCAGCAGGTAATTGAGTACCAGACCACCATGATGGCCCAGAAAAAGGAATAATGATTGATATGCGCAGGCAAGTTGGTTCACCAGTTTAGCAGCGAGCATTCGCATAACATAAGACCCTTCGGGGTCTTTTTGTTTGTATGTCTATCCCTGAACCAGTAGACCCGATCAAATGAAAGCTATTAGCTGCTAGAAATGGCGGATTCACGGACAATGAGACCTGGAGCTCTTAATCGATATGGCTGGGTTTACCTATAGGCGGTAAATTAGTTAGGGTAAATACAAATTCGTTGTAAAAATACAAAATCTAAATAAATTGAATAAATAAATAACCGATAACTATATTAGATGATTTTATTTCATAGTAATAATTCAGGGGAGGAAGTTATTTTGCACAGCATTCTTTTTGTAGATGACGAGAAGGCGATCCTAAAATCACTGCAGAAGCTATTTACAGGTCATAATTTCAAGCTTTATTTTGCCCAAGAGGGAAAACAAGCTCTAAAAATTATGTCTGAAAACGATATAGAGATGGTTGTTAGCGACATGAGAATGCCGCAAATGAACGGGCATAAACTGTTGAAAGAGGTGCAGATATTATATCCCAAAACGATCAGAATTATTTTGAGTGGATCTTCAGATGAAAAAGAGTGTTACAAAGCTGTGCTGGACGGTTCGGCTAAAATATATTTACTGAAACCAATGGAACCTATGCAGATGTTGGATGTCATCCCATATCTATTTGAATTTAAAGATATGTTGGCATCGAAAAATATACTCAATTTTATTAATAAAATTGATCAGCTTCCTGCAGTTACCGATATTTATACCAAAGTATGTGTACTTGTTGAAAATGGAGCAAGCACCGCTGAGATAGCCTCAATTATTGAAGAAGATCCGGCTGTCTCCGCCAAGATCCTACAATTAATTAATTCTGCATTCTACAATAAAAAAATTGGTTCAGTTAAGCAGGCAGTAATATATTTAGGACTTAATGCTATTAAGAATATGGTGTTAAGCACAAGTATATTCAGCTACGTGGCCGCCAATTCAACATCATATTTTAATCGCCTTTTCTCTAATCATGCCATCCTGACCAATAAGATTATGGAATTTGAATATAAAGCGTTTTTTAAGAAAAGGCTGCCAGAGAACTATATGACGGCTGGGTTATTACATGATATTGGATTGGTTATTTTGCAGCAACATTTTTCTGATAATTACATGAATGGGTTTAAGGAAAGCTCCTTACAGGGGCGTCCCTTTTATGTCGCCGAAAGCGAAATGTTTGCCGTAAATCATCAGGAAATTGGTGGATACCTTCTTGAGTGGTGGGGAATACCTTATCCGATTGTGGAAAGCTCTTTATATCATCATAACCCATTGGACAGTTCTACAATGAACCGTCAACTGGTATGTGCTGTTCATATAGCTGACTATTATGCCTGGAGTTATTTAGGAAAGAAGGACTATGTCAAATTGGATGACCGCGTATTTGATTCATTGGGACTAAATCAAGAAATATGTGACAGCCTGATAAACGAGGCTTTCGATAGCTGGAAGGGTGAATTAAGCTTCAATATCTAGAGACTGCGATTCCCCCACGATGATAATGACAGAGCGGAGTAAGAGGAAAAAATATGAATCTAAAGTGAAGGGCGATGGCGTGTGATTATGCTCATATACAAATACCCCCTATGATAGTGTTTGAATTCTACCATAGGGGGCATCTTTGTTTCAATTAGATTTATTTTTAGGTGGTGTCCCACTATTTAATGGTAACAATTTTTCCCTGAGGATACCATTGTACTTTTTTGTTAAACAACTCACCAATGGTCCTGAGGGGAACCATCATCCGTCCATTTCGGATTTGGGCAGGTACGTCAGTGGTATAAGCTTTACCATTCAGGTAAACCTGGTTTTGATTGTCGCGGATGATTATCGTATTGGATCCATTGTTAATGGTAACTGTACCGTTAGGGTCCCAACTGACATTTTTGTCGGATATGCCCAGGGCATTGGCTAGTTTATGAATAGGAATCAAAGTGCGTCCGTTTACAACAATGGGCTGTTCGTCAAAATCGACCTGATCACCGTTGCTGAATACGTTGACATTGTCATTGCCTTCCTGCTCGTATACTTGCCCCAGTTGTGAATAAGCCCAATCAGAGCCATCCAGTTTGACAATTTGCTTCAAAAAAGCTTCTGCTTTGCCCCAGTTGTTAGTATTAACCGCGCTGATAAGCTGCTCTTTCAACTTGTTTAAACGATCATCACTTGAACCCTGCTTGACCAGCAGCTGAATCTGTTGCAGGATTTTGGCGGCTTCCTTAAACTGATTGTTGCTGATGGCAGTGGCAAATTGTTGTTTCAGCTGGGCAATCTGATCGCTGTCCCCAGGCTGTACGTCAGTGTTATTTATTACGAATACGGCTGAGGTTACTGTGCTCCACCCGCTTACAGGATCATGGATGGCTGCCAGTACCGTCTCAGATTGATTCACGGTGAAAGCCCCGGTATAAGGGATAGCGGTCGTACTGCTGGCGGGGGCGGAACCATCGGTCGTGTAGTAGACGATAGCCGTGTTGGGAACATTGCTTAAGGTTATGGTCTGGGCAGTGGCAAAAGTGCCGCCATTTGGTGAAATGATCGGCGGTTGAACCAAGGTTTGAGTATTTATCACAAAAACAGCCGATGCTACTGTGCTCCAACCAGTTACTGTATCATGGACGGTAGCCTTTATGGTTTCTGATTTGCTTACGGTGAAGGTACCATCATAAGTGATAGCGGTGCTGCTAATGGTGGGGTCGGACCCGTCAATGGTGTAGTAGACGGTATCCCCGTTGGGAATATTGCTTAAGGTCAAGCTCTGGGCAGAGGTAAAGGTTCCACCGCCTGGTGAGATAATCGGTGGTTGAGTATTTGCCGACGCAGGCTGCAATAGCAAAGCGGACATCAGGGTTGCAACTAAAACAAATACGGAAAACCATTTGTACCCTTTTCTATTTAACATGTTCTTCCTCCATTAAATTATTTTACTCGGAATATTCATACTCAGTGACACCCTCTACCTTTGGTGACTACACCTGCGGGTATTCTCGATGTTCGTCTCATTCACAATATAAGGCTGCTGGTGCTCACTTTGGTCTCTATTAATGTCGCTGCGGAGAAGGTGTCTCCCTTACCTTCGCATCACTCCTCTCAGATATTTGAGTAACCCATCCGGCAGACCTTTCTTCGTGTATTTTATATAACGGAAAAAACTGTAACAAATTGTCTTTGTGATAGTGTAATCTGGAAATTAGAATTAGATAAGACTTCCTGCCAATATTAGTTTTGGCCTTAACCCCTTTATTTTCTTTTAATACAAAATACGATGGGGTAATTATTTTTGAGGGGGTATACCCTCTTATATTCGGCTGAATATGCGTATATATTAAGTAGGGTTGCTTACTTAGAAAAACCATAGTTCAGTATGATGAGGTTATCTTTGCATGGATTCCAATACATACCAGCAACTGTTAAACACAATTACCAGAATCAAGAACGGGGATCAGTCTGCCCTGGAGAAGCTAGTCGAAGAGTATAAGCCTTTTATACTGAAGACTGTCTGCCAGGTTTGCGGGCGGATGCTTGAATGGGGTCGGGATGATGAGCTGAGCATCGGCATGATAGCCTTTAATTCTGCTATCGATGCCTTTGATCCTGACAAACAGGTTCCTTTTCTATCCTTCTGTAGGATCGTAATTTTAAGCCGGCTGAAGGATTTTGCTCGTAAGGAAGGGAAATATCAAAGCGTCTGCCAACTGGACGACGAGACATTGGCCTGCACTCTTGAGGGCCAGATCGCCCGGGATGATTACTTAAATCGAACCATAGAAGATGAACGCCGTGAGGAATTGGAGCTCTTTGAGAACATGCTATCCGCCTATTCCATCAGTTTTGATGATCTGGTGGAAGTTTCACCCCGGCACAGCGATTACCGGAAGACCTTATTCGGTGTTGCCCGTCAACTGGCAGAATCAGCCAGCCTGATGGAGTACCTTACCAGCAAGAAACAATTACCACTGAACGAATTGGAAAAGGTTTGCGGAGTAAAACGCAGGGTTCTGGAAAGAGGAAGAAAGTTTATTATCGCGAGCGCGCTGATCCTTCACATGCATAATCAATTTATATACCTGCGCTCATATGTTAATTTTAATTGTTGAATAAAAGAGGCGATCCAAATGTGGTTTAAGAAACAGGGTATAGTTGTAAAAATCAGTGCCAAGCACTGCATAGTCATAACCCCTGATGGAAGCTATGAGAAGATTCCATTACCGGATCAGGGAGTACAAATTGGAGCGGAGCTTGCCTATCGCCGTTTCCCGTTGCACTCTGAAATAAAACCCATATTGATGGTGGCCTCGTTGCTGATTGTATTTATGAGCTTTGCCCTGTTACCCAAGGCCTACCTACCCCAAGCCGCCGCTTATGTTTCCCTGGATATCAATCCCAGCCTGGAAATGGCTGTGGACAAAAATCTGAACGTAATCGATGTCCAATACTTCAATGATGATGCCAGCAACCTCATACAGCCAGAAGAAATTCAGGGACTAAACATTTACGATGCCCTGGGGGAAGTAATTACTAAAGCGATTGAGCAGAATTATATTAAACCCGGTGAGGATAACCTAATAATATCCACCGTGAGTCCCTCGGGAACGGACCCTATACCGATAGATCAGGAAGCGGTTAGTCAGTTCCTGGAAAATACCATAACTGCAAATGGGTACACAAGTCAGGTTACGGTTTATTCAGCCAGCGATGAAATTCGAACTACAGCCAAGAATGAAGGGTTAAGCCCGGGCAAATACTTGGTATACCAGCAATTGATCAAGACAGATAATCAGGTCAGTATTGACGAAGTTAAGAAGAATAACGTCCGCCAATTGATTTCTAAATACCAGGTAGAATTAATTCCCAATCAGAAGAAATTCACCCTGCAGAAAACCAAGAGTAGTGAGGAAGCCGAGATCAAAGTGGACGACAACGATAATAG
Source organism: Syntrophomonadaceae bacterium (assembly GCA_963665865.2). Classification (GTDB taxonomy): domain Bacteria; phylum Bacillota; class Syntrophomonadia; order Syntrophomonadales; family Syntrophomonadaceae; genus PHAA01. Next base: position 3,086,713 of record CAXXWF010000001.1, on the reverse strand, counting down.
CGTTTTCATAAAAGATTATCTCAAAAACCAAAAAACCAGAAGCGAAAATATTAAAAAACAAGATCAGCAGTCTAATAATAAAGATGATAATCGCTCCAAGACCAAAGCGAAAAATGATGATCAGTCCAAGCGAAACGATAACCCTGACAGGAGAGATGTCAAAAAATAGGATAAGTAACCAATTGAAACTGCTAGATACGGTAGCCTATGATATCATCAAACAATTAGTTAGTAATTTACTTCTTCTCTATACAAAATTAAGTTATTTGGTATATAATTTTTACTGTAGGTAGGTAGTTTTGCGTTAGTAGTTTTTATTGCGAATAAAATAGTAGGATGGCAGGGTGGTAGAATAAGGCTGAAAGAATCGTCATTAATTTGCGCACCCTTCTGGATGCGCTTTTTTATTTTCTTTGCCGAAAAAAGCATATCGGGTTTAGGAGTAGAACGCAGAATACTAGCTGCAATATATTTCAAAGGAGTGAGCGGTTGGTGTCAAATATTAAATTTCATTATGGTGAAAATGTTCCCCTGGAAATGCACAAAGTCCGTATTGTTCAGAAATTAAATCTCGTACCGATTGAAAGTCGTTTGCAAGCCATTACCGAGGCGGGGAATAATACTTTTTTACTTAAAAACCGCGACGTATTTTTGGATATGCTCACGGACAGCGGTGTAAATGCCATGAGTGATCAACAAATGGCGGCAATGATGGTAGCGGACGATAGTTATGCAGGTTCTGAAACCTTTACAAGACTAGAAAACAAAAATATAGAATTATTCGGGAAAAAGTATTTTCTGCCTGCCCATCAGGGAAGAGCCTGTGAAAACATTATATCTCAGGTTTTTGTGAAACCAGGGTTTATAGTTCCGATGAATTATCATTTTACCACCACCAAAGCTCATATAACCATGAATGGCGGCATTGTCGAAGAAATAGTAATCGATGAGGGTTTAAATATTACTAGTAATTATCCCTTTAAAGGTAATACCGATATCGGAAAATTGAATGCCTTAATAGCAAAGCACGGCACGGAAAAAATCGCTTTCTTACGTTTGGAAGCAGGCACCAACCTCATCGGAGGACAACCCTTTTCCCTTGAAAATATGCGCGAAGTCAGCAACATATGCAGACAAAATGGAATTATGCTTGTGCTTGACGCTAGTCTTCTGGCAGATAATCTCTATTTTATTAAGGTAAGAGAAGATGGATGTAAAGATATGAGCATAAGGGAGATTACCCGCGAGATAGCCGATTTGTCAGATATTATTTACTATTCAGGCCGGAAACTTGGCTGTGCCCGTGGCGGGGGGATTTGTATCAGTGATGAGACATTGTACCTGAAAATGCGTGAACTTTTGCCGTTATATGAAGGCTTTCTAACCTATGGCGGGATGTCGGTACGCGAGATGGAGGCCATGACCGTAGGTCTTGAGGAAACGATGGATGAAGATATGATCAATCAAGGACCCCAGTTTATAGAATATATGGTTGCAGAGCTTCAGAAAAAAGGAGTGCCGGTGGTTACTCCCGGTGGCGGTTTGGGCTGTCATCTAGACGCCATGGCATTTTTACCGCATGTTCCTCAAAATCAATACCCAGCTGGAGCCCTGGGGGCAGCGGTTTATATAGCGAGCGGGGTCCGGGGGATGGAAAGAGGTACTTTGTCAGAACAAAGAGATGAAAATGGAATTGAACCGCTGTCCAATATGGAGCTTTTACGTTTGGCTATGCCGCGGCGAGTATTTACTCTATCCCAGGTCAAATATGCTATTGATCGTATAGGGTGGCTTTATGAGAACCGTGAATTGGTGGGCGGATTGAATTTTGTGGAAGAACCTAAAGTATTACGTTTCTTCTTTGGCAGACTGGAACCGGTTTCAGATTGGCAAAGCAAATTAGCAGCCAAGTTCAAGTCTGATCTTGGAGACAGTCTATAATAACATGAGTGCTGGAATAAAGTCCCTATAGCGCATATTCACTTCACATAAGACCCTTCGGGGTCTTTTTGTTTTTGAGGGTTCGGTGTAGTCCAGAGCATGCCGGAAGGGATGGTAAAAAATTATTATGATACATAAATGTGGTCAGTTCTTTAGTTTTCTCTAATAGAAGATGGATTAAATAGCAAACCATCCTTAGTTCTTGAAAATACTTCTAGCATAGAAGTTGGGAAGCAGTAAACAATACGATTATATAGATAAAGGAGGTGAATTCGATAATGGCAAATAAGAAGGCAAAAGCAGCGCTGGATTCCTTCAAGATGCAAGCTGCCAGTGAAGTAGGAGTTAATTTGAAGCAGGGTTATAATGGAGATCTGACTTCTGCCCAGGCTGGTAGTATAGGCGGCCAGATGGTTAAGCAGATGGTCCAGTCTTATCAGCAAGGTAGATAAATAAGGAATTAAATAATAGTTTAAATAGACCCAAAATAGGCGGATTAATATTAATTATTTATCCGCTTGTTGCAGTTCTAACAAAGGTCTGAAAGGTTATCCCTTCTGATGCTTGTATCTGAGCCCCTTTTTCCAGGTTACATACTTGGCCGCATATGCATCTCGCGTTTCTCAATATTGATGCGGTATAGTGATTTATATTTTCCATGCTTTCATTTCTGCTTATTGCTGTCTGTACAGTGTCTCATCCTAGGGAGCAGTATACTTTAGAAGCTTGTTAATATTTGTTATTAGTGTCATTATTAAAATAGTCTAAGCCTAAAACTGGAGCAGTTTCAGGATGCCTCAACAATTACGATTATCAGAAAGGCGGGATATTTTATGGGAGGAATAATATTAACTTTTTTTCTAGCCATTATCATTGTATTTCTGCTGTCTGTAAGTATAAAGGTGGTTTCCGAATGGGAGAGACTGGCTATACTTACTCTGGGGAAGTTTACAGGGATTAAGGGACCGGGGCTAATTATTATCATACCCATTATCCAGACCGTGGCATCTCGTATTGATACCAGGGTGCAGACTACGAGGTTTCAGAGTGAGACCACGTTAACCAAAGACGGTGTAGCGGTTACAATTCAGGCAGTATTGTTCTGGAAGGTGGTAGATACAAAAATGGCCACTCTGCAGGTAGCCGACTACCGTATGGCTGTAGAATTAGCGGCCCAGACGTCACTGCGCGATGCGGTTGGCAAGATGAATCTGCCGGCTATATTATCCAATCTCAACGAGTTGGACGAGATACTAAAAGATACCATTGGACGGAAATCTACTCCTTGGGGAATAGAAACCATGTCGGTGGAAATACGGGATGTTACCATACCTCAGGAGCTCCAGGAAGTTATGTCTCGAGGAGCTCAGGCAGAAAGGGAAAAGCAGGCTCGGGTGATATATGGACAGGCAGAAGTGGAGGCAGCGGTAAAGTTTGTGGAAGCGGCCGAAATTTATGACACCAGCAAAAATGCCCTTAAATTAAGGGCTATGACTATCATGTATGAGGCCTTAAAAAATGAACAGAACACCTTGATCGTAGTGCCCAGTGATATCACTGAATCTTTGGACATAAGAGCTATCGCTACAGCCAAAGCCATAAACCTGCCGGCCAAGAAAAAAAGCCAGGAAGAGTGATCGGCCCCCAAATTTACTTAATTATGAGAAGAGCTTCAGGATTAGTGTGAACTATATGTGTAGAACCGCCTTCCCTAAATAAAAGGCTTTTAGGAAAAATCCTAAAAGCCTTTTGCTCGATTGCAATTTGAATTTAACAAGTAAATGCTTGATTACTCCAGATTTTCTTCGCTGCTCATTTTTCGTTCACCTGTAATATTCACCATGCTTTTAATAACTGCACCCTTTTCAATGCCGATTGACATTGCGGTAATATCTCCTATAATAGTTGATTCTTTTTGTATATTGATGTCCTTTTTCACATTGATATTACCATTGATTTTACTGTTAAACTGAAGCTCGTTTGCAAATATGTCACCAACTATCTCGCTTTGGTTGGTAATATTAAGACGTTCCGACACATGAATATTCCCTCTTATTATTGCATTGTTAATTTCCACGTTTTTCCCGCTTACATTTCCTTCAATTTTCCCAGATATATTAATACTGTTTTGACTTTCAACATCTCCAAAAACATCACCGCCAATATCAATATTGGACTTGGACGTAATTGTGCCCGTAATTTTTGTGTCTTTTGTAATATGGGTTGTTTCTATATTTTGTTGCTTTTTAGTATCATAAACAGACTGGAAATCAATCGGTTCGTTTGTTTTTGACTCGGCAGACGCTTGTTCTGCAAGGTTGGTAGAATTAATTCCACCACTAGTACCGGATCCTTTTGCATTTTTAATAAATGGAAAAACCTCATGCATGGCCTGATTAAAATTTTCTTTTGTTCCCATTAAATGAACCTCATTTCACTATTTATGTTTAAAAATAATAGGTTTAATTTTATTTGTCAGGCTGTCAAGAGTATATCCATAATCGTTTAAATCTTTAATAATTCCATCAAGAGAATTGACGGTTTGGATTTTCCCGTCACTGTCGTGAAAAAGAACGATTGATCTGGAGTGCTTTGAAACCTCGTCCACTACATTGCTGTTTATACTTGCAACTGTAGCATCAGATAGAGTATCTAAGGAAGAAACATTCCAGTCATAATATGTAAAACCACGCCGGCTCATTTCTTCGATAATATCTTTATATGTTCCATCGTTATAACTGTTGATGCTGCCCCCGGGGAACCTGAATATATTAGGCTTTATCCCGGTTGCTTCATAGATTAGATTATTCATATTGTTAAAATCATCAAGATAAGCCTCAACCGAGTTGTAAATTTTCTCGTAATTATGTGTATATGAATGAATTCCAATTGTATGGCCTTCATCAACGATCTGTTTCATAATTGTTCTTGAAGTTTCATCAGTCTTTCCAACTACAAAAAAAGTTGCTTTGACGTTGTTTTCTCTAAGAACTTTAAGTATGTTAAGTGTCTGTTGAGACGGGCCATCGTCAAATGTAAGATAAACGGCTTTGTTTTTTATTATAGCTTCACTAGATTCATTACAATACAAATCAGGGTATAGCAGTTGATAGGCCTTTTTTGTATCGGAAACGACAGATCGCGTGCCATTATTTGTAGTAGTCTCCATACCGATTTCATCGCTATTAGAAAGATCTTCCGAGCTGCTTTCGTTTGTAGGAGAGGAGAGTACAACTTTATCAGGACTTTCTGTTCCAGTTGAATATAGAATAGAGTGAAAACTATTAAATATTAAAACAGATATTAATAATAATATAAGAAATATCATACCAATAATAAGATTTTTAAAAAAACTTACACTACCAAAAGTCATAAATTGCACCAACTCAAACTATGTACTTAGCTACTATATCAGTCTAACATGCAATAAAAGAGAATTCAAGAAATTAGGTAACTTTTTCGACAATATTGGGTAAAAAGTAAAACTTTGTCGGTTTAATCAAGGCCCTTATCTATTAAACTTAATTGTGGAATAAGGTGGATTGACGAGTCTAAACAGAGATTCCCAAAATTAGGTCACTATACAAGCAACGGAAATAAATGGTCAAAGCTATCCCCGGCCCTTCATGTTATCATAATTTAAATAATCAGGGTTGGAGGTGGTGAAATGATCAAAAAGATTCCTTGGGGTGATATTGTCTATGGAGTCGGTATAGCACTTTTCGTGTTATTCTTATTCAAGAAATAACATTACATAAAAAGAGAATGTGGGTATTCCCCGGTCTCCACCAACTATATAGCGAGTACTTGCTTAACATAAGACCCTTGGGGGTCTTTTTTTTATTTAGGAATTGGGAGTATAAACTGTAAAGGCCGGGACTAAGCCCCGGCCTTTAAATAGGAGAATTACTGTGAAAGGGTAAGTGAAATACAATATTAATATAACCCTACAGTATGAAAATACCCTGAAAATTAGATGAAAGTAAGCTTAAAACAAATAGAGATTTACGAGTTAATGACATTAATTTATATAATTTATAGGGGTGGTGGCGGAGTGCCTTCGTTTTGACACCATGCTTAGAACTAGTTAAAATGGAAATACAGACAATTACAGCATTATCCTGTGAAGAGGGAGGTACGGCCCCTGGGATTTGTTAATAGCTTAATTAGCATTAGGTGAGGGTGGTCTGGTAGGTGTAACCAGAGCGGATGGAAGGAGATTGTATATGGAAAAAAGCCTGGATATCTATAAAGAGGACGATACGATTATTATTGCTAACGATTTGGACAATATAGTACTTCCATATACTCAGGAACTGTGGGGGAAATTGAACGGCGAAAAAACCTATGACGAAGATAAAGGGTGGCTTATTGATGGGATTGAAATAGAGAACATTATTCAGGACGAAAATGATAGAGAAACGGAAAATATGTTTATCGGCACCATAGATGTAGATGGAATAGACGAACGTCGTGAGTTATATGTAGTAAAAGAGGGAGACATTTATAGGATTGTTGGTATCGATCCAAGCGGGGAGCGTGAAGATACCGAAATTATTTCCGAGAACCTTAAAGAAGCAATCTTGAATACTCAGGAAATCTTTGGATCAGAAGAAGGGGATTTGCAATTGAGTGATGAGGCCGATAAATTACTGAAAGAGGCTGATGAATCAGAGAAATAGAGCGGGTCTTTTTGCGGAAGGAGTTCGACACTCCCGCCTCCACAAGTATATAGCATTATTTGATAAAAGACCCGTAAGGGTCTGCTGTTTTATGCAGGATTTTAGTCCAAGCCTGTTTGACGATGAAAGCGGTTAGGCTGACAAAGTGGTTTAAATAACAGCGATAGAAAAATATAGTTAAGCAGTTTTAGGAATGCTATGATGCTATTAGTAAAAGCTAGTTGAGACTACATAATCAAGAGAGGTGTATCAATGCAATACCGTAAATTTGGAAAACTGGATTGGAAAGCGTCTGCACTGGGTTTTGGGGCTATGCGTCTCCCGACCCTGGATGGCAATCCTATGAGCCAGAATATTGATGAGAAAGAATCCATCCATATGATTCGCTACGCTATCGATGCCGGGGTCAATTATGTGGACACCGCCTATCCCTACCATGGCGGCCATAGTGAAATCGTGGTGGGGAAAGCCCTGCAGGACGGATACCGGCAGAAAGTGAAGCTGGCCACCAAATCCCCCCTCTGGTTTGTTAAGCAGAGCCAGGATTTCGATAAATTTTTGAATGAACAATTGAAGAAACTCCAAACCGAGCATATAGATTTCTACCTGTTTCATGGACTGGACAAACAAAAATGGGATTTGATCTTAAATCTTAACCTTCTCGAAAAAGCGGAGGCTGCCATCAAAGATGGGCGTATAGGGCATATAGGGTTCTCTTTCCATGATAAGTATGATGCTTTTCGCGAGATTATTGATGGTTATCCCGATTGGACGTTCTGCCAAATCCAATATAATTATATGGATACGGACAATCAAGCTGGCATGCTGGGTCTTTACGATGCGGCAGCACGAGGCCTGGCGGTTATTGTTATGGAACCCCTGTTGGGTGGTAAACTGGCCAATCCGCCCGGTTCAATTGGCGAACTTTTCAGTCAGCAGGGGAAGCAGCGAACTCCAGCTGACTGGGCATTGCAATGGGTATGGAATCATCCTCAGGTGAGCATGGTACTGAGCGGAATGAGCACCTTTGAGCAGGTCAAAGACAATCTTTCCTCGGCAGATCATTCAGGAATCGATACCTTAGATGCCAACGACCTGTATTTTGTCAGCGAGGTTCGCCGACAATTTGAGTCGCGGGCGGTTATTCCCTGCACCCGATGTGGGTATTGTATGCCCTGCCCCAACGGGGTCAATATTGCTAGAAATTTTGAGATATACAATAATGGTATCATGTATGATGACATGCAAAGTGCCGAGACAGTTTATTCGCGCTTCATGCCCGAGGACGAACGGGCTGAGCAGTGTCTTGAATGCGCACTGTGCGAATATTCGTGCCCACAGGGTATTTCTATCAGCGAATGGCTGCTTACTGTACATGATTCGCTGGGGAAGAAAGGATAACAAACGGCTCTACTGTAAAAATTCTTAATGCCAGTGTGGATTTAAAAAGAATGGAAATAGAACTTTTATGGTGAACAAAAAGTTTACAAGATACTTAGCATGTAAAAGACCTGCAAAGGTCTTTTTTGCGTTTGTATGTATGCAATTTAGAAACACCTACACTTTAGTTCTAAATCAGATAGTTTTACAGAAAAGTATATAAAAGCCAGGCACCTCCACTATCTGATGGAATATTTCATCTATATTTCGCGGAATAATCCCCATAAGCCACCGAATTATTAACGTTTTCCTATATATCGGTGGAATTGATGCGCAGGCAGGTTAAATCTGTGTAGGGAGAAGCCTTAAGAACCACGGTAGTTCCCGGCGTGAGCAAAAGATTAAATTCGTCTTGGGCGGCGGGGACCTTAGAATAGTAGCTTAACTTATCCTGGGGAAAGCCTGCCTGAACAGCTCCTCGCACATATTCGCTGGCCCATTTGCCGATTGCCACCACATGTTGAAAATTACCTTGGCCCAGTTGACGGCCAATATTGAAATGAACCCGGCGTGCATATTTTGCTATGCCTGGGGAGGGGCGTTCCATATCTCCAATGATCAACACTACCGGCTGTTCAAGAGCCATAGCGATCAATTCATCTACCAGCATGCGGGTTGAGTCAGGATTAGCATTAAAATTATCATCAATAATAACTGCACCATTACTTGTAGGATGAACTTTTAACCTCCCGTCCCTAGGCTGGAAGCGCTCCAAACCTTGAGCAATCTCGGCCGGAGTCATCTGCATTTTCAAACCAACTGCAACTGCTGCCAAAGCATTGCCCACATTATATTTTCCAATGATATTAATTGTACAGGGAAATTCAAACTGCCTGGCATGAACTATAAAGTTGGTGCAGACCCCTTGGCGTTGAATGTTCGAAGCCCACAGGTCACACGTGTCAGAAAAGCCATAACGTAAAATGCGTCCCTTGTATCTGTGCAATGGAAACTTATGGCAATTGGGATCGTCCCAGTTTATTATCAGGGTTCCTGATTTCGATAAGAACTCTAATAGCTCGGCTTTGGCGGAAATAATCTTGCGGATAGAACCCAGGCGGAGTAAATGAGCGCGGTGGATACTAGTGACAACGCCGATGTTAGCCCTAATTAGAGAAGAAGTAATCCGCATTATTCCTGGTGCTTTCATTCCTGCCTCCAGAACGACAGCCCGATGGGTTTTGTTCAAACGGAATAGATTATACGCCACCCCAACCGGCGAGTTCGTGTTGGCAATAGTAGACAAAATAGGAAAATTTTCACCTAATACTGATCCGATCATCTCTGTGGTAGTTGTTTTGCCTGAGCTCCCAATAACCTGAATGAATGGGACCGAGAACTGCTTCCTGTAAAACAAAGCCAAGTCTCGGTAGGCACTTTTTGGTCTCGTAACTTCGATAACAGCTATGCCCGCCGATTTCCACTTATTAGCGTTAATATTACTGGAAGATTTTATGATCAAGCAGCGTACATCAAGGTTTTTAAGTTGGTTTCGCAAGGCACTCTCATGTCTGAAAGGCTTATCCCAAAATACTATGCTTTGGAACATGACAGTGTTAAATTGACTGACGCTGAACGGGATTTTGTGGTTGTATGCCCTAACCAATATTCTACCATTCATGAGCGCTGCGAGCTTATCTAGAGACAGACTTTGCAAATGATCACCCTCTCGCGAAATCGTGGTCTCCGATAATATATTCAAATTTTAGAAAAATAGTAACTTCAATTGGCGAGAAAGCATTTTGAGTCATTTTCTTCTATTTATCATATTGAAATAAATAAATTGCCGCCTGGCTACTACAAGTCGATGTTATTAAAGCCCAGGAGACAGACATGCAAGAAGCAGGTATACCGGCATTAAGAGATGCCGAAAAGGAAAATATAAGGACTAAGCTACAAAAAGATTTGAATAACCAGTTTGAATCACGGATTAATACTGATGCTGAGACCGAGAAGAAATAGGTGAAATCAAGATAATAATGGATATGTACAAAAGTGCGCGCTTCATCTAGAAAGGGGACTGAGATTCCAATCCTCCGGTTTGGCAAGCTCATGCTTAACCAGCGGTAAACCTGTACCCAGCCCCCCATACAGTCTCAAGATATTGAGGATTAGAGGGGTCGATTTCAATCTTTTCCCTGATTTTTCTAATGTGAACCGCTACGGTAGTAAGGTCTCCGAAGGCTTCTGCCTCCCAAATTTGCACATAGATTTGTTCCTTGGTAAGTACCCGATTGGGATTTGAAGCTAGAAAAACCAGCAAGTCAAACTCTTTTGAAGCAAACGCTACCTCGTGGCCATTCAGCAGGACTCTGCGGGAGGTTTTATTAATAGCCAGGCCTTTAATTTCTATTTCATCACCACTATCCGGTCTAAAACCTAGTAAGCGTTCATGCCTGGCTATATGAGCCTTAACTCTGGCTACCATTTCCAAGGGACTGAAGGGCTTAATCATATAATCATCAGCTCCCAAACCTAGCCCCCGAATTTTATCCATGTCTTCAGTTTTGGCTGAGACAATAATTATAGGAATGGTGCTAGTTTTTCGTAATCTTCTACATATTTCAAAACCATCCAAACCAGGCAGCATGAGGTCGAGAATAATTAAATCATAATTCTCATCTTGACACTTGCTTAATCCCACATTGCCAGTGGACTCAATTTCTACCATGAATCCTTCTATCTCCAAATAGTCTCGCTCCAGTTCAGCAATATTAAGTTCATCTTCAATAATCAATATTTTTTTCATTTAATGCTCTCCTTGGTAGGATTAATGTATATGGGCGTACCTGCCGAAATAATCTTTTTTAAACTGAAAAATATGCTAGTTCCGATATTTATCTCACTTTCTGCCCAGATTCGCCCACCATGGGCTTCAATTATCTGTTTGGCAATGGATAGCCCTAGCCCGCTTCCTCTACTCTGCCGGTTTCGGGAAGGATCACCTCGATAAAGTCGGTCAAAAATGAAAGGCAAATTTTCCGTACATATTCCTTTACCATTGTCCCTTATCTCAATAATGGCTTCGTCATTATTTTCGCTCAATATGATTTCTAATAATGCTTGTTTTTTGGACAAATCTTGATGTTGTTCCACATTTACCAATATATTGTTTATGACTCGTTGCAGTCTCTGGCGATCGGCTAGTACCAATGCCTGGCTGGAATACATAGAAGTGAAGTTAAGTTTTATACCTTTATTCTCTATATCATAACCCTTGTCTTCCACACAATCATGCAAGTAATCTTCGATATTAATGGCCTCGAATTCAAATTCCAATTGGTTTAAATCAAGCTTGGAAAATAGAAATAACTCGTTAATTAAGCGGTCCAGCTGTACTGCATTGCTATAAATGATCTGAATATATTTGCTTTCCTTTTCAGGGGTACGGGCTACTCCTTCCATTATCCCTTGAACATAGCCGCGTATAGATGTAATGGGAGTTTTCAAGTCATGAGAAATATTCGCTATTAACTCTTTGCGGTTTTTTTCATAACGCTTGCTAAGGGTTTGCGCCTCTTTTAGCTGTAGACGCATTTTTTCAAAGGATTGGCAAAGCTCTCCTACCTCATCTTGAGATAAAGACTCGATAGCGCGATCAAGATTGCCATGGGAAATATCAGCAGTAGCTCTATTAAGAATTCCTAAAGGAGCAATGATATTGGATGCAACGTGATAACTAATCCAAACATTTATAATCATTCCCAGCAGCAGCGCAATGATGAATATCAGTCCCTCGTCAGGCCCGGCTGGTTTGTCTTTGGGGAGGAAATAGATATGTCCAGTGCTATTATCAGTGTATTGGAAATCACGATATTTAAGAAGTAGGTATCCATGGGGATCTGGAGGGATTCCGCTTTTAAGTTCCGTGCTAGCCGCTATAAGTCCTGCTTCATCAATACCATCTGGGATATATATTAAAGCTGCATCCTTTTCTATGATCACAAACAAGGAGTCCTTACCTATCTGTTTATTAAGCTGCTCTAAATAATTGGCATCCATCAGACTATCTGGATTACTGTTAATTAAGTAATCCAGTTCTGAAACAAGGGTACTATCTTGTTTTAAAACGCTTTCTGTTTTTGGTTCATCAGGGGATGAGTGGAGATTAAATATGTGGTGACAGAAAAAATCAGCAAGGCCGAGTAAGAGCACAGGAACGATAATCATGGAAATGTGAGAGATGGCCAGTTTGTATTTTAATGATTTGCGTTTTTCTAATATGGACATATGATCCCCCTGTTTAGAGTGGTACAACTATATATTAACAGTAAGTTATAAACTCAGCTTTAATAGAATATTAACATTTCTTAAATTGTTGTTTGATTCAGCATGGTATTAAGGGATTTTAATAAAAGTTTCGTCTTTCTTTAAAAAAACTTAAAACTTTGTTTCAGTTTATTTTGTTTTCAACTTGTATACTAATTTTACCAAATAGAAAAGAAGGAGACGAAAGCTATGAAAAACAAAGGAGATAGTAATACGATCCTCGATATCGTGATGTTCCTAGTGATGCTCGCCATCTTTTGTATTAAAAGTGATCTACATGAGACCCTGGCTTATACGATTGGAGGATTGGTAATTCTCCATTTGGTTTTGCACTGGAAGCAATTTATAGCCATGTTGAAGAAGAATATTGGGAATAACAATATAATACTTGATATCGTGATGTTCCTGGTGATGCTAGCCATATATTTTATTAAAGGAGATCTACATGAAACCCTGGCTTATACAATTGGAGGATTGTTAATTCTGCATATAGTTTTGCACTGGCAGCAGTTTCAGGTCATGTATCGCCGACTTATACCTGAAGTTAGGTATCAACGATTGGTAGCGATATTTACCGGGGTCTTAGTAGTTGTTATATTGACGATGCCATTATATATGAAGGTAGATGGTCCGGGGCAGAATGGTGGACCACCTGATCGTAATTATACCGAGAGAGGGCGTCATTGAGGAACGCGGATATTTAGGAGGGCAAGATGCCCCTGATTGGGGATAAAATAGCTAAGAATATATTAATATGAGGGAGTTGCCTGATTATTCTTAAAAATTAAAAGGGGCGATTGATGTGGTCAGTAGATATACTTCTATGGCAATAAAACCGACTAAACGGGATGGTGAGAAGCATACTCCAGAAGCTATTATACTTCATAATGCTGGTCGGCTTCAAAAAACAATTAGTCCGCTCGTTCCTGAACCAACCCTACAAAGCGCTAGAAAATGGAAAGACATTCCATATGAAAAACTAATAATTATTGCGGAATTACTTGAATAGTAATACCCGAGTACAATTGGGATCCTTCGAAAAAGCACATTAGTATCACCGGCGCCGCGGGCTAAGTGCGACCGTATGTAATTCTACGCCTTGGCCACCCTTCGCGGTTTCCTTAATGCCTGGTCAATAAGGTGAGTTATGGTTGTGGTCGAGACGAACACTCCTAAAAATGAAAGCAAATTCCATAAGGAGCCAAAGGATGAATTTTCTCCTTTAGAATGGATTGGGAGAGCTTGATTAGTCCCTGCCGATGGGGGTGGTTGATTTGATGCAGATGCATGGCCACCTTCGAGTACAATACTATTATTCTGGCCAAATGATTGAACAGCCTGAATAATTTTTATGGGGTTGACTTTCGATAAATAGTCCAGGGAAATAAAAGAATAGAGGCCAGCGGCCAATATACATAATATCAAGACTATTTGCGCAATTCTTCTTCTAAATATCATTCTAGAGACCCCCTTAATAAGTTAAACGAAGATTGGTTTTGATTGGTTTGACTGCACTAAGTACCCAATGAAAATTCATTCCGATGTGGATGCCCACAAGCAAGAACGTCAGGTATGAAATGCTTGAATGAAGCGATTTCCAACCCAGCCCACTGCCTCTGCTAATCCCTAGCCAGGAAAAATCGATACTTTTAGAAATGAACATTCCACTGATGATAATGGATACAAAACCTATAAATAATAGCAGATTCAGAAAATAGGTAAGTCTAATCTTAAAGCTCAGCTTATGAAAGAAATTTAAGGTAACGCTCTTTATACGATTCCAATTGAATACTATGTGAATTAAGAGCATTGCACCCATTATCAAACCCGCCCATTCATGAACAGGTTGACCGAGTAGATTAGGTACCATAATCAACAGCAAACTTAAGGCCATTACCAAATCTAAAACTAGTTTAAATTTGTTCTTATCCACTTATAACACCTCTATAAAATTCATTTTTTGGCGATTGTGGAAAGTGATTTCCTTCCATAATTTATATTTATTGTGCAGTTTATGGCTGAAACCACACTGAAAGAAAGCTTAAAATATGCTGTGTGTTTGTGACATAGGGTATTATAATTAATCAAAGAGGACCTTGACAGTAGTTTAAGGAGGGATTTAATTTATGAATGACTTTTTTGCGAAGTTCAATCGGTTTGCGGTACTGGGTCTATCACGCAATCCTAAGTCTTTTAGTCGTCGAGCATGCGCCTTCTTAAAAAACGAGGGATATGAAATATATCCGGTAAATCCTAATACAGATGTTATCGAGGGTCAAGCATGTTATAATTCCCTGGAATCTCTGCCTGCAATACCAGCTGCTATCTTTTTCACTCCACCCCGGGTTACCGAGAGCCTGCTTCCAAAATGCAAGGACAAGGGTATTAATAATGTCTGGTTTCAGCAGGGTTCAGCTGACAAGGCAGTAATATCGATTGCTGACGAACTGGGCTTGATCTATAAGAATTCGTGTGTCTTTCTGCATCACCCACATGCGGGCTTTCCTCACAATTTTCACAGATCAATAATAAGAATCCTAGGGATGGATAAATAGTGCGGTGCTCTAAATTGATAAAGGGAAAGATTGGGGAGACTTTCTAGACTAATAAAATAAGAATACTGTTTTGGAAACGGCGTCACCGATGATTAGCCAATAGAGCAGATATTCCTGGTTGGTAATACTTAGGATGTCTTCTGGATGGGTAGTAAGGGCTACCCTCATACAGCCTAGTGTTATCGGAATAGTGATCCAGAAGACCGGGTGAAAGAGGAGAGCTCCGGCTACCCCCAATACCAAGGCCATTAAGAAATAAACCAATTCAACCAGGGGAGTCTTACCTATGCCCAGAGTTATTGATACCAGTGCAACTGTAGTTAATTTGCGAGGATTTGCCTGGAGATCACTGCTGATATCACTCAAATGATGGTGCATTAATAAACCCATGGCTAGCAGGGCATGAATTGCACCGCCAATTACTACCATTGGGTATATTGTGCCCGTAAGCACATAAAAAGTGCCAACTGTACATGCTAAGACGGCAGGGAAGGCACATAGCCATTCTCCGGTCAAAGGATGATACGAAAACCGAAGGGGAGGACAGGTGTAGGTAATCGCGGACCAAATACCCACGGCAAAAAAAATTAAAACCGAGATGCCAAAATTCCACCAGAAATAGGTAGAAATAAGCAATACCAGCAACAAGGCACTCCGAGCGATCCATGACAATTCTTCAAGTCTATAAAAGCTTTGGGCAATAACTTTTGAACCTCCCGAGAGTACCCCTGTACTTAAGGGGTCGGTGCCTGACAGCCAATCCTCTCTATCATTAAAGGCATGCGAAATTACTCCATGAATAAGTATGATTAGCAGAAAAATTAAGCCATAATTTAACCAACTAAGTCTGTTATTATAAGAATAGGAAAATCCTAGCCCTACTAAGCTGGAGGAAATTCCCCAGCAAAGCAGAGGCACAACCCTAATCAGGGTATATAGGCCCTTGAGCCGCCGCGGCATACTGTTAACCGATATTTCTATCATATATCCTCGCCCTCTATAACGCCGAATACTACACTTATATTTTCCCCCTAAATAGCCAACTATATAATATTAAGACAATATAAATTTAGTATATTAAAGGGAGTGATTAAGATACCTAATAGTAAAATTAAATTCAATGGTTTGCCCAACGCCTATTGGATTGCTTCTACACCGGAGACAAATTACCCAACCTTGGATGAGGATATTAAAGTTGATGTAGCAATAGTGGGAGGTGGAATAGCAGGCATTACCGCGGCTTATTTTTTAGTACAAGAGGGACTAAAAGTTGCGGTAGTTGAGGCAGATAGAATTCTGCACGGGACAACCGGTCACACCACTGCTAAAATATCCTCCCAGCACTCCCTTATTTATGCGCGGTTAAAGAAAGATATGGGTGCCGAAAAGGCTGGGCAATATGCTGAAGCCAATGAAAGTGCCATACACACTATTGCCGATATTATCGAGAAAAATAAAATACAATGTGATTTTATGTGGCGCCCTGCTTATGTTTATACCCAATCAGATAAATACCTTAAGGATATTGAAGACGAAGCGAAGGCAGCTTCCAGTTTAGGCATCAAAGCATCTCTTGTTGACGAAATTCCACTACCCTTTTCAATTAAGGCAGCTCTGCGTTTTGATAATCAGGCTCAATTCCATCCCCTCAAATATCTTAAAGTGCTGGCCCAGCTTGTATTAGATAGCGGCAGCTATATTTTTGAGCAAACGCGGGCCATGAACATTGAAAAAGGTAAAAACTATTTGATTATTACCAGTTCGGGTAAAAAAATAAGCTCGGACAAAGTTATAATCGCGTCCCACTTCCCGTTTTTTGATGGCGGCGGGTTATATTTTTCCAAAATGTATGCCGAGAGATCGTATATTGTAGGGGTCACCATCAAAGATAAGTTCCCTGAAGGCATGTTCATATCAGCAGAAGATCCTCTCAGATCACTTCGTTCTCAGAGCTTGGGGGATGAGGAATTAATCCTGGTGGGTGGAGATCAGCATAAAACCGGGCAAAGTGAAAATACCAATCGGCACTATGCTAATTTAATAGATTTTGCCAAAAGTACTTTCCAAGTGAAGGATATACCGTATAGATGGTCTGCGCAGGACTGCATGACAATGGATGGAGTTCCCTATGTGGGTAATCTTACCTCGCAAAGTACTGATATATTTGTTGCCACTGGTTTCGGCAAATGGGGAATGACCAACGGAACTGCTGCCGCGATCATATTGAAAGATTTGATAACCAAACGCGAAAGTCCATGGGCACCAGTTTTCAACCCTTCAAGAATTCCCAATATAAAAAACTTAATTGTACAAGGTACTGATTTTGTTGTAAATTATGTATCCGGAAAACTTCAAGCGACTGAAGATAACGAGGGAATTAACATAGGCGAAGCAAAGATTATTAATGTGGATGGCAAGGTAGCAGGTGCATACAGAGATGAAAATGACAAGCTGCATATTGTAGATATAACCTGTACCCATATGGGCTGTGAACTCCAGTGGAATGAGGCTGAAAGATCCTGGGATTGTCCCTGTCATGGTTCCCGGTTTGACTATGAAGGCCATATTATAGAGGGACCAGCATTAAATCCTTTAAAGAAAATTGAGAATGGTCCGAATAAAGTTGAGCCCAATGTAATTCAATAATAAGCAGGGTATTCCGATCTTGGCTATTGAAAACCAATTAGAAGTCTTGCACTATTTTTAGCATCAACTAAATAGATCACTTTTGACATATTTACGGAACGTAGGTATATTCATTAATGAGCGTTTATGAATTTTATCCTGTGGAAACGAAGGGTAAAAACTAAGGGGTGATCTTATGAAAAAGGTGCTGGGAATAGTAATATCACATAGAAAGCTGGGTAACAGCGAACTTCTAGTCAAAGAGATCATGAACGGCGTACCCGAAATATATAAGCGGGAGCTAATACGTTTAACCGATTTAAAAATTGAGTCGTGCCGGGCCTGCTACCGATGCCTGCAGCCAGACCATGATTGTGCGGTAAAGGATGATTTTAATTTTGTACTTGACAGAATTAAAAGGGCCGACGCTGTAATCATTGGGGTTCCGGTTTATATCCTGGGGCCGCATGGATATTATAAGATGCTTACCGATCGACTGGTGGGGATGGGGAATCATGTAAAACAGACTCAGGGTAAACCCTGTGCTATTGTTATTCCTTATGGGACCAAGGGCTGGGAAGGTTACAGCAAGGCTGCTTCTATGATTATGCCGCGCCTTCTCCAGATGAAGATAGTTGACTGCTGGCAGGTACACGCCACCCTTCCGGGTGAGTCAATGCTGGACCCCGGGAATCGAAAGTATGCGCTGAAGTTAGGCCAGGAACTTTTTGGTGGTCGAGCCTACTCTCCTGGGGAAAGGGATTGTCCCTTCTGCGGGTCTGACCTCTTCCGCCTGCGAGCAGGAGGTAAAGTGGAGTGTCCAATTTGTGGAGCAGAAGGAACTTTAGAGTTTGATAATATTCCGAGTTTTAGTGGAAACAGCCACTTCCGTTTTTCTGATCAGGAAGTGGCTGAACATTTTGGGTTATGGCTAAAACAAATGAAACAACGTTTTCAGGAAGAAAAGGTTAGTTTGAAAGAGGTGCAGAAGGAGTACCGGGATATTGATTGGTGGATAAAACCGTGAGAGCTTGATTATTTGCAGCGGCTGGTATGGACCGGCAGATAGCTAAATATCAGATCGTCAGATTACTTATATGATAAAGGAAGGAGGAAAAGCAGTGATCAATATTACGGAACGGATCAAGTTTATCGAAGCACCTGACAAAGCCCGATTTCCATATTGCAACTGTTTGCTCATCGAGGACGATAAGCGGGCCCTATTCGATACCTCCTTTGGCCCGGAAAACCTGCAGGAGTTGCTAAAAAAGCCAGTGGATATCATTGTCAATACCCATTTCCATGAAGATCACATCTTGAACAACCATTGTTTCCCGGAGGCCAAGGTATGGATGCATGCCCAGGATGCAGAGGGGGCCCGGTCTCTGGACACATTCCTTGAATATTACGGATTTAGTGAGTTTGGCGGGGAAAAACTGGGGCAGGAATTTATTGATTCCATCGACCTCCATGCTTCGCCGGTACACCGTGAATTTGAGGACGGAGAAATCTTGGATTTTGGACATGTCCATCTGCGGGTGATTCACACCCCGGGTCACACCCCTGGACACTGTGCATTTTATGATGAGAAAACGGAGGTGCTGTTTAGCGCCGATATCGATTTGAGCAGCTTTGGCCCCTGGTATGCCCACCGCTGCAGCAATATAGACGACTTCATCCTCTCTATTCAGAAGTGCCTGGAATTGAAGCCGCGAATCATTGTTTCCTCACATAAGGGAATCATTAACAATGATATTCAAGCCCGGCTGCATAGGTATATGGAGATTATATATCGCAAAGAAGACGCTATTGTCAAAGCCCTGCAATCACCTCAGACCGTTGTGCAGTTGGCTGATCGGCAGATAATCTACGGGGAGAACAATACCCTTACTCCGCTGCTTATGTGGTTTGAAAAGATGGCGGTGGAGCAGCATCTGCAGAGGTTGGTAAAACACAATGTGGTGGAACAGAGTGGGGAATTATTCTATCTAAAATAAAAATCGATCCGGCGGTATACACTTGGATCGATTCCCTGGTTTTGAGGTTGGGCCTACGGCTTAAGAAGAGACCGTAGGCCATCTTTTCGGTTCAATTATTTCAAGGTCTGATCTAAGAAATCGAGTACTTCCTGAACATTGGCGGAGTTGTTAAACGGCAGGCCCCCATGGGCTACTCCTGGTATTATTTCGAGGTGCACTTTATCTTCACCCAGTATTGGTTTTAGTTTAGCGGCATATTCTATAGATTGCTGCACCGGTACCCAGTCGTCCAAAGTACCATGTTGAATGAAAATTGGCGGATCATCCGGGGTAATGTAGGTTTCGGGGTTGGCTTTTGCGGCCAGGTCAGGATGTTCAGCAACTAATCCGCCCAAATACTTGGAACCATAAGAAGTGGGAATGTTGGTTGGAAATCCTTTGACCCCGCTCTCTTCATATTGGTCATCCATCGTTAGGAGGTTCATAGGGCCGCACCAATCCACCACAGCCTGGACCCGCTCCGATTGATCAGGATTACCAAGACTCAGGTCTGACAGCTCCTTAACATCGGCTGTAGCACCGGCCAGGGCGGACAGGGTTCCACCCGCTGAGGAGCCCCATACTGCTATTTTGTCAGGCTTTAGGTCATACTCGGCCGCGTGGGCTTTGATGAAGCGTATCGCGGCTTTTATGTCATTAATTTGGGCGGGAAAAGTTGCCTCATCACTTAAACGATAGTTAACAGACACCACCGCATATCCTCTCTTCAAACCTTCCCACGCTACTAGGGCATCTGAACCAACCTTATCTCCGGTGCAATAGCCGCCGCCGTGAATCGACACTATAACCGGATAAGGACCATCAAACTTGTCTGGCCAATATATGTCTAATTTTTCTGACTCAGAACGATCGGCATATGGAATATCTGTCTCTTTATAGAGGCTGGAGTATACATTCTTATATACTGCGGTAATTGCTTGGGGTGGAAATACTACCATTACTCCGATTAATAGTATTAGCGTGATTGCTATTGATTTAATTCTCACTTTTACTGCCTCCTGAAAGCTGCTGTACATTTACCTGACAGCAGCTCAACCATTAAATTTCAAACGCCATATTCTTGTTGACATGATTAAATTTACTAATTATTCTATCATTTATAATTAGTATTTTGTCATTAATAATAATTTTAGTACTCTTATTTATATATATTCTCGTCTCGAGATCTTAACAATACAATAATTACTCATAGTTTATATGACTATGAAAGGTAGTCTGGACTGGAGCGCTGGCTCCCCAATATTTGGAAATTTTTTGTATCGCTGTTTAATTAGGGCCTGTTTTCTGGTACCATATAAATAAAAAGCACAAAAATATAAGGAAGGTTTAGGGCAGAAAAGGAGATATTATGGGCAATTCAGATTTCAATAATAAACAAGAGGACATGTTGATAAGATTTTCAGGTATGGCAGAAGATTGCAGTCTAATAGACGAGGTTCTATTCAGTAAGTACATAGTAAAACGTGGTCTGCGGGACATCGGCGGAATAGGTGTCTTAGTCGGTCTGACTGAGATTGGGGACGTGCACTCCTACATAATCGATGAAAATGAAATGATTCCGGTACCAGGGAGGCTGATGTATAGGGGAATCGATATTAATGATATTGTAAAAGGATTTTGGACCGATGGCCGCTTCGGTTTTGAGGAGACCTGTTACCTGTTGCTGTTTGGAAACCTTCCTCAGAAGGATGAACTGGAGGGTTTAAAGCAACTCCTGGCCGTTAATCAAAACTTACCAGATGATTTTGTCCGCGATACGATTCTCAAAGCACCTAGCCGGGATATGATGAACGTAATCTCCAGAAGTGTACTGGCTTTATATAGTTATGATGATAATGCCGATGATACGTCCATCCCCAACGTATTAAGGCAATGTCTGGGTTTGATCGCGAGCTTTCCGTCGCTGGCGGTCTATGGTTATCAGGCTTTCTCGCACTTTCACGGCAAAAAAAGTTTATTTATTCACAGTCCCAGACCAGATTTGAGCACAGCTGAGAATATTCTGCATATGTTACGGTCCGACAGCAGCTATACCAATCTGGAGGCTAGATTGCTTGACCTAGCTCTGGTGCTGCATATGGAGCATGGCGGAGGCAATAATTCCTCCTTTGTAACTCATGTTGTTACATCATCCGGTACCGATACTTACTCGGTTATAGCCTCAGCTTTAGGATCACTCAAAGGCCCTCGGCACGGTGGTGCCAACGCCAAGGTTATTCAAATGTTTGCAGATATGGAGAAGCAGGTTAAGAATTGGGAAGATGAAGAAGAAATTGAAGACTATTTGATAAAGTTACTAAATGGGGAAGCTTTAGATCACAAGGGGCTTATTTATGGAGTTGGCCATGCTGTTTACTCCATATCAGATCCTCGAGCGATTATTTTAAAAAAATCGGCTGCTATACTGGCCCGGGAGAAGGGGTTAGAAGAAGAATTTGAGCTCTATGCCCGGGTAGAAAAAATAGCCCCGCAGGCCATAGCCAAAGTTCGCAAAATATACAAAGGGGTTAGTGTAAACGTAGATTTTTATTCAGGATTAGTATATAAAATGCTGGATATTCCACCTGAATTGTTCACTCCCTTATTTGCTATAGCCAGGATTGTAGGATGGAGTGCCCACCGTATTGAAGAGATAGTAAATGCCGGGAAAATTATTCGACCTGCCTACAAAAGTGTTGCAGCGCGGAGGGATTATGTTTCGCTGGCAGACCGAGGCCTAGATGAGTCATGAAGAAATTCGACCCACTAATAGATTACCGATGGGAATTTTTAAGCGGCTCATCAAGAAACACAGCATTAAGCTGATTATAGAACAAACAGTAAACACCAAACCCAGTTGCAGTACGGTATTCGTTGACGGCAAATAGGCTATAATGAAGGTGTTAGTATAATAAAGAACCATGGCGTGGACAAAATAACAGCCGTAAGAATAGCGGCCAAAGGTCTTCAGAATCGTGGTAACAACCTGATTTTTCATAAAAAGAGTCAGAGATAAGTAATAAATTGTTATGAGGGATGAAGTCAAATAAACTACCATCGCGGGAGTTAGGGGCAGGGTAAAGAGAAAGTTCATGGTATAGATACCGGCAGGACTGATTCGGCCGGTTTTAACCACAGCCCATAAGACCAGGGTGAATGAGAGAAGAAATATATAAAGATTGATCTTTTGCAGGGATGTTAGGATGGTCCGCAGTTTTCCGGCATATAGCCCGGCATAACCACCTAGCAAGAAGTAGAAAAACCAGCTTATAAAAATTCTATCCCGGTAGTTCAGTAAGGATTTGAGCAACGGAGATTGAACCTGCTCATAAAGTAATGGGGCCTGATAGGTATTAAACCACATCAGAGCGATGTAAAGCACAAAACAAAGACTTAAGGTAGTGACCGGGCTATTCCTGAATTTAAGTAAGAACCAGCGGAATAAAGGGAACAAAAGGTAAAATTGCATTATAGCCACCATAAACCAGAGGTGATAGCAAGCATCGCCATTAATAATCAACCTGCCGATGTCAGCCAGGATGCTGCCGATGTTGCTGGCCACTCTGCCACTGGGCCAAAAATAATATATCGCCGTCCATACCGCATAAGGAATAAATATCTGGGTAAACCGCTTAGTAATGAATTTCCAATAATTAAACTCTTCATCACTATGATTGTAGAATAATACCAGGCCAGTAATGAAAATAAACATGGGCACCGCATATCTGATCAATACCAGCATGAAAGCGGATACCAGGGCAGAGCCCGTCGTAAGTGCCGGACTATAAATGAAGCTGGCTAGGGTATGTTGCATCACTATGGCTAGAAAAGTTAAGCCCCTAAGTATATCTACTTCGTAGAGTCGATGTTTGAACATATGCTGCTTATCCTTCATTTTTTAGTGCTATGGCTAATTCGGGTTTAAAGGGCCCAAATCCTGCTTGCCAGTTAAAGTTTCCAAGTAATTATTTTTTACCAAAATATAGTATAGCAAATTCGATGTGAAAACGAAACGTCTCTTAAATGAGAAGGCGCTAGATAAAAGTTAATATTTGCTGAAATACACAGCATTTGTTTAGGAAAATATTTCCAATTACAAACCGCGTTATCCAGCGAATTTTTGTAAATTCATGATGCAATGGCGGATGCATACACTGGTAGATGGGACAGGGGGACGGGTCCACTGTCCCACTATTCAAATCCATTCGTGGGACAGTGGACCTGTCCCCCTGTCCCATAGGAAAATGTACAACGGAGGGGAGCTTTACCATTGGAGCAGACAATTAAAAAGATATTTGCCGAAACTAAAATATCGATAAAACAAATAACGGTGACGGCACAACTATTGGATGACAGCAATACCGTCCCGTTTATCGCTCGCTACCGCAAAGAGGTAACCGGAGGTCTCGACGAAAACGAAATTCGTTTGATTGAAGAACGCTTAAAATTTCACCGCAGCCTGAACCAGCGGAAGCAAGAAGTTATCCGCTTAATTGATGAGCAGGGCAAACTAACCGATGACTTGGTAATACAGATTAATCAAGCTGCTAAGTTAATTGAAATTGATGATCTATACCTCCCCTTCCGCCAGAAACGTAAAACCCGAGCATCAGCAGCTCGGGACAGGGGGCTCCAATCGCTGGCGGACTATCTGACATCATTCCCTGCGGAAGGCAATCCTGAGCGAGAAGCAGATCATTATATTCGCGACCAGGTTCCAGATGCTGCTGCGGCTTTGCAGGGGGCTATGGATATTATTGCGGAACAGGTATCTGAAGATGCGACCGCTCGAGGATGGATAAGACAATATACTCGCCGCCATGGAATAATTAGTGTCAGCACCAAAGATAACAAGTTGGAATCACCCTATCGGATGTATTATGACTACCAGGAACCGGTAGGTAAAATTCCTCCTCATCGCATATTGGCCATCAACCGTGGGGAGAGGGAAGAAGTTTTAAGAGTCTCGATCACCATTGAGGCTGAAAAAATTGTGGATTTTCTAGTCAGACGATACGTTCGGCCAGGTATTACAGCTGCTTATGTTTCGGAAGCTATCCAGGATAGTTATATGAGGCTGATTAAGCCGTCTATAGAAAGGGATATCAGGAACGAACTGAGCGAACAGGCCGAAGAACACGCAATAAATATTTTTGCCCGGAACCTCAGCAGCCTCCTTCTTCAGCCTCCGGTTAAAGGTCAGGTCATACTAGGCCTGGACCCTGCTTATCGCACGGGCTGTAAATGGACAGTTGTGGATGATACTGGGAAAATGCTGGAGGTGGGGGTTGTCTACCCCACTCCCCCGCATCGCAAAATTGCAGAGGCTGAGGGAATCCTTTCCCAACGCATCCTAAAGTACGGGGTGACTGCTATTGCCATCGGCAACGGCACCGCTTCTCGGGAAACCGAACAATTTGTGGCGGACATGATTAAAAATCGGGAACTAAGTATTCCTTATACTATCGTTAGCGAAGCTGGGGCCAGTGTTTATTCGGCTTCCAAACTGGCGGCGCAGGAATTTCCTAATCTTGATGTGTCGGAACGGAGCGCCATTTCTATCGCCCGCCGGGTGCAGGATCCACTGGCAGAACTGGTTAAAATTGAGCCTAAAGCCATAGGAGTGGGGCAGTACCAGCATGACCTGTCACAAAAAAAATTGGACGAGAACCTGACCGCTGTAGTAGAGTCCGCCGTAAATAAGGTGGGGGTGGAGCTCAATACTGCTTCCGCATCCCTACTGTCCTATATTTCAGGACTTTCATCCACAGTCGCGAGCAATATAGTGGAATATCGTAATATCAATGGCAAGTTTAAAAATCGTCAACAATTGCTGAAAGTCTCTAAATTGGGCCCCAAATCCTTCCAGCAGTCGGCCGGATTTTTGCGCATTTACCAAGGTGCCAGCAACCCCCTGGATGCCACTGCCATTCATCCGGAGTCCTATAGTCTCGCTGGAAAGATACTTGACTTTGTGCAAGCGAGTCTGGAGGAAATTGGACAGCCTTCCCTTAAAGGAAAGCTGGACGCTTTGAATATAGCAGAAACGTCCCAGTGCCTCGGAACCGGAGAACCGACACTTAAAGATGTGGTTGAATGTCTGTTAAAACCGCACCGCGATCCTCGTGAAGAATTGCCCGCTCCTATCTTTAGAACCGATGTAATGAGCTTCGAGGACTTGAGGGAAGGTATGGCCTTGACCGGGACGGTTAGAAATGTCGTCGATTTCGGAGCCTTTGTAGATATAGGGGTGAAGAATGATGGGTTGGTACACCTGTCAGAAATGGCTGATCGCTACATCAGACACCCCATGGAAATCGTGGCGGTAGGTGACGTTATAGCGGTGCGGGTCCTGGCGGTTGACCGGGAAAGGGGCAAAGTAGCTCTGTCAATGAAGAATGTGTAAGGCCGAAGGGACCAAGGCAAGGGGATGGGTTGTTGACAACACATTTGCCAATTGAAATGTTGTCAACAACCCCGTCAGACTGTGTGAAAAGTCGGGTCACAGAAAAGGGAAAAATGATATAAAAGTCGAATATAAAGGGTGATAGCGAGGTGGAAGCATGGCCTATATACACGGCGAAGATCGGCATCAAATCACCCTTTTTCCTGAAGCTGTAGATGACTATATAAGTGAAGAAAATCCGGTGCGGGTTATTGAAGCATATGTTAACACACTGAATTTGGCGGAACTGGGCTTTTTAAAAACTGAACCTAAGGATACTGGCCGCCCGCCATATAATCCGCAAGATCTTCTGAAACTGTACATTTATGGATATATGAATCGGATTCGTTCATCCAGAAGACTCGAGACAGAAGCAGGTAGAAACTTAGAATTAGTATGGCTGCTGCGCAAATTGAAGCCCGACTTTAAGACCATAGCAGATTTTCGCAAAGATAATAAAGAACCAATAAAAAATGTTTTTAAAAACTTCAGCCGGTTGTGCAAAGAATGGGAATTATACGGCAAACAAATGGTAGCTGTGGATGGATCCAAATTCAGAGCCAGCAACTCCAAACGCAATAACTTCAACGAAAAGAAAATACAGCGGCAGCTTAAATATATAGATGAAAAAATAAATACCTATCTGCAGGAACTGGATGCCAATGATAAAGGTGAAGCCCATATCCATGTTCCCAGCCGCGAGGAGATTAAACAGCGAATCGAGGAGCTTAACCAGAGAAAAACCAAATACAACGCCATGCAGGAAAGGATGGCAATCACCGGAGAAACGGAGATTTCTACAACAGACCCTGATGCCCGGCTTATGAAAGCAAATAATAATGGTGTAGATGTCAGTTACAATGTTCAGACAGTTGTAGATCAAAAACACAAACTAGTAGTGGATACCGAAGTGATAAATAACTCGGCCGATCAAGGTCACCTTAATGATATGGCTTGCAAAGCCCAGGAAATATTTGAGATAGAAGAGATCAAAGCCCTGGCCGATAAAGGTTATTACTCTACTAACGATTTGATAAAATGCGAAGAAAACCATATAGAAACCTATGTAGCCAAGCCTAAACCCAGTGTTAACATTCCTGATCCGAAATTTAGCCAGGAGCACTTTAAATATACCAAAGAACAGAATCATTATATATGTCCGGTAGGCCAAATACTCTATGCCAGTCGGAAAAGAAGAGTAAACGATGTAGAATATCAAGATTACAAAAATTTCAGAGCCTGCCGCAACTGTGAAATGAAGGAACGCTGCACCAAAAGCCAGAAAGGGCGGCTAATTTCGAGGAATCTTAACCAGGAATTTTTGGATAAGGTTGATAAACGAACCAGGGACAACAAAGAACTATATGTACAAAGACAAATGCTGGTTGAACATCCCTTCGGGACGGTAAAGAGGATCTGGGGTTACAGTTATTTCTTAACACGAGGAATTAAGTCAGTAGCAACAGAAAATAAGCTTCATTTCCTTGCCTATAATCTGCGAAGGGTAATTAATATCCTGGGAGTGAAAGAAATAATAAGAAGGCTGGCCTTAGTATAAGCCAGGCCAGCCGCATACGTTGCCTTTGTTGCACTGTGTCCATCTCAAGAACGTGTTATTAGGTGTTCAGAGGTATAACGACTGGAAAGTTTTCACACAGTCTGCCGTCCCCTTGACCCCTGACTTTCGTTTGCCTGCCCTTGCCTGCTGTCATTCTGAAAGAAGTGAAGCAACCTTAATCGTGGCGCAATACGGCACATCAGCAACCTTAACCGTGAACGAAGTTCACATCAGGAGTCCTCGAAGGGGGAAGTCCCCGTAGGGGGAATCTTGCCCACCGTAACGAGTAAGATCTTTCGCTGACGCTCAGGATGACATAAAAGTTTCCTTGCTTGTTTAATTATTTAGGCCGAAATGCTCGATATGCTCGGCTCGATCCTCTTTTTGTACATTCCGCCTTTTATAACTCAAACATAGTGTTTCGTCTTCTGCTATGCCGGTAGACATGTTGGTGCTGGCACCTACCTGGATATTTTGCAGAGTACATCGATTGTCTTTAAAATAGGTACAACTGCCAACGTTGCAGCCAATAGCCTGACTCCCATAAAGTTCACTCATTAGGAAACCTCCCTGTTTTTACTCTAGTTTGTGAACTTTTGGGAAAGTTATTCGAAAGAAGGGGCTATCGAGAAATAAATAAGGCAGAATACGGAGTAAATGAGTAGTTTATTTTTCGATGGTTGCTTAACCACCAACTTTTTTAGCTGAGATCATGAAAGTCATAACATCAGCACAGTTGTGTCCAACCAGCGGACTTGTTCCCAGAGGAAAGATTAGCAGTACCCCGAGAAAACACCTAAATGTGTGTTGAAAACGCCTGCAAGATGCGGCAAAGCTGAAGTCCTCCGCACGGATTTACATATACAATATATTGCCAATATGAAATAATGAATATATGTGATCATAAAAAAGCTATAAAAACCGGAAAACATGGTAAATCTAAAAAAGAAAACAACTAATAAAGGGGAAATATAAGTATTGAAAACATTTGAAGAACTGAACATACCACCTCTAATCCTTCAGGCAATAAGTAACATGGGATTTGAAGAACCTACTCCTATACAGGAAATGACCATTCCCATTGCCATGATGGGTAGAGACCTTATTGGCAGGGCCCAAACCGGAACTGGGAAAACCGCAGCCTATGGAATACCCTTGATAGACAAATGCGAAGTTGAGTCTGAATATATCCAGGGGATAGTGATTACCCCCACCCGGGAGCTGGCCATGCAAGTGGCTGAAGAACTCAATAAAATAGGGCAGAATAAAAGGATTAGGTCTATACCCATCTATGGCGGACAGGAGATAGACCGACAGATAAGGGCCCTTAAAAACCGGCCCCAAATCATTGTTGGCACCCCCGGCCGCCTGATGGATCACATGAGGAGAAGGACCATTAAGCTCCAGCAGATTAAAATGGTAGTCCTGGATGAAGCTGATGAAATGCTCAACATGGGCTTTAAAGAAGATATTGAGGAAATACTTAAACAAGCGCCTGCAGAGAGACAAAACCTGCTTTTCTCGGCTACCATGCCGCTGCACATACAGACTCTAGCCCGGGAGTTCATGAATAACCCGGAGTTAATTCATATTGATCCCCGCGAAGTTACGGTAGCCAATACTGAGCAACAATATATTGAAACCCCCGAAAAGATGAAACTGGATGTTTTATGCCGTCTGCTCGATATTCAGAATCCAGATTCGGCCATAGTTTTTGGCCGCACTAAACGTAGGGTTGATGAAATTGCGGAAGCTTTAAGCAAGCGTGGTTATTCAGCTGAAGGCATTCATGGTGATTTGAGCCAGAATATGCGAGATACAGTGATGCGTAAGTTTAGAACCGGGACCGTGGATGTCTTGGTGGCCACTGATGTTGCCGCACGAGGATTGGACATCACCGGGGTTACCCATATCTACAACTTTGATGTACCCCAGGATCCAGAGGGATATGTACACCGCATTGGCAGAACCGGACGCGCTGGTGAAACTGGTTTAGCTACCACTTTTGTTACTTCCCGTGAAATAAATCATTTGAAATACATTGAAGAGCTAATCAAACATAAGATTACCCGCAAACCTATGCCTACTGCCAATGATGCCCTGGCGGGTTTGCAGCGGGTAGTTGTTGACAGCCTGCTTGGATTCGCAGAGAAAGAAGATATTAATCAATATAAAGGCTTGGCTGAGAGTTTGTTAGAAGAGAACGATTCGATTACCCTGCTGGCTGCCGCCCTGAAAATGTTGACCCGGGAACCAACGAATAACCCCTTACCAGAGCTATCGGCAGCTCCCCCCATGCCCTTAAAAAGTCTGGATAAAGTCTATGACCAGAAAAAGGGATTCCGGAGAAAGTCTAATCCTCCTCGAAACTCTACCCCTCCGAGAAACCCCAATGCCCCAAGGAATTCCAACCGAGGCCGCTAGTGAGTTCGGTGCTCAAATAAGAGCTGAAAGCTTCCGCTTCCACATGGTAAGCGGAAGCTTTAATTTTTGATAGCTGTTATGTGACTGGGATTCCATTGGCAACGATTATATCGCCTAACTCTTGATTTCACTATCGAGCAATTTCTTAATCTTATCAATTAGTGGCTTAATCATCTCAGGCATGGAACAACCCTCACATGTCATCATCATCAGGGATTCAATCTTCGCCAGTGTATTCTTAATTTCTTGCTCATTCATTCTGATACTTTCCTTTATCTACGAAATCTAAAGTACTAAATAATGGTCTGAACCGCTACATACAATTTAGCAGCATATGAAATGGTTTATGACCTTGACGGTGGCTTTAATTAGCCACTCAATAATAAATGGAATGCAATTTCCATGCCGTATTTATCTTTTTACTTAAAGGAGAAGCCAACTTATCATATTAACACCAGCAAGTATGGCAGAACGCAAAATTAATTGATATGCAAACCCAAACTGATGCAGGAGAATAAACATTATATGGGAATTATATAGATGGAGGTGATTTTACTATGAAGATCCGGGAAATTATGACCCCCAACCCCTTAACCTTAACACCTGATCAAACAGTTGGTGAAGTAGTAAGCATTTTTATGGACAATAAGTTTGATGGGGCGCCAGTATTAGATGAGAACGGAAAATTAATAGGACTTTTCACGAAGAGCCATATTTACCGTGCTATTAATAGTGGGATGAATCTGAAAACGAAAGTTAAAGAATTAATGACCCGGGATATTCTCACTGGACACCCTGATGATGAGTTTGGGGAGGTAGTAAATCCTACCGTACCTCGACTGCCTGTAGTTGATGCAGACGGCAACGTGGTAGGAATTATTACCCGTGGAGATATTGCTAAAGCTTTCTTTAATTCCTACCGCAACATTTCTATTGAATATGATACTATTATTAACTCGGCCCACAATATGATTGTTTCGGTTGATGAAAATGGCATAATTAAGATCTGGAACTCGTCAGCGGCAAGATTGCTGGGCCGGCAGGCTGATGATGTTATCGGCCAAAGCATAGTAGATGTATTGCCCACCAGTGATCTTATGGATGTAATTGAGACAGGAGAAGTAGAGCCTTTAAAGAAAGTGAAGCTTAATGACCGTTACTTTATATCTAATCGCTCACCTATTAAAAAGGATGGCAAGATTATTGGCGCGGTGGCCGTTCTTCAGGATATATCAGAAATGGAGAAAATGTCCAAGGAATTAAATTATGTTAAAGAATTGAATGAGGAACTTGATGCCATTGTTGAATCTTCATATGATGGGTTGTTTATAACGGACGGTAAAGGTATCACCCTGCGTTACAATAAAGCATTTGAGCTGCTCACGGGTATAGATGCCCATGAATATCTGGGCAAAAGCGTGGACGACATTAAAAGAGATGGAATTATTTCCGATCCAGTAACCTGCCATGTCCTGGAACAAAAAAAGTCTCTTACAATAATGCAGATAAGTAAAACCGGTAAGCTTACCTTAACTACAGGAAATCCGGTAATTGACAAAAACGGAGACATAATAAGGGTTGTATGTAATGTAAGAGATATAACTGAGCTTAATTTGTTAAGGCAAAAGCTTGAACAGGTGGAAGGTCTAAGCCAGCACTATGAAAATCAAATCAGAACTTTGAAGATGCAGTATGCAGGTAATGAAAAAATGGTAATTACTTCTACTAAAATGAGGAATCTGATAGATATGGTTATTAGATTGGCAGCAGTTGATTCCACCATATTAATAACTGGTGAATCAGGTACCGGTAAAGAACTAATTGCTGAGATAATCCATTCTAGTAGTTCGCGTAATGACAAGCCATTGATTAAGGTAAACTGTGGGGCTATTCCTGAAAATCTTTTGGAGTCAGAATTGTTTGGATATGAGGGCGGAGCATTCACAGGAGCCAAAGCGGGAGGAAAACCAGGCTATATTGAACTGGCAGCCGGAGGCACTTTATTCCTGGATGAGATTGGTGAAGTGCCATTAAATTTGCAGGTAAAGCTTCTGCGATTTTTACAGAGCAAAGAAATAATTAGGGTTGGGGGAGGAAGTTATAAAAATATTGATGTTCGCATTGTAACTGCTACTAACCGAGATCTTTTAGAAATGGTACAGAAAAAGCAATTTCGCGAGGATCTATATTATAGATTGAATGTAGTGCCCGTAAATGCTCCGCCTCTACGTGATAGGAAAGAAGATATTCCCTCCCTGGTGGCTCACTTCATACAGGTATTTAATCGCAAATACAAAATGAATAAAAGGGTATTTCCGGAAGTGGTTGATATTTTTATGCAATATGATTGGCCCGGCAATGTTAGAGAACTGGAAAACCTAATTGAGCGATTGGTTGTTATTACACCTGAAGATATACTCAGCAGGGAAGATCTGCCTTCCCATATGGGAGATACAGCAGGTGCGAGTTCTTCATATATAATAGTTTCGGGTATAATTCCGCTTAGAGATGCCATTGAAAGTGTTGAGAAACAGCTGATAGAAAAAGTCTATGCTAAATATCGGACTACCAGACAGATGGCTAAGGAGTTGAAAGTAGACGCTTCAACCATTGTAAGAAAAGCAGCAAAATATAATATTGTTCAAATAAAAAGCAGCTAATTATGTAGCTGTAGCAAAATAGCAACAAATGGCTCAAATGTGCAACACGGGGAATGTACAAACAGAGTTGTCAAATTGCAAAGTATGTTTAGCGAAAGTATGGGATAGTTGAAAAACTATCCCTTTTTATGTAAAGAATCCCCATAAAAAGACACAATATTATTTCACCCATGGGATAGGGTTGCAGGATTTCATAATTAGTTGCTAGGCTGCCGAGGAACTAGAAACCAAAAGCGTTGCAGAAATACAACGGCTGTTAGGCTGCTCTTTTTTGATTCAACTCATAGTAATGGATATTTAGGTATACACGTTCATAAATATATAGTGGCACGATTGTTGCAATTAAAAAGGTAAACGTCTGAAATTAATTAGGTGCCAAATTAATTTCATGTTTTAAAAACCGTGGCAGTTCGAGGGCTGGCCAAGGAAAGACATTGGCTTTACTTGATAAGGCCTTAAACGAAGGGAGTAGGGAGTATGGAAATGGAGCTTCAGGCAATAACGGAGGAAGCAATGAAAGAACGAGTACGTCAGCTGGCCAAAGATAATTTTCGTCAGGGATTAAACTGCGCCGAGTCGGTCTATACCGCTCTGCTCGACGCTGGTTTAGTAGAATTTTCACCGGATACCGTAGCACTGACTACGGCTTTTGGCGGAGGACTCGGACTTAGCGGAGGAATGTGCGGGGCTCTGGTAGCGGCAACTATGGGGGTCAGTTCCATACATGGACGCAGCAAACCAGCAGAGGGAAACCAGGAGGAGATTATTGAAAAATTATATGGTAATCCCGGTCTTTATCGATTCTTTAATCAAATGCCTTACAAATTTACAGAGAAATTTGGTTCCACCCAGTGTAATGAACTTAATAAGGATTATCCAGAATGGTTCAATAAAGATAGATTCCGCAAATGTATGAATATTGTTGTGGAATCTGCAGCTATGGCAGTTGAATTCATTTATCAAGGAAACAGGGAAGGCTATGGACAGCCTTTTGGAAAGAACATGGCCGGTAAAGTTTAGCGGGAGGGAGCCAAAATCAAGCTGTTGCAAAACGGCAACGCATGCTGCAAACTTGCAACGAGAAAACTAAATAAAAACAATGACTATTACGATCAATTTTCAGTCGATTTTAAGGGATAGTTTACAAAACTAT
This sequence comes from Syntrophomonadaceae bacterium, assembly GCA_963665865.2. Lineage (GTDB taxonomy): Bacteria > Bacillota > Syntrophomonadia > Syntrophomonadales > Syntrophomonadaceae > PHAA01. The sequence goes on along the minus strand of CAXXWF010000001.1, from coordinate 3,052,943 downwards.
CCCCTTTTATTATTAGAAACACACGAAAAAGAATCCAATTCTAATAATGACTCAGCAAGTGATGCCAAAGTGCAAAATAGTTGGTGGGATGCCAGAGGTGTGAAGAACTAATTTCGTTGCAGTAATACAACGAAATTACATTGCTCTATTTCATTTTATTTAATAATGATGAATATTTGGCATGGCCGTTCATTAATATTATGTTGGCATGAATGTTGCAATCAAAAAGGTAAACATCAGAAATTAATTAGGTACCAAATTAATTTCATGTTCACAACAATATACGCATATATAAGCGATGTTAATGATAATTTTTGAATCAACAAAAAGGAGGTGAGAAAATTGACAGCAATGAAATCCACTGCAACCATGGCAAAACGAGGGTTAGTAATGGTAATTACTGGTAATGGTAAGGGGAAAACCACTTCTGCATTTGGTCAGGCTCTGAGAGCTATTGGGCAGGGATACCGAGTATGCATGATTCAGTTCATGAAAGGACGCAAATATGGTGAGGTAATAGCGTTAGAAAAACATCTTCCGGAGCTTACACTTTATCAATATGGCCTGGATAGTTTTGTTATGCGTGACAATTCTGCTCAGGTAGATGTTGATATTGCCCGAGAAGGGTTTGCAAAGGCCCAAGAAGTTATTCAAAGCGGAGAATATGACATGGTTATTTTGGATGAAATTAATGTAGCAGTTGATTTCAATCTAATCCCAGAAGAGGACATGATAAATTTAGTTAGAAGTAAGCCGCCCGAATTAGATCTAATATTAACTGGTCGGTATGCTTCACATAAATTGATAGAAATAGCCGATTTGGTAAGTGAAGTTACCGAAATAAAACATCATTATAATGCTGGTATTAAAGATCGGGCCGGCATAGAATACTGATCTGATTAAAATACAACTCTAACAAGTTGCATTTGGCGGGGATGAAAGTAAGGAGGGAATAAATTTGTTTACACAAGAATTATTAGATAAATCAAGTCTCATGAGGAAAAAATGGGAAGATGAAGTTAAGAAAATAGTTGCGAAAAATGGTGACCAGAAGGAAAAATGGTCTACGGTCTCTGATTTGGAAATAAAGAGAATATATGGGCCCGAAGACATTAAAGACATGGATTTCGAAAAGGACATAGCATATCCAGGACAATATCCCTATCTAAGGGGTAATCAAGCTACAGGTTATCGCGGCAAATACTGGACCTTCAGAATGTTTGCCGGCATGGGATCCGCACAAACAACCAACGAACGCTGGCATTATCTGCTCTCCACCGGTCAGACCGGTCTAAGTACCGCTTTTGACTTCCCGACTCTGATGGGATATGACACCGATTCACCTAAGGCCAAGGGTGAATGTGGAAAATGCGGAGTAGCTATTGATACGATAGATGATTTTAGGCAGCTTATTAAAGGCATCCCTCTGGATAAAATTACTACATCCATGACCACGAATCCTCCCGCGACAGCTTTATGGGCCATGTATTGTGCATCGGCTGAGCAGCAGGGGATACCCCTCACTAAAATAGGCGGCACCATCCAAAATGATATGTTAAAGGAATTTATCGCCCAGAAGACTTTGATGTGTCCGCCTGAGCCATCAGTTAAATTGATCAGTGACACCATCGAGTTTGGCACTAAATTTGTTCCCAGATGGAACACTGTCAGCATCAGCGGTTATCATATCAGAGAAGCTGGAGCGACTGCAGTCCAGGAACTGGCCTTTACATTGAGAGATGGTATGGAGTATGTCGAGGATGTTATTAAGCGTAAAGGTTTACATGTAGACGAGTTTGCTTCCAGACTATCCTTCTTCTTCAACTCCCATATAGATTTCTTCGAAGAAATTGCTAAATTGAGAGCAGCTCGTCGCATTTGGGCCAAGGCAATGCGCGAACGCTATAATTCCCAGGATCCGCGCTCCTGGTGGATGAGATTCCATACCCAGACCGCCGGTTGCTCACTAACCGCTCAGCAGCCCTACAACAATGTAGTCCGGACAGCAACTGAGGCTCTGGCAGCTGTTCTGGGCGGAACTCAATCATTGCATACCAACTCCTTGGATGAGGTTTTGTGCTTGCCTTCAGATCATGCCGTACAGATTGCATTGCGGACCCAGCAACTGATCGCCGAAGAGACTGGTGTAGCCAATACCATTGATCCGCTGGCTGGTTCCTATTTTGTAGAAGCTCTTACCAACGAGATGGAAGAAAAAGCTTGGGAATACATCCACAAGATTGATGATATGGGTGGAATGGTAGCCGCTATAGAGAAAGGTTTCCCGCAGATGGAAATCTCCGATGCCGCTTATAAATTCCAGAAGCAGATCGATTCTGGTGAAAAGATCATGATCGGCGTGAACAAATATAATATTGAAGACGAAGTGGTCGACATTCCCATCGTGGAGATTGATGATGCCGTGGAAGAAGGACAGCTGAAGCGCCTGGCCGAAGTGAAGAGGACACGTGATAACCGTCAAGTCGCGGTATGCCTTAAAGATCTGGCCGATGCCTGTAGGAAAGGTGAAAACGTTATGCCCTTCTGTATTGCGGCAGTTAAGGAATATGCCTCGGTCCAGGAAATATGCGATGTCTACCGCGAAGTTTTCGGTGAATACCGTGATCCTGGCATATACTAATTAGATTTTTAAGGAGGTAAGCATGATGGCAGATAGAAAAATTCGTATACTCCTAGCAAAACCGGGTCTGGATGGACATGATCGTGGGGCTCGGGTTTTGGCCAGAAGTTTCCGCGATGCAGGCTTTGAAGTAATCTACACCGGATGTCACCAAACACCAGAGCAAATTGCCGCCACTGCGCTTCAGGAAGACGTCGATATGGTCGGTTTGAGTTGTTTATCCGGCGCCCATAATTATCTATACCCAGCAGTAGCCAGGCTGTTGCAGGAAGCAGGAGCCGGGGATATCGTCGTGGTCGGCGGGGGGATTATTCCTGAGAAGGATATGCCAGGACTTTATGCAGCTGGTCTGACAGCCATATTTACTCCGGGAGCCACTCTAGATTCCATCAACGAATGGATAAGTACCAATGTAACTCCAAAGGAGTGATCATGTTATGAAAGAATTAGGTAAAAGGGTTTTGGCGGGAGACATCCGTGCGGCCTCCCGCCTTATAAGAAATCTGGAAGACCAAATCCCTAACACCCATATTGCAATTCAAGAAATTTTTGCAAATACCGGTAATTCTCACGTAATTGGAATTACCGGGGCTCCTGGAGCGGGGAAGAGCACCCTTACAGATGAGCTTATCGCAGCCTATCGCAGCCAAGAAAAAACAGTAGGGGTATTGGCGGTGGATCCAACCAGCCCGTTTACCGGTGGAGCACTTTTAGGAGACAGAATCCGTATGCTGCGTCACGCTGAGGATAAAGGCGTATTTGTGAGAAGCCTGGCCACCCGAGGTGCCATGGGGGGAATTTCCAAGGCGGTAGGCGAAGGCATCCATGTCATGGATGTACTTGGTAAAGATAAAATTATCGTCGAAACTGTGGGAGTAGGGCAGCAAGAGGTGGAAATTATCAACCATGCCCACACCGTCATAGTAGTCCTGGTACCTGGTATGGGTGACGAAATTCAGGCCCTGAAAGCGGGACTTATGGAGATAGCTGATATTTTCATCATTAACAAGGCAGATCGTGATGGGGCAGGCAAATTATACAAAGAGACCATGAACATGGTCCAGATGTCCAGGGATAAGTATGGTATTACCAAGGGGTGGCAGACGCCGGTGTTACTGGTGGAAAGCGTACTGGAACCTCATAAATTTGCGGAGAGTGTTACCAAACTCAGGGATAAGATAGATGAACATTATCAATTCCTGGTTGATCATGACCTTATCGCGGATCGTATGCGCCGCAAGACCACCGCTGAGATCAATGAAGCCCTGTGGGGGGCCATCCTGGCACCCATTTTGGAAGAGTTGGAGTGCAGCGGGGAAATGAAAAAAATGGTTGATAAAACATTGACCAAAGAGGTCGATCCCTATACCCTTGCTGATGAGGTGGCCAATAAGTATCTTAAAGAACGGTCCACATTTTCTTAAGGCTTTGCCAGGGAGAAAATTGAGTTATGAAAAAGCAAATTGTAAGGATTTTACTGGCTAAGACAGGGCTGGATTCTCATGACCGGGGTGTTCGCCTTTTGGCCCGCAGCTTACGAGACAGTGGCATGGAAGTCATCTATACTGGTCTGTATCGCACCGTAGAAGAAGTGGTACAGACAGCTATAGAGGAAGATGTAGATATGGTTGGTTTAAGTATGCACACTGGTGCCCATAATCGGACTTTTCCACAGCTGCGTGAACTACTGAATTCCCAAAATGCCAGGGATATTCTGGTAATTGGCGGGGGAGTAATTCCCGAAAAGGATCAGCGGGAACTGATGGATGCCGGAGCGGCAGACGCTATGTTTGGACCTGGTACTTCCACCAGTACAGTCGTTGATTGGATTAATGAAACGATGGCTGCCAGAAAGGAATTGAGTTTATCTTGAACCTTCTGGCAGTTAACTTTTTGAATGTCTCATAAAAAGGCATAATTGGGAAACCTACTATACTTTGGCCAAGGCAATGGAGGTGAAAGAAGTTAGAGAGTCGTTGCTGATGTATATAAATGATTCGGTTTTTTTAAGAGGCGATTCCCTGCATATTTTAGACCGCCGCCGTTTTCCGAATGAAGTTGCAGAAGTAGTTTGTTCTGATTATGAAGAAACCGCCAAGTGTATAGAAGATATGGTTGTACAAGGTGCTGGAGATATCGCGATCACTGCCGGATATGGCCTTTATCTGGCAGCCCGCCACATAGAATCCATGGATGGAATAAGAACAGACGAAGCTATGGAATATTTACAGAAGGCTCGGAAACGTCTGGTGGATACGCGTCCAACAGGTTTTCATATCGCAGTTTTACTGGAACAAATTGTGGGGAAATTGAATTGGGATCACAATATCTGGTCCAGGCAAATATTGAAAAACATTAATGAGGTTATTAGAAAGCGCGAGATTCGTTCTGAATTAACTGGTAAATGGGCTGAAACTTTGCTGCAAGATGGGGACTGCATTCTTACCCATTGTTTCCCTGGGCCAGCATTATTGCATATGCTGAAATTTGCAATCCAGAACGATAAGAAGATAAGGTTAATAGCTACTGAAACCAGGCCCTATCTTCAGGGAGCTCGGCTAACTGCCTGGTCAACTTCAGAGCTAGGAATCCCAACAACCTTAATAACAGATAATATGGCGGCTTATTGTATGAGTCAGGGAATGATATCAAAAGTATTCACGGCTGCCGATCGAATTGCCATGGATGGAACCGTAGCCAACAAAATTGGTACCTTCCAGCTTGCTCTGGCTGCAGATTACCATCACATACCATTTTACATCCTGGGTTACGGGGGACCGGACAAGAAATGTCTGCATGGCCAGGATATACCTATAGAAATTCGCGATCCCGAGGAAGTTTTGAATATTAACGGCATTAGAATCAGTGGAGAAAAAGTACAGGGTTTTTACCCTGCCTTTGATTTGACGCCTGCGGCTTTGGTTGCCGGGGTCATCACCGACCGGGGAATTATCCCCGCGATCCAAATTCAGACCTATTGGTCGTTAACAGTTTAATAGTCTGATTGACTAATAAATAGCTACAATTAAAGTGATGAGTAGGAGGTAAATAAATGGCTATTATTAAAGATTCGGTTATAATCCCACTGGGCCGCCAACTTTTTATACCCAAAAAAGACGGTCTTAAAATGGAAGACCTGATAATCGAAGGCGATGATCATTACAAATTATTAGAAAAAGGCGATGACATAATTGTAAAGAATGATGACTGCTGTCGGAGCATTAAGGTCACCATTAGGACTAAAGACTAAAATAAGGCAGCGGTGGGGAGGCTAAGCAGTGGTGCGGTTATATAAGGCCTGGTCATTTGTAGATAATTTCATGGGGCAGGATCAGGTGAGGCTGGACTGGTTCGTGGTCGGCAGGACTGCACCTTTAGTGCCTTATGCAGAATTAATTAAGGATTATGATAAGGACCTTGAAGATAGCTGCTATGATCAAGTCTTGGTCAATGAATTATTTGCCGATTCCGAAGTGGAGGAGCTTAGAGCCTATTTAGGCAGGTCTCATCAGCTTGATTTGCAATTAGAAGAAGTTACTTTGCCGGTGAAGCCCGGAGGTTTGAGCTACGGACTTTTACTGATCAGTGGGGAAAAGAGTTTTTATACCCTGGCTGACGAAGAGGGATATAACTTAAGTCTATCTATTCTGGGCCATTATGATGGCGAGGGCATGGCAGCCTCAAATTCATTGTCTGAGAGGGATATTAATATGGGAACTAGTTTTTTAGAGAAAGTATTTAACCATCTGAACCTGGTTGAGGTTGATCGGAGTGAACTGGCCCTTCTGCTGCAAAAAATCTATTCCGAAAGCGGTCTGCATGTGGCTAAAGATAAGCAATAGAACGCGCGATAAATGCTTAAGGGAAAAACTATTCGAGTTTTAACGTTTAAGACCGAATATTAAGGAGTAAGATCATGCAAATTGGAGATAGGGTGGTTATTTGTGAAGCAAAGCATCCTTTTCATGACTTTGCAGGAACATTGATAGGATTCCGGGGAAAAAAACCGCCAGACGATGTATGGCTGTTGATTTTAATTGATAATCGTGGTCGCAGCTATCTTATTCCTCAATCCATGGTAAAAACATTGTCCTCGGAAAGTGGTGGTTATTATAAGGTAGATCCATCCACCGATCACGGCGGTTATAATTAATGTATCCAGTTTCAGAATGTTGTGAAGTTTCTGTTTTAAGTTCATAATAAAATTGTCAAAAATTTTAATATATAAAAACATATTTTAATTACTAATATATGTATAATAACTAAAGAAGAAAATATTATAATATTCAGCAAAATGAAATATCAAAAACTTAATATATGGAGTACAGCGTATCTTTGCTTGATAGCAAAGTTAGAGGGAACCAGGTAAAAGCCTGGACGGTCGCGCCACTGTAAGCGGGGAGTATGTTTCCAACAGCCACTGGGCAAAGCCTGGGAAGGCGGAAACAAGCAAGGAGCCGCGAGTCAGGAAACCTTAACCGTTGTACCGCACGTAATACCTTCGCATGAAAGGGGAGTGCTTGAATAATAGAGCAAAAGCTTCAACTTTATGGGAAAGGTTGAAGCTTTTTGCATATTAGCTCCTAGTAATACTGAGATATTAAAAATGCCATGTTCTAATGTTGTACGCTGTCATCTCTAATTCCGTGTGTTATTCGCCGAGGACATACTTAATTACAGTTGAAAGCGTATAAGGAGGATAATAGGTGCTTCTTAACACATTGGGCGTTACTTGCGGTTATGGAACTTCTGTTGGGTTGAAGTTGAGGATTCATTTAATGGAGGGAGACGAAGAAAATGCCGTCCAGAGGTAAGCTGGTTTTTGTAACCGGTGCAGCCAGAAGTGGCAAGAGTTTTTTTGCCGAAAAGATGGCTGCAGAATTAGAAGGAAAGGTAACTTATATTGCTACCTGTGTTCCCGGAGATGATGAGATGAGGGATAGGGTTGCCCGCCATTCCGCTCGCAGACCGGTTCAGTGGCAAACCATAGAAGAGGCTTTTAATCCTGCTCGGGTTATCCAAGAATTTGACGGGTCAAGGCATATTTTCCTTTTGGATTGTTTGACCCTGTTGGTTAGCAACTTGATATTACAACCGGATATACATCCAAGTGAAGAACAGGTATTAGAGAAAATTTGTGAATTAGCTAAGGTGAGTTATGAATCAGCTGCCCATGTAATCATAGTTTCCAATGAGGTGGGGTGGGGTATAGTTCCAGGAGACCCTCTTTCCCGGTTGTATAGGGATATTATCGGGCGGGCTAATCAAAAAATAGCGGAGTATGCTGATGAAGCCTATATTACTATCGCGGGTATTCCCATTGAATTAAAAGCGCTAAGTGCTATCAGGAGATAAACCATACCTAAACCATACCTAAACCAGTAATTGAAAGGAGACTAGAGCGATGTCAAAAAAATCATTATTAATAACTTCTATCCTTTATGCTCTGGTCATCCTACTGGTAGGCTGGGTTCCTCCTGTTTATGCGATGCATATTGCGGAAGGCTTTTTGCCCCTGAGCTGGGCGGGAATCTGGTGGGTGATATGTCTGCCCTTTTTATTCTGGGGGTTGAAGTCTCTGCAGAAAACCGTTAAGGATAATCCCAAATTTAAAATCTTATTAGCACTTGCCGGAGCATTCATTTTTGTACTATCAGCCTTAAAAATCCCTTCGGTCACCGGCAGTTGCTCACACCCTACCGGTACGGGATTATGTGCTATTCTTTTTGGTCCCACTATTACTACCGTAATTGGATTTATCGTTCTAATCTTCCAAGCTTTGCTATTAGCTCATGGGGGATTAACCACCTTGGGGGCCAATACTACCTCCATGGCTATTGTCGGTCCCTTTGTCTCGTACGGGCTTTATTGGTTGATAATAAAAGCCAAAGGTCCTGGCTGGCTGGCTGTCTTTACTGCTGCAGCTTTAGGAGATTTGGCCACCTATATTACAACCTCGTTCCAGTTCGCCCTTGCCTTCCCGGATCAAACCGGTGGCATACTGGTGGCTGCTGAAAAGTTTATGACTATTTATGCCATAACTCAGATTCCACTAGCCATAAGTGAAGGTATAGTGACCGTTATCATTTTCAACATATTGACCACCTATGCCCGGGAAGAGTTGTCTGAACTAGGGATCTTAATTAAGGAGGAGCCAATAGAATGACCGCGAAAGATAAAAATAAAATTAATAAAATAAATTTTATTTTATTGCTGCTAGTAGTAATATTGATTGCTGCTCCTCTCTTTTATCATCCCCTAGGAGCCAAATTCAGCGGAACCGATGATCAGGGACCAGATTTGATTCAGCAGGAACATCCCAATTATCAGGTGTGGTTTCAACCTGTTTGGGAGCCGCCCAGCGGAGAAGTTGAAAGCTTTCTTTTTGCTTTGCAGGCCGCCATAGGAGCTGGAGTTGTCGGTTATGTATTAGGTTATCTAAAAGGCAAAAAACAAAGCATTCCCGCGGAAGAAATAAAGAGTGATAAGGTTGTGTCATCATGATTGGCCTGGAAAATTATGCTTACAGTAACCGTTGGCGGATTATAAACCCATTGGATAAAATGATATTCGCTTTTGCCACCATGCTGCTTTGTCTTTTTTCAACCCAGGCTATACCATCGTTGATAGTTCTTCTAAGTATGGTATTTCTAACGATTGTCCAGGCTGGAGTGCCTGCAAAATATTACCTTAGAATTTTTTCAGCCCCAGCTGGATTTATCTTAATCGGTGCAGTAACAGTATCTCTTAGCGTTACTACTAACCTTATCAACTTGCACTGGTTTATAAGGTTAGGCTCGTATTATATTGGCATTACCCAAGGAGGATTAAGTCAGGCCATTTTATTACTGGCCCGTTCTGCCGGTGCCGCATCTTGTTTGTTTTTCCTGGCTCTTACTACACCTTTGGATGATATTACCTGCCAACTGGAACGGTGGAAAGTACCCTACCTCATCATTGAGATGATGACTCTTATCTATCGGTTTATCTTTGTCTTTTGGAAACAGGCCACCACCATCCATATAGCCCAAGCCGCACGACTGGGGCATGTTGACCTTAAAACCAGTCTGCGCTCGGTAGGATACCTGGTCAGCAGCCTGTTTATTAATGCGGTAGACCGTTCCCATTCATTGTATAATGCCCTGGTTGCCCGGGGATACAGCGACTCCCTCCGGGTTCTGGAAGATGAACATCAGCCTACCCCGGTGTTGATTAAAGCCGGTTTCATTTGCTTTGATTTGTTTCTTTTAGGCCTAATTATTTTTAGAGGAAGTGCATTATTGTGAGCCAGGCCGAACAAAGCTCATCACGTTCCAATCCTATTTTGGCACTTGAAAATGTGAGTTACAGTTATCCTAATGGAGTAGCTGCTCTAAATAAAATCCAAATGGAAATCCAGTCGGGCAGTAAAATTGCCATCCTGGGGGCCAACGGGGCAGGGAAATCAACCCTCTTTCTACATCTCAATGGTATTCTGAAGCCACAATCAGGCCGTGTTCTGCTCAATGGACAAAGAGTTGAATATACCCACAGTTTTCTTAGTGTACTACGCAAAAAAGTGGGAATTGTATTTCAGGATCCTGACAGCCAGCTCTTTTCCGTCAATGTGTTCCAGGATATCTCCTTTGGGCCTATGAACCTTAAGTTTTCCCCGGCCGAGGTCAAAGATCGAGTTGAGCAGGCCATGGAAATTACTAAAATATGTGACCTGAGAGGAAGACCTACCCATCAACTTAGTTACGGACAGAAAAAAAGAGTAGCCATTGCGGGTATACTGGCAATGGATCCTGAGGTTATTATTTTGGATGAACCAACTGCCTCTTTAGACCCCTGCCTGGTTGAGGAGATGATGCTCCTTTTCGAGGAGCTGTATAAAAGCGGAAAAACCTTGATCATGGCTACTCATGATATGGACCTGGCCTACAGTTGGGTGGACTATTGCTATGTATTAAACCAAGGCAGCGTGGCTGCCCAAGGTTCACCTCATGAAATATTTAGGAACCAGGCACTCCTTACAGAAAATAATCTGCAAATACCATGGGTGCTAAAAGTATTTGCCCAATTGGTAGCCAAGGGGCTAATTGATGATAATGTTCCACCACCGCACAATGAGGAGCAACTGTTTGCTTATTTAGATAACGCTGCTTTTCCAGTTGCAAAATATTCCGGGAAAACCAAGCGAAGCCCTGGAACTTATATTAGAGAGGCGAGGTAACCCTATGGAAGGAATCAATAAAAAGGCTATTTTGGTCGTTAGCTTTGGAACCAGCCATGCGGAAACAAGAGATAAGACCATTGGGGCCATTGAAAAGGATATTGCAGCCGCTTATCCTGAATATGAGGTCAGAAGGGCTTTTACCAGTGGAATGATTATAAAAGTATTAGCCAATAGAGATGGGATTATCGTTGATAATGTAAGTGAGGCAATGGAGCATCTGGTGGAAGAGAGGTTTCAAACCGTAATCGTTCAACCCACGCATGTAATCAATGGGGATATGAATGATCAGATGGTGGCAGTTGTCAGAAGATACATGGGCAAGGTGGATGAAATAAAAATTGGTGAACCACTCCTGGCGCATACTGTAGATTATCAAAAGGTCATACGAGCAATAATGGATCAGTTTTCGGACCTTGATGATAATGAGGCCTTGGTCTTAATGGGACACGGCACCGAGCATCACGTAAATACGGTGTACGCGTCTCTGGATTATCAATTCAAAGACATGGGCTACTCCAACGTTTTTGTAGGCACCGTAGAGGCTTACCCGGATATTTTTGCAGTAGCTAAGCAGGTAAGATTGTATAACCCCCAAAAGATTATGCTATTACCTCTGATGATCGTGGCCGGAGATCACGCTTGCCATGATATGGCCGGTGATGGAGATGATTCCTGGAAAAGCATCTTTGAGGGAGCTGGCTATGAAGTAAGATGCGTATTGCAAGGATTGGGAGAATTACAGGCAATTAGAAACATTTTCCTAGAACATGTTGCAGCAGCAATATCAGAGCCTCAAGGATGATTGACGGTTTTATTATGCACTTGGTCAAGACAATCTCCCGGGTCGTGCAGTATTGTACCGAGGGAGAAGGCGGGTTCAATGAGCGCTTGCGCGAATTGCGCGCCAAAACGCGGGCGCTACAGCGCCTTCCCTTCGCGTTTTGTGTGCATCGCGCCGCGAGCGTTTTTATCAAACGCCTCCTCAGGCGGGGACCCTATCGACCACTGATGAGAAAATCGGTTTATCCCCCACCTATGGAGGAGGGGGTTTTAAGAGGAGTTTGATAAAAAATGGAACAATACGTTTACAAGCATAATAAAAGATTAAGATGCGGATATACTACGGGAAGTTGTGCGGCGGCGGCGGCACAGCGCGCTGCTGCCATGGTTCTGGGAGCCAATATCCCAAGGGAAGAATTAATTTCCCTGCCTACACCCAAGGGGATCTATTTACAAATTCCCGTAGCGAGCATTGAAATAGGTGAGGAGTGGGCGATCTGCGCCACAAAAAAGGATAGCGGCGATGACCCTGATGTTACTGACGGAATCCTGGTCTATGCCAAGGTATCCAAAATACCAGGCCCAGTAACAACAGAATCCCCAATAACGATTTCGGGGGGAATTGGGGTGGGAAGAGTAACCAAGCGAGGACTGGCTTGCCCTGTGGGGGAGGCGGCCATTAATCCTGTTCCCCGGAGGATGATTGAAGAACAGGTAAAAATGGTTTGTGATGAATTTGATTATACCGGTAAAATGCTGGTTGAAATCTCTATGCCAGATGGGGTTGAGATTGCGAAACGAACATTTAATCCACGCCTGGGAATTGTAGATGGAATTTCCGTACTTGGGACAAGCGGGATTGTGGAACCCATGAGTGAACAAGCCTTAATTGATACCATTAAGGTTGAAATAAACGTAAGAAAAGCCAATGAGGCTGAGTATTTGGTCATCACTTCGGGAAATTATGGGGAAACCTTTATTAAAAACAATATGAGCATAGAAAAAACGCATTTGGTAAAATGCAGTAACTTTGTAGGTGATGCTTTGGACTATGCGGAATTTTGCGAAATAAAAGGGGTATTGTTGGTAGGCCACATCGGGAAATTTGTGAAGTTGGCGGCTGGTATTATGAACACCCATTCCAAGTATAGCGATGCACGCATGGAAGTCATTGGTGTACATGCCGGGTTAGCAGGGGCTCCTCAAGAGACCATCGAAAAACTTATGAATTGTATTACCACCGATGAAGCGATCATGGTTTTAGATGAAGCTGCCATAAGAGAACAGACGATTCAGTCCATTATGAAAAAGGTGGACTTTCATATAAAAGAGAGAGTACATCACAACTTTGAAATTGGAGCAATCATATTTTCCAATCAATTTGGATATTTAGGGCATACAGAGGATGTACCTAAATTGTTAATAAAAGTAGCTGAGTAAAGTATTGATTAAACGCCTCTAAGACCACTGACTCTATAGGCGGGGATAAATCGAATTTTTCCTCAGTGGCGGGTAGGGTCCCCGACTGAGGAGGCGTTTAATAAAACGCTCGCGGCGCGATGCACACAAAACGCAAAAGGAAGGCGCTATAGCGCCAGCGTTTTGGCGTACAATTCGCGCAAGCGCTCATTGAATTAACAGATAGACAGGGCAAAGGTGGCGCGATCATGGAACAACTGAAAAATAGAATTGGAAAACTATACGGAGTAGGTGTTGGACCAGGAGATCCAGAGCTGATGACATTGAAAGCAGCCAGACTGATAAGAGAATGTCCGATAATTGCAGTTCCCACAACTGGAAAAGAGCGCAGCGTGGCTTATGAAATCGCCAAAGGTGCAGTTCCGGAAATTGTGGAAAAGGAGCTTTTAGAAGTACATATGCCCATGATTCGTGACCCGCTGCTTCTGGAAGCCAGTCATGCAGAGGTAACAATGAAGCTGATCACAGAACTGGAAAAGGGCAACGATGTAGCTTTCTTGACCTTAGGGGATCCATCCATTTACTCTACCTATATTTATATACACGATAGAGCTGTGGCCAGAGGGTATGATGCCCAAATTATTCCGGGAATCCCATCATTCTGTGCGGTCGCGGCCAGGCTAAACCAAGGCTTAACGGAAGCGGCAGAAGCGCTGCATATTATACCAGCTTCTTATGAAGGAATTGAAGAGGCGTTGGCATTAAAGGGAACGCGAGTGCTGATGAAGACTGGAAAATCCATGGGTAAAATAAAAGCTTTCATTGGTGAAATGGAACATCAACCATCGGTTAAGATGGTGGAATGCTGTGGAATGGATGGTGAGAGGGTGTTCAATAACTTAGAAGATATTGATGATAAGGCAAGTTATTTTTCAATCTTAGTTGTGAAGGATTGAATTTCAATGAGTGCTTGTGCGAATTGTCAGAAAGTAAGCAGAAGAAAGGGAGGAGCTATGGTAAATTTTGTGGGAGCGGGCCCCGGCGCTGCAGATTTAATTACAGTTAGAGGGCAGGACCTTCTTAGGGAAGCAGATGTAATCATCTATGCCGGATCTTTGGTGAATCCGGAGCTGCTGGAAATTGCCAGGCGAGGATGCGAAATTTATGATAGTGCCGCCATGACCCTGGAGGAAGTTATTGAAGTTATGAAGGCGGCGGAGGCTCAGGGTAAAATGACCGTAAGACTTCATACCGGGGATCCCAGCATTTATGGAGCCATTAGAGAACAGATGGACTTATTAGATTCCCTAGGAATTGAATATAATGTGACTCCGGGGGTAAGCGCTTGCTTTGGTGCAGCAGCAAGCCTAAAAGCTGAATATACCCTTCCTGACGTATCTCAGACCGTAATCATTACCAGAATGGCAGGGAGAACTCCGGTGCCGGAAAAGGAAGAGATTTCACTATTGGCGCAGCATCAGGCAACTATGGTTATTTTCTTAAGTACAGGACTATTAGAACCTCTGCGCGAGCGTTTGCTGATCGGCGGATATAAAGGTGATACGCCCGCGGCAATTGTTTATAAGGCAACCTGGCCAGATGAGAGGATATATAGAGGGACGGTTGATACCCTTCCTCAGATTGCCCAAGAATATGGAATTGCCAAAACCGCTTTGATAGTTGTCGGGGAGTTTTTAGGCGATACCTACGAGCGATCTAAGCTTTATGATCCAAGCTTTACTCATGAATTCAGGCAAGCGAGCAAGTAGTAATACGAAGATGCAGTGATAGGAAATGGAAGCAGAATTACCCATAAAGATGGTGGACATAAATCACAACCAAGCGTCAGTTCAATATAGAGCTTAATTTGGAGGATGTGAAATATGAAAATATATGTGGTAGGTCTTGGCCCAGGAGGATTGAATCAAATGACTCCAAGGGCGATGGAGGCTCTTGAGGAGTGTGATGTGATTGCAGGTTATAATGTGTACATCGATTTAATTAGGGAAAGATTTCAATCCAAGAAATTCGTATCTACCCCCATGAAGAGAGAAACAGACCGTTGCCATATTGCCATA
Source organism: Syntrophomonadaceae bacterium (assembly GCA_963665865.2). Classification (GTDB taxonomy): domain Bacteria; phylum Bacillota; class Syntrophomonadia; order Syntrophomonadales; family Syntrophomonadaceae; genus PHAA01. The sequence goes on along the minus strand of CAXXWF010000001.1, from coordinate 3,037,807 downwards.
CAGGAGGCATTGAAAGGGCAAAAGGTGGCTATGGTTTGCAGCGGTGATGCAGGAGTCTATGGAATGGCCGGGTTAATGTACGAAGTTGCCCAGCAGTATGAGCCAATAGAGATCGAAGTCATACCTGGCATTACAGCAGCCTGCAGCGGAGCAGCTATTTTAGGAGCTCCATTGATTCATGACTTTGCCGTGATTAGTTTAAGCGACCTTCTGACCCCCTGGGAACTAATTGAAAAACGGATTGCCTGTGCGGCGATGGCCGACTTTGTTATTTGCTTATATAATCCTTCCAGTAAAAAAAGAAAAGATCATTTAAAGAAAGCCTGCGAAATCATTTTACAGCATCGGGGCGAAAATACCATGTCTGGCTACGTACAGAATATTGGCAGAGAAGGGGAAAAAGGGACGGTATTAACACTAGGTGAACTAAGGGTAACCCCGGTGGATATGTTTACAACCGTTTTTGTGGGAAATTCTCAGACTAAGGAATTAGGTGGGAAATTAGTAACGCCAAGAGGATACCAAAATGTCTGAAATATTAGTTTTTGCTGGTACCACGGAAGGACGTAAACTGCTGGAATCACTTGCACTGGGAATTGATGAGAGCGAGCTGGTTGTGTATGCTTGTGTGGCAACTGATTACGGCAAAAATTTATTGCCGGATAATACTGGCCAGATTAAGATACTTGCTGGGAGGCTCACCGAAGCTGAGATGGTCAATCTAATGACCAACCATCAATTTGATTATGTAATAGACACAACCCACCCCTATGCCAAGGTGGCCAGCGAAAATATAAGGGCCGCATGCGTAGAGTCAGGCTGTAAATATATTAGACTGCTTAGAGAACCTGCGGTGAGAGAGCCAGATATTAATGGCTCTTTACCCGAAAAATTAGGTGTAAATAAATGCTTATTTTTTGAAGATGACGAAGCGGTAGTATCATTTTTGAACAATACTACCGGAAATGTATTGCTGACCATAGGAAGCAAGGAATTAAAAAAATATACCAAAGTACTAAATTATCAAAAAAGACTGTTCCCCAGAGTACTGCCAATGCTAGAAACATTGAAGAGCTGTTTAGATTTAGGCTTTTCCGCGAAGCAATTACTCTGTATGCAGGGTCCATTTTCATTGGAATTTAATATAGCCATAATAAATCAGCTAAATGTTCAATATTTAGTTACCAAGGATTCTGGAGAAGAAGGCGGCTTTCTGGAAAAATACAAGGCTGCCCAGCTTACTGGTATCAACCTAATCGTAATTGGCAGAGACTTGGATGAGGAAGGGATCTCTCTGGAGGAAGTACTGAAATTACTTGCCAGAGAATATGGAATCCAGAGAAAAATGGCATAAAGGTTGGTTTACCGTTAGAGTGCCATGGGTCCAAGAATAAAAGAAAGGCGGTAATAAACTGAATGTTATTTGAAATATTAAATACCCCGGTTTTGCCGTCTATGATTGCCTTAATAATTGGCTTTGGCTTAGATCTATGCTTTGGAGATCCGCATTGGATGCCTCATCCAATTTGTCTCATTGGCAAGATGATTTCGGGTGGGGAAAAAATCATTCGCAGAACTTTCCCGAAAACCGAAAAGGGAGAAACCATTGGAGGCGGAGTCCTGGCAATTTGCGTTATTAGTTTTTCTGCCGCAGTACCCTACATTATATTATGGGCCGCCGGGGAGGTACACATTTTACTGCAAATCGCAGTTGCATCCATAATGTGCTATCAGATTCTAGCGGTGAAAGCTTTGAAAACAGAAAGTATGAAGGTCTATAACAAATTAGTCCAAAATGATTTAATTGGCGCCCGTAAAATGGTATCTATGATTGTAGGGCGGGATGTTGAAAACCTGAATCATGAGCAAATTACGAAAGCTGCTGTAGAGACGGTAGCGGAAAACACCTCGGATGGAACAGTAGCCCCTTTATTATTTATGGCCATCGGTGGAGCACCTTTGGGTTTCCTATACAAAGCTATCAATACTATGGATTCCATGATCGGATACAAGAATGAACGTTACATTAATTTCGGAAGATTTGCAGCCCGGCTTGATGACCTGGTGAACTATATTCCAGCCAGGATTTCGGCTTGGCTTATGATATTCGCATCCGGTTTTTTAAAGATGGACTGCAAAAACGCCTATGAGATTTTCAAACGGGATAGATTCAATCATGCCAGCCCCAATAGTGCCCAGACTGAATCTGTTTGCGCTGGTGCGCTGAGAATTCAGCTTGCCGGCGATGCTTATTATTTTGGAAAGCTTTATCCCAAGCAAAACATTGGAGACGCACTGAGGTCAATAGCTTATGAGGATATTTGCCAGGCTAATCGACTATTGTATGGAACGGCCTACTTAACTATTATTTTATGCTTAACGGGAATGGGGATGGCAGCATGGCTGATTCAGTAACTGATAGGCACAAGGTGAAATTGATCCATGGGGGCGATATATACTCGGCCCGAGAGCAGCTAAGCCTCATGGAGAATCCCCCGGCCATTTTGGACTTTTCTGCTAACCTCAACCCGCTTGGGCTACCGGAGGGAGTGAAGCTGGCAATTACCAAGTCGGTAGATAGTTTGAGCGCATATCCTGATCCGCTCTGCCGAGAACTGATTGCTGATCTTGCTATCTTTGAAAAGGTGCCTGGCTCTTGGCTTCATTGTGGTAATGGGGCGGCCGATATAATTTATCGTTTGGTATATGCTAAAAAACCGAAAAAGGCAATGGTACTTGCTCCAACCTTTGCGGAATATGAAGAGGCACTTAATGCAGGTAAATGCCAGATATTTCACTATGAATTAGAGCCAGAGAAAGCATTCCGGATAGACGAGAATTTCCTGGATGCATTACAACCAGACCTTGATATGCTGTTTTTTTGTAATCCCAATAACCCAACCGGGCAGCTTGTCCCCAAGGAACTGATTCTAAAGATTTTAGAGCGTTGCCAGGCGCTTAACATTCTATGTGTGGTAGACGAATGCTTCAATGATTTCCTGGAGGATCCAGAAAAATATACTGCTAAAGAATATGTTAAGGACTTTGCAAACCTATTTATTATTAAGGCATTTACTAAAATCTACGCACTGGCAGGACTTCGGTTGGGCTACTGTATATCAAGCAATGAAAAGTTGCTTAAAGACCTAATAAAAGCAGGGCAGCCCTGGAGCGTTTCCATTGTAGCACAGGTAGCCGGAATCCAAGCCATGAAGGAAAAAGAATATCTAATTAGGACCAAGGAGCTTATCTGTGAAGAAAGGAAGTATATGATCCATTCTTTGGAGAGCCTGGGGATTAGGGTTATTGCATCTGCTGCAAATTATATCTTTATCAAATGGCCATTTAGTACCAAGAATCCGCTTCATGAAATGCTATTTTCCCAGGGTATTTTAATTCGCAACTGTGACAATTATTATGGTCTCAGCCCTGGATATTATAGAATTGGCATTAACAAACACGAGAATAATGTGGCATTAATCTCTGCATTAAGCAGAATAGAAAAGCAGTGAGAGCTTGAAAATCTCTATATATGCAGAAAAGAGGATTTACATATGGCCAAAGCAATTATGATCCAGGGAACCATGTCAAACGCTGGCAAGAGTCTGATCGTAGCTGGATTATGCCGAATTTTTAAGCAGGATGGCTACCGGGTGGCACCATTCAAATCTCAGAATATGGCCTTAAACTCTTTTGTTACAAAAGAAGGGCTGGAAATGGGCAGGGCTCAAGTGGTACAAGCAGAGGCAGCGGGCATTGAACCATCTGTTTTAATGAATCCAGTTCTTTTGAAGCCAACCAATGATACCAGGTCGCAAGTGATTATCAATGGAGAAGTATCCTGCAACATGAGCGCCCAAGAATACTATCAAAAAAAGCGCGAAATTGTTCCGGAAATTAAAAAGGCCTATGATGAGCTGGATACCCAGTATGATCTGATTGTAATAGAAGGAGCCGGAAGCCCTGCGGAAATCAATTTAAAAGATAATGATATTGTGAATATGTACATGGCAAAAATGGCAAAAGCTCCAGTTTTACTGGCTGGAGATATAGATAGAGGCGGTGTCTTTGCATCACTGGTAGGTACCATGATGCTATTTGATGAAACCGAGCGGGCCATGGTTAAAGGTATCCTGATCAATAAATTTAGAGGTGACAAAACCATTTTACAGCCAGGATTAGATATGCTGGAGGATATGATACACGTTCCAACAGTTGGGGTTATTCCTTACTTGCAAGTAGATATTGATGACGAAGATAGCTTAACAAGTAGATTTGATAAAAAGTCTGAAGTTGGACTTATTGATATTGCCGTGATTCGGCTTCCCCGTATTTCCAATTTTACAGACTTTAATGTGTTCGAGTATACACCGGGGGTAACCTTACGATATGTGAAATCGGTGGGGGAACTTAAAAATCCCGATATGATCATTTTACCCGGCACCAAAAACACCATGGAAGACTTGCTATGGATGCGGCAAAATGGTCTGGAAGCTTCTATTTTAAAGCATGCAGCAGAAGGAAAGCCAATATTCGGTGTTTGCGGCGGTTATCAGATGCTGGGCGAGAAACTATCAGACCCTTATGAAGTGGAGTCTGGCGGTACCATGGCAGGCATGGACCTACTTCCTGCAGAGACGGTATTTGCAAAGGAAAAGACCAGAACCCAAGTAAAGGGAAGGTTCCATTCCAACCTGACCGGCTTGTTCCAGGATCTTTCTAAAGTAGAAATAGAAGGATACGAGATCCATATGGGGCTTACCCAAATACTGCACCAAAAAGCCCGAGACCTTACGGTTATTGAGGAAATATCAGGAGAGCCTGCTCAGGAATTTGCAGGAATGTGCTGTGGAAATATTTATGGATCCTATATTCATGGACTATTTGACAAAGAAGACGTAGTCAAAACTATGGTGACAGCGCTGTACAAGGAGAAAGGCCTGGATTACGGAGCAGTATCAGGGTTAGACGTGCATGCCTATAAAGAGCAGCAATATGATTTGCTGGCCAAGGGTATACGTGAAAATATAGACATGAAGCGCTTATATGAGATCATTGCAAAGGGCGTTTAATCAAACGCCTCAGACCGTCAAAAAAGCCCAATAGCTGCGTTATTAACGAAAGTCCATTCAATCAACGTACCTCATGTACGCCTCAATCACGGACTTTCATTAATGCCTTGCTCTTGAACTTTTTTGCTCGGTCTGCCTTTACTGACACTCTGGGGCTTTTAATCAAACGCCTCTTAAGACGGGCAATTCGCGCAAGCGCTCATTGAATTGGAGGGTAAGGGTTTGATCCATATTTATTGTGGAGATGGAAAAGGAAAAACTACAGCGGCATTAGGTTTAAGTTTGAGGGCTGCAGGGTCAGGAATGAAAGTGGTAATCATTCAGTTTTTAAAAAACCATAAAACCAGTGAGCTGAACATATTAAACCAGACATTTAATATTAAGGTTTTGCGTGGAAAAGAAGGGACTGCTTTTTCCTTTTCCATGACGGAGGAAGAAAAAGAAAAATCCAAACACTTACATTCCGAAAATTTGCAGGCTGGGATAGCGCTTTTTGAAACTGGAAACTGCGACATGTTGGTATTGGATGAAGCAATTGGAGCGTATAATCGGGACTTGATTGATAGGCGATTATTGCGAAATTTGGTCGAGCAGAAGCCCGAGCATCTGGAACTGGTTCTGACTGGTAGAAATCCAGAGCCATGGATGATAGACTGTGCGGATTATGTTTCGGAAATCAAGAAGGTAAAGCATCCTTTTGATCAAGGTATTAAATCTAGAATGGGAATTGAAAAATAAGAACATAGAGATGGGGTGTAATAGATGAAAGTACAATTGCAGAATGTGCTGCCCGAAGACATCGAAAAGCGAAGTTTTGAAATAATTGGGCAAGAACTCGGGGATCTGAGATTAGACCCTGAGGAGGAGCCCGTCATCAAGAGAGTTATTCATACCACAGCAGATTTTGAATATGTAGAAAATCTGAAGTTCTCAAAGGATGCGGTAATAAAAGGCATTCAAGCATTGCAAAAGGGCGCAGTGATCGTAAGCGATACCCAAATGGTTCGCGCCGGCATCAATAAGCCGACGTTAGAAGCATTGGGGGGAGAGGCTCTGTGCTTTATGGCAGATGATGATATCGCCGAGATGGCGAAAGCCAATGGTACCACCAGGGCGACTGCCAGCATGGACAAGGCGGCTAAGCTGGAAAGGCCCCTAATCTTCGCCATAGGAAATGCACCCACTGCTTTGGTGAGACTTTATGAACTTATTCAGGAAGGACTATTGAAACCGGAACTCATTATTGGAGTACCTGTGGGCTTTGTCAATGTAGAGGAATCAAAGGAGCTCATCATGTCACTGGATGTTCCCTACATTGTGGCCAAAGGGCGCAAGGGAGGCAGCAATGTGGCGGCGGCTATTTGTAATGCCCTGCTGTATCAATGCAAGCCTAGAACATAGAAAATTGTGAGAGTGGAAGGAACATTTCATGAGAGTTGCTTTGGTTTCCTTTACCAAAACGGGAGCACATTTGTGCCGAAGAATAGAATTAGGCTTGGTATCCGGTAAGCATCTCTGTAAGGCTTATGGAATGAAAGCTTATGCCGAAGAGGCTGGGATCATGCCCCTTGAGAGCAGCCTGACCCTATGGACGGAAGACGCTTTTTTCGTGAGTGAGGCCCTTGTTTTTGTAGGGGCCTGTGGTATTGCGGTACGAACAATTGCCCCTTATATTAAGAATAAGACCGTTGATCCTGCGGTGGTGGTTGTGGATGAGACAGGGAAATACGCCATATCCCTTCTATCAGGTCATATGGGGGGAGCTAATGATTTTGCCATGGAAATTGCCAGGATTATTGGAGCTCAGCCGGTGATTACCACTGCAACCGATCTTAATAATAAATTTGCGGTAGATGATTGGGCCAAGAGTAATCACCTCCGGCTGGAAGAAATGCACATTGCCAAAGAAATATCTGCGAGTATATTAAACGGCCAAAAGATAGGGGTTTCCAGTGATTATTTAATTGAGGGGAGACTGCCGGAACAATTACTTTACCAAGAGAATGCCAGGGATCTAACCATTGGTTTCATGCTGTCAATCTATGAAAATAAAAAGCCTTTTAAACGAACCTTACATTTGGTGCCCAAAACCGTAACGATCGGTATGGGGTGTAGAAAAGGAATTTCATTGGAAGCTGCGGAAAACTTATTAGATAAAGTACTTAAGGAACAAAGCATTTCCGTACATGCTATAGAGAAGCTATGTTCCATTGATATCAAACAAGAGGAAGAAGCTCTTAAGCAACTGGCAAAAGAAATCAGGGTTCCATTTGAAGTCTTTTCCGCAGAGGAACTTGCTCAAGTGGAGGGGGAATTCACTTCGTCAGAATTTGTGCAATCTGTTACCGGCGTAGATAATGTAGCCGAGCGGGCTGCGGTATTAGGCAGCCATGGACGATTGATCGTCAAAAAACAAATATTAAATGGTGTCACTTTGGCACTGGCTATTAGAAACGAGAGCTACAAATGGACATTGGAAAATGATTGGGAAGATTAAGAAGGTCATTAGAATTAGAGGGAGCATAGGCTAGATATGAAAAAAATATATTTGGTTGGCATTGGGATGGGGAATTTAGAAACACTTACAGAACAAGGGCGGCTGGCTATAGAAAAAAGCGACCTTCTCATTGGTGCGGAAAGAATGGTTGACAGTTTCCCCCAGTCAAGAGGCGCCAAACATTATGCCATTGCTCCGACCAAAATTGTGGAATATATTTCTGAAAATCCCAACTATACGACTATTTCTGTAATCTTTTCCGGAGATGTTGGCTTTTATAGTGGCGCCAAAAAGCTGAACCAGTTGATTGCAGAGCAAAAGGAAACTACATCGACTTGGGGAAACTATGAAGTAAAATTTATTCCTGGAATCAGCTCTTTACAGTATTTTTGTGCCAAACTTAAACTATCTTGGGAAGACGCCAAGATGGTGAGCCTGCACGGAAGAGAGGGCAACATTATGGGCGCTGTTTTGAACCACCCGAAGACATTTTTCCTGACAGGGGGAGATTATTCGGTACAGCGCATCTGTCAGTTACTGGTGGAAAATAATCTGGGAGAGGCACTGGTTCATGTCGGGGAAAGACTTTCTTATCCGGAGGAACGAGTTATTACGGCAACCGCAGAATTACTGGCCAAGGAAGAGTTTAATCCTTTAAGTGTAATTATTGTCGAAAATAAAAAACTCTTACAAAAGAATATCACTACCCATGGCATTGAAGATCGTTTGTTTATTCGCGGTCAGGTACCTATGACCAAAAGTGAAATTCGGAGCGTTTCAATATCCAAACTCCAACTCATACCTGGGGATGTAGTCTATGATATTGGAGCAGGAACAGGGGCGGTGTCCATAGATATTGCATTCCAAGTCTATGAAGGCACTGTCTATGCAGTTGAGGTGAATGAAGAGGCAATAGCTCTGATAAAGGCCAATGCAGAGCAATTGGGTGCATGGAATTTAAAGGTGATTGCGGGCCAAGCACCTGCAGCGCTGATTGATTTGCCTGCACCAGACCGAGCATTTATTGGAGGCTCCCAAGGAAATATGTCTAAAATTCTTAAGCTTTTAATTGAAAAAAATCCTAGGATACGGGTCGTAATTAATGCCATTACCCTGGAGACAATGACGGAAGCCATGGACTGTTTTCGTATGCTTGGGTTTGAGGATATGGAAATCGTTCAGATTTCAGCAGCCCGGTCAAAAGATCTGGGACGATATCATATGATGATGGGAATGAATCCAGTCTTTATTATCAGCGGGCAAAGGGGTGAGGGCAGACGGAACAGCAAATAATACCGAGGCTTATGATTGCAGCAACAGGAAGTGGCTGCGGAAAAACCACGATTACTTGCGGTTTGCTGCAAGCCTTTCTAAACAGAGGAAAAAAGCTGGCCTCCTTTAAGTGCGGACCGGACTATATTGATCCCATGTTCCATTCTGAGGTGTTAGGGATCAAATCCCGTAACTTAGACTTGTTTTTTACGGAAGAAAACACCCTGAAGTATCTGCTGAGTAAAAATGCAAATGAATGCGAATTAGCAGTAATAGAAGGGGTTATGGGATATTACGATGGATTGGCCGCCAAGACTACGGCATGCAGTTCCTATGATTTGGCTCGAAAGACAGAAACCCCGGTTGTTTTGGTGGTGGACTGCAAAGGAATGTCTTTATCAATTTTGGCTGTAATTAAAGGATTTGTGGAAATGCGTCAAGATAGCCGTGTGAAAGGTGTTATTTTGAACCGTATGTCACCCATGCTTTATGCCAATATGAAAGAATTGATCGAAGAAGAACTTGATGTTCAAGTGCTGGGATATTTGCCTGAGATGAAGGATAGCCAAATCGAGAGCAGACATCTTGGTTTAGTTACCACCCAAGAGATCGGCAACCTAAAAGAAATAATAAGTAGGTTAGCTGAGCAGATAGAGAAGTCCATTGATTTAAATAGAATTCTTCAAATTGCAGAAGAAGCAGTCCCGGTGGAATATGAAACTACAGAAGAAATTCGAAAAATAAATAAGATTTCAACCGATGTTCCCATTAAAATAGCAGTTGCTATGGACAAAGCCTTTTGCTTTTACTATCAAGACAATTTAGATTTACTAGCAGAATTAGGAGCTGAAATTATACCATTTAGCCCTCTGGAAGACAGCACATTGCCGGCAGGTATTCATGGGATGATCATTGGTGGTGGCTACCCGGAATTGTATCTGGAACAACTTTCTGAGAATCAAAAGATGCTTCAAGAAATAAAACAGGTAATATCTGAAGGGATGCCTTGTCTGGCAGAGTGCGGCGGATTTATGTATCTTCACCAAAACATCAAAGATGAGCAAGGAGTCTCCCATCAAATGGTAGGTGCCATCGAGGGGGAAAGTTTTCCAACCCATAAACTGTCACGATTTGGCTATGTATCTTTAATTGCCCGGGAGGATAATTTGCTGTGTGAAAAAGGAATGGAAATAAAAGGGCACGAATTCCACTATTGGGATAGTACAAATACCGGAAATAGCTTCCATGCGCAAAAACCTTCCCAAAAGGCCAATTGGGATTGCGTAATTGCCGAAAAAAATTTGTGGGCGGGCTTTCCGCATATTCATTTTTACCATGATATTGGGATGGCAATTAAGTTCTTGCAGCACTGTCTGGGTAATGGGTGAGGGCCTATGGAATCATATAAAAGTATCTAATATAAGAAGGTTTATTTATAATTGCTTGACTTTCTCAAACCTTCAATTAAAATTAAAATAAGTAAAAATTTAATAATTAACTTCTTAGGTGCCTCAATATGAGGAGAATAGGGAAACCGGTATAATCCGGTACGGACCCACCACTGTAAAGACGAGTTCTCGCTAATCCACTGGCGTATGCTGGGAAGGTGCGTTCAGAACGTTTGAGTCTAAGTCAGGAGACCTGCCTAAGAAGAGATCTTTCCTGGAATTTGGAAAGAGGCGGCGATGACGGTAAAGTCCCACCACAACATTAGTTGTGGCGGGACTTTTTTTAGTAAAAATATAATAAATAGGGGGAGATATTGATGGAGAAAATGAGAAACCTTAAAAATTTCCATGGTCTGGGGAATCTTAAAGAAGCCAACATGCAAGAACTTGAGGCAGCCTTACAAGAGCTTTGCAGCGGAATTGAAGAACTTGATCAAGCGTCTATGGACGGGATGCAAAAATGCATGGATGCAAAGATCAAGCCTCTCAGGAGTTTAGGAGTTTTGGAAGATATTGCTGGGCAACTTGCGGGTATCCTGCGTACGTCAAAACCGGAGATTAAAGGAAAAGCAGTTCTCCTTATGGCTGGAGATCACGGAGTTGTGGTTGAAGGAGTCAGTGCTGCTCCCCAGGAAATCACAGCTCAAATGTTTTATAGTTACCTAAGAGGCGGGGCAGGCATCAATGTCCTGGCTCGACATGGCGGAGCTGAACTTATTTGTACCGACATTGGCATTGCTCCTCCCTTGGATCCCCCTGAACTCATGGCCAACCGCGTCAAAAATGGAACAGATAATATGGCCCATGGTCCTGCAATGACTCGGCAGGAAGCCCTTCTCGCTCTTCTCACAGGCGCCCAAGTTGCCGCCCATACAATTTACTCTGGTATTAATCTCTTGGCAACCGGTGAAGTTGGTATTGGCAATACAACTCCAAGTGCTGCCCTGGTTTCAGTTTTCACTGGCCACTCTGTCGAGGAAGTTACCGGACGCGGCACCGGAGTAAAGGACGAAGCTCTAAAACATAAACAAGACATCATTAAACAGGCTATTAAGGTCAATCGGCCCGATCCTGCCGATCCACTCGATACCCTTGCAAAAATTGGGGGCCTGGAAATTGCGGCACTAGCAGGTGTAATCCTCGAATCTGCTTATCAACATGTACCGGTTATTCTCGATGGTATTATCTCAACAGCTGCAGCACTTACGGCAGCTCAAATTGCCCCCTTGTCGGCTCTCTATATGATTTCTTCTCATAACTCAGAAGAAATGGGTCATCAGTTAGCCCTCAAAAAACTCGACCTTCAATTCAGGCTTGATTTCCATATGAGGCTAGGGGAAGGCACGGGTGCCGCTCTAATGTTCCCGATAGTCGACGCTGCCCTCAAGATCGCCGACGAAATGGCTACCTTTGAAGCAGCAGGTGTTACCACCGGAGACTTTTAATCACAGATACTTATCAAGGAAAAGAGGAGTACCAGAATGAGGGCAGAGAAAATATCAGATTTAAAAGCTTAAACTAAATGCTGACGGGGATATTCATTTTATGAGGTGGTGAACAATTTGAATGCTTTTTTTGTAGCATTGGGTTTTCTTACTAGAATTCCTGTTCCCGGAGAGGGTGACAATTTTACCTCAGATAGTCTTAGTCGTTCAACCATTTTTTTCCCTGTTGTAGGGGGAATCATAGGTGCAGTAAATGCTGGGTTATACCTTATTCTGCAACCTTTTCTGCCTATGCCGGTTTTGGCTATTTTTATAGTGGCAGTGCCTATATTTGTTAGTGGGGGAATCCATTTTGACGGCTTATTAGATTCGTGTGATGGCCTTTTTAGTGGGCGTTCCCGTGAACGAAGTCTTGAAATAATGCGTGATAGTCGAGTAGGATCCATGGGGGTTATCGCTGGTATCCTCAATGTTATGCTGCGTTATACAATTTTAATTGAATTACCGGGATCTATATTACCGGTGTTACTGATTACCCAGGCAATAACCGGGCGTTGGGTTATGTCCCTGGCATTACATTTTTTCCCTTATGCACGTAAAGAGGGTGGCCTGGGGCAGAGCTTTGCTTCGGGAAAACGGGTAAGTTACGTTATGGTTAGTAGCTTGCTAGCTTTACTTATTATTGGATTAGTCAATGGGGGTGCTGGTATCCTGATATCCTTAATGGTCGGAGGTTTATCACTTTTACTTGCCATCTGGGTAGTACGAAAAATCGGGGGACTAACGGGCGACGTTTATGGTGCGTTGAACGAGGTATCGGAAAATCTCTTCCTTTTGTTGTGGCTGGTTGGAACCATTAACCTACATATATACCCATAATCCGATCAATGAGTCCTGCAGCGAGATTTAGGCCCCTTACAAGAGCTTGCGAGCGGAAGAAAAACTCAGATAAGAGCACACGATGGAGGGGCCTAAATCTCGCTGCGGTCCCTTATTTAAATTTGCGCCCTGTATGGGGTATACCTTACGGTGCGTCACTTCTTTCTATTTTCGATAACTTGGATATCTAACAAGTATGTTCCTTCTCGGCCACAATAGACAAAATACTGTACTTGCCGAAACGTGCAAATCATAATATCATCTAAGGAGTGTCTATTGACTGCTAGTCGGATTTGGGATAGGGCAGAGTATGGGTGCTTACTTTTGGGGAGAGGATTTCTTCTGTGCATCATTTTCAACATCTAAGTTACCTTGGCGAATATATCAGATCCTTTGGCTATCTTGCGCCGTTGGTCGCTTTAATACTTTTTATAATCCAAGCGGCAATTCCTATCTTTCCTTACGCGGTTTTAGTGGCAGTATCGGTAATTATTTTTGGTGTTAAAATGGGGTTTGCGCTATCTATGCTGGGTGCACTCTTGGGGTCTATGCTTTGTTATTGGGCTTGCCGTGAATTTGGCGCTGATTGGGTTAATGACAGGATATTGGGCCGTTGGGGTTATGACACCCGGAAAATTAATTCTAACATCGCTTTTGGCGGAATTGTGGTTGCTCATCTGGTGCCAGTTTTTCCGAGCTCTATAATCACTTTGGCTGCTGCGATAAGCCGGGTTTCTTTTATGAGTTTTACTACCTCAACCACACTGGGACTATTACCTGCGACCCTAGCCTATACTGGTCTGGGGTGGTATCTTTATCACGTCCAGGATGCGTACAAAGTCGGGGTCACATTGGTTTTGATTCTTATGATCCTGTATTTGTGCAAAAATACTTTGAAAAAGTGGTTGGTTGCCAGTGAAAAACCCCTCGATCGCTAAAGGGCAAGTTGAGGCTATTTATTTGTTCACTCGGGGATGAATCTAATAATAAATACATATAATTCAAATAATCTGCTTATCTTTGGACTGGGAAAAGATGGGCAGAGTGAAGGAGGCCTGACCGGCGTGGAATTAGAACAGTGTCTGAATTTCGTACTTACCAAAGCACAGCATAATATCCATCAGCTTTTTAAAGCGCAACTAGCACCACATGGGGTTACCCCCGGCCAATATGCGGTATTGAGATGCTTATGGGACGAAAATGGGCAGACTGCCCGGAAATTAGCAGAACGCCTCTTCCTGGATGGCTCAACCATCACCGGCATCCTGGATCGTATGGAACAGAGGGGTTTGATAGAAAAGTTGGCAGACCCGAAAGATAGACGCGCTTTGCAGGTGATGCTGACCGAGGCGGGCCGAAAACTTCAGGAACCACTTTCCCAGGCAATCCTCGACGCCAACCGGAAAGCACTGCTCAATTTGGACGAAAAGCAGGCTGAGGTTCTGAAACAACTATTACAAGATATAGGAACCTCCGAGTAATAAAAATTAGTTGGCCTGCAAATTAATTGTTGACAACCTAATTCCTTCATCTTAAACTTCAAGTAGAGGCCGGCGGCCTCGATATTGTTCTCTACTTAGGAGCAAGTTTTTAAACTGGAAGGAAATAGGAAGGAGAGATGGAAAGATGCTCCGCATTATAACCTGTTTCAAATGGGTGATCGATCAGGCGGATATTAAAACCGCTCCTGGGTCCCGGGAATTGGCACTGGAGCGGGCAGCTTACCGGATCAGCGATTATGATCGCTTTGCCATTGAAGAAGCTGTGATTCTGCAGGAAAACTATGGGGGCAGCACAGCTGCCATAACAGTGGGGACCCCGGCAGCCCGTAAAAGCTTGAAAGACGTCCTATCCCGTGGTCCGGAAAAGGCTTACTTCGTCAACGACCCTTCATTTGATAACCTCGAACCATCCCAAACATCTTCCATACTTGCTTCGGCTATCAGCACTGGTCTTGAGTACGATCTCATTATCTGCGGTGAAGGCTCTGGGGATCTCTATGCCCAGCAAGTCGGACCGCGCCTGGCTGAAAACCTTGGCATCCCGTGTGCAACTTGTGTCAGCAAGCTTACTATTTATGGCCAACAACTTATTGCAGAACGTAAATTAGAAGACGGGATTGAAGTCGTGGCTATACCCCTCCCAGCACTGATTACCGTCCTGCCGGAAATTAACACCCCCAGAATTCCAGGCTTAAAAGATACCCTGGCAGCTTCGAAGAAACCAGTAATTGATATTACTGCCGCAGACCTGGGACATAGTTTTCCCCCATGTCTGCAGACCATCAGTATTTTGGCGGCAACCATGGAAAGAAGCGGTGTGAAGTTTGCTTCTGGGCCGGCGGATATAAGTAAGTTTGTGGATGCCATCCTGAAAACCGGAGCTATTGGTTAAAAGGAGTGATTTGAATGGCAGGGGTTTGGATATTAGCAGAGAGTAGCAGTCAAACACTGGAACTATTGAGTGTTGCGGTCGGGATGGCGGAAAAACTGAGCACTCAGGTTACCGCTTTTCTTTGGGGTGACCCCCAATTGGCCCAGGAATATATTGCTCATGGAGCGGATCAGGTATTGATATTACCCCTTCTGACAGAGGAGCAGCCCCTGGAGAGCTATGTCCCCGTCATTACCCTGGAGGCTCACCAGCAAGATCCCGACATATTCTTAGTGGCAGCTACCGCACGGCTCAAGGAAATGGCGGCCCGTATTGCGGCGCGCCTAAATACGGGATTGTGCAGTGGTTGCACGGCTTTAAGGTTAGACGAAACCGGAAAGGCGCTAATAATGGAACGTTTGGTTTTTGGGGGGGCAGCAGTGCAAACTGTCAGTTGCTCTACTCATCCCCAGATGGCAACCATAGCTCCCCATACCTTTGCACCGATGGCCCCTGTGGATGATAGAAAAGGTCAGATAAGAGAATTAGTCTCTTCCCCCCCTGGGCTGGTAAAAATAATGGAGCGTAAACCAAAGGTCAGACAATCTGGTGATATAACCGAAGCTAAGGTGCTGGTATGCGTGGGGCGAGGTATTGAGAAAGAAGAAGATATGGCTTTGGCGCGTGATTTGGCTGAAGTGATAGGTGGAGAATTGGCCTGCACCCGCCCGATAGCTGAAGAACTGCATTGGCTTCCCGAAGAAACCTATATAGGGCTTTCAGGCCAAAAGGTAAAACCTGATCTTTATATTGGTATCGGAATTTCCGGTCAGATTCAGCATGTCACCGGGATACGGGATTCCCGTCTTATATGTGCAATTAATCGCGATGAAAACGCCGACATATTTGGAGTGGCGGATTATGGTATCGTAGGTGATCTATACTCTGTATTGCCTGAACTTACCCGGCAACTCAAAGAGAAGCTGAAAAAATAGAACGGGGTGGTGTCATGGCGGAAGATAAATTTACAGCAATTATCGTTGGTGCGGGCCCGGCTGGCAGCACTGCGGCATACTTAATGGCCCAAGCCGGACTGGAGGTCCTCTTAATTGAAAGAGGAGAGACACCCGGTAGTAAGAATATGTTCGGTGGTCGTATGTATAGTAATGCTCTTAATCGAATTATTCCCGACTTCTGGGAGGAAGCTCCTCTGCAAAGACCGGTGGTAAAAGAAATCTTGAGCTTTATGAACGGCAGCCGCAGCCTGGCTGTAACTTGCCAGGAACCAGCTTGGTTAGAACCTCCTGCCCATTCTTTTACCGTTCTGAGGGCTGAATTTGATGCCTGGCTAGCTAGCAAAGCGGAAGAAGCTGGAGCGATACTGGCCTGTGGAATTAGGGTAGACGATGTCCTGAAGGAAAATGGGCGGGTTGTTGGGGTGCGTGCCGGTGAAGACGAGATATATGCAGACGTAGTCGTTGTCGCTGATGGGGCCAACTCACTGCTTACCGAAAAGGCCGGTCTGCGCAAAGCCCTGTTACCGGGGCAGGTGGGCACCGGGGCTAAACAACTGATCGAGTTGCCCGCAGACACTATCAGCCAGCGTTTTCAATTGGAAGCCAATCAAGGCGCGGCTTGTCTATTTGTAGGAAGCTGCACCGCAGGGTTGCCGGGCGGAGGCTTTATTTATACCAATCGCAGCAGCATTTCCCTGGGTCTGGTTGTAAACGTCGCTGCCCTGCAGAGTCATCAAATCAAAATTAATGATCTTCTGGAAGATTTTAAAGCTCATCCCCAAATCGCCCCCTTAATTGCCGATGGTCAAGTGGCCGAGTATTCAGCCCATCTGGTACCGGAAGCTGGTTTAAATATGCGCCCCGAGCTTTTTGGGGAAGGCATATTGGTCGCAGGAGATGCCGCCGGGCTGGTTATTAATCTGGGATATATGGTGCGCGGCATGGATTTGGCAATTGCCTCCGGTGCAGCAGCGGCACAGACTATACTGGCAGCTCACGCTAAAAATGATTTTACCCGGCAGAGCTTAAGCAGCTATCTCGAGTTTCTTAAACATAACGGTGTTTGGACAGCTATGGAGACTTATCGTCATGCGCCGGAATTTTTGGATACCAAGCGTATTTATAATGCCTATCCGCAATTTGTAAACGATCTAGCCGTGGATGTATTTACCGTCAATGATAAGCCGTCCGAACATATATTAAATAAAATGCGGCGCGGGATTGGGGCCAGCAAAATCGGCTGGACGGGGCTAGCGGGAGATGCCTGGAAAGGGGGGCGCTCGTTATGAAACGTATGGAGCTCCAGCAATTATTGGCAGGCAACAAATTCCTGGTCGATGATGAGAAACACCATATAAACCTGCATAAGGAAATATGCGTTGGGTGTCAGGCCAAACCGTGTATATATGGCTGCCCGGCTGGTCTATATACACTGAAGGATGGATTTATCAGTTTTGATGATGCAGGATGTCTGGAATGCGGTACCTGCCGGGTGATCTGTCCCTATCCCGGAGCAATCGATTGGAACTATCCTCGCGGAACTTTTGGGGTAATCTATAGATATGGCTAGAAAAATCCATAACTATATTTAACATTGCTTTATGACCCCTTCTGGATTTTTCAGGAGGGGTCGTTTTGGAACAGGGATGGGACAAGGGGACAGGTCCACTGTCCCCTTGTCCAACAAGGAACCGCCCCTAATCATTTCTATTATGTTCAAGCAGGATTAGCACCCAAGATGGCGAAATCCTAGGATAAGGGGAGGTGTCAGGCTTGGCCTACAGAAAACATTTCCAACATTTTTTGCGTTACCGTAAGATCATCCGCGTATTCGTCAAGTATGGTATGGGCTATTTGGTCATGCGGATGGGATTGGGAAGGTTCATGGCGCCTCAGAAGTTGCCTGAGGCCAGCACCAAAGTTTGGGAAACGGATCGCATTATGGCCGATAAGCTTCGCCAGGCGTTTGTTGAACTGGGGCCAACTTTTATCAAAGTGGGTCAAATTTTAAGCACCCGTCCGGACATGCTTTCGCCTGTATTTATCGAGGAACTGGAAAATTTGCAGGATAAGGTGCCGCCTTTCTCTTATGAAGAGGTAGTCGAACAGTTGGTTAGCGAAATTGGCCATCCGGATGATATATTTGCTGAATTCGACCCCGAACCGCTAGCCGCAGCTTCTATCGGTCAGGTACATATGGGTTGCCTTAAAAGCGGAGAGAAGGTCATTGTCAAGGTACAGCGCCCCAATATTGAAAAAATGGTGGAAAGTGACCTGGAGGTTATAATCGAACTGGCCCATTTGTCCGAGCACCGTTCCACTGAAGCCAGGCGCATGGGATTGGTTGAAATGCTGGAAGAATTCGCCCGCTTAATCATCCGCGAGCTGGACTACGACCGCGAGGCCCGCAATACGGAACGTTTCTTGCAGAATTTTGCCCATGATAAGAGAGTATTGATACCCAAGATATACTGGAAATATACTACCCGACGGGTGTTGACCGAGGATTATATTGAAGGCGTGAAGTTGAGCGACTTGGACGAGATTAGCCGGAGAGGCTGGGATCGCTCCAAGACTTCCCAATTGGGTACAGAAGCATTCCTAACCCAGATAATGCTGCACGGATTCTTTCAGGCTGATCCCCACCCGGGGAATATCCTGGTAGTAGATGAGGAACATATTGCTTTTATAGATTTTGGGGAAGTCAGTGCACTGAGCCGGAGGAGGCTGACTAACCTGGGTGAGTTGTTGTTGAGCCTCTCCCGCAAGGATTTGGATATGGCAGTCAGTACCATGGAAGAAATGGGTATTATCACCGAGCCAGTAGGAGTTGAGGGTTTTCAGGAGGAGTTGTCCGAGTTGGTGGATATGGTTTGCACCTCCAAAATAGGCAATGTCAACATGGCACGTATCCGCAAGGATTTTCTTGATTTGGCCTATCGCTATCAATTGAAGATTCCTTCCTATCTGACTTCCTTGATGAAGGCTTTGATTACGTTGGAGGGGGTAGGCAAGAAACTGGATCCCGGTTTCGATTTCATGGCAGTTGCTGCGCCTATGACTCGCCAAGTATTACAGGAGAGGGTTAAACCCAAAAATCTTTACGGTCACCTGCGCCGGAAATATTATCAGGAGTTGCGACCGCTGCTCAAACTGCCCAGAAATATCAACAACCTGCTCTACACTACTGAACGCGGCAGGCTTACCTTAAACATGGATGTATCCTTCAGCAAGGCGGCCAATCGGAGTATCCACAAACTAGCCGATCGCTTGAGTGCCAGTTTGATAATAGCCGGAGGTCTGGTGAGTTCCGCCTTGATCATCCAATCCGGCGAGGCTGAAACCATCATAAGTCACGCCAGCATAGGCACCATCGGTTTTGTTATTTCCTTGCTAGCCATGGTGATTTTTACTATTTCCTTTTTCAAGTCTTAGGGACCAGGAAACAAGAGAACCGTCCCCCTGGTCCCTGGTCCCTTTAGCGGGGACTATAATCCTTGATACAGATATTGCCACCCTCAACATATGCCATTTCGGGAACGGGATGTTTCACATAGTCGCCTGGCGCTCGGGATATTTTATCGCCAATCCTAATCTGTTTGGGCGCCAGATTAAGTGCAAAAATAGTGCTGTCTACATCTCCATAACATCCAGCATGAGCAGTGCCATCCAACCGTCCCAGGACAATAATATCTTTAGCTGCCGTAATTTCGGAGCTTTCATGAACATTACCCCAGATGATCATTGAACCTTCACTGTGCAGCTTTTGTCCACTGCGCAGGGTTCGATAGATAAATAGATCTTCTCCCGAAGCTTTCGCCCCGCGACTGGGGGTATGAATATTATGCAAAACCATACCATAATCCAGACACAGACGTTGCAATGAGACTACCTCTGCGTGTGAGAGTAACTGCAGCCCCTCCCCTTGAAAAGAGACCGGGGAACCTTCAAAAAGTTGGCGGTTACTATCAAATCTGCTCTGCAATATGGCTGCATATTCTTCCCCGCTGCCGCTTGAAAAAACGAAAACGAGGCCATTATTTACGCCTTTAATGTCTACTTTTGCCAAAACTCATCTACCTTCCTTTTAAAGGGATACTGATGTCCAATGCAGTATGTCTGCCTTCCGTGATAAAGTGCACCTCGGGGGTACCATCTATCTCAATGTGCTTGGCAATCAACGCGATTATTTCATTCTGCAAGGTCTCCATCAACTGAGAAGAAGAACCGATCCGATCATGACTTAAAACCACGCGTAACCGATCATTGGCCTGAGAGCGACTGGAGTTGTTTTCATCCGAAAATATCTTTTTTAAAAAGTTAAACATAGTTGCTGCCCCCTTCCTTTATTTCTTGAAGCCCATGTTGCGCTTAAGTTTGCTCCAGAAAGTGTCCTCTTCCAAGGTCATAAATTCTATTTCGTTTCCGATGAGACGCTGTACGATGTTATTAAAAGCCTTGGCCGCAGACGAACGTTCATTAAGAATGATAGGCTCACCCCGATTGGTAGATATTACCACTCCGCTATCTTCAGGTACAACTCCTAGGAGCTCGATACATAGATGCTCCATCAAATCATCAATGCTCAGCATATCTCCGCTGCGTACCATGTCCGGACGGATTCGGTTAACTATCAATTTAATATCTTTAAAATTGGCAGATTCCAGCATGCCTATAATGCGGTCTGCATCTCGTACTGCTGATACTTCAGGATTGGTTACGACGATAGCTTTATCGGCGGCGGCAATGGAATTTCGGAAACCTTGCTCAATACCAGCCGGGCAATCTATGAAAATAAAATCGAAATCAGGCTTTAGATCATTGCATACATTTTGAACCTGTACGGTGGTAATATCATCCTTATTTCGGGTTTGGGCGGCGGGCAGCATGTATAGCTCAGCAAAACGCTTGTCTTTTACCAGGGCCTGTTTCAAAGTGCATTCGCCTTCTACCACTTGAATGATATCATATATAACCCGATTTTCGAGGCCCAGAATTAAGTCCAGCTTCTTTAAGCCTATATCCAGATCCATAACCACTACACTATAGCCAAGTTTGGCTAACCCAGTGCTAATATTAGCTACTGTCGTAGTTTTACCAACTCCTCCTTTGCCAGAAGTAACTACGATCACCTGACTGTCAGGGTTCTTTTTCTCCATTGTCTTGGTCCTCCTCATTAAATTGATTATCGGAACTATATCATGAAACCCTTCAGGGAAGATCTATCTTAAAAATAGACAGATGCAGACACCTATCTAATTGTAAAACATATTCGTGTCGGAATAAACTTCTATTTATGCTAATTGCATGAATAATGAGATTTTTTTTAGATATTGGAGGGAATTTGGGGAGGAAATTTTTACTTAGAGGAATTGTGGTAAAGATTTTGCAAGTAGTATAAGAATATTGAGTAGCAAGCGTATATACATTATATAATAAGGAAAGTGAGTTGACTCTTCGATTTTTTCGGGATTTGAAATGAGAGGGATAGATTAATGAAGTCTTTAATAAAGATTGGTATTTTTCTGGGGGCGTTGATCCTATTTATATTTTGTTTCTATATAGGAGTGTCTATGACCCAGACTGCGCCTAAAATTGCCGAGTTCTTTACTGGTATCAGCTCCTGGCAATACCAAGTACAGGGACAAACAGTGGTCTATTACGAAGATGGCACAGAAATGGGCAGACTCGGTTACCAACGCCAATACAGCGAGGATTTCCCTGATTTTTTGAAACAGGCTGTGGTGGCGGTGGAAGATCGTCGCTTCTATCAACATTCCGGGTTTGATGCGAAAAGTATAGGGCGCGCGATATATAATGATCTAAAGGCGGGTTCCAAAGCCGAAGGTGGGAGCACTATTACCCAGCAGTTAGCCCGGACGTTGTTTCTTACTAACGAGAAGAGTTACACCCGCAAACTCAAAGAGCTTTTCATAGCGATCTCCATAGAAAATAAGTACACCAAAGATGCCATCCTGAATATGTATCTTAATGAGATCTATATGGGACGGGGATGCTCAGGTATTGCCATTGCGGCCCAGTCTTATTTCGGCAAGAATGTTTCGCAATTAAACAAAGCGGAAATGACTATGCTGGCGGGGATTATACAAGCACCGGAATATTATTCGCCCGATCGCAATATGGAGGGATTGAAGGAACGACAGCAGACAGTGGTAGATGTGCTGGTCGAACAAAACCTTCTAACTGAGGCGCAAGGGCAGGAAATCATGAAACAAAAACTCAATATTAAGCCTGTCAAACCAACTCAAAATAAACATCCTTATTATATGGCTTACCTAAGCAGCGTAATGGAAGATATGGTAGGACCTGAGAAGTTATACGGGGGAGGGCTTAAAATATACACAACCATTGACAGCCAGATGCAGGATGCAGCTGAGACATCAGTGGTCAATAATGAGCGCTCCTTCGCCAGCCGGGGGATAAGTGCCAAGGACATTGCCCTGGTTTCCATAGACCCAGCAACGGGAGGAATCAAGGCAATGGTGGGCGGTGTAGACTGGACTAGAAACCAGGTTAATATGGCCGTCCTGCCTCGCCAACCGGGCTCTGCTATTAAACCGCTATATTATGCAGCAGCTATAAACGAAGGGATTGTAAAAGCGGATACGGTCCTAAATAATAAAAAAAGAGATTTTAATGGGTATAGTCCCGATAATTATACGGCCAGTCCCGACCAAGTAACAGTGAAGGATGCCCTTGTACACTCCTATAATGTTGCTTCGGTGGAGGTATTCAATAAGTTGGGTGTGGCAAAGGGCATCAAATATCTCACTGATTACGGTGTTACGGTAGATAAAGAGGACCATAATCTGGCCCTCGCGTTGGGTGGAATGACCCATGGAATATCACCATTGCAGTTGGCTTCAGCTTATACAATGTTTCCCAATCAAGGTCGTCAGCAAGCGGCATTTACGGTAATTAAAATAACAGACTCCCAAAAAAAGGTGATTTATCAGGATCGCTCCGGATCAAAACGGGTGATAAGCAGCGCTACAGCGACTGTTATGGATAGTATTTTAAAAGCCGTAGTGAGTCAGGGAACAGGTACGAATGCTCAAATTGCGATCAGCAGCGGAGGGAAAACCGGTACGACCGAGGGGAAAGCCGGCGTTAAAACCACCCAGGACTTATGGTATGTAGGTTACACATCCGAAATCGTAACTGCAGTCTGGGTAGGTAACAGCGACAACACCGAAGTTAAGGGATTTGGAACTTATGGAGGAACTGTAGCCGGGCCAGTTTGGCGAGATTATATGAACAGACTCATTAACAATGGTGCTCTTAAAGAGATGCCCGCCAACAGCGTTGATGAAACACCAGTGGCAGAACCGGCTAAACCTGAGACGACTGTGCCCCAGGGGACAGATTCGGGGTCGGCTGCTGTGCCGAATACTAATACCGACAACAATAATAATACTAATGCCGATACCAGTACCAACAACAATAGCCATACCAGTACCGATACCAGTACCAGCACCAACAACAATAGTAATACTAATGCCAATACTAATGCCAATACCAATACTAATGCCAATACCAATACCAATACCAATACCAATACCAATACAGTCATCAATCCGGGCAAGGATACTGGGCAAGGTGGCGCTACAAATTTACCGATTCCCGAGGTAAATCCGCTGAATCCTACCCAATTACCGCAGCAAATTCAAAATCAGTAACACTTCTACACCTCCTGCTTAGTATAGAGCAAGGAGGTGTTTTTTCTGAAAACATTTGAGCACTATTTGCTAGGGATTTACCGAAGGGCAGCTCAGATGCAGCCATGGAGTCCGCCGGGTGTTTCTTTGCTGGCTGCCCGCCGGATGTGGACTTCCACTCAGGGAGAAGATTCGGTGGTGGCTGTTTTGGATACAGGTGTAGACTATAATCATCCCGATTTGAAAGCCAACATTATTGGCGGTACCAGCTTTGTAGCAACGGAAAAGGACTATATGGACCAAAATGGACATGGAACTCACGTAACCGGTACGATTGCAGCCAATAATCAGATTCTGGGGGTGGCGCCGGCTGCTAAAATCCTGGCAGTGAAGGTCTTGAACAAAGATGGGAGTGG
Organism: Syntrophomonadaceae bacterium; assembly: GCA_963665865.2. Taxonomy (GTDB): domain Bacteria; phylum Bacillota; class Syntrophomonadia; order Syntrophomonadales; family Syntrophomonadaceae; genus PHAA01. The sequence goes on along the minus strand of CAXXWF010000001.1, from coordinate 3,013,710 downwards.
CAGCTACCGCGGCATTACCTCCGGTTTAAAATTTGCCCGTCAATGGCGAGGACCTCAAGGGCAGAAGGTAAATGTTATTAATATGAGTCTGGGAGGGCCCGAACCGGAAGCAGAGATGTACCGGGAAATATTAAAGGGGATAAATTCTGGAATAACGGTGGTATGTGCGGCTGGGAACGCAGGTGACGGGCGAGAGGAGACCCATGAAATTTCCTATCCAGCTTATTATCCTGAGACGGTTGCCGTAGGAGCAGTGAACCTGCAGACCCGCATAGCCAATTTTAGTAATGCCAACGAACATATAGATATAGTAGCCCCCGGAGTGGATACCTACTCCACCTATCCGGGCGGAAGATATGTAAAATTGACGGGGACGTCAATGGCAGCTCCGCATATAAGTGGAGCTGCTGCCTTGATCTATTCCCGCTACAAAAAACGTTTTGGTGTTTACCCGAGTGCTGGAACGGTTAGTCTCTTAATGCAATACTTGAGTATTGATCTGGGCGAGGCCGGATTTGATGACCTATACGGATATGGAATGTTTACATTTAATCCAAATGGAGGTAAGGCCATTCAAGTATCACCGGGCAACCAAGAGTATTATATAAATGGTCAGCAGTACCAGTGGAAAAATCCCCCGGTACTTGAGGCCGAAGAACTTCGCGGCTCTTACCGTGAGCTGAGTGAGCTGCTCGGTTGCGATAGCAACCCCAGCAATTCTCAGGGGAAAATGGAGATATGGAGCTAGTCGGTAATAATGTTAGCGATACTTTTCTCCTCCCGAAAAAAGGATTATAGCTTCGAACAGTAGAATGATATAATTAGGGTACGAGTACACTATCGACACATAGAATTAGGGTTGACAGTATAATAGACACAGTTTGCCCACTACTCAAATGAAATTACACACTTTACTTTAAAAGGGGGAGGATAATATGTCCGATAATAAGCTGCACATATTCGCTGTATCTGACTCGGTTGGCGAGACTGCTGAAAAAATTGCGGTCGCGTCTGTATTACAATTTGATATCGAAAGGAGTATTACTCGCTTTTCCCGCGTTACCAAAGAAGATCATGTAATGCAAATTATCAACAAGGCTATGGATGAGGATGCCATTATCATATATACAATGGTAAAACCGCAATTGTCTGGGTTCTTGGAGGATAAAGCCCGAGAAAAAGGAGTTACTGTGGTCAATGTCATGCAGCCTCTGTTTAAGGCTATCCAGGATAAAACCGGCCAAAAGCCTAACCAGACTATAGGGTTAACCCATAAAACAGATGATGATTACTTTAACCGGGTGAAAGCCATAGAATATACCATTGATCATGACAACGGCTCGAATATGGACACGCTTCAGGAAGCAAATCTGATTATCTTAGGGCTGCCGCGGACATCGAAAACTCCATTGTCAATGCATCTTGCCAATCTGGGCATCAAGGTTGCCAATTTCCCTATTGCTCTGGATACAGAGATCCCTGCTGAGCTAATGGCCTTGAAGGATAAAGTTCCAATGGTGGGATTGACTATTGATATAGACACTCTTATGGAGTTGAGAAAAGAAAGAGCTCGGAGTTTTGATATGCCACAGGATATCGACAGTTTGGATGACTTAGTGGCCGAAGAACTGGACAATGCCTACCGTATTTATGCCAAGCTGAAATGTCTGGTTATCGATGTAACCTTGGTGGATATTGAGGAGATTGCCAGCAGCATTACCCACAAGTTTAATCTGCCTTTAAGGGTTAGTCATCATCGATTTAAATAGAATTTGCTAAATTATGGAGCGGACGAGAATATTCTCGTTCGCTTTTTTGATCCTGTCCCCCTGTTCCTTGTTATGTCCCCCAATCATAGGTAAGAGGAGTTGTGGACCATGCCTTATGTATATATATTGAAATGTAAAGACAACACATATTATACCGGCTATACTGTCAGCCTGGAGCGACGTTTGGAAGAACATCAGCTTGGTCTGGCCAGCAAATACACGCGAGGAAGAACTCCAGTGGAGTTGGTTTATTGGGAGAGTTTGGCCACCAAGAGCGAGGCGATGCAGCGTGAGTGCCAAATAAAAAAACTTAATCGGATCGGCAAACAACGACTGATTGACTCTGAACATAACTAAATATTTTATGTGGCAATTACATAAAAATGATACTTCAGGGGAAAATAGATTCAAGAACTTGTCGAAAGGAGGATATGAAATGCAAGCTAAACGGGGATCAATTGTAAGCAAACAGGATTTCATAAAAGACGGACTATATGCCAAAGAAGAATATGAGGGACTTTTGGTCAGTTCAGATCAACAGCAGGGCTGCTATAATCTAGGTGTACAACTAGCTGAAGACCAGGTTTTAGTTGTGGATCAAGCAACCGACAGCAACATAAACGAAAAACTGAAGACCTGGGTACCTCAGATACAGACTCTTCAGCGCCAACATAATGTAAAGAATAACTCAGGCAACTATGTACAGTAAGGAAGATCCTAAAGGAGGTAGCTATGACTGATTTACAAATGCACGATGTGCAAAGCATTGAAACCCCTATTATGAGCCTGGATGAATTTAAGATTGGGCTGCTAAATAAGGATAATATTCCTGGTCTGCTTATACGCTCTGATGAAAACGGATACTATAACATTGGAATCCAGATAAACGATACCGAAGTCGTTAAAGTAGCATCGGCCGGTGAGGATGATGCTATGACGAAAATCGAGTTTTGGGCGGACAAAATCGATCAGGTCAAGGAACGGTACAAAGACCGAGAAGCGAGTTTGAAACCTTTTGGGGGCCAATAGGCCCCTTATTTTTTTGTTCAAATGTCATACATGATAAGATTCCTCCGTATATAATACAGAGGAGTGATAGAGTGGACAATTTAAAACAGATACTGGGCTCCCCTTTTAAAGAAAGACAATGGATCATGAAAATGATCCTGGGCAGTATTATTTCGATTGTACCGATTTTAAATTTGCTGTCCCTGGGTTATTTTATCAGATGCATTCAGTACGGTTGGAGAGGATTACATTGTTTGCCTGAATGGGATAACGGGGCAGATTTATTCAGAGATGGCTGCATGGTATTATTAATTTTGCTCGCTTACCTGGTCCTGCCCATTTCATTAGCATTACTGATACTTGCCATTCCTGTAGTGGGCATTGCTTTCGCTTCTATTATCATTTTTATAATGAGTTTTTTAATTCCTATGGCTATAGCTAACTATGCCGTATACAAGAATTTGAGGGACGCTTTCATTTTTACAAACATCTTCAATCAGGTAGGAAGAGTGTTTGGCTTTTATATGGTAGCCTATGCAGCAGCCACACTGGGTGTAATCACGGGTACTGCACTCTTGGTCAGCATGCCTTTTATAGGATTTTTAGGCGGTATATTTATATTCTATTGTGGGTCGGTATTTTTCAATTTCCTAGGATACCTATGTCGTGAGGCAAATTGATTAACAACAATGAATATGCTTTGTACTTGAATAAATCTACTCGTTGCGGTAAAATGATTTTTGCGTCGGGATGTAGCGCAGCTTGGTAGCGCGTCTGGTTCGGGACCAGAAGGCCGCAGGTTCAAATCCTGTCATCCCGACCATGTTAAAAGACATAAATACAGGGTTTTTGAAAGACCCTGTATTTTTTGTTGTGCGCCCGGCATGGGCGCAGTCTAACGGGTGAAAGTCCCGAGTGCGGGTTGATAGTGCCAAGCACATAGTCAAGGGCAAGGGTGTCCATCGCGAGGTGGAATCTGAAGGAAGCCGGAGGCAAACTTCTGGTCTGACGAATAGAAATCACATCAGGCATGTGTAAGCTGGGTAAGGTTGCAATGCAAACTGAAGCCCTAAACTATCCGGAAGCTTACGGTGTAAATGTGGCAGATAGATGGAAGGAAAGACTGCGTTCTTACCCGGGGAGGTCTCACGGACGGGCGGAAACAGAGTAAGAAGTCCGGTTGAAACAAGATTTATCGTGAGAAGTCAGCAGAGGCCATAGTACGGAGGCATCGCGATGCCGAAGGAAGGGCTGAACCAAAGGAGGTGTAGGTCAATGAAAGTTACTGAAAGTGACAAATTAAAACACAGACAACTTCAACTTGAAGACTATCTGCAAAGGGTATCTGCGGAACAGAAAGAGTATGCAGAAGTGTGCGGGTCACCTAAGATGACTGAAACCGACAACACCAACACAAACAAGCAGACGGAAGGATTGCTGGAGCAAATTCTAGGCAGAGACAATCTGAACCGTGCCTACAAGCAGGTAAAGAGGAATAAAGGTGCGGGTGGAATTGATGGTATGCAGGTAGATGAACTTCTACCCTTCCTGCAAAGAAACAAGAAGGAACTTGTGCAATCACTCCGGGACGGTAAATACCGTCCAAAACCCGTGCGAAGGGTAGAAATACCGAAAGAGAACGGGAAAACCAGAAAACTGGGGATACCAACCGTCGTGGACAGACTTATCCAACAAGCGATGTGCCAAGTACTGACCCCAATCTTTGAAGAGCAGTTTTCAGATAACAGCTTTGGGTTCCGACCGAAAAGAAGCGCGCATGACGCACTTAGAAGATGCCAGACCAACATTACAGATGGCTACAGATATGTAGTCGATATGGATTTGGAAAAGTACTTTGACACGGTCAACCAGAGCAAGCTCGTCCAGATAATGTCGGAAACGATAAAGGACGGACGGGTTATTGCGCTCATTCATAAATTCCTGCGAGCAGGAGTTATGGTGGGCGGAATGTTTGAAGAAAGCCCCGAAGGAGTACCGCAAGGCGGTCCATTAAGTCCATTACTTGGGAATATTATGCTGAATGAATGTGATCATGAATTGGAGAGACGCGGACACCGTTTTGTACGTTATGCAGATGATCTGCAGATATTCTGCAAGAGCAAGAAAGCAGCCAGACGTACGATAGACCATATCCTCCCATACATTGAAGGGAAATTATTCCTGAAGGTGAATCGTGAGAAAACCCAGGTAGCATACGTGGGCAAGGTCAAATATCTGGGGTACAGCTTCTACATCCACAGAGGAGAAGGAAGGCTCAGAATACATCCCAAGAGTGTTCGGAAATTCAAGGATAAAATCCGGGAAATAACCGGACGCAGTAACGGGATGGGAATTGAAGCAAGGAGAATCCGGCTGAACCAGGTGGTTCGTGGATGGATGAACTACTTCAAGCTGGCAGATGCAAGGAACCTGATACAGAGGCTGGATGAATGGATCAGAAGCCGCATACGGATGGTGACATGGAAACGGTGGAAGAAAGTCCGCACACGTTTCGAGAATCTCAAGCGCTCAGGAATCAAAGAAGAGCAGGCATGGATGTGGGCAAACACAAGAAAAGGCTACTGGCGTACTGCCCATAGCCCAATCTTATCAAGAGCCCTTTCCAACATAAGGTTCAAACGTGCTGGATACCTCAGTCTGATGGAATGTTACTCCGCGAAGTAAGTGTAAACTTTGGAAGCGCCGTATACCGAACGGTACGTACGGTGCTGTGGGAGGTCGGCCACTCAAATAATGGGTGGCCTCCTACCCGATTTTATTTACTTAATGGGGTCAATATCTGGATGTGTTTTTTGTATGACTCCTATTTAATTAAGGGTTATTTGGGTTAATTGCTAAAAAAATTCATCAATATCCATAACCCTAAACAATTGTTTGTAATATTTATCTTTATTGTTAACTGCATTTTGTTTGATTAACTTTAATTGTTCGGAAGTTATAATATTATTTATTATAAGTAAGTCAATAAGTCCGTCGTTTAAACTCATTAAATGTATCAATTCCCGCTGAACGATTGATGGTTCAAGAAATTTTGGTTTCATTCCTCCGTCTTTTTTATCATATGATTCTTCTGCCAACGTTAAATGCTGTTTTTCAAAATCTCCATCCATTGACCAATAGATCTTTCCAAAACGCATTATTTTTACTTCATCGCTTATTCCTTTCCTTACAACTTCAAAATAAGTTGTCTTTTGGGTAGCCTCTTCTAGCTTCTTAATGTCTGTTTTGGGAACTCTGATATTTGCGGTGATTATTAGTCCATCGTCAAAATCTTCAGAGTATTTATAGGGAGTTGTTTCAATACCTGCAATAATTAGTTTTTCGATGTTAAGTCGCTCAACTTCCTCAAAATGCAGCGTAAAAGTATAGAGGGTATTTGCATCAGTATGATTGCCGGAATAACTATGTGATTGATTTATAAGCTTATATTCTTTAATTATGGGTTCATCATTGGTTGAGGTAAAAACCCCTCCCTCTTTAGAATTATCAAGCATCTCTTTAAAATGATCAAAAAGATTGCCCATGACATTAATATCTACCGAAAACTTTTCGATAACATTCCCGGTATATTTCGAAATTATCGATTTATCAACATCAACCTTGTCTAACCTAATCTTTATATCATCTAATTTAAGCAGCATACATCATCCCTCCTTCTTTCACCTTCCAATATTCGGCAAAAGGCGGTAATTTCCTGCAAGATATGTACGGCCTGGATGCAGACCAGAGCTTATTTTTCCCTTGCCGAGTACGGGGGGCATCAAGAATGGCGTGTTTTCAGTGTATTTTCTGAAATATTCGGATTGCAGTCCAGTCAGTGTATTCCAGGCTAGAACCAAATAACTGCCACATAATGGTATAATAAGAAGTAACGAATTGAGTCGCCATTTATCCTCCAATAAAGATGGGAGGTTATGCAATTGCCTTTCGCAGCCGCCCACATTCCGGGGGCTTATGGGCTCAGCCTGCAGGGACTACACAGCGTAGGGATGGACAATGTGGTCGGTTATCTGGAGGGCAACATGACTGCCTGGGCGGCCAGCGGGCTGAAGACGGCCCGAATGGAGAGCATCTCCATAATGGAATTGAAGGAACGTCTCGATCAAGATGAACTAATTCTAATTGATACCCGCTTGCAGAGCGAATGGGACGAGATGCATATCGCCAATTCCATCCATGCACCTGTCCACGATGTGCGTACGCGTTATGCCGAATGGATTGGGAATAAACCGGCGGCCTTCATCTGCAATACCGGCAGTAGATCTCTGTTGGCCGGCAGTCTCATGCTTAAATACAGCGGCATGAAAAATGTCATCAACGTGATCGGCGGGACTAATGCCTGGGTCAATTTCGGTTCCCCGACGGTTAGAGGAGGGAGTTAGATGGGATCAGGTCTGTATATGTTTTTCTTCGTGAACCCCTGGCCTTGGTGGTTGGGAGGTATATGTATCGGTTTGCTAGTACCAGCGATGTATTACTTCTTCAACACTCCGCTGGGAGTTTCCACCGGCTACAGAAACATCCTGAAGATCATGCTGCCGGGGAGTAAACTAAAATATCTGAACTCTGCTGAATGTCTCGATGTTTTTAACTGGCGTTTCTTTTTTTTGACCGGCATAATAGGGGGCGCGTTCCTTTCGGCCCGCGGGTCAGGAATGACTTGGGTTACTGCGGAAATGGGTATCTTCACCAGCCATCTCAATTGGTCCTTCTCCTTCCTGGCCTTGTGGTTTCTGGGAGGCGGCTTGCTGCTAGGCTTAGGGGCTCGCATCGCTCATGGCTGTACTTCCGGTCATAGCATCCATGGCATCGCCAACCTCGATCGAGCCAGCATAATTACTACCCTGTTCTTCGTGATCGGCGGAGTCATCGCGGTTCGCCTGGTAAATGCCTTTGTGTTAGGAGGAATGTAGATGCTGCGCAAACTAGCTTTTCTCGCCTGCGGAATTTTTTTCGGGTTTTCTCTCAGCCGGGTTGGAGCTTCGAACTATGACTTGATCTATGGCCTGTTCTCTGGTACAGATATGAAGCTGGCTTGGGTTATAATCACTGCTATAATTGTAGGTTACGGGGGTATGCGCTGGCTTCATTGGCGAGGTTATCGAGGCTACAAAGGACAGGTCATAACTGTCATCAAAAAACCTCTGAGCTGGTTAACCCCGGTGGGCGGCATATTGTTCGGTATCGGCTGGGGGATGGCCGGGGCTTGTCCGGGAACCGTCCTGGCTCAGGTTGGAGAAGGTAAAATATTGGGCTTGTTCACCATGGCTGGCATCGTGGGAGGCACTTATATCTATGCTTGGCTGGTGGAAAAAGGGCTTATTCGTTAACAGGGATATATTCCTGCAATTGGGCAAAAAAATTTTCGAAAATTTCATCCCAGGTTTTACTTAAGGCATAAACAGCAGCATTAGCAGCTAAACGGGAATGCAGCTCGTGGTCTTCTATAAGCACTTTGATGGCTTTAGCCATCTCTACAGGATCACCTGGTTGAAAGCCAATACCGTTGTACATATCTAATACGTTGTCAATAACCCCTCCGGCTCGGGCCGCTACTACCGGTAATCCCGAACACATGGCTTCCAGTATTACATTACCGAAAGTTTCGGTGGTGGACGGAAAAACGAAAATGTCGGCGGAGGCATATAGTTCTTGGAGTTCACGTCCTGATTTGTAGCCTACAAAGATTACATTATCCGGGCTGGTTTTGGCCAGTTGTTCCCGTGCCGGGCCATCACCCACCAAAACCAGCTTGAAGGATACGCCGGCTCGATCCAGATTTTTGACCGCTGCCATCAATACATCCAGGCCTTTTTCTGAGGCAATTCGCCCCACATAAAGCAGCATCGGCGTTTTCTCATTTACGGAAAAAAGCGCCCTTAGCTGGGTATTTCGAAATTGTGGGGAAAACAACTCCTGATCAACTCCATTAGGACATACTTCCAGGTTTCTTAAGCCTATTAGCCGTAATTGCCGCAAAGTTTCCTGGGAAGGACAGAAGTTAATCTGACTAAAGGAATAAAACCATTGCATGTATTTATTAACGGGTTTAACCAAAAAGGGCAGATGATAAAAACTCAAATACTGGTCAAAATTAGTATGATAGGAAGCAATTATGGGAAGATGCTGAGACTTGGCATATCTCATTCCTGCCAACCCAATGGAAAATTGCGTTATGAGATGAACTATGTCGGGCTGGAAATCATCCAGGTGTTTTTTCAGCTTAGCCTGGCTGGGCAGGGATATTTTAAGTTCAGGATATAAAGGAAACTTTACTCCGCCTAAACTGATAATAGTGCCTTTAAATGGTCGTTCGTCCTTTTCCGGAGCAAACAATATGTATTCTATGCCATTTTTATCCATATAGTCCAGATACTTTCCCAGGACCCTGCTTACACCGTTAATTTGAGGAAAAAACGTATCTGAAAAGATCGCTATTTTCATTTAGTTTCTCCCTTCTATTGAAGCTGAACGATTATATACAGACCCAATAAACACTAAATGCGATCAAGATTCCTGCCAGAACATCACTGGGATAATGAGCACCCAGATAAATTCTGGAAATACCTACCAACGCCGCCAAAGATACTAATAGCTCAGCTGGAACAGGTACGACCGATCTCAGAGTAAGTGCAACCGCAAAGGCAGCGCAAGTATGCCCGGAGGGAAATGAGAATCCCGGTGCAGAAATCCGGCTGTTGATATCTAGAATTGAAAAGGGACGGGGACGGCTAGTCAGCCACTTCAAAAAGTGTACAATAATTTGGGTGAGTATTAGGACTATAGTCAGGTCCCGGCCCGCACTAATTATGGTTGGTTGTGGAGACAAAAGACATATTAAAGCTATGGAAACGACAACCGGTAATGACCCAAGTTGCGTAACCATGAACATCAAAATATCCAGAGGTCGGCACTTCATACTCTGGTTAAACAGATAAAGGACGCGCGAATCCTGGCACTTCATAAAGTTTACTATAGTACTCATTCTTGGTCCCTCTCTCTCTGTCCCAGCAATCTCTGTTTATTAGTATTATTGCACGTTTAATATGACATTAGACATTCAACCCGACGAATAAGACGAGTTGTACCTTTGTCGCGAATATTATGGTACATTAAAATATTAACAGTTAATTATTAAATTTGGATTAAGATTTTATTAAAATTGACTAAAGTTTGTTTAAGTTGCATAAATTGATTGAATTTTAGATGTTCCAGCACTTCTCGATATGATATCCTCTAAGAGGCATTATATAGATCTGCATGGAATGACTTATTTGTAATTTATTTACTATGCGCAGAGAGGAGCGACATTTCCTGAAAACAAGCAACAATTGGCAAGCGCGCCTTCTCGCCGTCTTAGTAGTAATGGTCGGATTACTTAACCTAACATCTGCCTTCTACCCTTCAATGCCAGGAAGAATCAGGGTATTACACGATTTCCTTCCTTTGTTCTTAATACAGGGCAGCCGCCATTTGGTCATTATGGTAGGGTTCTTGTTGATATTGATTGCCCGAGGCATACTGCATCAGAAGAAAACAACCTGGTGGGTAACATTCGTACTTATACTGACATCGTCCGGTTTGCACATTTCTAAAGGATTGGATATCGAAGAAGCAGTCGTTTTTATGGTTATGGTAGGAATCATGTTAGCGTTTTATCCCCGGTTTCGTGCCCATAGCGATGTTCCACGTATTTTTAATGCCTTTCGGATGTTAGGCTTAGTTATTACAATAAACATAGCTTATGGAGTAATCGGTTTTTATCTATTGTACCATAAACTTGGATACCATGAGCCGTGGCTTTTCTATGTAAGGGAAACCTTGGCAGTGATGTTTACCAACGCGCCCCTTCCCGATCTGCATCTTATTCCTAGGGGCAGTTTATTTCTTAATACATTATGGATGATGTGGGAAAGTGGTTTAGTTATCTTCGTTATCATGCTGCTGAGACCTATAATTTATCGCAATTCAATCTGGCATCCGGATAATCAAAGAGCCAGTAAAATTGCCGAGGCATTTGGCCAATCATCCCTCGTTTATTTTACTATGTGGGAAGATAAGCTGTATTTTTTCAACCGATTAAAAACTGTTTACATAGCTTTTGCCCAAGCGGGTAATATCGCCTTGGTACTCGGCGACCCGATCGGTAAAACAGAGGATATAGAAACTTGTATTGCCGAGTTCATCGAATTTTGTACCCTTAATAGCTGGCAATATGCATTTTATCAGGTAAGAACCGATTATTTGGATTCATACAAGCATTTTGGATTAAGCTATCTGCATATAGGCGATGAAGCAATTGTAAGCCTGCCAGAATTTGATATGATCGGCAGTAAGTTTAAGTATCTGCGATATATTCAAAGACGTTTGGGCCGGGACGGCTATAAGGCAGTTTGGTATGACTCACCTCTTGATGACAGTCTTCTGGATAAACTTAAGGAAGTATCTGATGATTGGCTGGCTTATAAAGGTGGGGATGAAACAGCTTTTTCTTTGGGTAGTTTCGATGTTGAGATGCTTAGGCAAAACCAGGTAATAACCATTGAAAATAATGAAGGTGCCATTCTGGCTTTTGCCAATTTTATACCCATGTACCGTCTGCCATATGCAACCGTAGATATGATGAGGCATTTACGCCAGGCTCCAGCCGGAATAATGGATTTCCTTTTCATAGAATCCATGTTGCATTATAAAGAGCAGGGAAAAGAAGGATTTAGCATGGGTTTGGCTCCTTTAGCCCATGCGGGGCAGGAGGAGTTTTCTAATGTTGCTGATAAAACCGTTCATTTGCTATATAAAAACTTCTTCAACTTTAAAGGGCTTTACGAGTTTAAAGCCAAATATGGTCCCAGATGGGAACCCCGTTACTTGATATATCCTGATCCGGTTACTCTGCCAGCTATAATATTGGCACTCATTAAGGTTGGAGATCCACGCAGTTTAAGAAGGGTGTGGCGTTGGTTTAAAGCAAGACGGTGGTTAATTGTTGTGAAAAATTACCTGCCGAATAATTGATTTTAATAGGGAGCGATCCAGGGATTGCATCAATTGCTAAATACTCATAGGAGGTTAATTAATAATAGTTATGGAGCTTATTTCCCATTATCTTTTACAATACGGATATATCTTTTTATTTTTTGCCTTTATGGTGCAGATGCTTGGCATACCACTGCCTGGCGAAGTCATAATGGGTTATGTTGGCTATCTCGTTTTTATGGGTAAGATGGATTGGCTTATCAGTATTTTTATAATAACTTTGGGGCTTTGGGTCGGTATAACCATAGCCTACTATTTGGGGGATAAATATGGACACCCTTTATTAAATAAATACGGCCGATATATTCATATGAAGCCTGAACAGCTCGATGCTCTGTCACAGTGGTTCGGCAAGTATGGCAACAAGGTTTTAGTTGTAGGTCTGTTTATTCCCGTAAGGCCTTTTATTGGTTTTTTTGCTGGGATAATTGAAATACCGTTGCGTGTATTTATTATCTATTCATATCTAGGTTCGTTCCTATTTGCCAGTACTTTTATTTCATTGGGTAGGTATCTGGGTTCAGACTGGGTAAAATACCATGCCTTAATCGAGAAATATATTTCGATTGCTGCAATAATTGTGGTGGTCATTTTGTTAATCGTTTATATATTTAGATATAAGGGGCATATTCAGGATTTTATAGCTGAGCTCCTGGAAAATTCGGCTGAGCGCTATAATTATTCATTATTGCGCGTTAAAATCATAGCGGCCTCTGTGCTAGTTGTTTTTTTTAGCTTTGTTATTTTAATGATAGGAATAATCCAGGACTATTTATCTGCGGATTTTGAACAATTTAATTCAACGGTTACTTTACTAATAAGTTTACTATTTGATCAAAAGTCATTATTGCTAAAATGGGCCGATTATTTTACATCTGCCCATATGATAGCTGTTGCGATTACATTTGGGGTATTCTGGATTATAATTAAGAGTAAGGAACGTGTCCTTGATATGATTATTTTATTAATAGCATTAATTGGCGGCCAAGCCTTAAAAGAGTTATTGCAATTTATCTTTGATCGTTATGGACCAATCACTTCCCATGCAGCTTTTTCCTTTCCGAGTGAACAAACATTTCTGGTTTCAGTTATTTGGGGATACTTTATCTTTTTATTTTTACGATACAATGGAGCTGTTCATGTTTGGTTACGGTCTATTGTTACGTTAGCATTCATTATTGTTATAGTTATGGTCGGAATTAATCACATTGTATTGGGATTAGAAACTCCCAGCGATGTTTTGGCAGGATACGTTTTTGGAACGGTGTGGTTATTATTTAATTTAATACTGCTGGAAATTGTTCGTCTGCGAACAAGCTGACCTTAGGTTAAACTGTTTCTGTAAAATTAGGAAAGACTAATAAGACAAATAGGAGGGTAATAAATTGACCATATTGCAAGCAATAGTATTTGGTATCGTTCAGGGAATAGGTGAGTTTCTTCCCATATCAAGCACAGCCCATATTATATTAGTCCCATGGCTTTTGGGATGGAAGGACCCAGGCAATGTTTTTGATGTTGCTCTGCACCTGGGAACAGCAGCAGCAGTAATATTGTTTTTCATCAAGGATTGGTTAAGACTTATCCGTGCAGGTTTTACTCGTCCTAGAACAATGGATGGTAAACTATTTTGGATTCTGGTAGCGACTACAATTCCGGGTGGTCTGGCAGGTGTTTTATTGGACAAACATATGGAAAGTTTAAGGAATCCCGCGGTTATTGGAGTTATGTTAATACTTATGGGCGTAGTCTTATATGCAGCAGATAAATTTGGCAAAAGAGAAATCAATTTAGAAAACATAGGCCTCAAAAGAGGTTTGATTGTAGGTGTGTCACAGGCTTTTGCAGTCATTCCCGGCGTATCGCGTTCCGGGGTAACCATATCAGTAGGTCGCTTACTGGGAATGACCAGAGAAGGCATTGCCAGATTCACATTTTTGATGTCAGCGCCCATAATACTGGCTGATGGCCTGTACCATGCCAAAGACCTGGGGAATGTTCCAATTGATACGGCTCCATTTATCACGGCAATTCTGACATCGGCTATTGTGGGTGCATTAAGCATCAAGTTCCTGCTGAATTACCTCAGAAATAAGGGCTTTGGAATATTTGCTGTGTATAGGTTTGTATTAGGGGCCACTGTGATAGTAATTTACTTTTTGAGGTAATAATCACATTATTAAAATCATGCCAAATATAATGTAACCGGCTCCCATAATTCTCCATATTGTAAGCGGTTCCCCCAGAAATATGTTGGAACAAACCATCGTTATTAGGGGAGCGATGGACATGATAATAGATACTACCGAAACGTTACCATCTTTGATGGCCGTATAATAGGCTAGATCTCCAACCACCGTGGCAAGGACAGCTTCAACGCCTATTAATAACCACGAGTTAAGCGGGATTCCTTTTAATTGTTGAACACTACCACTAAAGCCTACCCAGCCGGTAACCAGACATGCTGCCATCATAGTTCTTAAAACCAGTCCTGCCATCGGGTTGACGTTATTCAAACCTAACTTGGCAAATATTGGGGCAATTCCCCAGCACACCATTCCGAAGAGAGCTACCCATAATATCATATCTATATACCTCCGATTACATAAGCCAAAGGCATTCACAATAACATAAATATATATTTAATGGAAATCAATGTTCGGTGTAACATCATTTGAATTGCGCACAATAAATATGATGTAAAAGAAACAATGAATTTACACGAATAGCGAGGAATTTTCATTGCGTGAACGATATTTTATATTTCTATTAATCGGTTTAGCCTCTATCACTATCTTATTATCGGGTTGCTCCAATAATTCGATTAATCGAAAAAACATGGAAATTAATCAGACAAATAACAACATTATTGAGCCAACACAGGTAGAAGCAACGGAACCAAAGCAAATTACCACATCCGGACCAGTAACGGCTGTACCGTGGGAAAATGACAGCATATTTAAAAGCAAGCAGGAAGAGATGGGCGCTTTGACACAGATGGCAGCATTCGCTACAGTTTTACATGACCCAATGCCAGGGGAAGAACAGAACGTACATCTGGCAGCTCGTATACTGACAGGAACAGTATTAAAGCCAGGCCAGGTTTTTTCTCAGAACCAAACCATTGGTCCCTATAGCCAGGCTAAGGGATTTCAGAAAGGCCCAATGTATTTAGGGTCGCAGCTAAAAACCACCATTGGTGGTGGAGTCTGTAAGATGGCATCCACTCTCTATAATGTTGCCATACTCTGCAATTTGCCCATCGTTGAAAGACACGCCCATGGAATGCCAGTTCCCTATGTTCCTTATGGGCAGGATGCTACCGTTTCTTATGGTGACAAAGACTTTCAATTCAAAAATAATCTTCCTTATCCTATATTAATTTGGGCTCAGGGAGTAGATAACACACTATACGTTGGTTTTTACGGACAGAGCGTACCTCCTCAGGTTGAATGGCATCATGAATTTTTGTATAGGCAGAAGGCCGAAAGGATTTATCGCCCTAATACCAACTTATCCGCAGGGGAAGAAAAAGTCATTGTGGAAGGAATGGATGGCGCTGGGGTCAAATCTTGGGTTACCGTAACCGATATGGATGGAACCTCTACCATTAGGCCGCTCAGCGGGAGTTATTATTTGGCTATGCCATATGTTATTGAGAAAAGAAGTCTAGCTAACGCAGCTCAATAGAAAAATATCTAAAAAACAAATGCTTTCTAAGGCAGTTATATTACTGCCTTTTTTGTTGCTAACAAAACCACCTATCTAACAGAGGAGTGGTTTATGCGAATTGCAAGTTCCTTATTATCTGATAAATATCTATCCTTTAGAGAATATATAGAAATCTCAAGGTTAATAATATCATCGAGAGATCAAAACTGTATAAGCTGGCAAGTATGGAAACGCACTGATAAGACCACAAATAAATAGCATGGAAAAATAAGGAGCTCGCGTACTATAACATCAGAATAAGGGAGACAATAAATATGAAGGAAAAAACATATTACCTTGGTATAGACGTTGGGTCAGTAAGCACGAATCTTGTCGTCATTGACGAAAATGACAATGTTAGCGAGAAACTTTACTTAAGAACAGGCGGCAAGCCTATAAACGCTATTCGCAACGGAATGACTGCTATACAGGAAAGGCTTGGCAATAGTATACGTATTAACGGGGTAGGTACAACCGGGAGCGGCAGGCAACTGGCAGGTGTAATCGTAGGAGCCGATATAGTTAAAAATGAAATTACAGCTCATGCTGTTGCGGCACAGAAAGAGGTACCAGACGTTAAGACCATTTTAGAGATTGGAGGTCAGGACTCCAAGATAATTATTTTACGAAACGGAATAGTGTACGACTTTGCCATGAATAGTGTTTGTGCCGCAGGCACAGGCTCTTTTCTGGATAGACAGGCTGCCCGTCTGGAAATACCGATAGAGGAATTCGGGGACTATGCCCTGCGTTCCCAATCACCGGTCAGGATTGCTGGAAGATGTGCTGTATTCGCAGAATCTGATATGATACACAAACAGCAGACTGGCCAGTGTAATGAGGATATTATTAATGGACTTTGTGAAGCGTTGGTAAGAAACTATTTGAATAATCTGGCCAAAGGGAAGGATATAGAAGAGCCTATTATATTTCAAGGTGGAGTAGCAGCAAACGTAGGTATTGCAGCATCTTTTGAAAGAGCATTGGGGAAAAAGATTATAATACCTCAATATCATGATGTAATGGGTGCCTACGGAGCAGCAGTTATTGCCAGGGGGAAAATGCATAAGGGTAGCAGCATTACTAAATTCTACGGTTTTGAATCAGCTAAAAGTGACTACAAGGCCAAAAGCACCGAGTGCCAGGGTTGTTCTAATATATGTGAAGTGATTAAAGTATTGGCCAATGGTAAAATAATAGCTTGCTGGGGCGACCGATGCGGTAAATGGTCACAGCTAAAAAATGCCATATAGATGAGGTGAAAATTTGTCAGCAGTTGGATTACGATTACCTATCAGCTTTAAAAGGAAGGTAACAAGCCAAAAGCCAATCATTATAGGCTTACCAAAAGGATTATTCTATTTTCAACATCACATGCTGTGGGAGAACTTTTTGAAAAATATCGGCTGCCAGGTAGTTGTATCGGAGGATACGAATAAAGATATTATGGACTATGGAGTCAAACACTGCAGCAACGAAACCTGCTTACCCGTTAAAGTCTTTCACGGTCATGTGTATGCGCTTAAAGATAAAGTAGACTACATATTTATTCCACGATATACAAGCGTTGATAAAAATGAATATGCCTGTCCCAAGTTTGCCGGACTTCCCGATATGACTTTACTAAACCTGAAAAAACAGGTAAAAATATTGGAAGTAAAACTGCACCTGCACAATTCCCTCCAACAAACGCATGAGAGTTTAAAGGACATTTCAAACATTTTAAATATTAGATATAAGCATGTTGAAGACGCTTTCATGAAAGCATTAAATCTATATGATGATAATCAAAAAGCTAATGTGGTTAATACCATCTCCAATGGCCATCCTAAAATTTCAGTATTGGGTCATCCATACATGATTTACGATAATTATTTAAGTATGAGGCTTATTAATAAGCTTAAAGAGAGAAATATTAACGTACTGACGCCCGCCAGCCTAGAACATAAAACAAATCGGGTAGGAGGCCACCCATTATTTGAGTGGCCGACCTCCCACAGCACCGTACGTACCGTTCGGTATACGGCGCTTCCAAAGTTTACACTTACTTCGCGGAGTAACATTCCATCAGACTGAGGTATCCAGCACGTTTGAACCTTATGTTGGAAAGGGCTCTTGATAAGATTGGGCTATGGGCAGTACGCCAGTAGCCTTTTCTTGTGTTTGCCCACATCCATGCCTGCTCTTCTTTGATTCCTGAGCGCTTGAGATTCTCGAAACGTGTGCGGACTTTCTTCCACCGTTTCCATGTCACCATCCGTATGCGGCTTCTGATCCATTCATCCAGCCTCTGTATCAGGTTCCTTGCATCTGCCAGCTTGAAGTAGTTCATCCATCCACGAACCACCTGGTTCAGCCGGATTCTCCTTGCTTCAATTCCCATCCCGTTACTGCGTCCGGTTATTTCCCGGATTTTATCCTTGAATTTCCGAACACTCTTGGGATGTATTCTGAGCCTTCCTTCTCCTCTGTGGATGTAGAAGCTGTACCCCAGATATTTGACCTTGCCCACGTATGCTACCTGGGTTTTCTCACGATTCACCTTCAGGAATAATTTCCCTTCAATGTATGGGAGGATATGGTCTATCGTACGTCTGGCTGCTTTCTTGCTCTTGCAGAATATCTGCAGATCATCTGCATAACGTACAAAACGGTGTCCGCGTCTCTCCAATTCATGATCACATTCATTCAGCATAATATTCCCAAGTAATGGACTTAATGGACCGCCTTGCGGTACTCCTTCGGGGCTTTCTTCAAACATTCCGCCCACCATAACTCCTGCTCGCAGGAATTTATGAATGAGCGCAATAACCCGTCCGTCCTTTATCGTTTCCGACATTATCTGGACGAGCTTGCTCTGGTTGACCGTGTCAAAGTACTTTTCCAAATCCATATCGACTACATATCTGTAGCCATCTGTAATGTTGGTCTGGCATCTTCTAAGTGCGTCATGCGCGCTTCTTTTCGGTCGGAACCCAAAGCTGTTATCTGAAAACTGCTCTTCAAAGATTGGGGTCAGTACTTGGCACATCGCTTGTTGGATAAGTCTGTCCACGACGGTTGGTATCCCCAGTTTTCTGGTTTTCCCGTTCTCTTTCGGTATTTCTACCCTTCGCACGGGTTTTGGACGGTATTTACCGTCCCGGAGTGATTGCACAAGTTCCTTCTTGTTTCTTTGCAGGAAGGGTAGAAGTTCATCTACCTGCATACCATCAATTCCACCCGCACCTTTATTCCTCTTTACCTGCTTGTAGGCACGGTTCAGATTGTCTCTGCCTAGAATTTGCTCCAGCAATCCTTCCGTCTGCTTGTTTGTGTTGGTGTTGTCGGTTTCAGTCATCTTAGGTGACCCGCACACTTCTGCATACTCTTTCTGTTCCGCAGATACCCTTTGCAGATAGTCTTCAAGTTGAAGTTGTCTGTGTTTTAATTTGTCACTTTCAGTAACTTTCATTGACCTACACCTCCTTTGGTTCAGCCCTTCCTTCGGCATCGCGATGCCTCCGTACTATGGCCTCTGCTGACTTCTCACGATAAATCTTGTTTCAACCGGACTTCTTACTCTGTTTCCGCCCGTCCGTGAGACCTCCCCGGGTAAGAACGCAGTCTTTCCTTCCATCTATCTGCCACATTTACACCGTAAGCTTCCGGATAGTTTAGGGCTTCAGTTTGCATTGCAACCTTACCCAGCTTACACATGCCTGATGTGATTTCTATTCGTCAGACCAGAAGTTTGCCTCCGGCTTCCTTCAGATTCCACCTCGCGATGGACACCCTTGCCCTTGACTATGTGCTTGGCACTATCAACCCGCACTCGGGACTTTCACCCGTTAGACTGCGCCCATGCCGGGCGCACAACGGCAAAAAGCCTACCCCTTTCAGGGCAAGGCTTTTTTGGATGTTGGTTTCGATAACCTGGGTAGTGCCTTTACATTTGCCGAGGACAAAGATGTAAATGGAATTATTTATCTAACCCCGTTTGCCTGTGGGTTGGATTCAATTATTATAGAATTTATTGAAAGACGGTTAAAATCTCATTATAATGTACCTTTCCTCAAGCTTACAATTGATGAACACACAGGAGAAGCTGGATTTGATACAAGATTAGAAGCATTTTTGGATCTGATGGAGTGATAAAAACTTATGAAAGTTACATTTCCGCACATGGGTAATATGTATATATCGGTTAAGGTTTTACTGGATGCCATAGGAGCAGATTATATAATTCCTCCTAACTGCAATAAAAACACATTGGAACATGGGGTTATTCATTCACCAGAATTCATTTGCTTGCCCTTTAAAACCACGTTGGGAAATTTCATGCAGAGCATTGATAAGGGAGCAGACTTAATAATATTTGGTGGAGGTTGTGGTCTATGCAGATATGGATATTATGGGGAGCTGCATGCAGAAATACTTAAAAGCCTGGGATATAATATTGAATTTGTTTGTCTGGATACAGGAGCCATGACATTTAAGGACATGCTAATAAAGCTTAAACCATTAACCGGGGGTAAAAGTACCATTAGTATAATCAAAGGAATTGTATGTGCTGTCAGGACAGTTTTTCAAGTAGATAATCTATATCAACTGGCTAATTATACGAGGTGTAGAGAAATAAATAAGGGTGACACCGATAAAATTATGAAGAATATTTACCGCAAGGTTAATAACGCTAAGGGCTATAAAGCAATTATTAAAGTCATAATATCAATCAAGAAAAAATTAAAAAATATTAAAATTGACAGGAAATTTAAACCTTTAAAAATAGCGATTATTGGAGAAATATATGCAGCTACAGAACCTTTTATCAATTTAGATATAGAGAGAAAATTAGGCAACATGGGAGTGGAGGTGCATAATAATCTTGCTGTATCCACCTGGATAAGGGATCATTTTATTAAAAATATCTTACCAGGCAAATCAAAAACTAGCTCTCATGAAGCAGGAAAAGAGTTTATGAAGACCGATGATATCGGAGGACATGGACTTGAAACAATCGGCAATGCAATACTGAGTGCTAAAAAAAGGTATGATGGCGTTATACACTTATACCCGTTCACATGCATGCCTGAAATTATTGCACAATCTACGTTTAGTGAAATACAAAACAAGTATAAAATACCTATTATGACCCTCATTCTAGATGAAATGACAGGTGAAACAGGTTACATGACTAGAATAGAAGCATTTATTGATATGCTTGAAATGAGAAGAATAATAAGCAAAGTTTTGCCCGTTCCAGTAGCCATAACCAGCAGAGCCTTGCGATGACACAAGCTTGACTAGGTAGCATGCGGTACAGTAAAAGTAGAGGGAGGAGTTACTGAAAACGTCGAAGCTATAACCACTGATGAAGTGACATCCATTTATTTAAAGGGCCAGGAAAAGAAATTAAGCAGCCAGATTAAACTAAATTCCAGTATCAAGGTACCTGTCAAAAGGGGACAGAAACTGGGAGAGGTCTTAATCTTTAATGATAAAGAATTACTCAAGAAGGTTGATGCAGTAGCTGATCGAGATATTCCTATGGCCAGCACGGCAAGGCAAATAACCAGGATTCCCAGAGGGTATGTATTTATCATTTTATTACTCATGGCACCCGTCTGTTATTTAATGCGAAAAGGCTGCTTTATTGTAAGAGGAAAATAAATCACATAATTAATATCATGCCAAATATAATGTACCCGTCTCCCAGGATTCTCCATCTGGTAAGTGGTTCCCCCAGAAAGATGGAGGAACAACTGCTTAAAAATGCTTTTCTCCTACAACTAACCTGAAAATTACCAAATATCAATGTGCACACACCTAGCTGAAATATTCATATTATATACCGTGCCACAGAGTAATTATCAACAAGCTCTGCGTTAATTTGCTCTGGCCAAATTGCATTACAATTTCAATTCAATTAAAGGCAAATATGGAGGTATAGTAGGAACGATGGATCAAAACCTTACGCCCTTGTTTGATGCCCTTAAAAAATATGCAAACGATAAGGTCATTCCGTTTCATGTGCCAGGACACAAACAGGGGCGGGGTTTAAGCGAATTGCAGGCTTATCTAGGTGAACGTGTACTAAAAATGGACGTAAACGGGATGAAGGATTTAGATTATGTCAATAACCCATCCGGGGTGATACTAGAATCCGAAAATCTTTATGCATCCGCCTTTGGCGCTGAAAATGCATATTTCCTGGTGAATGGAACAACTTCCGGAGTTCAAGCCATGATAATGAGCGTCTGTGACCCTGGCAGTGAAATAATCATACCCCGTAATGCACATAAGTCCACCATAGGGGGGATAATATTAAGCGGAGCCTTGCCAGTTTATGTACAGGCAGAAATTCATAAAGATCTGGGTATGGCCATGGGAATAACGGTTGAAAATTTGAAGAAAACCATTAAACAACATCCCCATGCCCGGGCCGTTTTTGTAATTAATCCCACTTATTACGGCGTCAGTTCTGATTTAAAAGCTATTGTCTCCATTGCCCACCGGCATAACATGGCCGTGCTGGTAGATGAAGCCCATGGGGCCCATATGTATTTCCATGAGAGCTTGCCGACCACGGCTATGCAGGCTGGTGCCGATATGAGTGCTGCCAGCATACACAAAACGGCGGGTTCCCTGACCCAGAGTTCTATCCTTCTTTTAAAGAGCAGGCTGATATCTCCTAACAAAGTTAGGCAGGTCTTAAATCTCAGTTATACCTCTAGCGCTTCCTATCTTTTAATGTGTTCACTGGATGTGGCCCGAAAACAACTGGTCATCAATGGTAAGAGGATGCTGGAGGACACTTTACAGCTGGCCAGGCGGGCGCGGGACGAAATAAATAAAATAGAAGATTTATATTCATTTGGCAAAGAAATCATAGGAATGCCCGGCTGTCATAATTTTGATGAGACCAAGCTAGGTATACACGTACGTCCCTTAGGTTTTTCGGGTTATCAAATGGAGGCCAAATTACGGGACGAATATAATATTCAGATGGAATTATCAGACCTTTATAATACATTGGCTATACTGACTATTGGTGACCGTGCAGAAGACGTAACCCAACTGGTCAACGCTTTAAAAGATATTGCCCAAAAAACCAAAAAAAGGGTGTTTAAAAATTCGACCAGAATCATCCACTGCCCAGAAATGATCGTTTCTCCCCGTGATGCATTTTATAGTCCTAAGAAAAATATGCCCCTTAGCCGGTGTTCAGGTGAAATTGCCGGGGAAATGGTTATGGCTTATCCACCGGGAATACCGGTAATTTGCATGGGGGAAAGGATTACCACCGATATTATAGAATATATTCAAAGATTAAAAGAAGAACAGTGCCATCTGCAGGGAACAGCCGATCCCGACGTAAACTACCTGCAGGTGCTGGGTAGATGATAATGAATAATTATGTGGTGCAGGTACCTATCTGCAACTATTTCTTCTTAAAGCCAAAGAGACGTTCATTGGTATCATCAATTACATAATGGGTATCCTGTTCATACTGAAGCCCCTCTAGCAATGACATCTCCATACCTTTATTATAGAGATCTTTGATAGCGGCGATTGCCTGGGGGCTATTCATCATTATTTGCTGGGCTAGGGCAATGGTTTTTTCTCTAAGTTTTTCCGGGGAGACTACAAGATTGACGAGGCCTAATTCCTTAGCCTCTTCGGCCGAAAACGTCCGACAGGTAAAGGAAAGTTCTTTGGCCCGCATCATTCCCATTATCCGGGGCATACGCTGGCTAAGTCCCCAACCTGGTCTAATGCCCCATTTAGCATGCGTATCGCCAAACTGAGCCTCTTGCGACGCTACAATCAGGTCAAATCCATACAATAACTCCAGCCCACCCGTATAGCAGTGACCATTGACCATAGCAATAACCGGCTGAGGACAATTCTGCATGGTTTCGATTAAGCGGATGCCAGCTCCAGGTATTTCGCCCTCTATTTCACCGTTCTTTATCGTGATCTTCCCCAGAGATTTCAGATCCAACCCGGTGCAGTAGGCGCGACCAGCACCCGTAACTACAATAATGCGAACATTACTATCCTTTCTCGCAGTAAGAAGAGCATCTCTCCACTCTTCCATCATTTCAGGGCTTAAGGAATTCAATCTTTCCGGCCGGTTAAGGGTAATCCAGGCAATACCTTCCGAGACTTCATAGATTATATTATTGTAGCTCACGTTATACCTCCTCATTTTGTAGCTTTGCCTACTATTTTATAACTTCTTATTCTTTCCTGCACTTCTTTTTCCAATTGACACTCTTCAGTGGGTTTTGTTTTCTGGGGAGGAAATTCATGGGGTATGTCGAATTAAATAGTTGGTCAGATTAATATTAGGTAAAGTGGCAGGAGGGTGAAGTAGACTTGAATATGGTAACGCATGATCGTCTTAAAAGACCCATCAATTTGAGTTCGCTATTTTTTGATTATTTCGGGATAAACGGGGAGAAATACGTAGAGGCTCAAGAATATTTTCAAAGTCATACCGGTAAAATATTGTGGAATTGGTCGGCTGCATTACTGGGGCCGGTATGGTTATTCTACCGTAAAATGTATGCCTTGCTTTTGATTTGGCTATTAATCGCGGTGTCCTTTGATTTTGTCTATTTTGCCTCGCCTCTATTGGATTCCGATTTTACCAACCCTCTAATAGCCATTATTGTAAACTATTATGGCACATTATCACTTTCCTTTGTTTTAATCACCAATGTTTGGCTGGGATGCTTTGGTAACCATTATTATCTTAGACAAGCCCAGCGAATGGTTAGCCTGGTAAAGGCCAGTGCTCCAAATACGATTGCAACAGCTATTTTGTCAGAAAAAGGGAATCCTTCCAGATGGCGCCTGGTCGGCGGGGTGTTGCTGTTAGGCGGAACCTATTTATCCACCTATTTGTTAGCCTGTATATGGCTGATAATGCGCTAGATATCAAATGTGTTAATTCCAATCATTTCTTGATATAACCGGCTATAGGCATCCAGTTCTTGAGCCAAGGTGAACCTGGTTTCTATCAACTGGCGTGCGCTCAGCCCCATCTCTTCTCGCAGGGCAGGAGAGTTCACCATGGTCTGGGCTGCGAGAAACAAATCCTCCCGGTTTTTTACATAAAAACCCTCTCTACCTTCTTGAATCAGGTTCAGGTTGCCAGGTACGGCGGTTAGAATACAAGGCTTGCCTAGGCTCATGGCTTCCAATACTGCCTGGGGCTGACCTTCGGAATGAGAAGTATTTAGTACCACATCGCCCAGAGCGAGTGTGCTCGCCATTTGATCATGAGTAATTTCACCCAGATATGTAACCCACGACAGGTTACGAATACGATTTATAATCGAAGTGCTGTACTGCTCATCTATAACTGCTCCGATAATGAGGAGGCGAATTACTGAATATTTCTGATGAAGCAAGGAAAGAGCATCGATGGCCAGTTCTATATTTTTCACGGGTCTCAGCCCGCTGGGCAGCATAAAAATAAACTCATCAGAAAGATACCCTAATTCCTGACGAGTTTTTACTAGACCTTTTTCTAGATATACTCCCTGAGGGATGGCCATAATTTTATTCTGAAACTCTGGAAATGCAGCCAACAGTCCATGGCGAAAGTCTTCATTGAATAACACGACCTTCTGCGCGGCTTGCATCGCTTCCACTACCACCGATTTTTGTGAACCCCATAGGTCATAATAGATGTCAGTACCTGTGGTGGTTAGAATAATAGGGAGTTCTCTTATTGCCGGTTCTGACTGTAAGACCTGACCAAAATGCAGGGCATGAAAACCATGCACTAAGGAATATTCAGATTGCCGCAGAGCAAGCTGCAATTGTTCCTGCCAGCCATCCTCTTCCAGAGATAGAAGGTCAATTTCAAAGCCTCGGTCGATTAAACCTGTTTTGATGCGGGCGGCAGTCAGACTGTTACCGCGTTGTACTTTAGCAAAAGGGGTAATCATCAGTATCTTAACATTATGCTTTGGCATTATGCTATCCTTCACCCTTTATATTGGGTCCGGACTATTTGAAAATACTCACAGTAATCGCCTTTTCCGGTCATAATACCCCGGTAGCGGTTCAAACCCTGAATAGCATCGTCGTACTTAATGAACCTAGTCTGGGTTCTGTGCATTTGTAGGGCTTCAAGCTTGGCAGATATGAAATTGCTAATGTCTTCACTATGACCGACTGCCTGTATTGGGGTCCATACCTCGTAGCCCAGAATGGTTTCCACCTGCCAGGGCTGCTGGCCGTATTCCGGAAACCAGGGTCCGGCCGCTCGCCGGCATCCTTCCATTACTAGACGGTGGGTTGTCTGGTGATCGGGAACTGAATCATGACTGTGCGGCAAGTATATTAGAGTTGGCTTTTTTGACCTGATCAGGGTCGCGATCCGACTTATATTTTCTTTATCATATTGAAGATTGCCGTCGGGATTGCGTAAAAAGGTTAGAGATGTAACCCCTAAAGCACGAGCCGCTTCGGCAGCCTCTACCTCTCTGATTCGGGCCAAATCTTCCGGAAGGTGTTCCAGACTGCCAAACTCGCCAGAAGTCATATACACTATGGCTACGTGATTACCTTTCTGTATATGCCGGGCAATGCTGCCGCCGCATCCGATTATATCATCATCAGGGTGGGGGGAGAATACCAGTACATTCACCGTCATTCCTCCAATTATCATTTTATATTCTAATTATGGCCTAGTTTAATAGCGGAAGGCAAGAGGAGAACTACCAGCAAATAACGCGTGTCTGATGGTGTGCCCAACAAAGGTGTATCCTACTCCCATATCAATAATTTTCCCTATCACCCAGCAGGATATATAATAATATGATATGCTGCTCAATCTTCTGGCTATGGATGACATCTTCCCTGACGAGTTATACCACGACATTATCACTGATTAACAACAATGGATATGATGACATTTGGCAAAATCTGAAAAATATGTTATACTATATATCCAATACAACTACAAGGAACTTAACGAATGCTCCTGTTGCTCGGACAGGGGCATTTTATTTTTTTCTAGAAAGGAGAAAAACATGTTAAATACTATCATCAATTTACTAATCATCTTCGTCTTAAACGTCTTTAGCACTTCTATGGGAAATCTAAAGACCACCTTCTTAGCGCAGAAGGCAATCAAGCCTGTTTATTTGATAACTTTTGTCGATGCGCTCGTTTTTGTTTATGCTTTTAAGTTGATTACGAGTTCTTCTGGATATGGATTTATATTGTCCTTTGCCTTGGGAAGAATATGTGGAGTCTTTTTGGCAAATAAGATTGAAAAGAAAATGGCATTCGGCCTGTTAGAGATAAATGTTTATAAACATCCCGAACCAGGTAAGATTTTGGCAGACATTTTACGAAACCGGGGCTATTCTGTAACAACTACGCTAGGTTACGGTATTGAGGGCAAGGAACGACTGATACTCACAACCATCCTGCCTCGTAAACAGTTCCCTGAGTTTCATGAATTAATGGAGCAGGACGGTAAGGTTAATATGTCCGTGAAATCTATAACCAAAACCTATGGTAAGGTTGGCGGTATAAGTATAATTGCTGATTAATACCAAAGACTGTTTTAGTAAATTCCATTCATAATAAGACGCTCACCTGATTTTTACCTTGTTAAGATTTTTGATTGTGAGACAATAATCAAAGGATTATTGATTATGAGGGAAATGAGATTATGGCTAGGAAAAGAAATATTCAGGTAAGCAACATAGTATTACTAGGTCTTGTCAGTATGTTTGTAGATATGAGTACGGAAATGGTTTATCCGCTCATTCCGCTTTATTTAACCTCTGTTTTGGGGGCCACACCAGCCATTTTGGGGGTAATAGAGGGGATCGCCGAAAGTGCGGCCAGTCTGCTCAAGGTTTTCAGCGGTTATATATCCGATAAATATAGAAACAAGAAGCAGTTGACCATTTGGGGTTATTCCGGCGCCGTTATGTATAAGGCTGTACTTCTGGCAGCTACGTCCTGGGGCGGAGTTCTTTTGGCCCGAGTAGTCGACCGTATCGGTAAGGGAATAAGAACCGCGCCGCGAGATGCTTTGATTGCAGAAAGTTGTAGTGCTGATAAACTGGGGGGCTCCTTCGGGCTTCACAAAATGCTTGATATGTTAGGCTCTTCCCTAGGTATTCTGATCGCCTACTTTCTGGTTACCGGCAATTCATTCAGCTATAAGGGTATATTTACCCTTTCGGTCATCCCAGCTGTGCTGGGGGTCTTCGTCTTATTGTTGGTCAAGGAGAAGCGGGACATAGCCGCAGAGCACAAAAAATTGGAGTTCAAATTCAAGGAGTTGGATGGGCGCTTTAAAGCCTTCCTGGTTATAGCGTTTATATTTACCTTGGGTAATTCGTCCAATGCCTTTTTACTATTAAAAGCACAGAGTGCTGGTTATAACGCGCAAACCGTGATATTACTTTATTTTGCATACAATCTGGTGGCCTCGGTTCTAGCCTATCCCATGGGTAAGTTATCTGATAAAATAGGCCGCCGCGCCCTGCTGGTTGCAGGTTATGCCCTATTTGGCCTGGTGTATATCGGATTTGCGGTGTTAACCAACCGCTGGGCAATGTTCCTCATTTTTGTGTTATATGGCGGTTACACCGCGCTTACCAGCGGGGCGGAAAGAGCCCTGATTTCTGAAATAGCACCGCCTAATCTGAAAGGAACCCTTTTGGGGATGCATGCCACCCTGGTAGGTATAGCTCTGCTGCCTGCTTCCATATTGGCCGGATTGTTATGGAATACGCTGGGTTCAGCCGCTCCCTTCTGGTTTGGAGGGAGCCTGGGACTGCTGGCCTCAATCGCGATCGGTATAGTCCTTAAAAAACAACCGGCGGCTTCCAATTAGACGCGCAAGCGGAGAAGAGGCCTGCTTCTACCGACCCGGGTTATTGAAACGGGGAGAGAGCGCGGGGCAGGATACCCATGATGTAGGCAATGCAAACCCCGTAATTGACAATTGGAACCCCAGCTGCCTGGGCTTGCATAATGCGTGACAACATTTCGCGGCGATTGATCATACAGGCACCACAGTGCACTATCAACTTGTATTCGCTGAGATTATCAGGAAAACGGGCCCCGCTGCTCCATTCGAATTGAAGCTCCCCCCCCACGAATTGACGAATCCAGCGGGGTATTTTGACGGTGCCGATATCATCTTCTACGCGATGATGAGTACAGGCTTCCACCATTAGCACTTTATCACCGGGCTTTAGCGTCTCAATAGCTCGGGCACCGGCGGCCAGAGTTGCCAGGTCTCCCTTGTAGCGGGCGAATAGGATGGAAAAAGAAGTCAGCATAACATCTGGCGGGGTATCAGCATCCGCTTTGAGAAATGCCTGGGAATCAGTTATTACGATCCGGGGTTTCTTTTGAAGAGTGTTGAAACACTCTTTAAGTTCACGTTCTTTGACGACATAAGCCATGCCATCGTGATCCAGAATGTCGCGTATGGTTTGTACCTGGGGCAGGATAAGGCGTCCTTTGGGCGCGGCCAGATCTATTGGAACCACTAGCACGGCCAGATCACCCGGGCCTAACAGATCACCCACAATACTTTGTTCGTCCCAACTGGGGGGAGCAGATTTTACCAGAGCGATTTTGAGATCCGCCATACCTTCACGGGTCAGGGCGCTGACCGCCACTGGTTTCACTCCCAGTTTGACCTCAATTTCCTCAATTTGTGTATTTGTAACAGGATTAATGTCCAGTTTGTTTAGTACGGCCAACATAGGGAGTTTTTTCTCCCTGCACCGCTTGGCTATGTCGATCTCAAAGTCCGTTATACCAGTTCCGCTATCGATAACCAGGAGGACCATGTCAGCTTTATTAAGCACTTCCAGAGAGCGCTGCACTCTGAGTTCTCCTAACTCACCTACATCGTCAATGCCGGCTGTATCAATAATTACTACCGGCCCGATGGGAAGTATTTCCATAGATTTGTAAACCGGATCAGTAGTTGTACCGGCTACCGATGAGACCACCGCTATATCCTGGTTGGTCAGCGCATTGATCAGGCTGGATTTACCCGCATTACGTCTGCCGAAAATAGCTATATGCAATCGATTGGCGCGGGGTGTTGCGTTCATTCTTCAAACCTCCTTTGTTTTCCGACAATACCAGGCCGGGTAAGGTGGTGCGCTTGCAGCAATCTGTCTAGCTCGTCTGCAGAGAAAAGGCCTGCCTCCAAAATAAGGTCTCTTACCGACCGTTTATCATACAGGGATTTTTTGGCTATTTCTGAGGCTTTGTCATAACCGATATAGGGGCAGAGCGCTGTGATAATACCAGGGCTATTTAGTAAATGATGCATACACATTTTCGGGTCAGCTTCAATACCTCGAATGCAATTATCGGCCAGGATACGCATGGCTTGACCAAGACTTTCCATAGCCGGCAGCAGGTTGGCTGCAATTAATGGCAAAAAGGCATTGAGTTCTAACTGTCCACCCTGTGCCGCCAGGGTAATGGCTAAATCTTGGGCAATGGTCTGATAGGCTACCTGGGCCAGCATCTCCGGCAGTACTGGGTTTATCTTGCCGGGCATTATGGAGGAACCAGCCTGTAGATCCGGGAGCTGGATCTCGCCTAAACCTCCTCGGGGTCCTGAAGATAGCAGGCGCAAATCGCCGGAAATTTTTATTAAGGTGGTAGCACAGGCTTTTAATAAGCCTGAAACTTCTACAAAAACGTCAGCATTCTGAGTACCGTCAATCATATTTTCATTGCGGGATAACCCCAGGCCGGTTAAAGAACGGAGTCGTTCAATAACTGTAAAGATGTACTTCCTATCGGCATTAAGACCAGTACCCACTGCGGTGCCGCCCAAATTAACCTGGCGCAGACGTTCTTCGACCTTATAGAGGCGCCACCGGTCCCGGGCTACTGCCTCGGCCCAGGCCGAGAATTCCTGGCCCAAGGTTATGGGAACGGCATCCTGCATTTCAGTACGGCCCAGCTTTAATACCCCGGCAAACTCAGCTTCTTTGGCCTGAAGCGCTCCCTGCAGCTGAGCACAGGACTCAGAGAGCGAAGCTAGAAGGCGGATAGCTGCTATGCGCAAGGCGGTGGGGTAAACATCATTGGTTGACTGGGACAGGTTAACATGGTCGAGGGGATGTACCAAACCATAATCACCCAGGTTCCCTCCTAGTATTTCAATGGCGCGGTTGGCTATGACTTCATTGGCATTCATGTTGGTGGAGGTGCCGGCACCGCCCTGCAAAGCATCTACAATAAACTGCTCAGCCAGCTTACCTTCTGCGACCTCGCTGGCCGCCTGCAAAACAGCGCTGCCTATGTCTGGACTTAGCAGTCCCAAGAAGATGTTGGCTTCCGCCGCTGCCTGTTTTACCACTGCCACCGCTTTGATTAACTCGGGGTGGACCATCTGTCTGGAAACCTTGAAATTTTCAGCTGCGCGGGCAGTATGAATACCATAATAAGCTGCTATAGGGATTTCTTTGGTTCCGATCAGGTCTTGTTCAATCCGATAATTATTTTTGCTTATTTCTGATTCAGTCTTTGGCTGCATAGCGAAAAAACTCCTTCAATATGGCGATTATTTCGGGGTTATCTATACAGATTCCATAGTTGTTGTTTAGTTGAACTTTCAAAGGCTTAAGGGGCACAATGTCATAATCTCCATAAAGATGGGACCATCTCTTGCCATAGATATTCATCCAGCGCAGTTGAAGACCGGGATATTGAGCCAGTAAGGCCTCATGAAAGAGCCTTATAAACGCTTGCTTATTATAACAGCAATTGTAAATATATGGCAATAGATCCATCTTCAACCTCCTGAAAGACTAAGTCTCACTCTCCAGCAGGGACACGGGGACAGGTCCGTTGTCCCACAGGGGCCCCTTAGCTCGGGGACAACGGACCTGTCCCCGTGTCCCTGTTTCTTTGATTTTTTCAATTATCTCTAAAATCTCAAATCTCTTTCTCCATCACGGATACGGCTCAGATAATCTATCGCTTTTATTCTTCGTTTTTCATTAGGAATGTTTTGGATTTCCTCATCGATCATTTTCTGTCCCATGTCTATTAACTCGTCATCAGCGTAGTCTCTTAAATACTCCTCAAATGTCAGCAAGGCATTGGGCAAACAGAAATTCCCTATTTGCCCCGATTTCGCAAATGGCATAAACCGATCTCCGGTTCTTCCTTCACGGTAACAGGCGGTGCAATAACTTGGAACATAGCCGTCTTTTACAAGTCCTTTAATTACGTCCATCGGTTTTCTATGATCGGCAAGATCGAATTGTGGTTTTTCATCGAGTCCGCTTTCATCTACTTTGCTTCTTTCGGCATATCCGCCAACACCAACACATGATCCCGCACTCATCTGGGAAATGCCAACCTCCAAAAGCTCGTTGCGGAACTCAGCAGTTTCTCTCGTTGAAAGAATCATTCCAGTGTATGGAACTGCCAGACGAATAACGGCTACTATTTTTTTCAGATCTCTGTCTGATACCAAATACGGAAAATCGTTATAGTCAACACCTTCAGCCGGCAGAAGCCGCGGGAAAGAAATCGTATGTGGGCCAACCCCGCTGACCGACTCCATATGCTCAGCATGCATTAAAACTGCTACTGTTTCATAGTGGTAATCATATAAGCCATAAAGAGGTCCAATCCCAACGTCATCAATTCCACCACCCTGCATAGCCCGGTCCATAGCTTCGGTATGCCACTCGTAGTTTTGCTTGGGCCCCTTGTGCAGCTTAAGATAGGTGGTTTTGTGGTAGGTTTCCTGGAATAAGATATAGGTGCCAATTTGGGCATCCTTTAGTTTTTTATAATTTTCTGCGGTTGTGGCGGCAATATCCACATTCACTCTGCGGATTGCACCGTTTTCAAATTGCTCATCATAGATTGTCTTTACACATTCCAGGATATATTCGATTGGACAATTTTTATCATCTTCACCTGCTTCGAGGAGAAGCCTTTTGTGCCCCATGGCCTCCAATGCCCTAACTTCCTCGCGTAATTCATCCTGGGTAAGTTGGTGTCTGCCGATTTTGTTGGCGCACTTATAACCGCAGTATTGGCAGTTATTTACGCAATAGTTTGATAAATATAAAGGCGCAAACATAACGATTCTAGTGCCGTATATCTCTTCCTTGACCTCTTTGGCAATTTTATACATCTTTTCAAGGGTTTCATCACTGTCAACCTCAAGCAGAACAGCTGCTTCTCGGTGTGAAAGGCCCTTATATTCTCTTGCCTTGGCCAAAATTCTGTCAATTTCCCCCTCATCTTTAGCAAGATTTTTTGCCTCGTCAATTGATGCTAATATCTCTCCATCATCAATAAATTCATTTGCGTCCATAGATTTTGCATTATACATATTTTTACCCCTTTCATAATTAGGTTTGACACCCATGGCACAACCACATTCGCACCTGCTAATATTCCAATTACCCGCCCGTTTGAATGAAACGTCCCCAAGTAACAGGGGACAGGTCCCTCGTCCCACTTTTGATATTACGGGGTGGGACAAGGGACCTGTCCCCGCTGTCCCCAATTATCTGCCCGTTTGAGCCCAAAAGAAAAGCTTACCTCGATGGGTAAGCTTAGTAAGTCAAAAAGACTCATTCCTTACCCCTCTAACTTAGTAATAAACCTTATTATCAGGAAAGTTATATGTGGTACCCTGTTAGTATTATCAGGGTACTAGTTGTTGGCAGCCGGGAGATCAGTTTATGGTACCTTTCTTCAAGCTGACTGAGTTCTTCGTCTCAGATCTTGGTCAGAGCGCTTTTTACCGTTACATGAGCAATATTACCTAGTTTACCGGTCAGGGAACCGACTTGGTCAGTGGTCCCATCGACAATCAGGGATATTACAGAGATGTCTCTGGTTTGATGGGGAAGCCCCATTCGTCCAATAATCATTTCTCCATGTTCGCTTAAAACCTGGTTTACTTGTGCGACTACCTGACGATCTTCGATCACAATCCCAATTACGCCCAAACGATTTGCAGTCATTTTGGCAACCTCCCTTAAAATAAAGCCGCTTACCCTGATAAAACACAGAGTAAGCGGTCAAACATATTGCTAATATGATGACCCCTTTAACTCAGCAACGACCTTGCTATCAGGGTTTTAAGCAATTTAGTTATTGGGCGCTTGATAAGCAGTTCTTATGAACCTTTTATCAAACACTTTGTAAGCATAGTATACCTTAATTATACGACTTACAAGAATTTTTTATGCTTATCGTGGTAATGAGTATGCAGCAACTCATGGGATTTATGTCCCAGTGGTTCATGCAGGAAATCTTCATAAAGCTTGTTAACTTCAGTATTCAAATGGGACTTCCTTACGTCCAGTGACGCATCTTCAATATAGATTGCTTCAATGCGTTCTATACGTTTGGCATTAGCTTTGGTTATCGGCTGTCCGCCGCCGCCGATGCAGCCTCCGGGGCAAGCCATGATTTCAATGAAGTGATATGGGGAAACGCCAGCCCGAACCTGATCCATTAGTATTCTCGCATGGCCTAGTCCGTGAGCAATAGCTACCTTTACCACCAGTCCATTGAGGTCAACTTCGGCTTCTTTAATACCTTCAAAGCCGCGGGCTACGGTAAAGTTCACATCGCCTAAAGTTTCTTCCATTACTACTTCGTAAACAGTACGCAGGGCTGCTTCCATAACACCACCGGTGGCTCCGAATATTACGGCAGCGCCGGTATATTCGCCCATCCAGGGGGAGAAGGGAGCGGGAGGTAATTTCTTGAAGTCAATACCGCTCATGCGGAACAGACGGCCTATTTCACGCGTAGTTAGAACGATATCAACATCCTGGAATCCACTGGAGTTCATTTCGGGACGAGCAGCTTCAAATTTCTTAGCTACGCAGGGCATGATAGATACCGAGAAGATTTTCTTCGCGGGGATGTTCATCTTGTCTGCCCAGTAAGTCTTAACCAGGGCTCCGAACATCTGCTGGGGTGATTTACAGGTAGAAAGATTGTCCAGCAGGTCAGGATAGAAAGTTTCACAGAAGTTAATCCAACCAGGGCTGCAAGAGGTAAACATGGGGAGGGTGCCTCCATTTTTAACCCGGCTCAGGAGTTCATTACCTTCTTCTAAAATAGTCAGGTCAGCAGTGAAGTTGGTATGGAGTACATGGTCGAAACCTATTTGTTTCAGGCCAGCCACAAAAACTTCCATGGGCAGATCGCCGGTGTTCATGCCAATCTCTTCACCTAAGGCCAGACGGACCGCGGGAGCGATCTGGGTGACAACTACGGTATCAGGATCAGCAATAGCAGCCAGCAATTTGTCGATATATTCGACTTCACCAATGGCTCCTACTGGACAAGCATGAATGCACTGTCCGCACATGATACAAGGACTGTCAATCAGGTCTTTGCCCAGGGTGGGGACTGCCATGGCATGACTGCCGCGACCTTCGATGCCCAGAGCATCAACAGTCTGGATTACACTGCAGGCTTCGATACAACGGCGGCACAAGATACATTTGTCTTGGTCCCGGAACAGGGCAGGGGTTGAAAAGTCTTTAGCGAATCCTCTAACCTTAACTTCAAACGGGTTGTCCCGGATTACGTATTCTGCTGCCAGGCTCTGCAATTCGCAGTTTTCATTGCGAATACAATTGAGACAATCCTGGGGATGATGGGATAAAATAAGCTCTAAGATAGTTTTCCGAGCTTCGATGACTTTGGGCGTTCTAGTTTTAATTACCATTCCTTCAAAGACTGGTTGCGAACAGGCTGCTTGCAGAAGTCTATTACCTTCGACTTCACATACGCATACCCTACAGTTAGCTTTTACCGCTTGGTCAGGGTGATAGCATAGTGTAGGAATATTTATGCCGACTTCTTTAGCTGCCTGTAGGATAGTTGAGCCATCAGGAACGGAAATTTTGATTCCGTCAATAGTTACGTTAGCCATTTTTTTCACTCCTTTTGCTCTTTCCTACATCAACTTGGCGTTATAGTCGGCGGAAAAATGTTCGATGGTACTCAAAACCGGTGAAGGAGCAGCTTGTCCCAGACCACATAGACAGGAATAGGACATTACCCGACCCACCTTGTTTAGCAGAGCTATATCGGCTGATACACCTTTGCCTGCATTGATTTTATCCATTAAGTCATGAACGCGCATAGTCCCTTCTCTACAAGGGGCGCACTTACCACAAGATTCATGGGCAAAGAATTTGGCGATCCGAGCAGTTACATCTATCAGGTCGCGACTTTCATCGAGAACAAATACCGCGCCGGATCCTAGAGCTGCGCCAATGGCTGTCATTGCATCAAAGCCAATGGGTGTATCCAGGTTGGCAGCAGGGATAAATGCACCGGAGGTGCCTCCGATTTGCACAGCTTTGAATGCTTTGCCACCAGCAATTCCGCCGCCGAATTGGAAGATAACTTCTCTGATAGTAGTGCTGGTAGGCACTTCAAAGAAGGTTTTGTTGGCAACATCGCCAGTTAAGGTAACGACTTTGGTTCCTGGATAGGATGGTGTGCCAATCGCGGCATACCATGCGGAACCCTTTTCAACGATTACCGGTATGTTGGCGAAAGTTTCAACATTATTAACGATAGTGGGTTTGCCCCAGAGGCCTATGACTGGCGGGAAGGGTGGTTTGATGCGGGGTTCACCCCGTTTACCCTCGATTGATTCAATAAGGGCTGTTTCTTCACCGCATACATAAGCTCCTGCTCCCAGACGAACCTCAATCGAAAAATCTCCCAGGACTCCTTTTTCCTTGGCCTGAGCTATGGCAGTCTTTAAGGTTTTAGCTACTGAAGGATATTCACCTCTGCAGTAAATAAAGCCTTGGGTAGCACCGATTGCATAGGCGCAGATTGCCATACCTTCCAGGAGGGTATGGGGGTCATTTTCCATGATCAGCCGGTCTTTATAGGTACCGGGTTCACCTTCATCAGCATTACATATAACATATTTCTGGTCGGCTTGAGCCTGATAAGCAAAATTCCATTTCATTCCGCAGTTGAAGCCAGCTCCACCACGGCCTCTGAGATTGGATGCTTTTACTTCATTAATTAGGTCTGGGTTGCTCATACTGCGGGCTTTGTTAAGTGAATTGTAACCACCCACAGCAATATAATCGTCTATTTTAAGTGGATCAATTTTCCCGTAATTACGCAGTACAATGCGCATTTCCTCGGCCATTTCTATGTCCTCCTTTCCTGATAAATCAGGTACTTGTTTCTAATTTAGAACATTCCAATTTCCTATTTGCATTCAGCAATAATGCCGGAAATCTTGGCTGGAGTAACATCCAGGTACGGTTTACCGTTAATGGTTATTACGGGAGTAGCCTGACACTGACCCACACATTCAGTGAATTCAAGGGTGAAGAGACCGTCGGCGGTGTTGCTGCCCATGCTTATTCCCAATTCTTTTTCGAGAGCTGCAACTACCTCGGCAGCACCGGCAACGTGACAGGGTGCACTTTCGCATATCCTGATAACATTCTTATTCCGAGGCTTAACTGAGAACATGGAATAAAATGTTGCCACACCATAAGCCTGTGAAGCTGGCTTGCCGAAAACTTTAGCAGCTTCAACGATGGCTTCCTCGGGTAAATAATTAAGTTTTTCCTGGATAGCATGAAAAGCTTCTATCATCCCGCCGGGCATGTCCGCATAATTAGCGAGAATCTCCTGGTAATCCATATCCTTATCCCTCCTTTCTATTTAAAAATCTAAAAACGTTCAGCATTTATATATAACTACCCTTACGAACCAATTCAAACAACTTATGGTCCCATATAAACAGAGCATTTAGGGTAGAAATATACTCCTCGTATGCTACCATAATTCTATGTGAATCATTTATCAATTACAATAGTAATTTTAGATTATAGACTCTAAATTATATAATTGACAAAAACCTCGATTCCTATTACTTTAAAGGCCGAAAAGTAGGTTATGGACATATCTTTAGCCCTAGAAGTAATACGCCAGTCACCACAAATTAATAATACAGGGATGTCGCTTACCGCATCGGTAGTACGGTAAGCAACATCCCCAGAGAGTGGACAGGCTGAATGTAATAATTTATTATGACTACCGATGAACAATAATGAACAAAACAAAACAAAACATAAATTAAAAAGCATAGATAAACAAAACAAAACAAAACAATACAATGCGTAACTAATTAATAATATAATTAATACGATTTAATCTGTCAATAAGCGAAGGGCATTTTTGCTATACAAAACTTATACTCAGGCTTGTTGTATATCTGTAAAACTCTTATGATGTTAGATAGAAAACCGATTTGCGGTATGCCTAAAGATATGTTTGATTCGTGGTCTTAAGAGGGCAACCCGTTGGACATACTAATAAAGCTTGGGTATTTTTCAGAACTGCTATAAAAAGATGTGAATGATCAAAATCTCAGCTCTAGATTAGAATAAACTTAAATGCGCCTTAAATTATTTTCATAGAAAATGGAGAATAATAATATGTTTCCTTTAAGAGATAGCACCCCTAGTGAGAAATTTCCTATTATCACAGTTATGCTAATTGTCATTAATATGCTGGTATTTTGGTATGAAACTTCACTAGGTGACCAAGGTTTGAATCAATTATCCTATACGTTTGGCTTGGTACCGGTCAACTTTACCCATTACCAAGGTTCGTGGCTGGGTTACCTGCCATTCATGACTTCGATTTTCCTCCATGGCAGTTGGATGCACGTCATTGGCAACATGTGGATTCTTTGGCTGTTTGGAGATAACGTTGAAGACAAAATGGGAAAAGTCCGCTTCATAGCTTTTTATCTACTCTGCGGCCTCATTGCCAGTATTACACACTTTGCCTTCAATCTTTCATCCTCTGTTCCTGTAGTTGGAGCTTCGGGAGCCGTAGCCGGGGTTATGGGCGCATATTTTTTGATGTTCAGAAAAGCTAAAGTGCTTACTTACATCCCCCCGATTTTTCTGTTCAACTTCCCAGCTTGGATCTACTTGGGCTTCTGGGCTTTAACCCAAGTATACGGCGGGGCTGTCGGCCTGCTAACAGTGGGGGCAGATCAGACGGTGGCTGTTTGGGCCCATGTTGGGGGATTCCTGGCGGGCATGATATTATATAAATCATTTCTGCGACCGGGTGATCAGAGGAAACAGGAGGGAGAATCCCCTGTTTCCCCGATATAATTAAACCCTACTCCATTATACTGGCTATAAGTATGCCGGTTTCGTGAGTGGCGATCTGTAAGGTTTCGTTCTCCGGCTGCAGGAAATATATAGTATTTTCAATTCTATCCTGGCTGGCTTTGATTTCTGTCCAATGCCGCTCGCCCTCATACAGGTTCATGCAGCCCTGTAGATCATCGGCGCGGCCGGTTTCCAGATAGCGCTTGAATTTATCCAGTGTAGCTATATTCTGATAATCTGAATGGATGATACTCTTCTTAATTATTTCCTGATAG
Source organism: Syntrophomonadaceae bacterium (assembly GCA_963665865.2). Taxonomy (GTDB): domain Bacteria; phylum Bacillota; class Syntrophomonadia; order Syntrophomonadales; family Syntrophomonadaceae; genus PHAA01. Next base: position 2,974,701 of record CAXXWF010000001.1, on the reverse strand, counting down.
ATGGAAAGCAGAGCCAGTGCTTCTTTTAATTTTGCCGAAGCCTCATGGATATCATTACGACATTTCTTAACAAAACACTCCCGATGTTCATCCCAGTTCTTTAAAGCTTCCTTATAACGTTCGCAAGCCTTATCATATTCACGGCACCTGATATAGTATATTTTCATATTACGATTGTAATCCGCAGAGACAGTTTGATTTGTCTGATGCCTGATCATAGAGATGCCCACAGTCTGTAAAAAGGTAAACTTAGGCGGTGGATTTCTCGGTTTATCTGGCTTCTGGGGCGCGGGCGAAGGCTCGCGCAGGGTTATCTCCTTTTGATCCACAATTTCCTGGCGCCCTTCTAAAAAGATATTAAGATAACTAGTATACTGACTCATAGTATCAGCCTGTCTAAGACTGGAACCACACATGGTAATTTCACGAATCAGCTCATCTTTGTTCCGAATGGACTTTTTTGCGATCTTCCGAGTCTGTAAGTACTTCTGCAAGTCTCTATCTAAGGCAGGTATTTGATGGTATTGAAATAATATGGCAAAGTCAGCTGAGGTCAGAGGATCGTGTTTTAGAGAGTATAGTCGGACGAAATAAAATTGCGTACCGGTAGGCCCGTAATAATAGGGACCAATGGTATTCAAATATTCGCTGTTTTGCAGAGTTTCCAGGTCTGAACCCGTCTGTATTTCTTGTTCGATAAAATCCAGCCATATTTTGAGCTTGTCACGGTTGCCATAACCATTCTCAAACCACTCTCGCATTTGTAAATACGTATCAAGGGTAATATTTATCCAAGAGTTATAATAGAAAAACAAGATTTGCTCTGGAGTATAGTTGATAAAGGCTGATAAATCCAGTACGTGACCATCCTCCTTATTTAAAAATGTTTGAAACATAATTAAAACCTCCTTTTTATGCTATTTATAATTAATTTCTATATATTACCATAATATCCTTCTTTTAGATGATGGGTTTTGAAAAAATATTTTGGATAGGAATATGACGCCGGTTAACTTTTTATAAGGATGAGCTGATTTGGAAAAGATAATTCTGTGCTTACATATTCAAAAATATGGCGGAGGTGTCGCAACAGTGAAAAAGAAGAGTAAAAAAGCAAATCAAGTTTTAACGGAAAGGGACAAGTTAAAAATGGAAATAGCCAAGGAATTAGGTTTGTGGGAGCAGATTGAGAGAGAGGGCTGGGAATCACTGACCAATGCCGCCTGCGGCAGAGTTGGAGGGATAATGCGCAGAAAGCTTAATGAAAACAAACTCAAATAGCAAAGCAAGGAGCAAAATTATCATTTATAATTATGTCTAGGAAAGTTGCCAAAATGAAACAAAAGAGGATGAAGATTCATTATGCAGGAAATAGAGAGAGTAAGAAGCTACATTAAGGAAAGAAATCCCCAGCTTAATGTTATTGTCTTGGAAGACAACACCAGCACCGCTTATCTGGCTGCAAAGGCCTTGGGAACGGAAGTAGGACAAATTGCCAAGTCTATTTTATTTAAAACCAAAAAAGAGGGCTATTTGATGGTGGTATCGGCAGGGGACGTCCGCTTGGATAGTAAAGCCATCAAGGAAGCAGTGGGGGAGAGGGTGCGCATGGCAAATCCAGAAGAAGTGCTGGAAATAACCGGATTTAATATCGGGGGAGTATGCCCCTTTGCCTTACGCCAGGAGGTCCCGATATATCTCGATGAAAGCCTAAAACGATATGAGACTGTATATGCGGCTGCCGGTACAGCTCACACCGCCCTGCCTATAAGTTATCAGGAGTTGATGAGAATAACCAGTGGGAGGGCCTGCAAATTTTCAGCCTAGAATTGAAGGAGACGGGGGCCGATCAAGGGGGTGACAAGGGGACGGTCCTTTTGTCACGCTAAACCAATTAAGAAAGAGGTGACAAAAGGACCGTCCCCTTGTCACCCTGAGCGGAGAGAACAGGAGAATTAGAATGGGAAAAGGGTTTGTACATTTACACAATCACTCGGAATTCAGCCTTTTGGATGGGGCCTGCCGGATCAAAGATCTGGCTGGTCGAGCGGCGGAAATGGGAATGCCAGCGGTGGCCATTACTGATCATGGGGTACTATATGGCATTATTGATTTTTACCGGGCGGCTAAAAAGCTTGGCATAAAACCGATCATTGGCTGTGAGGTTTATGTGGCTCCCCGCAGTCGGCTGGACAAGGAAAACCGTATGGATGACGGCAATTACCACTTGACCTTGTTATGCAAGAACGAAACTGGCTACAAAAACCTTATCGAACTAGTTAGTCGTGCATTTCTGGAAGGATTTTATTATAAGCCGCGCATAGATCGGGAACTATTGGAGCGATACAGTGAAGGCTTGATTGCCTTGAGTGGATGTGTGGCAGGAGAGATCCCGCAATTGATTTTGGCTGGCAATAAAAGCGCTGCGACCCAGCTAGCCCGCGATTATGAACGGATTTTTGGACCAGGTAATTTTTACCTGGAGATACAGGATCATGGCTTGGAAATTGAAAAACAGGTCTGCCAGACTTTAATCCAGCTTAGTGATGAAACGGGGATTCCCCTGGCAGCCAGCAACGATGCGCACTATATTCGTAAAGAAGACGCCTCGGTTCATGACGTACTGCTTTGCATCCAAACCGGCAAAGTAGTAAAGGATCAGGATAGAATGCGCTTCACTGGCAGTGAGTTTTACTTGAAGAGCGAATCCGAAATGCGGGAGCTATTTGCAGCCTGTCCAGAGGCTGTCGATAATACTTTGAAAATTGCCGAACAGTGCAATCTGGAATTCTCTTTCGGGGAGTTCCATCTGCCCTATTTTGCGATTCCTGAGGGCTATACTCCGGAGACCTATCTTAATCAGTTAACCATGAGTAAATTTGCTGATAAGTACCCTCAGGCAGATAAGATCATAAATGAACGCTTGGCCTATGAGCTGCAAATGATCAATGAAATGGGATTTGCTGAGTATTTTCTTATAGTTCAGGATCTGGTCTCCTGGTCCAAAAACAATGGTGTACCGGTCGGACCAGGGAGAGGTTCAGCCGCCGGCAGTATCGTATCTTACGTACTTGGGATTACTGGCATTGATCCGCTCAAATACGACCTGCTTTTTGAACGGTTTCTAAATCCGGAGCGGGTTAGTATGCCTGATATAGACATAGATTTTTGTTTTGAAAAAAGAGATAAGGTTATCGAATATATTATTGCCCGATATGGTTCGGATAGAGTGGCTCAGATCATTACCTTCGGAACTATGGCTGCCCGGGCCGCCATCCGCGATGTGGGCAGAGCACTGGATGTGCCTTATGGGGATGTGGACCGCATCGCCAAGATGATTCCCGGCGAGTTAGGGGTTAGCATTGCCAGATCACTGGAGATTTCAGCCGATCTGTCGCTGGCCTATCAAAACGATTATGATACCCGCCGCATCATTGATATTGCTCAGGCAATTGAAGGAATGCCTCGTCATGCCTCCATCCATGCGGCGGGAGTGGTGATTGGCCGTGAGGCTCTAAGTTCATTACTGCCGTTGCAGAAGACCGCCGACGGTCATGTTATTACCCAGTTTGCCAAAGAAACGGTTGAAGATATTGGCCTTCTCAAGATGGATATTCTGGGTCTGCGCACGCTTACGGTACTGGATCGGGCCGTGGACATAATTAAGAGAACCCAGAGGGTGTCCCTCGATTTGGATGATTTGCCCCAGAATGACGACAAAGCGTATCAACTGCTGCAGTCCGGTAATACCATTGGTGTCTTTCAGCTGGAAAGTGACGGTTTGAGAAGAATTTTGATAGAAATGAAACCGAATCGTTTTGAGGATTTGATCGCGGTGATCGCCCTTTACCGCCCCGGTCCTCTGGGGAGCGGTATGGTAGAGGATTTTATCAATCGCAAACAGGGACGCCAAAAACTTGAGTATATACATCCAGCCCTGGAAAACATATTAAAAGAAACATATGGAGTCATCCTCTATCAAGAACAGGTTATGAGGGTAGCTAGTGATCTGGCTAATTTCACCATGGGTGAAGCCGATGTGCTGCGGAGCGCTATGGGTAAAAAGAAAGCCAAAGAATTAATGGCTATGCGGGATAAATTTGTTCGGGGGGCGGCTCTCAACAATATTGAGGGAGAGGTTGCCGCCCGTCTGTTCGACATAATGGAGAGCTTTGCGGGCTATGGTTTTAATAAAAGTCACTCCGCCGCTTATGCCATGATTACGTATCAGACGGCCTATTTAAAGGCGAATTTTCCTGTGGAATACATGTGTGCCTTTTTGAGCAGTGTCATTGAGCACCAGGAGCGGGTGGTATTCTATATTAAAGAATGTCGGAAAATGGGAATTGCCATTCTACCCCCGGATATTAATGAGAGTTATGAAAACTTTACCGTAGGGACCGGAGGAATTCGCTTTGGACTAGGAGCCATTAAAAATGTGGGGCTAAATGCAGTGAAAGCGATTGTGGAAGTTCGCCAAGCTGGTAAATTCACATCCTATTTTGACTTCTGCCAGCGTATTGACTTATCGCAGATCAACAAACGAATGGTTGAAAATCTGATTGTCGCAGGTTGTTTCGATTCTTTAGGTATGACTCGCAAACAGACCTTTTCCATCATGGATGAAGCAATGCAGCTGGCGGCCCGGGTTAAACAGGCTTCTAACGGGAACCAGATGTCACTCTTCGGCGACACGGCTGATATGGTGGAGGAACCGGTGGTCGTAGTGAAAGGGGAATGGGATGGCCAGGAGAAGCTAGTGCGGGAAAAGGAGGTTCTAGGTTTTTATGTATCGGCTAACCCGCTGGATGCCTATAGAAATATCATTGAGCTGGTAGCGACCGATGAAATTGCGGCGGTGGATAAAGACGGCGGTGAAGATTATGTGCGTCTGGTTGGTATACCGGTTAATCTTAGCAAAAAAGTCAGTCGCAAAGGTGATCCCTATGCCCGTTTTTTCCTGGAGGATCTGAGCGGACGTATGGAGGTGATGCTCTTTCCCGCAGCATATAGGCAGTATATAAATAACATTAAGCCGGATGTTGCTATTATTATAGAAGGTTTTGTGGACCGTAAGGATGAGCAGCCTAAAATCTCTCTGCGTAGGGCAGTGGAATTAAACAACAGACTGAAAGAACTGCATATCCGGCTGCCTTATGAGAAGACTGATTCGGAAGGAAAGTCGGAATTGGTAGGAATTCTAGGCAAGTATCCGGGTGATATTGAAGTCTGTTTACACCTGCCTAACAAGAAAATTGTCGTTCTGGATGAAAAGTTTGATGTAAATGCCCAAGTGGAATTGAAAAACAACCTGGTGGATATGTATGGCAAGAATAATATATGGTTCAACTAAGGAGGGATAGGAATGAATGAAGCTTATTTGGGAGAAGACTATATTGTAATCAAGGCCTTGGAAAATGGGGTGACTATTATAGGTCTTACCCGGGGTTTGGATACTAAGTTCCACCATACCGAAAAACTGGACCGTGGAGAAATACTCGTGGTTCAGTTCACCGAGCACACATCGGCCATGAAAATCAGAGGTAATGCCGAAATAATTCATCGGTATGGAACGACCATGAGCGAGGGAGTGAAAAGATAACAACTGGAGGTGAATCTTTGAACAGATTGGCAGTGCTAACCAGTGGCGGAGATGCTTCCGGGATGAATGCTGCTATTCGTGCAGTTGTTCGTTCCGCTATCTATAGGGGAATGAATGTATATGGGGTTCATCAGGGTTTTGAAGGGCTTATCAATGGAGAGTTCGAGTTAATGAGTGCTGGTTCGGTGGCGGACATTATCCACCGGGGTGGTACTATTTTGCAGACATCCCGTTCGGAGGGTTTCAAAACCGAAGAGGGCCAGGAACGCGCTGCCGCCTTAATGAGAGAACGGGATATCGGGCACCTGGTTGTTATCGGCGGCAATGGCAGTCTGAGCGGGGGTTACGAGCTTTCCAAACTTGGGATTAATATAATTGGTATACCCGCTACAATTGATAATGATGTACCTTATACGGCTTCGATTGGTTTTGATACCGCCGTAAACACCGTTCTGGAAGCCATCAATCGGTTGCGGGATACAGCCAGCAGTCATGGTCGCATTTTTGTCATTGAGGTTATGGGAAGGGACTGCGGGGAAATCGCCCTGGCAGCCGGAGTTGCAGGTGGAGCAGAGTCCGTACTGATTCCCGAAATTAAAACTGATCTGGGGCAGGTGCTGGAGAAGATTAAACAGGGTATTGAAAGAGGGAAGCTGCACAGCATAATAATTGTGTCCGAAGGAGTCTACCCGGCTATGGAACTGAGGGATAAAATACAGGCAGAGACCGGGCATGAAACTCGGGTTAGCATCCTGGGACATATGCAGAGGGGGGGGACACCCACTGCCGTTGATCGCATATTGGCTTCTTGTATGGGCAAGCACGCTATAGACTTGATTGCCGAGGGCCAGCGTAATGTAATGGTTGGCGGTGAGGGTAATAAGATTTTTACTGTACCCCTGGAAAAAGTAGTTAATGGAGTCAGGCAACCGGATCTGGAGATGTTTGAGATCGCCAGAATACTTTCAATCTGAGGGAGGGAGGAAACATATGCGCAAGACAAAAATTATCTGCACTATTGGACCTGCCAGTGAAGATAAGAAAATCTTAACCCAGCTGGTAGAGCAAGGGATGAATGTAGCGCGGCTGAATTTTTCCCACGGCGAACATTCCGAACATAAAAGAAGAATAGATACTATTCGCCAGGTTGCCACGGAGACGCATCAGGCTCTGGCTATTATGCTGGATACCAAAGGGCCAGAGATTCGAACTGGTCCACTTAAGAATAAAAGAGTAACCCTGCAGACCGGACAAAGGTTTATATTGACCATTCGCGAGGTACCTGGCGACGCGCAGGAAGTTCAGGTAAGCTACTCCAAGCTGCCTTTGGAGGTAAAACCAGGAACATCTATATTACTATCGGATGGACTTATCAACCTTACGGTTCAGGAGACTACTCCTACAGATATTATCTGTCAGGTAATCAACGGCGGCGATCTAGGGGAGAAAAAAGGGGTTAATGTACCAGGGGTAAGGATTAATATGCCTTTTCTCAGTGAAAAAGATATTGCCGATATTCATTTTGGTATAGATGAAGAGATAGATTTTATTGCAGCTTCCTTTGTCCGCCATGCCCAGGATGTATTGGAGATTCGCCGCATATTGGAAGCACGGGATGCCCAAATCGATATAATAGCCAAAATCGAAAGTCAGGGTGGAGTCGATAATCTTGACGACATTATCAAGGTTGCTGACGGAATAATGGTAGCCCGGGGAGACCTGGGGGTTGAAATCCCTGCTGAGGAAGTTCCCTTGGTGCAGAAAAAAATTATTGAGAAATGCAACCTGGCTGGCAAAGTTGTAATTATTGCAACCCAGATGCTCGACTCCATGATCAACAACCCCCGCCCAACCCGCGCGGAGGTTTCTGACGTGGCTAATGCCACTTTTGACGGAGCTGATGCCATTATGCTTTCTGGAGAAAGCGCCGCCGGCAAATATCCGGTAGAGACAGTTGAGACTATGGCTCGAATTGCTAAGAAAGCGGAAGAGGTTATATCCTACCAGGACATCTTAAGGAGCAAACGGTTACAGGGGACTTCATCGGTTACTGACGCGATCAGTTATGCAACCTGTGCAACCGCGGCCAGTCTGAATATATCATCAATCATTACCGCGACCAGCATTGGGACAACCGCCCGTATGGTATCCAAATATCGTCCCCGGGCGGACATTTTTGCAGTTACATCAGATCCTAAAGTGATGAGAAAACTGGTATTGGTCTGGGGAGTCTATCCGGTGCTTACAAGGCCAACCCGTGGAACCGATGAATTGTTTGAAGCAGCCCTGGCTCGGTGTTTGGAAATCGGTTATATAAAAAAAGGCGACATGGTCGTCTTGACGGCAGGAAGTCCGCCAGGTTTCCCAGGAAGCACTAACCTGCTGAAAGTTCATGTAGTGGGAGACATAATATTACAAGGCATGGGGATTGGTTCAAAACCAGTTAGTGGCAGAGTAAAGGTGATATTAAGCGATGATGATCTGGACAAAATACAGACCGGGGACATTTTGGTATGTCGTTCGGCCGACAAAGCGTTTGCACCCTATCTGGATCGGGTGCAGGCCTTGATAGCTGAAGAAGGAGGATTAACTTCCGATGCAGCTATAATGGGCCTTAATACTGGATTGCAGGTTATTGTAGGTGCCCGGGATGCAACCCTTATCCTGGAAAACGACATGATGATTACAATCGACACAGCCCACGGACGCATCTACAGCGGTTTGGCCAAAGTATTGTAATACTTGAAACTATTTGAGAAATAATTAACATAAAAGGAGGAAAATAATTATCAATATAGAATTGCTTTAATTGAGGACTGTTGGTATCGAACAATCAGAGAACGGAATTTAATTTAATTATTATGAGGAGGTTGTACAGGATGAAGATTATGGTACTTGGTGCAGGTACTATGGGAGCAGGTATTGTGCAAAATGCCGCTCAGTCAGGTTTCGAAGTAATTCTTCGCGACATTAAGCAAGAGTTTGTGGACAAGGGTATTGCTGGCATTGATAAACTTCTGGGCAAGAATGTTGACAAGGGCAAAATGACTGCTGAAGATAAAGCTGCGGTTATGGGAAGAATTTCTGGCACAGTTGACATGGCAGTTGCTGCAGATTGCGATCTGATAATCGAAGCTGCTGTTGAAGTCATGGAAATTAAAAAATTAATATTCAAAGAGTTGGATTCTCTCTGTAAGCCCGGATGTATTCTGGCTTCCAATACTTCAGCCCTGAGTCTTACTGAAATCGGAGCTGCTACCGGCAGAGCCGACAAAGTTATCGGAATGCATTTCTTCAATCCAGTTCCAGCCATGAAATTGGTTGAAATCATCCGCGGTGCTTCCACCAGCCAAGCTACCTATGATGCAATTAAGGAACTTGCTTTGAAGATGGGTAAAGCTCCGGTAGAAATCAATGAAGCTCCTGGCTTTGTTGTAAACCGTCTGTTGATCCCCATGTGTAATGAAGGTATGTATGCTTTAATGGAAGGCGTAGCCAATGCTGCTGACATTGACACTTCCATGAAGTTTGGTGCCGGACATCCTATGGGACCTCTGGCTCTGGCTGACATGATCGGTTTGGATATTTGCTTAGCAATCATGCAAACTCTGTACAAAGAATTTGGTGATCCTAAATATCGTCCATGCCCATTGCTGGCTAAAATGGTTCGTGCAGGCAAACTCGGCAAAAAGACCGGCGAAGGATTCTTCGTATACTAAAATTGTAATCTGACGGAAACATTAGAATGATAACAAAAGGGGAGCTCACCAAAGGTGAGCCCCTTTTTTGTTATTCCCAGAAATCAGCAATTAGTTGGCGCAGCCCATATCTTGCAACTAATTTCCCCAATTTACCTGCCTGAAGTATCCTATACCACCAGCCCTCAAATTCCTTTTCATTTATTTTTTTACCAAGTTTTGGCTTCAAAGCAGAAGACATGTTGTGATCCCATATAATCTGTTGTTTGAACAAGGGTATAAAAAACTATATATTTTAGTCAGCTAACAGATTAATTTAGGCACCTCGAAATAGTCAAATATCCTTTGGCAACCACCTGAGCAACTATTAAATTTGAGAGTAATTACTTATATAAACATTATTAAATATAAAATCTGCTGTTTTATTGACTTTATAAATAGAAACTAAGTTTCATATAGGAAACTATAACTTGCGAATATTATAAGAAATGTATTTTAGAATGTGCTTTATAGAAAGCCCTTCGACAAAATATCTATTAAAACTACGTTGGAAAACGTAATGAGAAAGGAGCAGCGATATGGCAGAACAGGTTTGGGATCTCGTCATTATAGGCGGCGGCCCGGCGGGGTTAGCGGCCGGAATTTACGGATCAAGATCCCGATTGAAAACAGCAATTTTGCAGAAAGGAAAACCTGGAGGACAGGCATCTACCACGCAGGAGATTGAAAACTACCCCGGATTTTCCAAAGGAACAACTGGACCTGCTTTAATGGAAGCCATGACTGTACATGCCAAAAGCTTTGGTACGGAAATACTTTCTGAAGAGGTCGTGGACTTGGAGCTCGAAGGAGATATTAAAGTCATTAAGACAAAAAAGGGCCATGAGTATCTAACCAAGGCAGTAATCCTCGCGCCTGGTGCCGTGCCGCGGTCTTTAAACATTAAAGGGGAGCATGTTTTCCGCGGCAAAGGAGTATCCACGTGCGCCACCTGTGATGCCGATTTCTTCGAAGAGCTGGACGTAGTGGTAGTGGGAAATGGTGATGCTGCGGTAGAAGAGGCGATGTACCTGACCAAATTTGCAGAGAGCGTCACGATCATTGTCATCCACGACGAGGGAGTTCTGGACTGCAACAAAACCAGTGCGGAGAGGGCCTTTGCCAACCCCAAGATAAAATGGGTGTGGAACTCTGTACTGGAAGAAATAAAAGGTGATGGCCTGGTAGAGCGGGTAGCAATCAAAAACCTAAAAACTATGGAGCTTTCTGAGATGGAGACAAATGGTGTGTTCTTCTTTGTAGGGACCGTGCCCAAGACGGAAATGTTAAAAGGAAAGGTAGATTTAGACTCCCAAGGCTACATTATTACCAATGAGCAGATGGAAACATCTTTACCCGGTGTTTACGCCGCGGGGGATGCCTGCGTTAAATATCTCCGGCAGGTGATTACGGCAGCTGCCGACGGAGCAATTGCAGCAGTGGCGGCGGAGAAATATCTGGCGGAAGAGGCAGGGTTCAAGCAAATGGTGCTTGATGTGGACGGGCCTGTGATGGTGGCTTTTTGGGCACCGCAAAACGAGGCTAGCATCGCCGCAATATCTGAACTGGAGAAGGTGGCGCAAGCCACCCAAGGTGCTGTAAAACTGGTGAAAATTGATGCTTGCCGAAATCAGGGAATAGCCAAGAAGTATGGAGTGGAGATGGAAGCCATTCCAAGTGTAATTTTCCTCAAGGCGGGGCAAGTAATTGCTAAGATAAGCTATTCCCTGGAAGAAGTGAAATCCCTAATAAAATACTACCAGACAAACAACATATATTAGGAGGTGCAACAATGATTGAAGTAGACAAGGTGACATTTGAAAAGGAAGTCTTAAATGCCGAGGGACTTGTGATGGTGGATTTTTGGAGTGCAAAATGCGAACCATGTCTGGAACTTATGCCTAGCGTTCACGAGCTTGCCGAAAAATATCAGGGAAAGGCAAAATTCTGCGCGTTGGATTCGGGAACGAATAAGAGATTGGCCATCAGCCAGAAAGTATTGGGGTTGCCTACGATTGGGTTTTACAAAAACGGGGAGAAAGTTGCGGAGTTAAGCAGTGACGTTAACATTGAGGATATCGAAGCAAAGTTACAAGAATTAATTAAGTAAATTTTATTTAAATCTATAAATAAAATTTTAAAACTAAATTAAAGAAAGAAGGGAGACAAAACAATGTTGAAAGGCAAAAAAGTTGCTATTCTCGGTGATCGAGACGGCATTCCTGGTCCGGCCATTGAAGAATGTGTAAAATCTGCCGGAGCCGAGGTAGTATTCTCCACTACCGAATGTTTTGTTTGAACAGCTGCAGGGGCAATGGACCTGGAAAACCAGGCAAGGATTAAGGAATTAGCTGAGAAATACGGCAAGGACGATCTTATCGTCGTCCTGGGCGGAGCAGAAGCAGAAGCTTCCGGTCTGGCTGCAGAAACCGTATCTGACGGCGATCCTACCTTTGCAGGTCCGTTATCCGGAGTCTCGTTGGGACTCAAAGCATATCACATATTTGAACTGAAAGAAAAAGTCGACCCAGATGTTTACGAAGAACAAATCAGCATGATGGAAATGGTTTCCAATGTTGATGAAATCATAGAAGAAGTCAAAACCTATCGCAAAGAATAACCAAACAGCCGAATCAGACTGTAAATAGCCATAGGGAAAATAAGGAAAAGTATATGTAGGGTAATGGTGTATTGTAGATGCTCATTACCCTTCATGCTAACTAGGAGATGATAAGCGATGAATTATCCGGTTATTAAAGGTGCGGCGTATGCCTTGATCCATGCCAATGGCATGCTGCTGCATCAGGGGACCACCCAGACATCGGAACAGCGCAAGAACGCAGAATCAGAGCACTTAAAGTCGCTCCCGGAACACTTGCGAAGCTTTGCCGAGGTGGTCGGTTATCCGCCCAACCAGGTGTATATTGGGAACCTTACACCGGATGAACTGCGGAACATTCCCCGGCCCTGGTACCAGAACCCAGTTGCCAGGGCAGAGAGGGCAGGGAAATACGGAGAGATTTTGCCGGAAGATGAATTTCTAGGCTTGATGAAAATAGTTGATGCCTTTGATCTGGTGATTCTGGAAGCCAGCTTCCAGGCAGCTGTCCAAGCCAAAATCAAAACACATCCCGTTCTTGGCAACATTAAAGATTTAGAAAAACTGGACAAGAATCCGGGGAATGCAGAAGACATTGAAAAATTGGTGCAGCCCCATCTTGCCCAACCTATGTACTTTGAGGGCAAGCTGGTGGGCTGTGTTAAGAAGGCACACGAATTTGATGAGGCCCTTTCCGACCACGTTATGTTTGAAAACCTGGTAACAAAAGCCTCGGCAGTATTTGCCCTGCAGCTGCTCCTGGCCAAGACCAGCCTTAAACCCCAGGACGTAGAGTACATCATAGAGTGTTCCGAAGAAGCCTGCGGTGACATGAATCAAAGGGGCGGGGGGAATTTTGCCAAATCCATCGGAGAAATGTGCGGCTGTATCAATGCTACCGGTTCGGACACCCGAAGCTTCTGTGCAGCTCCGGCGCACGCCTTAGTGGAAGGAGCCGCATTAGCACAAAGCGGGATATATAAAAATGTGGTAGTGCTGGCTGGGGGCTCTTCCGCAAAATTGGGCATGAACTCCAAAGACCACGTGAAAAAGGGACTGCCGGTACTGGAAGATGTGCTGGGAGCTTTCGCCATCCATATAGGGGAAAACGACGGCATAAATCCGGTGATCCGGACCGATGCTGTGGGGCGTCACCAGATTGGGTCCGGAGCATCACCGCAAGCAGTGCTGACAGCCATAGTAACCGATCCCCTGGATAAGATTGGATATCGGATTACGGATATTGATCGCTACTCGCCGGAATTGCAGAACCCGGAAATCACAGAGCCGGCAGGTGCGGGAGACGTGCCCATGGCCAACTATAAAATGATCGGGGCCCTGGGAGTGAAGCGGGGAGAAATCGAAAAGGCCGACCTTTTAAAAACAGCGGAGAGTTTTGGTATGCCTGGGTTTGCACCCACACAAGGACATATACCCTCGGGAGTTCCATTTATCGGGCACGCTAGAGAGATGATCCTGGCAGGTAAAATCACCCGGACCATGATTATTGGCAAGGGAAGCCTGTTCCTAGGGCGGCTGACCAATCTTTTTGACGGGGTATCCTTGATTATTGAAAGAAATAGTGGGGCCATGGAAACCGGATTTAATAAAGATGAAGTACGAAAAATGATTGCAGGTGTAATGCGAGATATGGCCAAGACTTTCGCGAGTGAGTAGGCAGTAACCTATCCCGTTTTACTGCATGGAGGCGAGACAGTGGACGAAAAAATATTACGAAAAACCATCGGCGAAGTGTTCGAAAACCTGGCTGATGCCCTGGAAACAGGTTCTTTCGGCAAAAGGATCAGAGTAGGACTAACCATACTGGGGAGTGAACATGGACCGGCAGAACTGGTGCGGGGGGCGGAGCTGGCTCAGAAGCAAAACCCTCACCTAGAAGTTGTAGTGATCGGGCAAGGTGCCGATACCAAGCTGGAGACCGTGCCAGCCAGCGATGAGCGGGAAGCCCATGCCAAAATGGATGAAATGCTCCTGGCAGGTAATCTGGATGCGGCGGTCACCATGCACTATAGCTTTCCAATTGGTGTTTCCACCGTGGGTAGAGTTATTACTCCAGCCCAAGGCCGGGAGATGTTCCTGGCTACTACCACCGGAACCTCTGCTACGGAACGAGCTCAAGCTATGGTTAGAAACGCGATTTACGGCATCGCCACGGCTAAAGCCTGTGGCCAAGCAAATCCCACGGTGGGCATATTGAATATCGATGGGGCACGTCAAGTGGAGAGAGCGCTCAAAAAGCTGCAGGAAGGGGGCTACCCTCTAACATTTGCCGATTCGGCTCGAGCTGACGGCGGCGTGGTCATGCGGGGCAATGACCTGCTGATGGGAGTTCCAGATATTATGGTACATGACAGCCTGACGGGGAACGTATTTATGAAAGTATTTTCCGCCTATACCAGCGGGGGAAGCTACGAGAGTCTGGGCTATGGCTACGGGCCCGGCGTAGGTGAGAACTATGACCGCATTATCGGTATTATCTCCCGGGCTTCAGGAGCACCGGTTATCGCGGGAGCGATCTGTTTGGCGGCGGAATGTGCGCAAGGCAAACTCCTGGATGTTATCCAGGCGGAGTTCAAAGCGGTTAAGCAAGCGGGCTGGGATCAAGTGCTAAGCAGCCTGAACAGTCCTGCCGGGGGAAAGCCAACCGAGGAAAAACCCGAAGCGACTCCTCCGCCGAAGAAGATTGTGACCGATGCCATTCCGGGAGTGGAAGTGATGGAGCTCGAAGACGCGGTTCAGTCATTGTGGCGAGCTGGAATCTATGCAGAAAGCGGAATGGGGTGCACGGGACCCATTGTGATGATAGCTCCCGAGGAAAAAGATAAAGCGATTGAACTCCTGAAAGAAAAACAATACCTGTAATAGCCGTTTAGTTACCGCTGAGAAAAAGGAAACCAGTACCATAATGCACATTGAGTTGGTTTTACAATCAAAGGCGCATTTTGGACAAATAGAGAGGGGGATTTGGAGAGCACATTAACAAGTTACTGAGGGTTTCTATTTTATGGAAAACTGAAAGAATGTCAGTCCTAATTTCAAAACCGTTTAGAAGGGAGCGAAATGGAGTATGAATCTACAAGTTAGTTATGTAGACATTAAGAACGTCGTCTTTGGTCCGAAAACTATGGTTGAAAGCGGAACATTACACATCAATAAAGAGGAACTGATTGCTAAGATGATGGATGCAAGATTTATCGATATTGATGTGGATCTGGCTTTTCCTGGCGAAAGCTGCCGCATTGGCAGTGTGTGCGATATTATTCAACCTACGATTAAGCCTGATGAGGAAGAAGCAACATTCCCTGGTGTCCTCGGAGAAATGCGCCAGGTGGGACAAGGAAGAACCATTAAATTGCGGGGAGTAGCGGTTATTGAAACTTATGATTTCAAGGCCCCCAGCGGAGCTTTTATCGACATGTCAGGTCCGGCAGCGGAGCATACCCAGTTCTCACAGACTATTAATGTTGTACTAAACCCGCATCCGGCGGAGGGTGTTGATAATTATAACTATGCAGAAGCCTTGAAGAATGCATCACTGACAGCGGCAGTTTATCTGGCCAGTGCCGCTAAGGATTACCCCTCAGATGAGGTGGAGAATTTTACTCTGGAGAGAGAAAGCTTAGTGGACTCTGATGGAAGACCACTGCCCCGAGTAGCCTATATTTATCAAATATTCTCACACCGGAAAATTATTGAGAACTTATTCTATGGCAATGGGTGCATACAAATGCTGCCTACCATTGTTCATCCTAACGAAATTCTGGATGGGGCGCTGCTAAATAACGATTACGAGCAGCTAAACAACGCGGATCCTACCTATATGTTGCAGAATCAGCCTATTATTACCGAGCTTTACCGGCGTCATGGTATCGATCTCAATTTTGTGGGAGTTGTTATGAGTAACACGCCTGCTGCGATGGTTGACAAGGAAAGAAACGCGATGCTTGCCACCGGGCTGGCCAAGCATTTCCTCAAGGCGGAGGCGGTCATTATCAGCAAGGAAGGCGGTGGACATCCGCAGGTAGATATTGCCTTATGTTGTGATAAGGCTGAAGCCATGGGAATTAAGACCCAAATCATTGTGGCCGAGTTTATGACCAGCAGTGGAAAGAGTGATGAAGCGATTCTTTTCAATACGCCCAATGCCAATGCCATCGTTACTTCAGGCTGTCTGGAAGACTACGAGATTCCAGCGGTGGAGAGGGTGCTTGGCACTCCTTTTCCTGATATAAAAACCCCTTTGGAGGGTGTATGTATGGCAGGCAATCGCAATACTAGAGGAGCTTTAAGTCAATTGGGTGATTCCTGGTATACATCGATTAAGTATTAATGCTGACCGACAGAAAAGGAGGACGATGAATCATGGCTGAGAAGATTAAAGTTGTTCACTATATTAACCAATTTTTTGGTCAATACGGCAGTGAGGACACTGCCCATATGGGGCCGGAAGTTAAGGTGGGAGCAATTGGGCCGGGCCTAAGTCTACAGAAAGCGCTTGGGGAAAGGGGTGAAATAGTTGCTACTATCATCTGCGGTGATAATTATATCGCCGAGCGGTTAGATGTAGTCACATTAGAAATTGTTGAACTCATTAGAAAGTATGAGCCTGATTTAGTGGTTGCTGGGCCCGCCTATGGCGCAGGACGGTATGGGGTCGCCTGTGGCTCAGTCTGTGCGGTGGTGCAAAAGGAATTGGGAATTCCGGCGATAACAGGTATGTATGAGGAAAATCCCGGCGTTGACATTTTTAGACAAGATCTATTTATTATCAAGACCGGAACTAACGCTCGAACAATGGCAGTTGATACTAAGAATATCGTATCCCTTGGTATGAAGCTGGTGACCGGCGAAGAAATCGGTACTCCGGACGAGGAAGGATACTTTGTCCGCGGCCTAATAAAGAACAAAAGAAGTGATAAAAATGCGTCGGAACGGACGGTTGATATGCTGCTGGCCAAATATAATGGCCGGTCTTTCCAAACGGAAGTTCCTATCGTAAATCATGACGATGTTATACCTGCTCCACCGGTGGTGGATCTCTCTAAAGCTACTATAGTGATGGTTACTGACGGAGGATTGTATCCTGCGGATAATCCTGATAATATGCCGACCGGCAATGCCGACAGGTTTGGGATTTATTCCGTAGAAGGTAAATCTGATTTGGCAGAGGGAGATTACACGGTATGTCACCGCGGATATAATACAGCTTATGTTCTGGAGGATCCCGACCGCCTTGTCCCCCTTGATGCAATGCGCATGCTAGAGAAAGACGGATATATAGGTAAACTTCATGATTATTACCTGGGTACAACCGGATTAATGACCTCCCTTACCAACGCTAAGAAAATAGGTCAAGGGATGGCCGCCTACATTAAAGAGCACCATATTGACGGCGTCCTTTTGACATCTACCTGAGGAACCAGCACTCGCTGCGGTGCAGGGATTGTAAAGGAGTTAGAACGGGCAGGAATTCCCACAGTGCATATCTGCAATATGACACCAGTCGCCACGGCAATTGGTTCCAAACGTATTTTCCCATCGTCAAGCATTCTCTATCCTCTCGGACAGCCCACTTTGTTACCCAATCAAGAGCAAGATTTAAGAGTGAAAATGACTCGTACTGCCTTGCAGAAATTGACATCCTAAACTAAATGGTCAAAAAAAATTAAGGGGTGAAATTATGTCAACTGACGAAAAAAAGCCAATATTGAAAGATAATCAGAAAAAAATAGTTTTCGAACTTATTTCCGTTATAATCGGTTTGATCATTGCCTTCAGTACACCTCCTGCGGGATTGACCGTTCAAGCAATGTGGGTATTTGGTATTCTCATGTGGGCTATTTGCAACTGGATTCTTCAGCCTATACCTGATTATGTAGCCTCAATGCTGATGTGCGTTTTATGGGCAGGTACAAAAGCAGTACCTTTTAAAACCGCATTTGGCTCCTTTGGCGACACAACCTGGTGGATGTTAATTGGAGCAATTGGTATTGGCATTGGTGTTACTAAAAGCGGATTGCTTAAGCGTGTTTCTTTGATGGCTATAAAGCTGTTTCCGCCCACTTACAAAGGACAAGTAATGGCCTTGCTGGGAGCGGGTACGCTGGCAGCACCGATAATACCAAGTACAACAGCTAAATGCGCCATTACGGCTCCCTTTGCGATGGGAATTGGTGAGCAACTGGGATTCGAAAAAAGAAGCCAGGGTATGGCCGGGCTCTTTGCAGCTATGTATACCGGCTTCTCTCTGAATGGGGTTATTTTCATTAGTGCATCCTTTTTAGGCTATGTAATATTAGGTTTGCTGCCAAAAGAGACACAGGCCCAATTTTCTTGGTCATATTGGTTTATATGTATGATTCCCTGGGCAATAGTATTGCTGGTAGGTTCTTATTTTGCCATTACCAGAATGTATAAGCCGGAAGATGAAAAAGCACTTTCACGTGACTATATTAAAAAGCAAATTGCCGAGCTTGGTCCGATGAATCGTAATGAAAAGATTACCTGTCTGGTTTTGGTATGTGCTTTGGGGTTCTGGATTACTGAACGAATTGTTGGTATTCCTGCGGTTATAACCGCCTTAGCTGGGATGTGGATATTAATGGCACTAAACGTCTTTGGCAAGGAAGAGTTTCACAGCAAAATGATTTGGAGTTTGATGTTTTTTATCGGCGGAGTTCTTAACCTCGTAAATGTTTTACCTGCGGTAGGAATTGATAAGTGGATTGGCACAAATTTAGGCCCCTATTTGACTCAATTTGTTGGAAATCCCTATCTTCTTATTACGGCAACAGCCATTACGATCTACTTGATGCGTGCCGTTATCGTGTCACTGACTGCCGGGATGACTATTTTTACAGTGATGCTGCTGCCTTTTGCCTCGGTAGCAGGGATAAATCCATGGGTTATAGGCATGGTTTCTTATGTTTCCGTCATGGTTTGGTACCTGCCTTATCAGAATGCCAACTTCTTATCTGCTTTTGCAGCAGCGGGAGGAGAAGACAGAGTTGCCTATAAGCATACCGTCAAGGCGTCTGTGGCTTATATGATTATTTCTCTTATCGGGCTGCTGATTAGCGTACCTTATTGGAAATTCCTCGGTCTCATAAAATAAACAGGTTTTTTCAAGGGGGGGCTTAAGCTGCCCCCCTTGGTCATGATAAACTAATAAAAACATAGCCATGATGGAGGGCATGAAAAGTCGGTGGTTGATGGGATTCTAATCCTATGGAGACATAGAGGTTTAAACCTAAAGCAAATGCCCGCAATGTGCCTGAATAGTATTAAATTAAAATTAAAGAAAAATACTAAGTGGGGTAATTATATGCCAAAAGAAGGATATCGTGTTCCGATGGTTGCTAATGCCATATTGGTTCTTGATGAACTGGCAGTCTTAAAGGAAGCTACTTTTACGGAAATCGTAAATAATTGTAATTTGAATAAAGCATCAGCCAAGCGAATATTAGTAACCCTTTTAGCAGAAGGAGTTATAGATTATGATTCCACAAAGCGTTTATATAAGCTTGGAATGAAGGTATTGAAATGGGGGCGGGTAGTGGTCGATTTTTTTGAACTGGGACCAGCCGGAAGAAGAATATTGGAAAGATTAAGAAACGATACTAATGAAACTGTATTCATAGTTGAAAGAAGACAATATCATCATGTTTGTATAGAAAAATATGAAAGCCATAATAAGATGCGAATATGTAGTGATATAGGAGTTGCCCTTCCTTTAACTTATGGACCGGGCAAGCTTATCCTTGCCTTTATGGAAACAGAAGAATTAGAAGAGTATCTGCAACAACAAATGTTCCAATATACTGACCATACCGTTACAAAAAAAGAAGAGGTCATTTCCCAACTTGCTGAAATACACCAGAGAGGCTACTTTATTGATATGCAGGAATTTATAGACGGAATTACTGGGATTTCGGCTCCGCTTTTTAATTATCGAAACAAAATAATCGGGGCTGTGAGTTTAGTCGCTCCGCTGCAGAGGCTAAGTGAAAATGACAAAATGATGGAAACAATTGCTAAAGTGGTTGAAGCAGGGAAAGAAATATCGATACAGTTTGGGTATAGTCCTCAATAATAGGCCTATACACCAGCAGGCCTGTTAGAGTTCTTAACCGGCTTAGCGACCTTTGACGAAATGGTCGTACATGTTGATGGCCAGGAGAAAGAGGGTAGAATTTACATGGATATTAAGGTTTTAACCTATTTTCTTCAATTATGTCGTGATAAGAGTTTTTCATTAGCAGCAAATAATCTATATATTTCCCAGCAAGGTCTTAGTGTGGCTATCACCAGACTGGAGAAGGAGCTGGACTGCAACTTATTCCTGAGGACTTCGAAAGGGCTTGTATTAACGGAAAACGGCGAGTATCTTAAGGAACATGCAGAAATTATTATAAATCAGAATGATAAGTGCACCGGCTATTTTAAATCAATGTCAGAATCAACCGATATCATTAGGGTAGCCTGTATTAATGAATTTGTTAGCTCGGCTTCTCCCCTGATTCAATCAATATTTTTGAATCAAGATCCCACTTTCAACATGAGAGTGATTGAACAACCAAGCCGAGAATGTGAGGTGCTTTTAAAAAATAATGAGTGTATTTTGGGCATTATTTGTGAACCCTTTGACAAAAACGCTTTTCAAATCAGCGAGCTGTTTACAATGTCACCAAGAATTGTTGTAAATATTAAACATAAACTTGCAGCATTGGATAGAATTAATATTAATCATCTTAGAAATGAACCTCTGGTTGTTATGTCATCTATATATAATTCCTACAAAGAAAACTACAAAAATTGTGCCGATTCAGGCTTTGAACCGAACATTGTTTATGAAACATACTATGCGCCGCTTATTCCCGACATGGTTAAGAAAAACCCCAATTTGGTAGGCCGTATTTCTAATATCTCTGCTCGTGGGCTTTATGATCCTTCCTTAAAAATACTTTCCTTAGATAGTATATCTACCAAGGTGTGTCTGGTTTACAAAAAAAATATGTCACTGCCCAAATCAGTAATCAAATTAAAAAACTTGATTATTAAGGATTTCCAGAGTAATAGGCGTCCATAAAGTTTATCGGAATGGCCGTAGTAGATGTCGATGACCCGGAGAAAGAAGGTGGAGTTTAATGGATATTAAGGTTTTAACCTATTTTCTTCAATTATGTCGTGATAAGAATTTCTCAACAGCCGCAAATAAATTATATATCTCCCAACAAGGTCTTAGTGTTGCCATCACCAGACTTGAGAAGGAGTTGGACTGCAATTTATTTCTAAGGACGTCGAGAGGACTAGTATTAACCGAATGTGGCCAATATCTCAAGGAACATGCAGAAGTTATTGTAAATCAAAATGATATGTGCACAGACTATTTTAAATTAATGTCTGAATCAAGCGATATTATAAGGATAGCCTGTATTAGCGAGTTTGTTGGCAATTCGTCACCCCTGCTTCAATCCATATTTTTAAATCAGGATCCAGCTTTCAATATGAGGGTAATTGAAAGTCCCAGCCGAGAGTGTGAGGTATTAATAAAAAATGAAGAGTGCATTTTAGGCGTCCTTACAGAACCCTTTGATAAGAACTTCTTCTATTACAAAGAACTGCTTACGATTACACCTAAAATTATAGTAAATACAAAACATAAACTTGCCTCATTGGATAGAATAGACATAATCCATCTAAAAAATGAACCTCTGGTGGTTATGTCTTCTATGTATAATTCCTATCAATTTACCTATAAATTTTGTGCTGATGCAGGCTTTGAACCGAATATTGTTTATCAAACAACCCATGCACCACTTATTCCCGACATGATTAAGAAAAACCCAAGGTTAGTTGGCCGTACCTCTGATTTTTATACCCGCGGGCTTAATGATCCTTCTTTAAAAATGTTTTCATTAGACAGTATATCTACCAAAGTGTGTTTGGTTCACAAAAAAAATCTATCGCTGCCAAAATCAGTAGCTAAATTAAAAAACTTGATTATTAAGGATTTTCAGAGTAATAGACGACCATAAATGCAATAGGGACTGGACTGGGGGCCCACCAAAGGTGAGCTCCGTTTATGCATTATATTCCTATATTTCCAAAAATAATGCATAAAGGAGGATTGTTGAAGTATATATAGAATTAGTGATTGAGGACTGTTAGTTCAAAATAACAGAAAACAGAATTTATTAAAAAAAGGAGGTTGTTGGAATGAAGATTATGGTACTTGGTGCAGGTACTATGGGGGCGGGAATTGTACAGGTAGCCGCTCAATCTGGTTTCGAAGTGGTTGTTCGGGACATTAAACAGGAGTTTGTTGACAACGGGATTAAGGGCATTAACAAAAACCTATCTAAGCTCGTGGAAAAAGGTAAAATGGAAGCTGCCGTCAAAGATGCTGTAATGGCAAAAATATCAGGTAGCATTGACCTTGCAGATGCCAAAGATTGTGACGTGGTAATCGAAGCTGCGGTTGAAATTATGGATATTAAGAAAGCAATTTTCAAAGAGTTGGATTCTATTTGTAAGCCCGAGTGTATTCTGGCCTCCAATACATCTGCTCTCAGTCTCACCGAAATCGGTGCGGCTTCTGGCAGAGCTGACAAGGTAATCGGTATGCATTTCTTCAACCCTGTACCTGCCATGAAGCTGGTAGAAATTATTAGAGGGGCATCCACCAGTCAGGCCACCTATGATTATATTAAGGACATCACCCTACAGATGGGTAAGGCTCCGGTAGAAATTAATGAAGCTCCGGGCTTCGTTGTAAACCGTCTTTTGATCCCCATGCTGAACGAAGGCATGTATGCGTTGATGGAAGGCGTTGCCAATGCCGCTGATATTGACACTTCCATGAAGTATGGTGCCGGACATCCTATGGGCCCCCTGGCTCTGTCTGATATGATCGGCTTGGATATCTGTTTGGCGGTTATGCAGACTCTATATAGAGAATTTGGTGATCCAAAATATCGTCCCTGCCCGCTGCTGGCCAAAATGGTTCGTGCTGGCAAACTCGGCCGCAAGACTGGCGAAGGATTCTTCGTATACTAAATTATTAATTTGTAAATATCGAAGGGATCTCAGGGCAATTTGAGACCCCTTCGTTTTTGAAATCTAGAATTTGTAATCTCTCCTGGGCTCTTTAGTATCCTTAATGAGCGTCACCGAGGTAGAATTAAACATTGCAAAAACCTCGTCTCCGTCATGTAAATTCATGTCATGAGCTGCACCGGCGGTAATCGTTGCCGTTACAGCCTGGTCGCCCACATCCACTATAATCTCCGTCATATCCTTACCAGCGTTAATTCTCATGATCTTACCCACCAATTTATTAGGGTCGCTAATACGCATAGCTATACCTCCCTTTTTTCTTAGCATATACGGAAAGCCAACATTTTAAACAGAAATGATTTCCTTGCAATGCGCATGAATTTGCGATTCAAAAAAACGCCTGTTACAATACAATCAATTAATTACTTGGTTCCAGGCCTAAGGAATATGTGAAGGAGGAGAAAAACTGCTATGTTTTCGCTATTATCTACCGTATCTATGAAACTGGGCGCGAATTCAATCTGGATCTTCTGGAAACACAGCTACCCCACGATCATATGCCCTCAAGGGCTAGGTTTTCGCGGGTTAGTACCAAGTCAATCCAGATGGAAGTCCCACCCTTACTCGTTAAACTGGGCAAATTTTCATTAGAAGAAAATCCTGATTCGGTTTGCTTTACTGCCCAGGCTAAAATATTTGACATTGGGGCTATAAGCATCTGCCTGAGTTATGAAGAAGAGAATACGGCCAAGTATGAGCTAGAGGAAATGGGGCTCCGTTTTTCCGGGCAGACAGGACTTGAGGATATATTCGTTCGAACCCTGAAATACCTGAAAAAGCTCTTGCAGCCAGGTCTGGACAACCTCGAAATAGATCCTGAATTCTACGAAGACTACACTATTTATCGTATCACTCACACCGATGAACTCTCAGATCCGGTACCTCTGCTTATGGGCGAGAGGGTCGATTTCAGTGAACAGATGAGGGAACAGGTCATGAAAAACCGACTGAGCTACAGCCAGACCGACTTTGTAGTTCTTACTTGGGATACGGCGCTAATCTGTGATCCGAAAGATCCGGGCGATCTGAGGGATTTGATAGAGTTTGCCAATGTGCAGTTGGTGGAACTGCGCTATTATGATAATTTGCTTAATAAACAAATGGAAAAAATGTATGATGATATAGAAGTGGCAGAAACCAAGTCGCGCTATCGGAGAATGCGCCATTACCGGGAAATAATAACCACCCGCATGCAGTTAATCGCTGAAATAACTGAAGTTAGGGAAAGGATTGAAAACCTGATAAAGATAACCGAGGACATTTACTATGCTCGGGTCTACCAGACTACCTTAAAGGTTTTGCGCAGTGATCAGTGGACAGAAAGTATAAACCGGAAATTGCAAGTAATACAGCAGAATTATAGTTTGCTCAGCAACGAAGTGAATATCCAGCATTCCTACTTCCTGGAGTGGATTATTATAGTGTTAATCGCATTGGAATTCGGCTTTGCCATCATAAGTGCTTTTTAGGAAACGATAGACGCGGACGGACACTGACCCTCCGGGCGCGGATTATCGCGGATTTCATATTAATATAAACAACTTTCTTTTGTAAATATTAAAAATTATAAATCCGCGATAATCATATAAATCAGCGATATCTGCGGCCATCGTTCTCTTCCGTCTTATCTCATTTCAACTGCTATGCTCAAGTTACTATTTTATCAGTTCAAAATGCATTGAATCTGGTCCAACGGTGTATCTATTACCCCAACTAAAACCAGCTGGTTGAAAGGCCTCTCTCCACAAGATCGCATTAGGATCAGTAGTAGAATTAGCATCAATTCTCAAACCTACATAATGATTACTTGCATTGATATCTATTGCTGTTCCCCAAGAGTGATTACTCAAACCAGTAGTAGGACCTCCCCAGTTCACATGCCTGGTTACAAAAGTTCCATCCATAGTTTTAATCAGACTTAATAGTGGTACCTGCTTGCCGTTAATAGTGGCAGTACCATTTTTAATGTAGGTAAAAGCTTTAATAAAATTAGCTGCCGCCGCCTTGTTAACCTGCACCCGTTGATCTAAACCCGGCAAAGTGATAGTAACAATATTATTTGCTATCCATTGTGGGGCTACCTCGATCCTGCCTCCGGCCAAATCCCGATAGCGGAACTGCCCAAATGAACCATTAACTTTGCTTAATTTGGGATATTTATATGTATCTGTAGTTTGCACCCCTCGGGATACCGAAGAAGGCGGAATTATTGTTTCGAGAGACTCATTACTACTCGTTTCAGGCACTGTTGGGAGAATCGCTGCAGCAGGCTCAACCGCCACACTTTTTAATACTTGTCCATCGTCAATGATCGTAGCAACAGGTCCCGAACTTGTAGAGGGAGCTGCAGACTCAGAGTTGACTGTGGATTCTTCTATCGGATTGTCAATTATGCTCGGCAGCGGAGTATCGTTTATGTATATAGCTTTATATGTCAACATTGATATAAAGTAAATCATTATTATTACAACAATTCCATAAAAACGTTTATTCACGCTATCCTCCTAAAAAACTGGTTTTCTTTTGTCCTTCCTTTAATTGTCTTAAGATTCCACATTTGGATTTTGGTTGCTGATTATACATCTAATTCTAACTAAGAAATTAAAATGTCGTCAAAGGTAAGATAAGGTAAGGAATAATTATCCAGGAATGTTGCTGGTTCAACATAATTTTTCCATAAAATGTAGAAAATTATCTAGCCAAAAGTATACCGAAGTTGTATACTATAGAAAATATAATATCTTTAGGTAACAAACCCAAATATTTAATATGAAAAGGGGGAATCGGAATATGTTTGAATGGAAATATTCGAATTGGGCCAAAATTTTGTGGACTATTTTACGTGTTTATCTGGGTTACAATTGGGTGATTTCAGGATTAGGCAAAGTTTCTGGTTCAGGCGCAGATGTTTGGGTCGGCTCGCAAGCAGGGGTGGCGATAACGGGTTTTCTCAAAGGAGCTCTGGCCAAGACTAGTGGGGCTCATCCCGATGTGCAGCCTTGGTATGCTTGGTTCATAAACCATGTTGCATTGCCTAATGCCAAACTATTTGGGTATATGGTAGCTTGGGGAGAACTCTTGGTAGGGATTGCTCTGATACTGGGTATGCTTACTTCTATCGCCCTATTAGCTAGCTTATTATTGAATTTTAACTATATGTTTGCCGGCTCAGTCAGTGTAAATCCGATATATATAATAGAAGCCCTGATACTTTTATGGGCGGGGTGGGCTGCCTATTACTGGAGTCTAGACAGACTTACCTGGAATAAGTGGCACAAGAAAAATTTCCCCGATAAATATTGTTAGAATGCTGCTTGATTCCTCAAATACGCCTGAATTGGCTTGCAAAGTAAGAATAAAGTTGTTAAAATACCCCTAGGGGGTAATGGAAACATCTCTTTATCTGAGCTGCTTACAGAGAGAACTGGAGATTACAACCCTAATTTTTTCGAGAAGGTGGATTAAATATGACTATGGTAACGATATCTGATGAGACTCTAGGTGATATCAAAGAAAATTTGCAGGAGATGAAAATAGACAAGAATTATCTCCGTATTAGCGGGAGTATTGGGTGAGGCGGAATGTCTTATAATCTGGTTCTGGACGAACCAGTTGACAGTGACTTGGTTGAAGAACACAGCGGACTGAATTTTGTAATAGAAAAATCGTTATTTGAAAGCGCCCAAGGTTTTAAGGTTAATTCCGTTAAACGGGACGGAATGATTTATTATAAAATTGTCCCCAATGCGGAATCTGAAGAAGGCGGCGGATGCGCTAGTTGTTCTAGTTGTGGTTAATTAGTGGTTAATCGGTTTTCCTCTTAACCGACGCTAGATGATAGTTTGAGTAGGTGATATTTGATAACCTATGAATATTTTAGGCGTGCGTGAATGCGGAAAAGGGGCTAAACATTGCCTACACTGGATTTTTTTCACGATGACTGCTTTAAAGGAATAGGAATATCGGAAGGTTTGGCCCGCGGTCTCCAGGTGATGGCTGCGGGCGTGAATCTGACCCAGGAGGGTATGGGGTTGGGGGCAATTGCCATTAGATCTAACGGGTACACCTATTTTTCACAGGGTAGCCGGGTTATATGGCCTGATTCCAACAATATGATTCAGGACTATGTTATTGATACCATCCATATGTCAGGTCGAGGGGAATCTGCTAACATCTCTATAACTTGGATCAGCGAGTTGTTTGTAGTTTTGTACCGCCTGCTGCCAGCTTGCCAAAAGGGTATGCTGTGGGCTGGTATACATATTAGGCGTTTCCTGGATATTAAAAGCCACTTTGTCGTTGTTTCTCCACGCGCGCAGGCCCAGTTTCATTTTGAACTTCACCCCGATAGGATTGGGGTATGTTGTAATTTTAAAACCCTCGCTGAGATTCCCCATGAGCT
The DNA here is from genome assembly GCA_963665865.2 of Syntrophomonadaceae bacterium. Lineage (GTDB taxonomy): Bacteria > Bacillota > Syntrophomonadia > Syntrophomonadales > Syntrophomonadaceae > PHAA01. The sequence goes on along the minus strand of CAXXWF010000001.1, from coordinate 2,947,222 downwards.
TTTTATAATGAACGAACTAGGCGGGGGGTTTTTCACCTCTAGCTGGCAGGCCGGGGAAACTTCGAAGCCCCCCTCGGGTTGGCAGGTTCTCGATGACTCGCAGAGTTTGCCCTTCCTATACAGCCCTCTTTATGGTCTGCGTTATTCGCTTCGCGATATAACAGCGGATCAGGATTTACCTTTTAAGGTGTGCTGGGGAAGAGAAAATAGAGATAATTTATGTTGGGCTGGCTTTTCCATCCAATTTGATCTTGCCGCAGCGTCAATAAGGGATATTATTTGCCGTTATACGATAGTCTTCGAAAACGAGAACAAATGAGGAGTTCACATATGGGAAAAAAAGTCGTATTGGTTTATCCATATTTTCGGGAAAAAGACCCGGTGTCCAAGCTCTTTCAACCTCTCGGCATTGCTTATCTGGCGAGTCAGCTAAAAGAGCAATCGATATCAGTAAGCGTTGTAGACTGCACGTTTGAAACCATGGCATCTGCGGTGGCACGTATTGTATTACTGCAACCCTCCATCATCGGCATCTCGATTATGGTCTCCCTGAACGGCAGTGCCTTGGAACTCGCTGCTCGCCTCCGGGATGCTTTACCGGACACCCTTTTTGTCGCAGGAGGGCCTCTGCCCAGTGTCTATCCGCATCGTTTTCTTTCTCATTTCGATCTAGTCTTTCAGGGGGAAAGCGATTTAATTTTTCCTCGCTTTTGCAGGGATTATCTAAACAGCGCAGATACAGGCGACTTCGTAAATAGTATTGATGTAAATATGTACCCCGGTTTAGGTATTAATACGCCCAGAGGGATACGCTCCAGTCCACCAGTGCACCACGATTTACTGGTGCTGGAAGGTCTTCCCCGGCCGGACCGAAGTGACTATCGCCATGACCTATACCAGCAGCATTGGTATGCCAGCCAGCAAACCCGGTCAGCTACCATTATGATCACCCGTGGTTGTCCCTATAGCTGTGATTTTTGCTCTAAACCGGTTTGGGGCAGCGTTTTCCGCAAACCTGCTTTGGATAAGGTCTTTCAGGAAATTAATGATATTATGGTCCTGGGATATGACCGACTGTGGATTGCAGACGATTCTTTTACCCTGGACCTAGCTTATCTGCAGGAATTCTGCCGGCAAAAGATATCCCGAGGGATAAGTATTGAGTGGACCTGCTTGTCCCGTACTCGTGGCATGGATCAAGAGACCGTGGAGTTAATGAAAGAGGCTGGGTGTGTCAAGGTTTTTCTGGGACTGGAATCCGGCAGCGATGCTACTTTGCACTTGATGGGCAAACAAAGTTCTGTTCAGGCCGGGATTGACGCAGTTAACCTCTTTACAAGCGCAGGTATTAATACCGCTGGATTCTTTATTGTCGGATATCCCGGAGAAACAGAGGAGGCAATCGAACAGACCTTGGCCCTGGCGCTAAATCTCTCATTAGATGAGATCTCCATTAATGTGCCGCTGCCCTTGCCGGGTTCAGCCCTCTATTCAAGGGTTTGTCATATTGATCCCGATGATGACTGGGAAAAGGCCAGTGCAGCGCGCTTTTTGTATGAATCCGAATTTGATCAGGAATGGCTCCGTATTCGCATAGCAGATACCCTGGCGCGTTTTAAATCCCGCAAATACGTGAATTGGACCTGAATAAACAACCTCAAAATTAATTGGCCTAAAATTGCAGTATAATAAAAATAACCATCTTCTGGAATACATAATTAGAATTGGAGGTATACGTATGACGGCTATTTCAATAAAAAACAATGTTTACTGGATAGGAGTGCGTGATCCTGAACTTAGGATTTTCGACATGGTAATGACTACCGAAGTTGGCACCAGCTATAATTCTTACCTGATTAAAGGCCTTGAAAAAACCGCCTTGATTGAGGTTTGCGAGAATAAATTTTTTGCCGAGTATCTGGCCAATCTTAAAAGTGTCACAGATCTGGCAGACATTGATTATCTCATTATGAATCATACCGAACCCGATCATTCCGAAGCCGTAGCCAAGTTGATCGAGTTGTTGCCGAATCTTACGGTATTGGGCAGCCCCACTGCCCTGTCATTTCTCCGGGAAATCACCAATAAAAAGTTTAAATCGCAGGAAGTCAGAGAGGGAGACCAGCTGCAGCTGGGTGATAAAACCCTGCGTTTTATTGACGTTCCATTCCTGCACTGGCCGGATACGATATATACCTATCTGGAAGAGGATAAAATTCTCTTTTCATGCGATTCTTTCGGATCTCACTATCCGGATGAGCGTCTGTTCAATGACCTTATGGAAAGCAATTTCTTAACTCCATATAAAGAATACTTTGACGCCATTATCGGACCCTTCAAACCTTATGTGCTGGAAGCGTTGGATAAGATTAAGGATCTTCCTCTCGATGTGGTAGCCCCGGGGCATGGTCCAGTATTACGACGGGACATTGATCGTTACATCGATCTTTATCGGCAATGGTCTACGCGGGTAGCTATCCCCAAAAGCGACCAACCGAAAGTTGTGCTGACCTATATGAGCATTTATGGCTTTACCAAGATGCTGGCCGACAGTATAGTCGATGGCATTAATAGCATTGGAGATTTCGAAATCAAGAGCTATTCCTTGATCGAGGACAAGCTGGACGATCCGGCCCTTCTAAACCGGGTAGCCGAGGACCTGCTGGACGCCAGCGGATTTTTGATTGGTTCTAATACTGTTAATGGAGATGCTTTGCCGCCAGTATGGAAGCTACTCAGCCTTTTATCTCCCATTAGCCATGGTGATAAAGTAGCAGTGGCCTTTGGTGCTTATGGATGGAGCGGGGAAGCTGTACCCAGCATCGAAAACCGCCTGCGGGCTCTGCGCATGCAAGTCATCCCTGGAATGCGGGTCAATTTTAAACCAGACGAAGGCCAACTAGAGGAAGCCTTCAAGCTGGGTATGGACTTTGCCAGGGCAATTCTGGAGAAGAAACAGGACAAATCCATGACCCGCTGGCGCTGTCTGGTCTGCGGACATATTCATGTAGGTTCAGAGCCGCCAGCAGTCTGCCCGGCTTGTGGAGTCGGGTCAGAAAACTTTGTGCGGGAATCCATGGAAGATGAGTACAGCAACGATACCCAGGACAAATTTGTTATCATTGGCGGAGGAATTGCTGCTCTTTCGGCTGCCCAGTCAATCCGTAAGCGCAACCGCAGTGCTGATGTCATTATGTTAAGCGATGAAGAATACCGTCCATATTACCGACCGGCTCTATCCGACCTTCTGAGCGCAGACCTTTCTGATCAAAGCCTGTATGTATTTGATCAGCCATGGTACATTGAAAATCATGTGGACCTAAGGACCGGGACTCGAGTGATCCGTATCGACACTGATCAGCATACTGTAATCACCGAACAGGGTGATAGCATTTCTTACAACAAACTGATTATTGCAACTGGTGCGCTCAGCAATATTCCCCCCTTCAAAGGCGTGGAAAAGAAAGGTGTGTTTGCCCTGCGCAGTCTGCAGGATGCCCTGCTTTTAAAAGACTCTATCAAAAAAGCGAAAAAGGCGGTTGTAATCGGGGGCGGAGTGCTGGGGCTGGAGGCGGTATGGGAAATGGTCTCCAGCGGAACGGAAGTTGCAGTTGTTGAGCATAGCCAACGGATTATGCCTCGTCAATTGGATGAACTGGCTTCCGCACATGTAGAGCAATTGTTGACCGCCAAGGGCGTGAAACTGTATCTGGGATTGGATACTGAGGAAATACTAGGCGATGACCAGGTGCAGGGAGTACGACTGAGTAATGGGCAGGTGTTGGAAGCCGACCTGGTGTTATTGTCCACCGGGGTCAGACCCAATATAGATTTGGCTCGTGATGCCGGTCTGGAGATAGCCCAGGGTGTGGTGGTGGATGCCAGTATGCGCACTAGCGTGCCCAACATATATGCAGCCGGGGATGGTGCCCAACATGGCGAAAGGCTGGTGGGCTTATGGCCGGTTTCGCTGGAGATGGGAAGAGTAGCGGGAGCAGCTGCAGCCGGTGATTGGATAGAGTACAAGGCCCCGGTGTTATCAACCATGTTAGCGGCTTTTGATATGGAAATATTTTCGATTGGCGATGTAAATCTTCAGTCGGAGCAATGTCGGGTGATTGAGGTAAAAGACCCAATGGAGAATTTTTTCAAGCGCAGCTATTTTAAGAATGGAGTGCTGGTAGGAGAAATAATTATTGCTCCCCGGGTGGATACCAGCCAGTCGATGCAAAATCTGGGACGGGATAGCGGCGGCAAGAAACACTATAACCATTGGAAGTGCAGAGTATGCGGATATGTGCACGAAGGGACGGAGCCACCTGAGGAGTGTCCAGTATGCGGTGCTCCTCGTAATATGTTTGACCCAGCTGATTAGGGATTAGACCATTCTGTATTTAAGGTTGTGATTCGTACTATGTTTGTTCCACTAATTGCGGGAAAGCCTTTGACCCTATGGCTGGGCATAATCCTGATTGCTCAGATGACTTTCCAGGTTCTAACCGGCAAGCGTTGGATTAAGGTCCCGTTCGTCTATCATCGCAAAAATGGCTTGTTGATAGCGATCGTGGCTGCCGTGCACGCTTTTTTGGGTTTAGGAATTTGGTTTTTAGGATTTAAAATTGGATCATGAAAGGTCAGGCTTTTTCCGCATGCTTTGAAAGACTAAACTATTTAGCGGCCTTTTATCATTTCGTTGCGGTCTTCTCCACCAATACGGTTCTTATTAAACAATAGGGAAAAAGCCTTATACCAAGGCTTATAGATAATGATTTGTCTGCCCACAGACGGAGTATATCCAGTCTGCGGGTAGATAGACTAATCTTATTGGTCGAGACAAGTTGAATCGAAAGGGGGATTTGTGTGAATGAACTAACTGTACTGATTGGCGGCATCACCGGACATGGCATTAATGAGGCGGGAGCTGTCATCAGCCGTCTTTTCAACCGACTTGGCTACCGAATCTATATGTATAATGATTTTCCGTCATTAGTTAAAGGTGGACATAACTTTGCCATTATCAGGGCTTCGGATGAAAAGATCGCGGCCCACTCGGACAAGGTCGATGTTATCTTGGCCTTAAATCAGGATACTGTCGACTTTCATAAGCTGCGATTAAAAGAAAATGGCTTTATTATTTATGATGAAGATAAAGTTCAGGTTCAAGGCGTGACTCAACCTGCTTTAGGACTGCCTCTTGCCCAAATAATGAGGGAAGAAGGCGGTCTGCCCGGAATGGGCAATATTTGTATGATTGGTGGGCTCTGCAAGGCCCTGGGCATTGAATGGACCATATGCGAAAATCTGCTCAGCAAACACATTCCTCAGATGTTGGAACAAAACCTGAAGATAGCGCGCAGAGGCTATGACCAAGCTCTGCAATATAAGGAAGTAGAAAAGCTCGTCCAATCCAGCCTGCCAGTGCTTAGCGGCAGTCACGCGATTAGTCTCGGCCTGCTTAAGGCTGGGTTGCAAGCCTATGTTGCCTACCCCATGACACCAACTTCGCCCATTTTGGAGTTCTTAGCCAGTTTAGCGCCGGAATTCGGGTTGCAGGTAATACCCCCGGAGAATGAGATTGCCGTGATGATCATGGCCTTGGGCTATGCCTATATGGGAGTAAAGACCGCTGTGGGGACTTCCGGCGGTGGGTTTAGCCTGATGGTTGAAGGCCTGGGCCTGGCTGGGCAAGCCGAGCTGCCAGTAGTGGTGGTGATGGGGCAAAGAGCTGGACCGTCAACGGGAATGCCTACTTACACCGCCCAGACTGACCTGCATTTTATACTCAACGCCAGCCAGGGGGAATTTCCCCGGTTAATAGTGGCACCTGGCGACGCCGAAGAAGCCTACTACTGGTCGGGCGTGGCTCTTAATAAAGCCTGGAAGTACCAAATGCCAGCCTTTATTCTATCGGACAGGACACTGGGTATGGGGCTGTTCAGCTTTGATTCAAGCTTGGAGGAAGAGCTTCGGGAAGAGGCCCCTATTGTTTGGAAGGGTCAGGACGAATATCAACGATATAGGTATACGGCAGATGGGGTGTCTCCTCTGGCTTTTCCACCGGTGGAGGGACAGATCATAAGAAGCAGCAGTTATCTTCATGACGAATACGGTTTTACAACCGAGGATCCGGTGGCAGCTAAAGCAGTTGTCGATAAGCGGTTTCTTAAAGAGAGAGCGCTAGCCCGGGAATTAGAAGACTATGAGACTGTGAAAGTTTTTGGTCAGGGAAATACCGCACTTCTATGCTGGGGATCGAACAAAGGGGTTTGTATTGAAACGGCGGAGAAGTTCGACCTGAAGGTGATCCAGATGTTGGTACTATCGCCCTTCCCGGAGAAAGCACTGTCAGAAGCTGCTAACGGGGTGGATAAAATAATCAGTGTCGAATGCAACGCTACCGGTCAGTTAGCTATCCTTCTACAGCAACATGGATATCACATTGATGAGCGCATATTAAAATACGATGGCAGGCCATTTTCCCTGGAAGACCTCGAAAACGACGTGAAGAAGGTGATGATATGATGGAACTTAAAACCGATGCCCCTATTCAGTGGTGTCCGGGCTGTGGCAATTTTGGTATTCTGAAAAGCATGCAATCTGTTTTGCAGGACTTGAGCCATGAGGGTGTGCCATTGGAGAATATCGTAATAGTCAGCGGAATCGGTAATCATGCCAAAATAGTAGATTACTTACATATCAATAGCTTTTACTCCATCCATGGAAGAACTGTCCCGGCGGCGGAAGCTATCAAGCTAGCCGACCCGGACGTGAAGGTAATCTGCATCGCGGGAGATGGTGACGCCTATGCCGAAGGATTGGATCACCTTATATTTGCTGCCAAACGAAACATAGACATCACCGTCATCATTCACGACAATCGGGCCTTTTCTCTGGCTACAGGCCAGTTTACCCCTACGACGCAGGTAAATTATATAGGGACCACTACGCCATTTGGTGACAAGGAGAATCCATTTAATCCCTTGGAACTCATGCTGGCTAGCGGTGCCACCTTCATTGGGCGCGGCTATCCAATCAGAAGCAAACACTTCCAAGAATTGATCAAAGAAGCCATTAGGCACCGAGGATTTTCTATAGTTGATGTGCTGCAGGTCTGTGTTACCTATAACAATCTATATGATTCTTATAATAAAAACGTAATTGAGACCCAAGTCACCGATCCTGCCAGCTTTGATGAAGCCCTGCATACCATAAGAGCCTGGGACTATAACTCCGAGGGACCCATTGCTATCGGTAAATTCTATGAAGTTGATAAGCCCGGGTACGAACAGAACTATTCAGGATTCAAGCCTCAAAAGGACGATAGGAGTGGCAAACTGCAGCAGGTATTTGAAAAATTCATGTAATTATTGTGTCTGAGTGGTTATTATGGAAGTAGATACCAAGGCCGAATAAATGGAGGGGGATGATTTTTATGTGGGAAGCTGGTCATAAGGGCGAAAGTGGTTTTAGGTGGGCGATTGTATTGTCAATTATTTTTCTGCTGTCAGGTTGTGCTAGTTCTCAAACCCAGCCTGCCAATACCCCAGTGCCAACCTCGGATAATATAGCAACGGTTTCCGCCCAGCCGCTTGGTTGGAAATCTGATGGGACAGTCAGCAATGATGAATACAGCCAGTTTCAACAGATAGGGGATCTCCAGGTTTTTAGCCGAATTGCCGGGGACTCTGTTTGCCTTGCCCTGCGTGCGCAAAATAACGGCTATATTGCCTTGGGAATCAAGCCGGAAGATAAGATGCTGGGAGCCGATATGCTAATTTGTGCCATGAACGGCAGCCAGGCAACCGTGACTGACGCATATTCCACCGGAACTTTTGGCCCGCATCCGGCTGATATAGAATTAGGCGGCAGCAATGACGTTCTTGAGAGTAGCGGGAGCCAGCAGAACGGGTGGGTGACCTTTGAGTTCAAGCGCAAGCTGAAAACTGGAGATAGCAAAGATAAAGAGTTGACTATAGGGGATAACCCCGTTATATGGTCTTCGGGAAGTTCCGCTGATATCAGCATACACCATGTTAATCGAGGATATGGGATCCTTACTTTGAAATAACTAATGTTTTACAGTTAGAGACACGGCAGATCTGTTAAAGCCAATATTATGGTTCTACCCATATTTCCATCCACCATAATAACCGAGGTTACGTCAACTGGTTTTGAAATAAAGACCAACTTCTTGATATGTAATTAGGTTGGGTACTCTGAAAAATGAATAGAAGGAGGGATAATTCATGGGAAAGTACAGTAAAGTGTTGTGGCTCCTGATCATCGCAGCAATAGGTGTAGGCGTATACTTGATGTGGCCGGTCCCTAAAATTGCCAATGAAATAACCCGCTACAGCCAAGACTGGCCTCTGGCTAATCATGATTACGCCAATACCCGTGCTTCCATCACATCCTCCATAAATTCTACCAATGTTACCAGTTTGAAACCCCTATGGTCATTTCCTATTCCAGGGTCAGGTCAATGGGGGGCGGCAGCTAGCAACCCCATCATTCAAGGCCAAACGGTTTATCTGCAGGACTTGAAGAGCAATGTTTTCGCCCTGGACTTGGCCAGCGGGGCTGTGAAGTGGAAGAAAGAGTATGGTCTAGACGCCTACGGGCCTAATGGACCGGCCATAGCCCGCAATAGGGTGTTTGTAACCAAAGGACACTATGACGTGGCGGCCTTGGACATGAATGGCAGGGAGCTTTGGAGCACTCATTTGTCAGATGTTCAAACCACAGGAATTGATATCCAACCGGTAGAATATGACGGCATAGTTTATGTTGCCTCGGTTCCGGGAACGGAAAACGCCAATTTTTATAGCGGAGGAGGTATGGGGATAATCTATGGGCTGGATTATAAAACCGGGGTAATCAAATGGTCAGTGAACACGATACAAGGTGGCGATCTATGGGGCAATCCGCAGGTCAACAGCGGTGGTGGAGCGTGGTATCCACCCGCCATTGACACCAAATCAGGCTTAATGTATTGGGACATCGCCAACCCGGCGCCCTGGCCGGGAACAACTGCCTTCCCCAATGGCAGCAGCCGTTCCGGAGACAACCTCTATACCAACAGTATTATGGCCTTAAAGCATGATACCGGAACTATAGCTTGGTACCAACAGGTACTGCCCCATGACCTATTTGATATGGATCTGCAGGTTTCACCTGTATTGGCTACACTGGATACCGGCCAGGGGGCTCAAGATATCGTGATGGCCTCAGGTAAAATGGGTAAGGTCTACGCGTTTGAGCGTAATACTGGAAAAAGGCTATGGGAGGTAGCGGTAGGCCAGCACCTCAACGACACTCTTACTGCACTGCCCGCGGGTACAACCCAGGTTGCCCCTGGCCCCTTGGGGGGGGTGGAGACCCCGATGGCTTATCTGGAGGGGATACTTTATGTCACTACCATTAATCTTCCTGGCAACTACACACCGGATGCCTTTGACCAAAAATCTTTTGACTTCGCGAAAGGTAAAGGCGAACTGGTGGCAATTGATGCCACAGTCGGGAAAATACTGTGGAGCCAACCTTTGGATTCTGTGGCAGTGGGAGCCGCCACCGTTGTAAATGATCTGGTCTTCACCTCTACCTTCGATGGAAAGATTTACGCTTTCAATCGGCAAACCGGGCAAAAAGCCTGGGAATACCAGGCACCAGGCGGGATCAATGGCTGGCCGGCGGTGGCCGGGAATAAAATTATGTTCCCTGTCGGTCTGGGGGCTAATCCAGTATTACTGACATTTTCTATTTAGTTTGAACTTACGTTTAGGAATTGAAGGGGGGCGTAAAAATGAAACGGAGAAGACTATTACTATCATTAGGACTTATTCTTTTAACCATACTTATTGCCGGTTGCTCTAATAATAATCAGCCTGCCACCAATGTGCCCGCAACCCCAGCGCCAGCAGCTACATCGACTCCAAACACCGTTAACATTCAGAGTTTTGCCTTCTCACCATCCACCTTAACTGTAAATAAAGGAGATACGGTAACCTGGGTCAACCTTGATAGTGCCGCCCATACTGTTACCAGCGCTTCGTTTGACAGCGGTTCGCTTGCCAAGGGGCAATCTTACAACTTTACTTTTAATCAGGCGGGAACTTTTACCTATAACTGCACAGTTCATCCCTCTATGCAGGGAGTAGTAATCGTGAAATAGACGCTTGAGTATGTAAAAGGAGGGGGATTTCATTGCGGAAAAGATGGATAGTTCTTTTAATTATGACCTTAATATTGTTAGCCTTGGTTGGTACGGCAGAAGCTTCCCCAACCGTGTTTGTTGATGGTAGACAGCTCTTTTTTGATGTTCAGCCGATTGTTGAAAATGATAGGACCCTGGTACCTTTGCGGGCTATTTTTGAGGCTCTCGGTGCCTCTGTAAGCTGGAATGAAGCCACTCAGACAGTAGCCGCCAGCAAAGCAGGTACAGAAATACAACTTACCATTGGTCAATTTACTGCCTTCAAAAATGGGGCATCGGTAATGTTAAGTGCCCCCCCGCAGATTATAGATGGCCGGACACTGGTACCAATCAGGTTTGTCAGTGAAGCTTTGGGAGCGCAAGTTAATTGGAATGGAGATACCGAGGTAATTACCATTTTATCTGCTCTCCAACCAGGGCCTACGACTTTTACAATTAATATTAGTAATTTTGCCTTTTCACCATCCACCTTAACTGTAAATAAAGGGGATACGGTAACGTGGGTTAACCTCGACGGTGTTGCTCATACCGTTGTTGGCAGTTCTATTGACAGCGGGACGCTCGCAACCGGACAATCTTATAGCTTTACTTTTAATGAGTCAGGAACTTTCAGTTATTACTGCAGCATTCACCCCTCCATGCAGGGGAAAGTTATTGTACAATAGCCACAAGTTGATATGTTTACCTAAAACAGTTCAGTATTTTACCGTGAAAGTAAATTCCCAGCGACAGAAATGCCGCTGGGAATTTATTGTAAAACAAAGTAATGATTTTCATTTCATTCCGGGAATGCTTTCTCCCATAGAATCTTTCGGGCAAGCTGCAAATGATCGCCCTGGTAAGGAAATTTCTTTCTGGCTATCAGTATTGATATACCGTGCACCAACCCCCAGCAATACAATGCCAGGGCATCTTGATCCATATCATGATCTACGCCCTGGTTGGTATTGTTCTGAATAACTTTTTTGTAGCGTTCAACAGCTCTGAGATATAGAAAAAATTAGTAATGGTATAAATGTTCCCAGATGGTTCTATTTTTTTATGGGTAACAGGGGGTGGTTTGCTTCGGCCCGCAAGAACGGACTGAAGAAGGAGGAACTGTATAAGAGACCTTATTTAAATTGATTTACAAACACTTAGTTCAGTATTATTTATTGGGAAAAAGTAAAATATAAACTCAATTAATAATTCACACAGGAGGGCTGAATATGCAAGGAACCCAATATGACCCCGGTAAAATGAAATCAAGAGCTATGGATATAGTCGATAACGTGCCCTTAAATGCTACGGAGCTTGCCGCGCTTTGGAATACCTATATGCAATATTCAATGTTCATCTGTATTTTCGAATACTTCTCGCTTACCGTGGAGGATAACGAGGTACGTCCCATAATGGAGGACGCACTTGATATATGCCACAAGCGAGTCAACAGGGTTACCGAGTTGTTTAACAATGAACAAATACCCATTCCGATCGCTTTTTCCGACAATGATGTAAACCTGCAAGCACCCCGGCTTTTTACAGACGAATACTACCTGCATTATATGGTAAATGCCAATAAGATTGCGGTGGGTATAAATGGGCTATCTCTAATAACTTCCGGGCGGGCTGATGTCCGCGATTTTTATCATCATTCCATTAATTCCAGCATCCATCTGTATAACAATACGATTAATGTTATGTTGTCCAAGGGCATTTATGTCAGGCCGCCATTAATTACTACCATAAAAAATGTAGATTATGTGAAAAAACAAAACTTTTTAGGCGGATTTCTGGGCGAGCGCAGAAGCCTCCTGGCACAAGAAATATCAGCACTACATTCCGGCATTGTTACCAACAATATCGGCAAAAGGATGTTAATGGGATTCAGACAGACGGTTAGCACCAATCAATTACGAAAATTTATGGATCGAGGCATTGATATGGCGAATAATTATATCGATCTTTTCAGTTTATCTCTAACCCAGGAAGATGTGCCGGATCCTATTCCGTGGGATTTCATGGTAACAGGTTCGACCACTCCTATCTTTTCAGATAAATTGATGATGTTCCACACTACGATGATTACCTCAGCGGGAATATTAAACTATTCGGCATCAATGGCTACCAGCCCCCGCCATGATTTAATGGCTAATTACACAAAAGCTTTATTAGAAGTCGCAAATTATTTAGAAGATGGCACAAATATTATGATTGATAACGGCTGGTATGAAGAGCCCCCTAGAACTGTAGACCGGAGAGAACTGGTGAATGAAACACAGCATTAGAGTGGGAAAAGAGGTTTGAAGGATGAAGCAGAATTACGAAGATAGGATTGCGAATAGTGATCATGTTGTGCACAGTCACGGATTGGATGCCTCGGAGATAGCAAGCCTTTGGAACAATTACGTGGACGGTAGCGTGGTAAAGTGTTTTATAACCAGTTTCTTAACCAACGTTGCAGACCAAGATATTCAGTCACTCCTGGAAGAAAATCTTGCAATAGTTAGGCAAAGAGAAAGAATTATTACGGATATATTCTTAAAAGAGGGACTTACTCTACCCCAGGGATTTTCGGAAAATACCGACCTGAATCTGCAAGCACCTCGTTTATACTCTGATTATTTTTACCTGCAGTATATTAAATGTGTTCAGAAATTCGAGATGCCTATTGGCATCTTGGACTTTGTTTCATCAAACCGTGCTGATGTTCTGGAATACTATACCTTCCGCACTTCCTCATCGACAATGATGTATAAAAAGATAGTAAATTTGCTCTTGGCAAAAGGTATATATATTGGTTCCCCTTCGGTTACCGTTCAAAAAGATACTGGAATAATTAAAAACCAAAGCTTTTTGAACGGCTTTTTGGGGGAGAAAAGGCCACTCCTGGCCCAGGAGATTTCTGGAATCTTTTGCCTGATACTTCCTAATTATATTGCTAAATATCTGATTATTGGTTTCAGACAAACAGCTAAGGCAAAAAAAGTACGTGAATTTATGGATCGAGGGATCAATCTTAGTAACAAAATGATAGATACTATGGCACCCATACTTGAAGCGGAGAATATTCCTGTGCCCACGGTTTCAGATTTCATGGTTAACGAATCCACAGAACCGCCCTTTTCCGACCGCTTAATGATGTATCAGCTAACCCTTCTGACTAAATGCGGAATGCTAAATGCAGGTTACTTGATGAACAATAGCCTCCGGCACGACATAAAGGCTAAGTTCATGACGGTTATGCCTGCAGCTGGTGATTATGCTGAAGATGGAATCAATATCTTGATAGAAAATGGTTGGTTCGAGGAGCCACCTCGAACGGTTGACCGGAGAGAATTGGTGAATGAAGTAAGGCATTAGATATCCCGAGGTAGTCAAAGGAATCCAATAGCCAAAATATAATATAGATTAAAACCCTCTTTTTTCTAGTTGCCCTCTATTTGGATAGCTTTGAAAAATGTTAGAGATAATATATTCAAATAGAAAGTTAAGGAGGTAGCATTTTGAACGTGTCGAGGCTAAAACTATTTATATTGATAACATTATTGATTGGGGTTTGTCTGGTAACTGGAGGTTGTAGTTCGCAAAAACCAGCCAAACCGATGCCCGGAACTCCTAATGAAGTGGCAAGCCTGGTTGAAACTGAGGTAGGCAAAGTTGACGGAGTTAACAAGGCTACGGCGCTGGTTGCAGACAAGACCATCTATGTTGGACTAGAACTGAAAGAGAAACTAGATGAACAGCAGTCAACTATCATAGAACAAAGTGTTCTGGATCGAACGACATATTTGGAGCCAGAATATAACATAGGTGTAAGTTCAGACATGGAGATAGTTGGAAAAATTAAAGATGTGGCCATGGGTTTTGCCCAAGGTAACCCCTTATCAACTTATAGCAATGATATAATGCAAATAGATCAAGGTATTAAGTTGAAAAAACAGGCTGTATACCCTGGAACGGGTCCTACTTCAACTCACTAAGATATACTGGGATAACTGTTCAAGTTGCGGATGGTAAAGCCATAAAAACCTCCAGTTATACTGGAGGTTTTAGTCTTGTTTTCTATGTATCAAACTATTTTTTTAATCCGTCAAAGGCTTCTGATTTATTAAATTTCTCATGCCATTCTTCAGGGTTTCCGTAGTCGGCATAATCGTTGTACCAGTTATTATATGCTTTTGGCTTGTGGGCAGCTTTTATGGGGCACCAATATCTTTCGGTGCGACCACCTATCTCGACCGCATAAGCGAATACTCCATTTACATAAGTGCAATAAATACAATTTATTTTTTGTATCCAATTCAGATAATCGAGAAACTGTCGATCGTAGACTATAAAATCTCCTCTTTTTACTATGGGAATGCGGTAGAGGGGCAGTGCTATCCAGTTATAGATTGTGAGAAAAAAATCTAATATTACAGTCGGAACAATCATCATATAAATAAATGGCAATGAAAGGACGTGGCGAATATTAGCAGGGATGGCGTATTTCCACGCTGGTACGCGGAAGGTTCTGTTCTTGTCCTTAAAGTGTTGAAGAAATTCAACTCTTTTCTGCTCTATTGAGAAACCGTATTTTTCAGCCAGTAGTTCATATTCCTTATGTAGAGCAATTTCTAGCTCATCTATTTTTTGCTGAATCTTCTTGATATTTGAATCCATAACAGAATCCTTTCTTATGTTTGTTAACCACGAGTTGTTTGCCTATTAGGTTTTTGGGTTACAAAAATTAATATATCATCTTTTGAGCCTATTAATAAATTATTTCTCTTTGCTTAACGAATTTATATAATGCAAGATATTCTTCACACAGAATCCTTTTACCTTCCCAAACCATTGTTCCCTAAGCATAATATTTATAACCCCCTGCCTAACACTTTTGATTTTCCATAATTATAGTAACATTTGTTCCGGGAATAAAAGGTGTTCTAATAATAGCGGTAATAGTGGCTGCACCCGATGGTTTGCTGGCATTGGTGTGAATGGTTATGTTTACTGCAAAACTTTTCCGTTTAAGTTATTTAAAATGAATTCTATCCATTGTATGGTAAAATAAGGACAAATGATGAACGGAGGTGCTGTTAATGGATAAGCCGGTAATTGCAGGGAAGGAACCAATTCTTGTTGACGTAAAGAAGGGGGAGACTTATGCCTGGTGTTCTTGCGGTAGGAGCGCAAATCAGCCATTTTGTGATGGTTCCCATGTTGGTACATCCTTCGAACCAGTATTATTTACAGCCGATGAGGATAAAACGGTGGCCTTCTGTACCTGTAAGCAAACTAAAAATCCGCCATTCTGTGATGGGGCCCATAAAGATCTATAGCTGTTCGGATATTGAGTTAGCCGGGGCCTTATGAACTGCTCACTGTCTACCTTGGTGGAGCATATCACTTAACCCCGGCTTCTTGCTGTTTAGTTTAAATGAAGAGCAGGCGTATCATACCGATTATAGGCTCTTAATGCTGCCAATTTCTAATATCAAATATTTCGATTATTAGCGTCCCATTATATGTGGACTGCTCATTAAACGTGCGAAAAAGGCTACCTAAGCAGCAGTTTATAATTAAGGAGGATTGCCAACACATATTCTATCTCAATTATTTGCTAAGCCATAGGTAGTAGCGCCCCTAACTGGCAGATTCCTGTATAGTAGGTTACGGATAATCGTACTACAAAACGCACCATGTAAATCAATCATTTGTCCGAAGGAACCAAAAGTAACGAAAGCGATCCAATCAGAAATACTAATCAATCTCCATTCAATATTTCCATATGGATATATTTTGTTTTGTTCCGATAAAAGACTATCCAAGTGGCTTTCAAAGAAGTCAATAACTCCCTGTAGTAACCCTAAAGGGTCTTGCTCTCTTTTCCAAATACCCTTCCATCCTAGAATATCCAACAAGGTTATTGCACCTTCTTGAAATTGCATTTTCTGTGAGTCAGACAAACTCATTTCCTCCTAAAAAGTTAACGCCTTTTCATAATTTACTTCTTAATAATCTATATTGGTAGATATACCCTTTCCTACAACTTATAATCAATATACAGACAATTAGTCTGGTGTGGTAAATGATGGTACTAGAGAAAATCTAGTGGCAGATGAAAAATGAGTGGGGAAGACCTAAATGGCTGAGATTGACACAAAACAAAAAGTCTTGCTTGCTATTTACGCAGAATATCAAAGAGACTTACCAGATATGGAAAATGCTCTTCGGGCGGAAATCCTAGGTTTGTCACGAGAAGTATTTTATTCGGCACTTCTTAAACTAATAAATGAGGGCTTTATTACTGGATTTGAACCATTTTATGCAGAGAATGTAATATTCGATGCGTTAGTACAAAATATCATGATGACAAGGTATGGTATTGAATATGTTGAAAAGAAATTTGAAATTGAGCCCACATTATCTGGCGTAGCTAAGAGAATTAGGGTTTATAGCTAATAGAGAGGGGGTTAGCATGACGTTTCAGGAACATGAGATATTTCTTAAACCCGATAATGAAAATATCAAGATATGGAGATACATGGACTTTTCGAAATTTGTGAATATTCTTAACGAAGAAAGCCTCTTTTTTGCTCGAGCGGATAAACTAGGCGATCCTTTCGAAGGTACATTTTCCAGGGCCAATAACCTACTTAGACCAGTTATCTATAAAGAATTTGACTTACCTAGTGATCATCTTGATAACATGGTCAAAGGCAGCTCGGAGTTTATCAAGAATATAAGAAAATATACTTTCGTGAATTGTTGGCATATGAATGAATTTGAATCGGATGCTATGTGGAAACTTTATTTAAAGAGCGGTGAAGGTGTGGCTGTGCAGTCAACCTATACACGGTTGGTTACGGCCTTAGATGTTTCTTCGTCTAATATTTTTATCGGTAAAGTTAGATATATCGATTATTCGAGCGAATGGATGCCAGAAGGCAATACAATGTATCCAATAATCCATAAGCAAAAGAGTTTTGAACACGAAAGAGAAATGCGAGCAGTAATAGTTAACTTCCCTACTACTGAACGAGAAAGTGATTTTTCAATACCAACTCCCGATTATGGAATCTATGTTGCAATTAACCCCGACGAATTGATTGAGAAGGTTTACCTTGCGCCAACATCGCCAGAATGGCTGCTTAAATTAACGAGAGGCATTATAGAGAAGTATGGCTTTAAGTTCCAGGTATTGAAATCACAGTTGGATGAACCACCGGTTTATTATTGATAACTACAACAATCTAGCTTAACTTTTGTTGCTTATTTTATGCTTATTTTTGCATTGACCGTCAAAGTCAGAAAGCAACAAATCCAGAAAAAACAAAAGAGGGTTCAAACCCTCTATTTTTCTGCTGGTGCCAGAGGTGGGACTCGAACCCACACGCCTCGCGGCACACGATTTTGAGATTTACCAGAACCTATTATTATGTATTATTATCATTTTTTTCTATAAAATGAACCCCAATGTACTAGGGTTTTTTAATTATTATCAACATTGTAATCATAGCACATCACTATACTCTGGGTGTAAAATTGGGTGTAAACCACTTTTCGTGAAGTCCGGAATAAGGGCGATTAAGACACCGAACATTGGCTAGGTCAAGACGAAAGCAAGCGCTTTATCTCAACGATAGCAAGACTCATGGAATACTGTTTTGGGGTAGATACAGGCCCCCTCTATCAACCTTAATGTAATGAACATGTTTATTATTTCCAACCTCGCCCCATTAAAGAGTTTTTAACTTCATTCAATAAAAAGGTTGATGTCGATAGAGCAGCTGTCCTCTTTATAGAAGGATTGGCGGCAGTAAATAGCGGCGGTAGGCATAGTACCACTCCTTTGAATTGATATGTTTATATTATATCAGAAAAGAGAAAACAAATGGAACAAATGTTCTAGAGGCGGGCAATTCAGAGTTAATTAAATATAAGATACGGAAAGTAGATGATATGTATATTTTTCTTCATCGGTTGCAACATTAAAATCAATAGTCTCTTCCATTTCGGCCGAAACAAGTTTACTTTGTTTATCATCCCATGGAACTGAAAAACTAGAAATACGTAAACTTTTTGCTACGGTACCGTTGTATACTAGTTTATTGAGATCAGTAAGTGTAAAACGCTTTTTATTAACGTCGATAGCTGTAATATATCCCTCAACTGTTATTGGTCTCGATGTTAATGTTTCTTCTTCATTAAAATAAGAAATAATAGATGCTATTTGTTCGGAAGATATATTTACCTTTTTGAAATCGCCATTAGGAGATGCCCAATCAAGTGCAATACCACAATTATCAGACGCCAATGATTCTAAAAACTTGTGGTATTTAGCTAAGACAATTAGATTATAACGACTTGCGTTTTGGAGTAACAAATCTCTATTATCCGCAGCCGATAATAATTCAAAGCATTCATTAATTGTATTACTCATTATTTCAGTTTCAAATAATGATAATGATAGAAATTGTTGAGTTCTTACTTGGAAAGATCCAGGGTTACAGGCATTTGCATATAGTGCTCCCATTGTTTTAACACTGGCAGGAATCCGCCCCTTAGATGGGTGCATAATTGAGTATATCAGAGATTGAAATCTTGATATGGTTTGACCAAGAGTCTGGAGTCCTATTATACCACTAGGCAATTTAGATGGTGTCTGAATGTGAATATCAATTGTGTTGCATAGTTGCTGAATTGCATGTATTAAGGGTGATTGTTGATATTCCTGAATTAAATGTTCCGCATCGCTTTGATTCTCAAGGTAAACTTCTTCATCGGGAAGATATTCAGGAGATATCAGATCCGGGCTGATCATCTTGATTGTTGCCGGTTTGTTATCAAAAAATGTACATACAGAAAATAAATATCCTGTTTCCGGGTGACTAAAAGCAGTTCGTAATTCAATTCGTTTCTCTTTTAACAATGATAACCGATTGTTGCTGATAGGGGAATAAAACCACTTTTCGGACAGGTCATCATCATCTACAGCCACAGCCAAATAATGACTACCTGAGGCATCGCTACATAAAAACAGTTTTGGGCCATCATAGTAAACATATACTTCATCTATAAAAAATCTGCCATATTCGGTTTCAATATAATTATGCATATTACTAACCACCATTATCGATTTACACAAAATAGACTTTTAGCATCTATACCTAAAGCAACCCACCAGGTAACATGATGAGGATTATCTCTCGATGAAGTTTCGAGTATAGGACCATTATCGGGTTTAATATTCCCATAAGCAATCTTATATTTCTTGAATTTTGGAACTGTCTGCTGTAATTTATATGCACCGTCAATTGAGGAATATGTTGATAGACCACATGCTTCGCATGGATCGCTAAACTCAATGTTAGGATATAAGAGTCGATGACAAAGAAAGTCTTTTGTCGTTAGTGGATTATTTTTAACCATCCTATACAATGTAATCTCCACAGCTCGTGCATTAAATGGCGGGCACTGCTTTGGATAATGCTCTGGAAATTTATACTCCATAATTTATATTCTCCCTATTCTTTATTGAATAAAACTTATTTGATTTAATTTTGTCTTGAGGCATTAAGGATTAGGGCTTACACACCCCACATGGCTCATACCCGGCCGCCACTGCCTCAGCCTCGCTGTTACTGTGGCGGATTACAAACGCTACAAGGCGTATAATTCTGTTTTGCATCCGATAGATTTATTGGAATGCAGCTTTTACTTAGGTACCTGCATCCGGCCCGATGGTACTTAGCACCTGTCCGAGTAATATAAACGGTTTGTTCCTGAGTATTTGTTTGAGGTGTTGGAGCAGGACTAACTGTTTTTGAGCTTGTTGCTGGTTGAACTGTTTGAGGAGTCGTTGCCGGTGCAACAGGTGTAATCGCCTGATCATTATTAGCTGTAACATTCGTCTGATTTGTGACCGCTGGGACTGAATCTGATTGCTGAACCGGTTGGGATAATTGTGGACTTGATGTAATAATATTGGCGCTATTCTGTGCAGTATTTTTGGGTGAGTCATTTACTGCCCCAAGTACAAACATCACAAAGCAAATACCAATGGCAGCTAACCATTTTTTCCATACCGGATCCCGCTTTATGGCCATAACAAAAGCGCCAATAATGGTAACTATAAATCCCAATAAACCAATAACACCAAGCGCCATCCACATGATTATCCCCTTCTTTCTCTTTCCTTTGACATTTTACCGTCCCATTAATGTAAAATGTCCCTTAAACGTACAAAAACCGCTACCGAAGCAGCAGTCTCAATGGGCGTTATTTGTTCTTGTATTATCATTCGGTAAAAGGAATTGTTTTCCTGCAAACACACAGTCATTAATATGTCAAAATCATTAAGAATAAATTTAGTGCAGAAAATAAAAAATCCGACCAGTGTAAGCGGGGTTCATTGTCTTAATATGGTGGACTCTGCGAGGCTTTTTTAACGACCAAAGGGCAATAAAAAAGACTTTTTGCAGTCATATTTTTAGAAACAATTATATTTTGATTTTATCCCACCTGGAACCAAAAGGTTCCGAAACAACGATACGCCATAGAAACTTTACTTGATTTTACATAATAACAACAATAGTAATTATTATTATAAACATCAAGCTCACCTCCCTTCTATCAAGAGGTGGTATTAGTATATGCAGTTAAAGCTATTTATGTACATAAAATTCCCGATGGAGGTGGTGTTATGTAAATGTCTAGGGCCAGAAGTGAAAAAAGACAGCAAGTGTTTGATATGTGGAAAGATAGCGGTGGCAAGATGATGTTGAAGGACATCGCCACCGCTTTAAATATTTCTGATGATCAGGTCCGTCATTGGAAAAGACAGGACCGCTGGGGTGATGAATCAATTAAACCCATTAATCACGTGACTAATGGGTCTGGAACATGGATAGGAGCTACTTGCTATGTGGACCCGGTGACCGGGGAGAAGAGAAAGAATTTTGTCTATGGTAAAACCCGCAAGGAGGTAGCAGCCAAAAAGAAGACATTTGAGGATGAATTAAGCAAGGGTATATTGCCCAAAGCCGGTAAAATGACTATATCTAAATGGCTGGAGACATACGTTAAGATCAGGGTGAGGCAGAACACTTATGAAGGCTATAAACGCATCGTAGAAGGTAATTTGAAGCCTACCCTGGGCAGCTTTACTGTTAAGAGCCTGCGTCCCGATCAGGTGCAGAAGATGTTAAATGAAAAGCTGGCCAGTGGTAACCTGAGATATAAGGGCCAACCCCTGAGCCCAAGACAAGTAGAATTCATATATGCCGTGTTGCACATGGCGTTTGATAGGGCTCTGAAGAATAATCTTGTCTCTCGTAACATATGCGATGCTGTGGACAAACCCAAAAAGATAAAGCATGAATTCATGCCCTGGACTATGGAAGAGACTAACCGCTTCTTGATTAGCATTAAGGAAACCAGACTATTCCCACTTTATATGGTTGCCTGGGGAACTGGGTTAAGGCGGGCTGAAATCCTAGGTTTACAGTGGCCTGACTTAGATCTGGTTAAAGGCAACCTTTCTGTAAGGCGAGCACTTGTCCGGATAAAGGGTGGATATAAATTTCAGGATCCTAAAACCTCAGAGAGCCGGCGAACGGTACCACTACCGGAAGCTGTAACAGAGGTGCTAAAATCATGGAAGGCTCGACAGGCACAGGAAAACATGAACTGGAGAGCTAAGCACAGCAAGTTAGATCCGAAGGATATACCTCCATATAATCCTTTGAAACAGGTGTTTTGTAACGAGATGGGCGAGCCGATGAATCCGGAATTTGTGAGCCGGTCATTTAAGGCTGATTTGAAAAAAGTAAAAGACCTGCCTGAAATCCGTTTCCACGATCTACGGCATGGACATGCTACTATGTTGCTCGAGCTGGGTGAGGACTTAAAGGTAATTAGTGAGCGTCTGGGGCATAGTACAATTACCTTAACGGCAGATACTTATTCCCACGTTCGGAAAAAAATGCAGCGGGATGCTTCCAATAAGCTAAATAAGGTGTTAGATCTGGGGAAATAGATGATACAGAATAACAATAATTGACCTAGCCGGGGGAGACCCCGGTTTATTGACTTATTGCATAAAAAGAACTAATTAGTAAGAATACATATAAATATAATTGTATCAGATTGTTAATCAGTACAATATGTTCTAAAATACTTACAATTGAATCTATTAAAGTATTACGGTAGGTGAAATAATTTGTCAACCAAGTATAGGAATAATTTCCTAAAACAAGTGATCGTCAATATGAATTTTGCATTACCATTATTAGAACTTGAAAATTCCATATCGCCAGTGGTTAAAGATGCGATTATGAAATATTTTCATCATGATCAGTCTAAAATGACAACCCAAGGAAGTTTTACTATTAAGATGAGTCCAGATGGTTCCCAACCTCAAATTGATAGTGCCGGAAATAAATTTATGGAGTGGATTTTCACTGACTCAAACAACAATAAAATAACTCTTACTTCACAATTTTTAATATGCGACATTCATTCATATGAGCATTTTGGTAAACTGTCTAATGAATTAGACCAAATATGCATTGAATTATTTAAGTCCAATTCTGATTTGGAGATTAGTCAGTTGGGCTTACGTTACATTAATGTTATTGAAATTCCAGGTAGAAAACCAACCTCATGGGATGAATATTTAAGCTCTAATCTATTAGGCATTTTTAAAATGTCTTTAGGAGAAGCAAAAATTGCTAGGGCTTTTCAAAATTTAGTTATAAACTACGACGATGGGATGCGATTAAATTTTCAATACGGAATGCATAATCCGGATTTTCCGGCATCCATTAGAAAAAAACAATTTGTCCTAGATTATGACGCAGTCTATAAAGGGTCATTAAACGATTCTCGTTCGCTAAAGGAAGTTTTAGGGCAAAGTCACGAGAATATTAAGGCTTTGTTTGAATTAAATATCAAGAAAAAATTAAGAGATATAATGGAAGTGGTTGAAGTTGATCAATAAAGAATATAATATTGGCTTTTCATCAGAATACATACAACAAGAATCAGAAAAACAAACGTTTAATGAGGCTACATTAGAAACTAAAGAATCAAAAAAGCCTCAAATGGAAGTTGAAGCGGAAAGATATGGGGTAAACAAACCTAGAAGAAAAACAATTACAGTTGGTATAATTCATGAGCAACATTGAAGTGCGAAAAAGAGATAATCGAATTTGCCAAGGAGATGTTTTTAAAGATGTTATTTATATCGAAAACATTATTCCATTGGGAGATGATAAATTCGAGATTTCAACGATTGAATTCCCACTGACTATTGTATTAAGTCAGGATTGTGATCTTCAATGGGATTCAGATATAAGGGTCAATCAGACAACTGATGAAAAGGGTAAAAAGACCCCTAATGATGATAAACGCCTACTCTCAGTTATTGTTGCGCCGATATATAATGTTGAAGATGCCTACGAAGGAATTCAACTAGAGGGGATCGGGCTAAAAATGTCGCCTTTACCGAGACCCGAAAACAGTAAAAAACAAAAAAGTGGTACCGGACAGGCTATAATTCAAAACAAGAATTCCAGATATCACTATATGGAGTTTAGTGAAGATCTTCAAATTGTTCCCTCAATAATTGATTTTAAACACTACTTTACCGTTAGTGTTTCCTACTTAGAGAGTATACGAAAAATAAATTTTATATGTAGTATTCAGGATTTGTATAGGGAAAGCATCTCTCAAAGATTTTCAAATTTTCTTTCTAGAATAGGATTACCTGGTAATGATGGCTAAAGACTCAATGTGCCGTATGGTTTCCAACATGCCATCGGCGAGACTCTTGCGGAAATCATGAAGCTAAAAAACAGATCCTGATAAGACAACCCATGGAGGGTGTTTTTTTATGCATTGGGTGTAAAATTGGGTGTAAACCCTCTGAACAACAACTCCAGAAAATAAATTAAGGACCCCTCAAGGTCCTATTTTACTGCGTTGGTGCCAGAGGTGGGACTCGAACCCACACGCCTCGCGGCACACGATTTTGAGTCGCGCTCGTCTGCCAATTCCGACACTCTGGCCTAAAGATTGTGGTCACCACAGGTGACGCAAACATTATTATACTGGGATGGAGCATGGTTGTCAAGGTTTCCGCGCTACTGTATTGGTCAGGCAGGGGAACCAGAGGGAAATTTGGGAGGTTTCATTAATAGAGGCAAAAACGATATAATAATACTGGGCAGGGAACATGTCCCTGTCTCAGACCGTCAAAAAAAGCTAATAGCTGCGTTAATGCGCAAATCCCGTTCAATCAACGTACTTGTTACGGGGACATTCCCCTCAAGGGGTGTGTCACCATACCTTTACCGCCTCAATCACGAACTTTGCCATTGCCTTGCTCTTAACCTTTTTTGCTCGCTCTGTCTGGAAATGATGTTTAATTTAAGGGGTGATTTACTGATGCCCGCCAATAAAATAATGCTAATTGACGGTAACAGTCTTCTGTACCGGGCTTTTTATGCCCTGCCGCTGCTGCAGACCCGGGATGGAATTTATACTAACGCCGTTTATGGATTTCTGACAATGCTGAATCGAGCGATGCGGGAACTGCAGCCCACTCATATCATGGTTGCCTTCGACCGTGACCGCATAACCTTTCGCAATGAAACTTACGTTGATTATAAGGCCAATCGTTCGAGTACCCCTGATGAGCTGGGGGGACAATTTGCGATTATTAGAGAGGTTCTTGCCGCTTTAAACATTGATTATCTGGAGATGCAGGGTTATGAAGCTGACGATATTATAGGAACTCTGAGCCTGAAGGCTGAAGAGAAGGGCATGGAGTGCATTATTGTCACCGGCGATAATGATACCCTGCAGCTGGTATCTGAGCATACCCAGGTCTATATGACTAAAAAAGGCATCAGCGAGATTGAAATCTATGATCCTAGCAAAGTTAAAGAGAAATGGGAAGTGGAGCCCGAACAGATGATAGAGATCAAAGCCCTGATGGGTGATACTTCAGATAACATTCCTGGGGTACCGGGAGTAGGTCCCAAAACTGCTATTAAACTCATCAAAGAATTCGGCAGCCTGGAAACAGTTTATGAGAATCTAAATAATATAAATGGCAAAAAGCTGGTGGAAAATCTGACTCTGCATAAGACCCAGGCTTTTATGAGCCGTGACCTAGCTACGATTGTAAGAGATATTCAAATAGAAACCCCGATGGATGAGTATCTAGTTAAGGAAGTTAATCGTATAGAACTTATGCCTTTGTATCAGCGCCTCCAGTTTAATAATTTCCTGAATGCCCTGCAGGAATCTACACCTGCTCCTACTGCCCCGGCGGGAGAACTCGATGCCCAGGAAATCACAAATGAAGCCGAACTAAAGAGTATAATCCAGGGACTAAATCTCGATGAAGGCATGGCTGTCCATATTGAAACTGACTACCATCATCCAATGTGGACTAAAATTGTTAAGGTCTACTTTGCTGTTGGACAGGCAGCTTTTTTATTGGATTTCAGCGAAAAGGGACCGTCCAAATTGGACTGGCTCAAGCCCTTATTGGAAGATGAATCGATACCCAAATATCTGCATAACGCCAAATTTGCGCAGGTAGTCTTATTAAGAAATGGTATCCGTTTGCAGGGGATAAAGGGAGACACGCTGCTGTTCACCTATGTACTGGATCCGGCCTTTCCCAGCGAAGAACTCGGGGCGACGGTATCACACCATTTACAGTTGGATACTACCAATAGCAGTAATGCATTTCTGGTGGCGCAGATTAAGCCTGTTTATGATCTGTTAGCAGAGCAGGCCACACCAGAATTGCAGTGCCTGCTCGATGATATTGAGATGCCCTTGTCTGATATTCTGGGAACGATGGAGTTTTGCGGAGTAAAGATCGATAAGAAAACCCTGGTGTCAATTTCGGAAGACTTAGGGGTGCGGATAGCTCGGGACGAATCTAAGATAGAAGAATTGGCCGGCAGCTCCTTTAATATAAATTCCCCTAAACAATTGGGTAAGGTACTGTTTGAAGACCTCGGTCTGCCCGTAGCCAAAAAGACCAAAAGCGGATATTCAACCGGGCAGGAGGTTTTGGAAGGTCTGTATGGTGAGCATGAGATCATTGCCTATATCATGGAATACCGCCAGTTAAGCAAGTTGAAATCAACATATGCAGACGCTCTGCAAAATCTAATCCATCCTGATACCGGCCGGGTACATACTATTTTCAAACAGGCTATTACCGCTACGGGACGACTTTCCAGTGTGGAACCCAATCTTCAGAATATCCCTATCCGGATGGAAGAAGGACGGAGAATCAGGAAGGCTTTTGTAGCATCGGATAAGGACTGGCTTATTTTTTCCGCTGACTATTCCCAGATCGATCTGCGCACCCTGGCCCATATCAGCGGAGATGAAATCCTGATTGATACGTTTAAAAAAGGGATTGATATCCATGCCCGCACGGCATCAGAGATATTTGATGTTCCTCTCGAAAAGGTAGGTAGTGATTTGCGCCGGCGAGCCAAGGCAGTTAATTTTGGCATCATATACGGCATCAGTGACTTTGGCCTGGCTCGGGGTACGGGGGTGAGCCGCAAAGAGGCTGGCCGCTATATTAAGGAATATCTGGATTCCTATCCGGGCGTCAAGAAATACATGGAAGACGTTGTGCATTTTGGCACCGAAAAGGGTTATGTGGAAACGATCTTGAAACGGCGCCGGTATTTGCCTGATCTCCGCGCCAAGAATAAAATGGTGCAGGCCTTTGCTCGTCGCATGGCCCTTAATACTCCTATTCAGGGCAGTTCAGCGGACATTATCAAAATTGCTATGCTCAAGGTAGCAGCGGAGTTAAAGAAACGCCAGTTAATGTCGCGGCTGCTGCTGCAAGTCCACGATGATTTGGTACTCGAGGTTCGTAAAGAAGAATTAGAGGAAGTAGCCTATATGGTCAAAAACTGCATGGAACAGGCTTATACCTTAAAGGTGCCATTGCTAGTTGCAATGAAAGCAGGCCCTAACTGGTATGACATGCAGAATTGGGAATAAAGATTATAGACGCGGACAGACGCGGTCTAATATGAGAACGGTTTTATGTCATCCTGAGCGTAGCGAAGGATCTTACTCCTCACCGTGGGAAAGATTCTTCACTGCGTTCAGAATGACAATAGGCTATTGTCGCACTAATAATTTACTTCTAAAATATGTCTTAGGCCGCGTTAGTCATACTAGTCTATGTCTATCCGCGTCTATTATTTAGGAGGGGTTTAGTTGCCGGAACTACCTGAGATAGAGACAATCCGTACATCATTGGAGACAAATATTGGAGCCCGCATAACCCGCATCGAGGTCAACCGGGTTGATATTATCAAGCGGGAGGACTTCCCTGTGCAAGAACTGTGTGGCCAGATCATAGTGGAGATCAAAAGACGGGGTAAATACCTGGTGCTGGAATTAGGAAACGGGTTTAACCTGGTAGTTCATCTGGGGATGAGCGGGCGCTTTTATATGCTGCCGGAAGCGGAAGCAGTGCAGGCCCCACACGTCCATTTTATAGTATACCTTGATAACGGAACTAAACTTCTTTACCAGGATGCACGCCGTTTTGGGGGCATTAGGCTCTGCAACGAGACTAGATCACTGTTTGCCCATATGGGGGTGGAACCTCTGGAGCGAAAGTTCACGGCGGACTACCTGACTAAGATTTGCAAAAACCGCCAGGTAGCGATCAAAACTTTGCTGCTCAATCAAAATCTCATAGCAGGAATCGGCAATATTTATGCGGATGAATCCCTTTTTATGGCTGGCATCAGAGGCAACCGGCCGGCTGGGTCCCTAACTACTACTGAAATCAAGCGACTGCATCGGGCG
Organism: Syntrophomonadaceae bacterium; assembly: GCA_963665865.2. GTDB lineage: Bacteria > Bacillota > Syntrophomonadia > Syntrophomonadales > Syntrophomonadaceae > PHAA01. Next base: position 2,919,162 of record CAXXWF010000001.1, on the reverse strand, counting down.
ATCATTAATGTTCTCCGGAAAAGCATCGAAGAGCGGGGAACAACGTTCCGAGATTTCAGAGATGGTTATAACCGGAGTGGTAATTTTCAAAACTCCCTGCAAGTATATGGAAAAACCAACCTGCCCTGCACTATTTGCGGCGGAGTCATTAAAAAGGAGATCATTGGCGGAAGAAGCAGTCACTACTGCGATTGCTGCCAGAAATAACCTATTAGCCTCTATACTTCACAACTCCAAACTCACATTCATATAGTAGCTATATATCTATTAGGAATTGGGAGTGGCAGTAGTGGAGTTACTGGCGATTTTCATGTTTGCATTTGCTGTGAGTACAGATGGCTTTATGGTAGGGATAGCCTATGGTGTAAAGAAAATTAGGATGCCCATAGTGGCGATGGCAATTATATTTCTGGCATCATCTCTGGCAGTCACCATTGCCATGACTCTGGGGAAAGGTCTGGCTTCCTTCTTTAATCCGATTGTGGCAGCGCATGTAGGCGCGATTGTACTTGTTTTAATTGGCATATACTATTTGTTGCAGGCAGGTTTACAAAGGGCCTGCAATAATACCAATGAAGAAGATGCGTTGTTATCTCTAAGCGTCAGACCTCTGGGAATTATCGTACAAATTCTCAAGGAACCGTCTAGCGCGGATTTCGACTCTTCGGGAGAAATCAGTCCGCAAGAAGCTTTTTTCTTAGGAATGGCTCTAGCGATGGATGCCTTTGCTGCGGGGATAGGGTTGGCAATGACTGGCTTTAATATTTTGCTCACAGCTATCACTGTCGGTATGTTACAATTTATCTTGATCAATATTGGGTTAACCATGGGACGGATAATGGAGAATGAACGACTGAAAAATATCTCCTCATTATTAGCAGGGATAATACTGTTGGTTCTGGGAACATGTAAATTAATCTAAAGGTGATGTGCAGATGAAAGTTATTGGCCTAACCGGAGGGATTGCCAGCGGCAAGAGCACAGTTTCCAAAGCCCTGGCTGATCTAGGCGCCACGGTTATCGACGGAGATGAAACCGCCCATCGGCTCATGGAACCCCACCAACCCATTTGGGAGGACATAGTTAATAAATTTGGCAGGGAGATTTTGAATCCCGATCTGGCTATTGACCGAGCTAAATTGGGGAAGATAGTATTTGATGATCCCGAGCAAATGGCCGAACTTAATCGGATCTCCCGGCCCAGGATTATAGAAAGCATAAAAAATGAACTGGGAAGCATAAAGGAAACCAGACCGGATACTGTTATAGTATTGGATGTTCCCTTACTGTTTGAAGCCCGGTTGGACAAACTATCCGACGAGGTCTGGGTGGTCTGGATTGACCGGGAGACCCAGATCAAGAGATTGATGGAACGGAACCATTATACTAGGGAAGAGGCCGTGAAACGCATAGACTCCCAGATGTCGCTTGATGAAAAAGCGCAGCGGGCTAACGTAGTTATTGATAATAGCGGCAGTATTGAGGAAACTCTTAGGGCAGCAACCAGATATTTCTTAGATATTTTACATCATTCATAAATATTATTTGTTACAGAAGGAACCCCTGGAGGTTTTCATTTGAAAAGGACAACAAAAAGCAGAGTTTCTATATGCCTATGGGTTGCTGTATTGATATTTCTGGGGGTAGTAATATCCTTTCCCAAATGGATTACAGTTTTTTATCCTCTGCCGAACCGCGATATAGTGTTCTCTATGGCACACGAATATAATGTGGATCCATACTTGGTATTTGCTATCATTCGAGCGGAAAGCAAATTTCAGACCACCGCGCAATCACGGGTAGGGGCCAAAGGGCTTATGCAGGTCATGCCGGAAACGGCTGATTGGATTGCCAAGCAGATGAATATTAGTAACTTCAATGCGGAGGATCTTCATAATCCGAAGGTCAATATTCGCTTTGGCTGCTGGTACATTAAGGATCTTAATACCGAATTCAAAGGCAATATACCTTTGCAGGTGGCTGCTTATAATGCCGGGAGAGGAAAAGTGAGCCAATGGGTTCAAGAAGGCAGATGGGATGGCAACCCTAATAACATGGAAGGCATTCCCTTCCCGGAAACCAAACAATATGTAAAAAATGTATTGAAAAACTACCAAGCCTATAATGCTATTTATGGTGGGGTCAAGTGAACGAAAGCATTTCTAACCGAATAAAAAGAAATGAAATAGCCGGGAGACCGGCTATTTCAGGGTGTCAATAAAGGCAGACCGAGCAAAAAAGTTCAAGAGCAAGGCATCAATGAAAGGTCGTGATTGAGGCGTACATAAGGTACGTTGATTGAACGAGCTTTCGTTGATAACGCAGCTATTGGACTTTTTTGACGGTCTGAATAGCCGGGAGACCGGCTATTTTTATGCATTTAATCGTTATACAGCAAGGCGCAAGAATACAAGGACAGCCCCCAGCATATAAATAGGCTAGTACACTGGGCAGAGGGGGGAGCGTTTTGTATAACAACATAATAAAGAAACGACTGGCTAGCCTGCTGTTGATTCTGCTTATTATAGGGGGCTTCATGTATCTGCGTAAGGCAGTCTTTGTCGCCACTTTGAGTTCGCGGCCTTTTCAGGCAGCGGTGGTAGAATCATTGGATAAATTGGAGCCAGCCCTGCTGGAGAATCACTCCCAGCAGTTAGCCGCCAGTGCAGTATATGAAGGCCTGGTAAGCTATGATGATAAAGAGGGGCGGCTTAAGCCACTGTTAGCTGAGCACTGGGCATATGCCGATGATGGTACGACAATCAATATCATATTAAAAGAAGGCATTAAATTCAGTAATGGGAAAGAAGTAACCGCCAGTGCGGTAAAAACTTCATGGGAAAAGAATATTTCCTTGAGCAAGGAATGGGCTAATCAGTGTATGTTTCTGAGAATTGCAGGCGCAAGCGAATTCATAAACGGAAACACCTCTAATATTTCGGGTATTCAAGCTCTTCAAGATAACAACTTGAAAATAACGTTAGCCAGCCCGGATGCGGCATTTATATACGTCCTAACAAATCCGATATTCTGGGTGGTCGACAGATCAACCGAAGCAGCCTCCGGAACAGGACCCTTTGTAGTCAATAAAAGCACCCCGGACAATGTAGTCTTGCTAAGGAATGAAGAATACTATGGTGATAAACCTAACCTTGCCGCAATCACTTTTACTCGTTACCAGGATGAGAGTCAGGCTCTGGCTGCCTTTAAAGAAGGTAAGGTTGATTATTTAGATGATCTGCCCTTAAAGGAATTACCACAGATTGCTAGTGATGCCCAATACAAAAAGCAATTTATTGAGAAACCGCTTATGGATGCTTATTGGTTAGGGTTTAACCTTAACCGTGAACCCTATAATAACAACTACCTATTACGCCGGGCTTTGAATTATGCGATTGATCGTGATGCCATTATTAAGAATATCCTTGGCGGCGGCTACCTGCCGGCTAAAGGGGTAATTCCGGTCGGCTCTACCTCATATAACGAACAGATGCGGGGCTATTCTTACGATCCTGACGAGGTCCAACAGCTGCTAACCGAAGCTGGTTTTCCTAAAGGGAAGGGTTTGCAGCCCCTAACCTTGACCTACAATAGCGATCCTGGCCATCGCCAAGTTGCCTTGGAAGTTGCTCGGCAATTAGGATTGCAAGGTATTACCGTGCAAGTTCAGGAAAATGATTGGGATTATTATACGAAGCAGCTTTCCAACATGCAGCTCAGCTTTTTCCGATTTGGATGGCGGGCGGACTATGAAGATGCTGATAACCTCCTCTATACTTTGTTTTATGGTACATCAACCGGCGGAAGTAATCTAACCGGTTACCACAACCCGCAGGTGGATAAACTTCTGGATGACTCCCGCGCTGAGTACCTTGATGAAGAGGAGCGTTTGAAGCTGCTGAAACGCGCCGAAGAAATAATAGTAGACGATGCTCCCTGCCTGTGGCTGTTTCAGAAAAAAGCCACCATATTGATAGGGAAAGACGTACGGGATTTTCAGGTTGATAGTCTGGAAATGATTGATTGGGATACTGTAGGTTTAGTTTCATTTTGAACAGATAGTAACGGAACGAGCCCCGCAACTGCACTCTTATAATAGCCCGCATCTGCCTGCTATGAAGCCGTCATTTAATTGACAGGCATAGGTTGCTATTGTATAATATGCATGGTCATCAATGACCCAAAGGTAAGTTCCACATCAATCATTGTGCGGTGGTGGTGGAATCGGCAGACACGTACGTTTGAGGGGCGTATGGAGAGATCCGTGCGGGTTCAAGTCCCGCTCACCGCACCAAATTACAGCTAGATTTAGGGCTTTTGTAGATTTGCGCTTTCGTAAATACGCAGCAGCTTTTTTCATTTGCGTACGCAACGGACGTATGTAGTAAAAGCGGATGCACCTCCTTCTTATAATAAATTAGGAGGTATATAGGATGACAAAGAGAAGAGGAAAAATCATTGAGAATGAGGTTTCAGTTGCCACCTCTTGTAAAAGGGGGCGATGATTTTGATTACTGCGTAAGCTTATTCTTGGACGAAATGGAACTCAAAAACCTATCCTATCATACAATGCGTTGGCATAAAGAGAACCTCCACTATGTCAAACAGACGCTTGCAAAATTAAACCTACCAACAGAACCAGATAAGATTAAGGAAGGACATTTTAAGCAGGAAGGCTCATAAAATTCCAATTTCATTCAGCCACAGGAGCGATATTAGTATACTTTGTATTAAATGCGTTGGTTTTAGAAGATAGAGTTTTCTGATAGTGCCAAGCATTATTAAATGAAAATAAAATGCTGTTTCTTATAGAGAGTAAAATAGATTCAGTAATGAGAGTTCTGTGGGGTGATGGCATATATTATTAAATCAATTTAAGAGGGCTATAAATATGGGGGTTGGCAGTGCCATACTTGCACTTAAAGAATTGCAGGGTAACAACGAGTGCTATAGGGATGCCGTTTTATATGCTTGCCTCCATGACACTAGATATGACTGGCAATGTGAATGTGACCGACATTATTATTTATACGAAGCTATCAATCTTATTGGAAATAACACCTTTTTTGAGGAAAAGATTATTGAAAGGTTGCGTAAATCTGATTCGCTGAGTGCAGAAATCAATTACTTGGGCGGATCGTTGAGGGTTTTGTCTACACAGAAGGGGGATAAAATGTCTTGAGGAAGCAGGTGTAGGTGTGGTTAAAGAAATACTGCCGGGTATCTTCCAAATAGAGGTGCCCCTGCCCCGGAATCCCCTGCGCAGCCTTAACTCCTATCTGATTAGGGGCAAAGACCGCCACCTCCTGGTCGACACCGGATTCAACTGGGTGGAATGCAAAGCAGCCCAACTGGAGGCGATTGCCGAACTGGAGTTGGATTGGGCGGAGATAGACTTCTTCGTCACCCATGTACACGGTGACCATTCCGGCTTGGTATACGCTCTGGCTTGTCCGAATTCGCGGGTATATTGCAGCCAGATTGACGCAGATATATTGCACGCCAGCATGACTCCAGAATACTGGCTGCAAATCAATTCCATCTACTTAAAAAACGGTTTCCCAGCGGATTTGATCGGCCAGCAAGGCGAGACGATCAGGAACTTTATCTCCGGCGACGAGCTGAATTTCAGTTTTGTGCAGGATGGAGATCAGCTGGAGATTGGGCCTTATCGCCTGGTCTGCATATCTACCCCCGGTCATTCCCCGGGACATATGTGCCTTTACGAACCGGTCCACAAATTTTTGCTTTCCGGGGATCATTTACTGGCTGGCATTACCTCCAATATTACTACCTGGGGCGACTCCGGTCACGATTACCTGGGGGACTACCTGGCCAGTCTGGATAAAGTTGATGCGATGGACATCGTCCTGGTTTTGCCCGGGCACCGTCAGCTGATCCACGATCATCATGTCAGGATAGGCCAACTGAAGCAGCATCATGAGCGCAGATTGGCGGAAATTTTAGTTATTCTTGGCCCCGGACCTCTCAACGCTTACCAGGTTGCAAGCAAAATGCATTGGGACCTTATTTATGATTCCTGGGAGGAATTACCTCGCTTCCAACGATGGTTCGCTACTGGTGAGGCAATTGCCCATCTCGATTATTTAGTCCAGCGTCGGAAGATTGTAATGACCGAGGCAGAAGGTAGGCACATTTATCAATTATGCCCGTAAGGAGCCAGATAACAAGTTGGGAGAATTAAGAAAAGGGAATCGGTCGGTCTTCTTTCGACGCATGATGCTTATTTGATACTGATTTAAGGATTTGTCGGGCCAACTTTTTGCAATTTATACAGCATGATGAACACATTGAAGTGACTGCCTCCGCTCGACAAACCATCTGCCGATATTGTTGCTGCCGGAGCTAGCATTGCGCTCAAAGAAGAGATATTTTTCCCGCCCAGCGGTCCGAGATCAAGGCAAGCAAGGATGAATAGCATCAATAATTCCATTTAACATTAAGACATGCCCCACAGTCCTTCTCCAACAAAATATATTCACCTAATCCTTCAGCTATTCATTCTTCTCAGCGACCCTTCTAAAAGCCCGTTTCCTTCAAGAGTAGCGGGCAACACTTTCCTGGAGGTTTTGTACCCAGCACCAATCATTCCCAGCCTGGTAAGCCAGGTCCTGAAGGCATATTTGGGGTTTTCCTCCTGGGCCGGTTTTAATGAGGAATGCTTTGGAATTTGGGCATGCTGGTTGTTGAGCACAATTAGATATTTAAAGGCTGTTATCTTATCCTGGTCCAAGTGCTTAGCAGTCAACTTAAAGGTAAGGTCTCTTTTTCGAAGTCGAAGCTGAGGCAAGGTGCATATTTCGGCGCGGCGAAGCCGCCAAGTTAATAAAGTGGAGGCCAGCATGTTAATGTTTGAGAGCCATGCTTGAACTTAACGAATTAAAAAGGATTATGGCAACGACAGTGGCGACATGTGATGTAAGCTTCGTCGTTATCTCCATCTTCCCATTTAGCCGTAAATTCTCCACCATTGGTCTGGAAAGAAAAAAAAATCATCTTCAAAAGATTAAACGATATCATGAATTGTTAGTATAGTCATATACTCCTGCATGTTTTTTCGTTGTATTCAAACGGTAGGTTGTTATATTGTGTGAGTCTTTTGCAGCATTTCCTTTACGTGGCGCATATTATCCGGCACTTCCTGCATATTCAGTTCTCTCGGTACCGCTGTTGTTCCGGCTTTTTTTGCGGTTTCGTAATACCAGCATTTATAATTTAGGATGTCCAGAGTTGCCTGTAATTGCGATATTTGTTCCTCAACTGCCTTGCGCTGCTTTTGGAACAGTTTCAGCCGCTCTCCTATGGTTTCGTCACCCTTCATCACCATTTCAATGAAGTCACGGATATCTTTAATCGACATTCCTGTTTTTTTCAGGCAGTCGATAATAAAAAGCCATTCAAAATCGGCTTCCTTAAACATCCGCATACCGCTACCTGAACGTTCCACAAAAGGAAGCAGACCTTCCTTATCATAGTAACGGAGGGTTGATGGAGCTACCCTCAGCATTTTTGCCATTTCTCCGATTGTGTATATCATTGCGCATCTCCTTAAAAATTTTCTAAGTAGGCATTTACTTAAAGTTGACTTTAACTTGTACAATGTAATTAAACTACTTAATTCTATTATAACTAACATATATCGTCAAGGAGGAAAGTATGAGTAAGAAGGTATTGATTTTGTCAGGCAGCCCGCGCAAGGGCGGGAATTCAGACACGCTCTGCAATCAGTTTGCGAAAGGGGCGACTGAAGGAGGCCACATGGTTGAGAAAATTTATATAAACGATCTCAACATCGGGTATTGCTCCGCTTGTTACACCTGTAAAGATAGCCAAATATGCGTTCAGGAAGATGATATGGCTGCTCTGCTTGAAAAGCTGGTCAACGCGGAAGTAGTTGTTCTGGCAACCCCTGTCTATTTTTACACGATGAACGGGCAGATGAAGGTTATGATCGACAGGACGCTTCCCCGCTATATGGAAATTAAAAAAAAGGATTTCTATTTCATTGCCACGGCTGCCGCAAGTAAAAGAATGATGGAACGGACGATAGATGGGCTTAGGGGTTTCACCGACTGCTTACCTGGAGCAAAAGTAAAAGGAGTCATTTATGGCGCCGGCGCATGGCAGTTAGGTGATATCCAGGGGAACACGGCAATGGATGATGCGTATAAAGCGGGGAAAAACATATAGGAGGCGGGTATATATATGAAAACACGTACCCTGGGGAATGACCTTGTGGTATCCGAAATTGGTCTTGGCTGTATGGGGTTGAGCCACGGTTATGGCCCGGCTTCGGACTTCAAAGACGCTGTGAGATTGATTCATCAGGCAATTGATTGGGGTGTGACCTTTTTTGACACGGCAGAGGTGTATGACGACAATGAACTACTTGTCGGAAAAGCACTGGCTCCTTACCGCCAAAAAGTTGTAATAGCCACAAAATGCGGAATCAAGAATGTGGCCGGCAAGCAGGTAGTGGATGGACGCCCGGAAGAAATACTTAAATCTGCAGACAGGTCACTTAAGCGTCTCGGCGTCGATGCTATCGACCTCTACTATCTGCACCGCGTCGACAGCAACGTACCTATAGAAGAAGTTTCCGGAGCCATGCAGAATCTCATGCACCAAGGCAAGATCCTCCATTGGGGGCTGTCCGAGGCGGGCGCAGAGACAATCCGCCGCGCCCATGCGGAATGCCCGTTGACTGCGGTGCAGAGCGAATACTCTATGATGTGGCGGCAGCCAGAGAAAGAAGTGTTGCCTGTACTGGAAGAACTGGGCATTGGCTTCGTACCTTTCAGCCCGCTGGGGAAGGGATTCCTAGCCGGCTCGATTCAAAAGGAGCAGTCCTTTGACTCTTTAGATTTTCGCCAACAGGTACCGCGCTTTACGCCAGAAAACATTGAAGCCAACCAGGCTTTGGTGAATTTGGTTCAAGAAGTCGCCGCGAGCAAGAATGTCACCCTGGCGCAGGTTGCTCTTGCCTGGGTATTGGCACAAAAACCTTGGGTTGTACCAATCCCAGGCACACGAAATTTACATCGTCTTGAAGAGAACTTAGGCGCAGCGGATGTACAACTGACCGAGAGAGAGAGGGCAGACATCAATGCGGCTCTCGATAAAATAATAATCTCCGGCGACCGCTATCAGCCCGGTTCGGATGCCGCGAAGCGGGTTGGTCGATAAGAACAGATACCAAAATGACCATGTTTTCTGTGTAAATATGAAAAAGATTATGACGATTGGATTTTTGCAGGCAGCACTTCTGGTAAGTACTAGTTGCGAGGCGAATAAAACAGGAAGCCCTGAAATACGTGCTAACTATAGGAATGCGCCAACCTACGCAAAAGAAACAAATGCAAGTTGGGAAAAGAGTTATATGCATGTGAAAACCAGTGACCCAATCAAGGACATCATTCATCATTCGGCTTTTGATGGATTTGGTGAGTTTATACTGCCGCTGTCACGCGTCGCTTCGCTCATGCCCTATCACGGGCATGTTAATCCAGAGGCAGCCGCAGACACAATCAATGCCATGATTGACGAAGTGGTTCAAATACACTTTAAGTAGCCTTCTTGATTTGTTTACTTTCAACGCTTCAGAAAATATGGATCTTATCCAACAACCATTACTGATGATGGCTGGAAGCATCGCCGATACTTTTTATTTGACTGAAAAAGTATTTGCTGCAGCAACAGGTACGAACGATAAGGAATTGTTCTTGATCAAGGGAGCTACCCATATCCAAACATATTGGAAACCAGAATATGTTGCGCAAGCCGTAAAGAAAGCAGTAGATTTCTTGGATAAACGGCTTTAGCCAATACAGCAAGTAATCGAAGGAGATAACTCATGAATAACTCCATTTTTGAAAATTCCACCAAGTTCTACTTTGGCAAAGGATGCGAGAAAGAGTATTTAGCAGATATACTGAGCGGTTATGGCAACACCACGATGGAGGCATATGGCGGCGTATCTATAGCCAAGTCCGCAATATTCATCGGGCATAAATAATGCGAAAGGAGTAATGACTATGGAATATGTAATTTTGAATAACGGTGTCAAGATGCCTATTCTTTAAATAATAGAAGAAGATGGTTTGCTTATCCCCCGAATAATAATGTGGTATATTCCTGTTTCACTCTTTTCTCTTTGCTTTCTGGGCACATTATCACGCCTTCTATTTTCCGCTCTACACTTTATCTATATGTGCACAAAAGAGCCGTCCCCGTGTGCTCCTGTGCTTCCCTTGCCATGATGGATATAACCAAAAAATGGACTGGCCGACGGCAGGACTGGGGCCGCATCCACTCCCAGCTGGAAATCCACTTCGAGGATCGGATCAGATAGGTTGACATCTAAAATCTTTAACTTATAATTCAACTTTAAAGGGGTCAGCTGACTTTTTCGGCCATCTGTCCTCTCAAAAATATCGCCTTATTTTACATCAATTTAGAATTTACACAAAGTTCGGGATACACCCGTTAATGATGCACTTCCAGTAAAGAAGTTTAGGGATGATGGCCTATGTGAAAGTCTGACATCAAAAATTACCGTGTCGGACATTGCGTATCTGGATGTTAACGATGAATTTAAAAAGTATAAGCAGCATCTTTCGGATATCGTAGATTTCAAAAATGACCTTTGGAATAAAAGAAATGAGGAAATTATAGTGGTGGCTATGCACTTAGGTTGATCGAAATATACGAGACGATAACCGTAATATATAAGAGAGGATAGCATTGGTATCGTTTTGGACAAACTGGAAAAAATAACGGTGTTTTTACCGATAAGCAGGGTAGGGCAACGCAAGAATGCGACCCGAGTGGTTAGGACTGCTCTATGCTTCGCTCCTGCGCGTCCGGCAACTATAAGGGTCCCCACTGCGGGCAGAAGTGGGAGGGAATAACTAAATGACCAAAAAAGCATATGATTATCTAGTGATAATCAGCGGTGTGATTTGCGGTTATGTCATGATCAAATCGTTCTTCTTTATACAAACAAGACTTGTGAGAACTGACGTGATTCAAGGCATTCTCGTCGGCTTCGGGCTGGCGATTGCCACGGCCTATATTACCGCAAAGATCAAATCCACAAAGGTCAACGGATGGAGCACCATATTTGGATGCGGCGCACCTGGCAATGGCATGTTGCTGCGAGCCGCGTGTACCCTAGCCTTTCCTGGCCCAATAAACATACCGCAAGAGGCAATGTACTGGACCACATCCGTAGATGGCGCGAGTCATGACCTCTCCGGAGAGCACGACTACATCATGCGCTTTCCGGCGGGTGGACTCCCGCCGAATAATGCGTTCTGGTCACTGACTATGGGCGATGCGAAGAATCGCTTTGTGGCGAATTCAATCAATCGGTACAGCGTGTCTGATCGGTCAGGACTCGTGCCAAACGCCGACGGCTCTGTCGACATTTACATCCAGAACACCGCTCCGGCAGGTTGTGAATCCAACTGGTTGCCCGCGCCCTCGGGCAAATTTATTCTCTGGTTACGCGTATATATGCCCGGTGAGGCAGTTCTAGGCGGAAAATACAACGTGCCGCCAGTTGTGGAGGTGAAATGATGGAACATGTGAGATACGAGCATTTGCTGATTTTCGGTTCGTTCATGGTCGCAGCATGGTTCATTGTCATCTACTTTTTGCCGCGTATGCTTCTGAACGTGTTCAAGAGGGCGATCCTCGTTAAAGGGTTTGGCGACGGCCCCGTCCCAATCAACACGATCTATACGCAACCTCAAGCGCTATTTGCAGACCCACTCCATGCATCAGGCTCACACTTAACGACTACGGGCGTGAACCGTGATACGCTCCTCACGCTCGGCTGGTTAGACCTCAGTAAAGGGCCACAAATCTTGCATGTGCCAGACATGGCCGGTCGCTATTACAGCGTGCAGTTCACCGATCCGTCGAAAAACACTAACTTTGCCTACGTCGGCAAACGCACCACAGGAACCGAGTCCGGCGACTACCTCATCAGCGGCCCCGGTTGGAAAGGGGCCGTGCCGCAGGGAGTGTCACAGGTTTCTTCACCAAATAATTCAGTGCTCGTTATTGGTCGCGTTTTAGTCGACAGCGACAGCGACCTCCCGACCGCCTATGGACTCGCGAAGCAGATACAACTATCTTCGTTGACTCAACCATAGTGTCCCTATTATTTTAGTTTGTACCATTATTTACCTTGTCGCTGAACTTCAGCTAGATGAGTACAGTACCTGGGGGCAGGTCATTTCCAAAACAAAAAGGAGAGATAAAATAAAAATATCTCTCCTTGATTTGCTTATAAATATGAAATTATAGTTTGTATTTAGTAACCTTATTTTTGAAGTTTTATTTTTTCAGTTCGAATATCTATTTTACCGTTATTATAGTCCTGACTATATTGTAATAAAAGTCTTCTTGACTCGTTTACGCTCTTAATATATTTAGGATCTGTAATAAATTCTTTAGCTTCACACGCTTTATTGCCATTAATAAGGGTTTGGATAAACATGTCTTTGATAGTTGAATATTGAGATAATTCAGGCCATGCTCTAATAATATCGACTTCTTTATTTAAGTTATCGTTCAATTCGCTAAAGTCCGTTGCAGATATCAAATCTTTTTTTAGAAGCGAATCTATATCATTCAATAATTGGGTAACTTGAGCATCTATTTTTAAAAATTCTTGTTTTTCTATTGAATCAGTAGTGGAAGTATTTAATGGAGTAACATTTGAATCAGTAGTGGAAGTATTTAATGGAGTAACATTACTAACAATTACAGCATTATTACTATTATCCCATGCAACGTTATATCCCAAGGCTCCAGCCACATAAGCAGCAGGAAGCATAATTCTATCATTAATCATTAGTGGTAGAACATCCATAATTGTTACTTTGCCATTAACTAGGAGAGCATCGTTGCCAATGGTCATTTGAACAACCTTGTCGCCCTTAATTAGGATAACAGTGTTCTTTGATCCATCCCACAAAATATTATCATTTGTTACCCCAAGGGCATTTCCTAAAACACTAACAGAAAAATAAGTGCGATCATTGATAATTTGAGGGGTTACTTCTTGTTTAATTGTTTGTCCATTGACAATTAATTTAATAGATTGATCTGCAAGGGCAATACCTGAAAAGGTAAAAATAAATATTAAGGTTAGTAAAAGAATAACTTTTTTCATTTTACTTCCTTCTTTCCTTTTTTAAATAATTATAACAGTTTGACTAAAATTAATTAAGTTGAAAATTGCTTAATTGGACAATTTGAAAAGATTTAAACTAAATAACGTAAATAAATCAACATTCCCAAATTGGTGAAAGCCAGTTTTTGAGTTTGCTTTATTGATGAGTGGTTGTGAATGGTAAAATAAACTGATCCAAATTCGGACATGTAAATTGAGCAATTTTTGGCTACAAAGTAGTCAAGTTTTGGCCAGAAACTGACCCACCTTCATCATGAGAAACAAAAATACGCTGACCTTTTTTAGATAATGGCAGATACCTATTGCAGCAGAAGGGCGGCACATGAATGAAGGAGATGGAAATGTATAGTAGTGTTCAACAGTTGCAACTAAAAGAAACTAACCTTAATAATTTATAACGCGGGGACTGGTACCTTATCCCGTTTTTACTTTGAAGAGTGGGTAAGGGTGGGGGAAAAAATATAACAAATAGTCTCCTTTAAGATATAATTATAGAATGCTGTTGATTTTAATATTTTTTGCTATTAACTTCCTATATTTAATCCGATAATAAAGGTGGGTATTTACTTGGGCTTTTTAAGTAAATTACCTTGTATATTCTACAGGCAATGAGAGGCGGACAATTGTGCGTTATAGTTTAAATGAGCTCATAGATATACCATCGCTGCAAAAATTACTGGAACATTTCACCGCTATCAGTGGGATGGTGTCGGCAATTCTTGATACGGATGGGGAAATTTTAGTCGCAGTGGGCTGGCAGGATATTTGCACGAAATTCCATCGCGTTTGTCCGCGAACGGAGTGCCTGTGCAGGCAAAGTGACAGCTATATCAAAGAGCATTTGCGGGAAAATCCATACATTGCCTATAAATGTTTAAATGGCCTTATTGATTGTGCGGTTCCTATTATAGTTGATAATCAACATTTAGGTACCCTCTTCACCGGGCAATTTGTGTCCGAGCCCCCTGATGTGGAATTCTTTCGTCTGCAAGCGCGGGAATACGGTTTTGATGAATCCGCCTATATTGAGGCTCTCCACCGGGTTCCGGTTATTAATGAACGGGATGTTGAATCAAGCATGGAATTTTATACTGAGTTAACCGGGATTTTATCCACCATGGGGTTACAGCGACTGCAGCAGTTAGAGACTTCGGATGAAAGGGTTAGGGAAAGCGAGGAACGCCTTAGGCTCGCTTTGGAAGGAAGCAACAACGGTTTTTGGGACTGGAATTTAGAGACGGGTATTTTTTATTATAGCCCTAGTTGGTATAGGTTGCTGGGATATACTGAAGGAGAAATGGATACCAGCTTTGAGGCATGGAAGAGCCGTATTCATATTGATGATAGACCTCAAGTAATGAAGCGGATTAGTGACCACATTCGAGGACGTAACCTTCAATATGAGGCTGAATATCGATTGTTGACCCAATCCGGCACTTGGAAATGGGTTCAGGGAGTTGGCAAAGTTGTAGCCCGGGATAAAAATAACCGAGCACTCAGAATGAGTGGTCTTACCACTGATATTAATGAACGGATAATGGCCAAAAGGCGGCTAAAGGAAGAACGCAATTTTAATGCGGCCCTGCTTGACACTGCCGGCAACCTGATCGTGGTTACTGATCAGGAAGGGCGGATCATAATTTTTAACCAGGTATGCGAAGAGATTACCGGGTATACCTTAGATGATGTGCGCGACAAATTTGTATGGGAAATGTGTTCCCCTGAAGATATTGGAATGGTTAGAGCTTTATTCGCTTATTCCGAGGTAAATTGGAATTCACCCGGTCTAAAGAAAAAACTTGAGAATAACTGGCTAACCAAAGATGGAGAGCCCCGACTTATAAGTTGGACGATTACTTATCTTTTTGACGAAAATGGTATTAACTACCATGCTATTGGCACTGGAACTGATATTACCCAGCAGCGGGCCTTAGAAGAAAGATTGCGTGAAAGTGAAGCGAAATTGCGCAGTATTTTTGAAAATACCAATGGTATTATCTATGCGATATCCAAAGATGGCCGATTTGTTTTCGTATCACCCGGCTGGAAAGAAACATTGGGGCATGATTTATCTGAAATTGTTGACCGACCTTTTGAGCAATTTATCCATCCCGATGATCTCCATATTTGTAAGAATTTTGTTTACCAGGGCTTTAGCACCGGCATGCCCCAGAAGAGTATTGAATACCGAATCAAACATAAGGATGGCAGTTGGCACTGGAATACATCCAGTGGTACCATTATTACAGATAAGAACGGTAATTACGAAAACTTTATTGGTATTGCCGTAGACATAACCGAACACAAACATATTGAAGAAGTCCTCAGGGAATCAGAGCGAAGGTTTCGTGAAACCTTAGAAAATGTCAAATTGGTGACTGCGATTCTGGATAACCAGAACCGTATAACCTTTTGTAACGACTTTTTGCTGCAGTTGTTAGGCTGGAAGCGGGAAGAAATTATTGGCCAGGATTGGTTCGATACCTTCGTTCCCATGGAGGTACGTGAGCGCGATAGGCACATTACTCTTAAGAGAAACCTGGAATTAAAAACCACCGCTTACTTCGGTGAGAGTGAGCTTCTGACTAAATCTGGTGAACATAGATCAGTTCTGTGGAATATTACTATATTGCTTAACTTGGATGGCAGCAAGGCTGGATTATCTATAATTGGCGAAGATATTACTGAACGTCGGGCGGCGGAAAAAAGAAGCCAGGAACTTATGGAAGAACTTGAATCGGCTAACCAGGAGCTGAAAGATTTTGCTTATATAGTGTCCCATGATTTAAAGGCTCCGCTCCGCGGGATAAGATCTCTGGCCGAATGGCTTTATGCAGATAACCGCGACAAATTTGATGAAGTCGGGCAAGAACAGCTGGCTTTAATAGTTAACCGAACTACACGAATGCATAACCTTTTGGAAGGAATATTAGAGTATTCAAGGCTAAACCAGAATGAGGAACAAAAGACCGAAATTGAAATAAAAGCGGTTATAATGGATGTAATAGAAATGTTAGGGCCGCCAGACAACATTTCTATTATTATCGAGAATGAGCTGCCGATTGTAATCATGGAAAGAACCCGTATAATACAATTGTTCGAAAACTTAATAAGTAATGCCATTAAGTATATGGACAAACCTGATGGTCTAATAAGAATATCTTGTGGGAAACAAGATGATTATTGGCAATTTAGTATAGCGGATAATGGACCTGGTATTGAAGAAAAATATTTTGATAAAATATTTATCATTTTCCAAACATTGAAACCCCGTGATGAATTTGAAAGCACGGGGATAGGACTTACTATTGTGAAGAAGATTGTTGGAATGTATGGCGGAGATGTCTGGGTTGAATCAGAGGTCGGTGAGGGAAGCACCTTCCATTTCACCCTGCCTGCTTTTTAAAATGACTGATGGAGGATGAATAATGCGAAATAGAAAACCGATTTTACTGGTAGAAGATGACCGGATTGATGCAATGACCGTCCAACGCGCTTTGAAAGACATCAAGGTAGCCAATCAAGTTATTATTAGGGAAAACGGCGAAGAGGCCCTTGAGTATTTAAGAGATGAGGCCAATTTAAAACCGGCTATTATCCTGCTGGATTTGAATATGCCCAAGATGAATGGCATCGAATTTTTAGAAGTAGCCAAAACAGATGATTCTATCAGAAAAATCCCGGTGATTGTATTGACCACATCCCATGGAGAATGGGATAGGATCCAATCTTTTGACCTGGGTGCCGCAGGTTATATGGTCAAACCAGTAGATTACACTCAATTTGTTGAGGTAATCCGGGTTATTGACCTATACTGGACATTGAGCGAACTACCAGATTAGGGGGAGGGCATCTTTCATGACCGCCATACCAAGTCTAAAAGTCCTGTTAGTTGAGGATGATCGGGTTGATCAAATGGCGTTTGAGCGTGCTGTCAGTGAGCAAAATTTACCATACCAATATATGGTCGCGGGATCAATTACAGAAGCTCAGGAGATCCTGGTGAATCAAGATGTTGATGTGGTGATTTCTGATTTTTCTTTAGGGGATGGCAATCTGTTCGATATATTGGAGATGATAGTTGGAAGGAACATCCCATTAATTGTAACGACGGGAACTGGCGATGAAGGAACTGCTGTAAAAGCGATCAAAAGTGGGGCCAATGATTACATTCTTAAAGATGCCGAGCGCAACTATCTGAAGATAATGGCGACTACAATTGAAAAGGCTCTGGAAAACAATAAGGTTCTGCTAGAACGTAAACAAGCGGCAGATGCTTTGCGTTTATCAGAGGAACGATTTTCTAAGGCATTTAATGGCAGCCCCATAGCCATGTCTATAAGCAACCTTGAAGATGGAAAAATCATTGATATCAATGATAGCTTTTGTCGATTAGTCGGTACTAGTCGTGTCAGAATAGTTGGTTACACCTTGTTAGAATTGGGGTTCTGGTTTAATCCAGCTGATTATGATTTAGTTAAAGAAATGATAGTAAGTAAAGAAAAGGTTCATGATATGGAATTTAGTTTCCGAAAAAGGTCTGGAGAACAAAGAGTAGTATTATATTCGGCTGAAGTATTCGATATCAATTGCGAAACATGTATTTTAAGCATAATTATGGATATAACTGATCGCAAAATGGCTGAGGAAGAAATAAGATATTTAAGCTTCTATGATAGACTAACCGGTCTGTATAACCGGGCCTTTTTTGAAGAGGAATTAATACGGCTTGACACTGAAAGGCAGTTACCTATTTGTCTGATTATGGGAGATTTAAACGGCTTAAAATTAATTAATGATTCCATGGGCCACCAGGAAGGGGATAGACTTTTAATAAAGGCGGCAGAAATATTAAGGAAATCATGCCGCCGGGAAGACATTGTGGCTCGCTGGGGGGGGGATGAGTTTATCATCCTACTACCTGGATGTGACAGCGAAGCTGGGGTAAGAGTAGTTGAACAAATTCAAGAAGCCTGCAAGAGCAGTGATGACTTACCAATAGAACTAAGTATTTCATTAGGTATGGCTTGCAAAGAACGCTTTACGCAAGATATTCAGGGGATAATAAAAGAAGCCGAGGATAAGATGTATCGCAATAAGCTATTAGAGGCTCGCAGTACCCGCAGCTCATTTATAAATTCATTGGAGAAGAGTCTCTGGACAAGAAGCCATGAAACCAAAGAACATTGTATGCGAATGGAGGAAATGGCACTTAGAATTGGATTTATTATTGATCTCTCGGCCAGCGAACTGAATAACTTAAAAATGTTGGCATATTTTCATGATATAGGCAAAATTGCTATACCTAACAGTCTTCTTGATAAGCCTGGAAAATATTCACTGGAAGAATGGGAGACTTTTAAAAAACATCCTGAGATAGGGTATCGAATTGCGCTTAGTTCACCAGAGCTGGCTCCTATAGCTGAGGCCATTTTGTTTCACCATGAACATTGGGATGGACAAGGCTACCCCATCGGACTCAAGGGCGAAGCAATTCCCCTTATGTCACGCATTATAACCATCGCAGATGCCTATGATGTTTTAATCAATGGGCGGCCATATCAAGAGCCAGTAAACCAGGAACAAGCATGGAGGGAAATAGTAAGGTGTGCCGGCAGCCAGTTTGATCCAGAGCTGGTACGAACGGCGATTGAGTTGGCTAATGAGACTATGGATCGCTATCAAAATCCAATGCAAGAAACATTATTTAAATTATAACTGAAAATATTGACATTAATTTAAAAATGAGTAAGATAATATTACAATTAGCACTCTTAAACCGAGAGTGCTAATGAAAACTATTTGCTACGCTATGCGTAGTTTTTACTATGAGAGGAGAGATATCTATGGTTACAAAACAGTTTAAAGCAGAGTCGAAGAGGCTTTTGGATTTGATGATCAATTCAATCTATACGAACCGGGAGATTTTTTTGCGGGAACTTATTTCCAACTCCAGTGACGCCATTGACAAACTTTACTACAAAACCTTAATTGATGAATCGCTTAACTTTGATAAAGAAAGCTACTATATCAAGATAGTCATTGATAAACAAAACAGAACCCTAATAATTTCCGATACCGGAATTGGCATGACTAAAGAGGAATTGGATGATAATCTGGGTATTATAGCCCAAAGCGGATCATCGACCTTCAAAAAGGAAACCGAATTGAAGGATGGCTATGATATCATAGGACAGTTCGGGGTGGGGTTCTATTCTGCCTTTATGGTTGCGGATGCGATTACAGTTATAAGTAAAGCTTTCGGCAGTGATGAAGCCTACAAGTGGCAATCCGAAGGTGTAGAAGGTTATATCATTGAGCCTTTTGCCAAAGACTCGGTCGGTACTGATATAATCCTTAAAATAAAAGCCAATACCGACGATGAAAAATTTGATGACTATCTGAATGAATACCGGTTAAGATCCATCGTTAAAAAATACTCTGATTTTATTAGATATCCGATTAAAATGGATATGACCAGAAGCAGACTAAAAGAGGGCAGTGAGGATGAATACGAAGAATACACTGAAGAACAGACCATTAATAGCATGGTGCCGATATGGAAAAAGAATAAGAACGAACTTAGTCAGGACGATTATGACAACTTCTATTCGGAAAAACACTATGGTTTTGATAAACCCCTGAAACATATTCACATTAGCACTGACGGTACGGTAAGTTATAACGCTATTTTATTTATTCCCGAAAAAATGCCGTATGATTTCTATACCAAGGAATATGAGAAGGGCTTGGAGTTGTATTCCAACGGCGTTTTAATTATGAATAAATGCGCTGATCTGTTGCCCGACTGTTTTAGTTTCGTAAAGGGAATGGTGGATTCCGATGATTTAACCCTCAACATTTCTCGAGAGATCCTGCAACATGATCGCCAGCTGAAACTTATAGCTAAAAATATAAAAACAAAAATAAAAAATGAACTTAATAACATGTTGAAGAATGAAAGAGACACATATGAAAAGTTTTATCAATCCTTCGGCAGGCAAATAAAGTATGGCATTTATGATAATTTTGGAGCTGACAAAGAGCTTTTACAAGACCTGTTGATGTTCTATTCGTCTCGGGAGAAAAAGATAGTCACCTTGGAAGAATATGTGTCCAGAATGCCGGAAGAGCAAAAATATATTTACTATGCCGCTGGAGAATCCATTGCCAGGCTGGAGAAATTACCGCAAACAGAGCTGCTTGCCGAAAAAGGCTATGAAATATTATATTTTACCGATGACGTTGATGAGTTTGCCATAAGAATAATGATGAGCTATAAAGAAAAGGAATTTAAATCTGTCTCCAGCGGTGACCTGGGGATAGCAGAGGATGAATCTGAAAAATCCACCGATGCGAATGAGGATTTAAATAAAAAACTATTTGCGGATATGAAGGGCATTCTGGGAGATAAGGTTAGTGATGTCAGGGCATCTAAAAGACTTAAACAACATCCGGTATGCCTGGCCAATGAGGGTGAACTCAGCATTGAGATGGAGAAAATACTGAGCGCTGTCCCCAACAATCAGAATATTAAAGCCGATAAAGTTCTGGAGATAAACACTAATCACGAGGTTTTTAAGTCATTGCGCGAAGCTTTTGAAAACGATAAAGATAAATTCGGTCTATATACCGAGTTATTGTACAATCAAGCACTGCTGATCGAAGGATTGCCGCTGGAGGACCCACTGGAATTTACGAATAATATTTGTAAAATAATGCAGTAGTTAATAAAGGATAAAGCCCCGTTCTTCTTTATATTCAGAATAATCTCCGCCAGCAAGTGCCAACTGGCTGTGAACTCCAGAACTTGAATATATTTATTGGGACTAAATCCCCTGAAGGTAAATACATTAAGAAGTGGTAAGATATTTGCAAAGCAATGTTGCAGTACTACAGACTAGAAAGGTGAAATAAATGAAATTGCATCAATTAATTATCTACCGTCATATCCTGGATGATGAGATCATACAGAAGGTGGAGTTACTTGTGCAGATGACAACAGAACCATCACTCCATAGCAGCGTTGCCAGGGAAAACTGTTACTATGATATTTTTACCCAATTAATCAGCTATTCTGAAAAACAGCAGTTAGCAGGGGACATATGGAAAAATTACCTGCTCGGTTTGCTGGCTAGTGATGAAAATGGTTTTAGCCTGGCGTGCGAAAGTTTTAATGAGATAAGTCCCAGTCTTTATCAACTGACCTTGCGGGATATGGCAATTTTACTTGAAGCCTACGAATGGGATTGGACAGCTATGGCAAGATCTATCTCAGGTGACTGCCTTCCCTATCTCACAGATTTTCAGCCCAGCACTCTTAACAGAACGTTTAATCGTCACCTGCAGCGTAACCTGATACATCTGCAGCAAGTTTTAAGGCCCGGTATAACTCCGGCACAAATAACCGACCAATTAGCCCAGTTCTACTCAAATGCGGGCTGCGGTTTAATGAATAAATACCTGGCATTCCGTTGGGATGATGGCTTAATTGGCATCGATGCTCCCGATCCGGTCCGCCTCGAAGATCTAGTGGGCTATCAGTATCAGAAGCAGATTATTAGCGCTAATACGGAAGCTTTTATGGGGGGACGTAAGGCCAATAATATTCTGCTCTATGGAGAAAAAGGCACCGGCAAATCTTCAACCGTCAAAGCTCTGCTAAACGAATATGCCGAGCGGGGTTTGCGGATGATTGAAATCAGCAAGAACCAGCTTATTGATATCCAGTCCGTACTTCGGGCGGTTAGAAGCCGCAGCCGGTATTTTATCATATTTATTGATGACCTTTCTTTTGAGGATTTTGAAGTGGAGTATAAATATATTAAGGCGACCATTGAAGGCAGTTTGGAGGTCAAGCCGGGCAATGTACTGCTCTATGTAACCTCCAATCGCAGAAACTTAATTAGGGAAAACTGGAGCGAACGCACCGCAGATGATGTACATGGCTTCGATTCCCGTCAGGAAAAGCTCTCTTTCGCCGATCGTTTTGGCATCACTATAACGTATACCTCTCCAGATCAGGAGCATTTCCTGGCCATAGTGGAGAACCTGGCGGAGCGAGAAGGGATAGAAATGTCGATCGAAGAGTTGCGGCAACGCGCCTTGCAATGGGAGAGAAATTACCATGGCCGGTCGGGACGCAGTGCCGTTCAGTTTATCGCCTCACTGAACGCTTAACTGTTACCAAAGTTTAAAGCTTAATAAATCTATAGGCAGGTATAATCACCTTCTGGGAGGATATGGAATATCATACAACATATTCTTGAGGAGGTGATTGAATTGTCGAAAACTAATATTAAACATGTTCATGAGTTCTTGGGAAGCGTAGAAATTACGGAAGAGCATAATCATCGTTTTGCCGGAGTAACTTTCGAAGCGATTCCAGTATGCCACGGAAAAAAACACAAGCATAAGTTCTTTACCAATACCGATTTTTACGAAGATCATCACCATAAGGTAAAGGGGATTACCGGTGTTAATATCCCAATTGGTGATGGCAGGCATATCCATTTTGTTAAGTTAGAGACTACTCTGGCCGATGGGCATCGGCATGTTTACCGGTTAGGAACCATGATGGATGATCCTATTGGTGACTAATAAATAAAAATGAGGTATGTTGTTAAACTAATCTTATTGGGGCTTAGGCCCCATTTTTTACGCTAATTTTACCCTTAGTTCTTTTAAAGCTACAGGAATAGTCTATACTATGGTAGAGGAGTTACCGTATTTTGAATGAGAGAGGCTGAATGATGGGCAAAGTTGCAGGCAATGGGTGTGAAACACCACCGCCGACGGGAGAAAGAGCGGCACTACCAAAAATCGAACGCGCTATCATCACCAAATATAGAAAAAATTTATGGTCCAAATTTATTAAGGCTATCAAGGATTTTGATTTGATTGAGGATGGGGACAGAATAGCAGTTGCAGTCTCCGGCGGTAAAGACAGCACCCTTATGGCCAAACTATTGCAAGAATTGCAGCGCCATGGCAATCGAAATTTCGAATTAGAATTCATCGCCATGGATCCCGGGTATCATGAAAGTATAAGGGTTTTATTGCTGGATAATTGTCAGTATTTAAATATTCCTATTCATCTTTTTAAGTCAAATATTTTTAATATTGTTGATGAGATCGCTCAGGATTATCCGTGCTATATGTGTGCTAAGATGCGTCGCGGGGCTTTATATTCAAAAGCACAGCAATTAGGATGCAATAAACTGGCGCTAGGGCATCATTTTAATGATGTTATTGAAACAACTCTTTTAAACATGTTTTATGCAGGTTCCTTCAAAACCATGCTGCCCAAATTAAAAGCAGCCCATTTTGAGGGATTGGAATTAATTCGCCCCCTTTATTATGTGGAGGAGCAATTTATCGAGAAGTTTACTCAGGAACACGGCATTTGGCCTTTAAATTGTGCCTGCATGGTAGCCGCCGAGAGGATAGCGAGCAAGCGGTATGAGATTAAGGATGCAATAGCAGAGTTGAAAAAGAAATTTCCCAACGCTGACAAACTGATAATGAGGTCAACTCAGAATGTGAATATGGAATGTATACTGGGTTGGCAAAAGGACGGAAGGAAGTATTCGTATCTAGATTTCTACGATGAAGATTGACATATAGCGTGCTAACTAGCACAAGGCAAGAACGTCCCTACTTGCGCTCAGACCCGAAGTACTTGCTAGGAGGCAGTTCTATTGAAACCCTGATATGTTTTGCCCGGTGTATATCTCCATCATTTCTCTTTTGATTAGCCTTTTTATTTTAAACTTTTCTCTGGGTTTAAGGTCCTGTTTCGCTGTTCCGAATAAATAGTTGTCCAAATCGAACTCCTTCAGCAGCATTTTGGTATGAAAGATGTTATCCTGATAAACATTTACATCAATCATTTGATACAGACTGCGGGTTCTACTGGATATATAGTTCTGAATAGAATTGATCTTATGGTCGATAAAATATTTCTTGCCATCGAGATCGCGGGTAAAGCCCCTAACCCGGTAATCAATGATACTTATGTCCGGATTGAAGCTATTAATAAGGTAATTTAATGCTTTGAGCGGGGAGATTTGCCCGCAGGTGGAAATATCGATATCAGCTCGGAAGGTGCTTACCCCTCTATCAGGATGACTTTCCGGATAAGTATGAACGGTAATGTGACTTTTGTCTAAATGAGCAACTACTGACTCGGGCAAAGGGCCGGGTGATTCCTTACTCAGATCACCACAGGCGTCGGCACGACTCTCATTTTCAGCAATGAGGATGGTTACACTGGATCCCTGAGGATCGTAATCCTGCATAGCAATGTTGAGAATGGTGGCCCCAATTATATCTGTAACCTTGGTTAGAATTTTGGTTAATCTTTCTGCATTATACTCTTCATCAACATATTCTATATATTCTCGTCTGTGTTCCGGATTGATAGCGTAACATATATCATACAGATTAAAGCTCAAGGTTTTAGTAAGATTATTAAATCCATAAAGCTTGAGCTGGTTTTTTATTGGTTTAATATCCATAGTTTGCTCCTTTCCTTAGGCAACAATATTTGAGTAATGTTAATGGTATCACATTGCTGCCTACAAAGCACGCCAAGGTAAATACAGAAAGGCGAGGCACAAGAACCGTTCCTGTGCCTCGCCGAAAAATATAGCTGCCCACTTAGGGACAGCCGCTTTCTTATTTACCCAAGATGGTTACCTTAACCGTCTTAATGCCCCATTTCGATGCCTGTTGATGGGAGTCAAAGAAAAGATCAATCCTATTACCATTTATAGCATTACCTTGATCAGCAGCAATAGCATTGCCGTAACCTTCCACATAAAGTCGGGTTCCCATGGGGATAACATTCGGATCCACAGCTACAATTCCACGTGCCAGAGGAAGACCGATATATGAAGGAGCACCATAATATGGTTTATTACACGCATAGCAGCCGTCATAGCCGGTGGAAACCATAGTAATTACTTTGCCCGCCCGGGATGGGGTGGATGTTCCTCGAGATACGGTTGTAGCTGGTTTTACGGCTGGTTTCACAGCTGTAGTACTGACAGACCCTGAAGGGTTAGCAGCAGGGTTGTCAGACTGCGCCGGGCTTTCGGCCAAAAACAGAGTCGATGCGGACGCTGAATCGATGGCGGACAAAATTGGTGCTTGTCTGATTTGTTGTCCTACGAAGCCATCCGCAACCAGATTGGTTTCCATTTGAAATTGCATTACTGTCTGGTATGCTTGGGAACTTAAAATACCATCGATTGCTCCGATCCAGAATCCCTTATCATTGAGCATTTGTTGGAACTGTACAACCTCGGTGTCTCTCACCTTAGCGGAATGATCGGAAGCAGATGGGGCAGCATCACTTCTAACAATGAACAGGTTTGTAAACAATAATGACAAAATAAAAACTGGTATAATTATCTTTTTACCTAACATTTAGTAACTCCTTTCTAAACTGTTGTCTATATGTCTGTGGAAAGTTAGGTTGCTTCACTTGTTAAAACGAAGCAGTTTAGTAGGTAGTGCTAGTACATAGTCTATAATCTTGCCAGCCTTTATTCAAATGTGCTGTAAGCCCTCTAAAATGGACAAGTCATCCTAGGGTTGGAGGACCTCTGGTATTTTGTCCAATTCAAAGATCTCTTTGGAAATGCTAGGCGATGGGATAAGATGCCAAGGAATTGTCAAGTGTTTAATCCTCAATAACATTGCAGATGCTTGCTTTGAATGTTATATTATCTCACAGGTAAGAGACATATAAATTGGTAAGAGAAGTTAAGGGGAAAAATAATGTCCACAAATAAAATTATGGTAAAAGCAGCCGGTTTTATGATGATTACCACCCTTCTGGCCCGCTTGCTGGGCATGGCCAGAGATATGGTACTCTACAGCTGGTTTGGACAATCCCATATCACAGATGCATATAACGCAGCCTTTTCAATTCCCGATTTAATTTATATGCTGCTGGTAGGCGGAGCCTTGAGTTCGGCCTTCATTCCGGTATTTAGCAGTTATTTAGCACGCAATCAGGAGGAAGAAGCCTGGAAAGTTGCCAGCATCGTGTTTAACTATGCCATGTTGTTGATGCTGGTATTAATTATAGCGGGAGAGATTTTTGCCAGACCGCTGATGATTATGCTGGTTCCCAAGCTGCCGCCGGAACAGATTACGTTGGCGGTTACCCTGACCAGGGTGATGCTAATCCAAACTGTACTCATGACGCTGAGCGGCATAGCTCTGGGTATTTTGAATTCCAAACAACACTTCTCCAGCCCGGCCATTGGCTCTATTCTATATAATGTGGGAATTATCGCGGTCGGTTTGGCCTTGGCTAAGGAAGTGGGCATTATGGCCTTTTCCATCGGGGTGGTGGTTGGTTCCATTCTTAATCTGGCAGTGCAAATTCCGGCTTTACTTAAAGCGGGGATGAGATATTACCCTATATTTAATTTGCGGCATCCCGGATTCAAGCAGATTATGTTTTTGATGGTGCCCATATTAATTGGGCTTTCGGTATCCCAGATTAACCTGTTTGTTACCCAAAACCTGGCATCTGGGTTGACTGAGGGTTCCATATCCGCCCTACGACTGGCCCAACGCTTAATGCAAATGCCTATCGGCATTTTTGGAATTCCTATCGCCATGGCGGTTTTCCCCAGTATGAATCTGCAGATAGTTAGAAATGAAATCAAGGATTTCAAAAGAACTTTTTCCCTGGGGTTAAGAGCGGTATTTCTGATTACCATTCCTGCCAGTGTTGGCTTAATAGCTCTGCGTGAACCGATTATTGGATTGCTTTTTCAGCAGGGCAAATTTACGGCTGCCAATACCGTATCCACCGGATTGGTATTGGCTTTTTATTGCATTGGTCTCTTCGCCTACAGCGCCTTACCACTCCTTAACCGGGTGTTTTATTCTCTTCAGGATACAATTACTCCGGTAGTGGTAGGAGGGGCATCGGTTGCTCTAAACATAGGTTTTGCTATGATGATGGTCGGATATTTTGAGGAACGGGGGCTGGCTCTGGCCTATTCCATAGCCGGTGTACTAAACATATTGATATTGATAGGTATTCTTAAGTTACGTCTTGGTAGTATCGACGGTTATAAGATAATGAGGAGTTTCATCATTTCATCAGGAGCGTCCGGGATTATGTATTTGATAGTAGACTTTGTAAATAGTTACATGAAAAATGTATTGACCCTAGCTCCCAAGTTAAATGAACTAATAACCGTAGTCGCTGCAGTTGGAGTCGGCGTAGTGGTCTATTCAATAATTATTCTGCTCTTCCGTCTGGAGGAAGCCCGCCTGGTTCTGGATCTAGTCAAGAAACGTTTGCCCGGTTTAAGCTTTCTTGGCTAATCTCCTTCAATCGCCTATTCTAGGAATATAGCCTAATGAGCATTAGATTCGACAAGTGAACCAAAAACTGCTTGAATATAAGAGAATATTGTATTAAAATTAGCGCGATAATTACTGGGAATTAAGTTAAAATTTTCGCATATTAAAATATGGAGATATTTCAAATTGAACATAGAAGAAAAAGAGTTTATTCCCTTGTTGCTTGGAAATGACATTAATACCTATAGTATGGCTCGAGCATTTTATGAGGAATACCGCATTAGGTCGGTGGTAATAGGGAAATATCCTACCGGACCGAGTTGCCATAGTAAAATAATTAAATACCATGCTGATAAGAATCTGGATCGTCCTGAGGTATTTATCCAAACGGTAAACTGCCTAGCTGACCAAAATGCTTCTAAAAAGCTGATACTGCTAGGCTGTGGGGACAATTACGTAGAACTTATTATTAAAAATAAAGAGTCTTTAAGAGAAAATATCATTGTACCTTACATTGAAGAAAAGCTGATGCAGGATTTGATTACCAAAGAGAAATTCTATCAAATATGTGATCAGCATCAAATAGAATACCCTAAGACTTTCCTCTATGAAGAAGCAATGCAAGATAATTTTGTTCTCCCTTTTGATTTTCCGGTTATTCTTAAGCCATCTGATGGGGTTAAGTATTGGGCCAATGAGTTTCTGGGACAAAAGAAAGTATATAAATTAGCCAATTACCAGGATTTAAAACGGGTAATAAACGAAATCTACCAGTCCGGATATAAGGATAAACTGATTATTCAAGATTATATTCCGGGTGATGACACTTACATTAGAGTAATGAATTGCTTTTCGGGCCGAGACAAAAAGGTGAAATTGCTAGCAATGGGGCATGTAATGCTGGAGGAACATACCCCCCATGGTCTGGGGAATGCTGCCGTAATCATGAACGACTATAATGAAGAACTGTCAGATAAGATAAAGGAATTTTTGGAAGGTATTGAATTTGAGGGATTTTGCAATTTCGATATCAAATATGATTGCCGCGATGGAAAATTGAAGGTATTTGAGATTAACCTTAGACAGGGAAGAGCGAGTTATTACGTAACCGGCGCAGGCTATAATTTAGCCAAATACGTGACCGAAGAGTACATTTACAATAAGGATATCCCCTATGAAATAGCCAATACAGAGCATTTATTTATAGTTGTACCGCTGTCGATAGTTTATAGATATGTAAAAGATGAAAAGTATATCGATAGGATTAAACAATTGATTAGGGAGAAGAAATCTGTTAATCCTTTATTCTTAAAGGGAGACAATGGGTTGCGAAGGATGATGTTTCTGCTCAAATCTCACCTAAGTCATTATGCGAAATACCGCAAATATTATATTTAATTTGCCGTCTATTAACCTAGGCAAAAAGTTGCCGTAACGAGCAGGTACATTCTTTATATATAGGGGGAGAGAATTATGAATAACTTTGATATGGCGAAATTTGAGAGTTTCTTAGCCGAATCTTTCCGAGAGGGGAATCTGTTTAGAGAATTGAGATTATCCAACCAGGAAATTAAGCATCTAAAAAACAAATATCCCCGGGCTAGGTTTAACAAAATTGTGACCCAAGATGATTCAGAAGACAGAATCTGGTATGAAGTGAGCTTTGGTCTTTAGACTAGAATGTCTTGATTCGTCCTTACATACCGGTAGCATCATCATATTCATTTAAATATTTAATTACCGCTTCCACATCGGAATGACATGCTATGTATTGCTTCCCTATTTTCTGCCGGGTTTCATTACCTTTGCCAGTGATCAATATCACTGTATTAGGATCTGACAAAAGTATGGATTTCTTTATAGCTTCTTCTCGATCCTCGATTATTTCGTAATTGTCATTATTGACCTTAACATAACGGGCGATATCTTCACATATATCCTTCACATTTTCATCACCGGGATCCTCGGAGGTAAGAAATACTTTATCGGAATGGATTCCGGACAATAGGCCCAGGTCACGCCTTCTTACATACGCTTTGCCCCCCGGACAGCCAAAAACGGTAAATATTTTTCGATCAGGATATTCAGTTTTGGTGGACTCATAGAGTTTATTAAAGCTTAATTTGTTGTGGGCGTAATCAACGATGATAATGCGATCATTATTCTTACTGGCGTATACTTCCATTCTGCCGCTTGATCTGGCTTTGAATAATCCCCAGTAGATATATTCATCTGGGATGTCTAAAGCATAAGCAACCGCAATTGCAGCCAGGGCGTTTTCCACATTAAATAATCCGGGCATAGTCAATCTGAATTCTTTATCAAATCTAATGGTTTTTACGTTGAATACCGTATCGAATCCGTCTTTCCTTAAATTATAGCCGTATATATCGGCATTCTCAGTAGTTCCGAAAGTAATTAACCGATCCGAATTATGGGAAGCCTCCAAAACCCCGGCTATATTATCTGAATCCAGGTTTACGCAAGCGATTTTACACTGATTGAATAGTTTCAGTTTTGAGGTAAAATAGTCTTCTAAATCCATATGTTCAATGGGGCTGATATGATCTTCAGAGATATTTAGAAAGACACCGACATCAAAATTAACGCCATACAATCTTCCATATTTAAGGGCCTGACTGGAGACTTCAGTAACCATATATGAAATATTACTGTTTACCGCATTATAATAATGCATTTGTACTTCCAATGATTCGGGAGTGGTAAGATGAGATTCTTGTTTGGTTTTCCCATCATAGGTATCGATCGATGAAATAATACCTGCCTCACCTTGACCATTGGTCTGCAGATATTCATCCAATATATACTTAACGTAATAAGACGTAGTTGATTTTCCCTTCGTTCCGGTAATCCCGACTAAAGTTAATTTATCTCCCGAATTATCATAAAACAGTATTGAAACCAGCGACAGGGTTTTTTGAATGTCTTTGACAATAATGCATGTTATGCCTTTGTGATAATCTTGCTCACTTATGTAGGCGAGGGCTCCTTTGGCTATGGCAATGTCTAGATAGTCTTCTTTAAAACCGGCCCCTTTGCAGACAAACAGAGTAGCCGATGTTACCTTATTGGAATTATAGGCTATTTTATTGACGTTTTTGTCGGCCATTCCCTGCGGATGATCGTTAGAAACCAACAAATCATGTTCCTTAATTTTTGCAATATATTCACTCAGTAGATGGGCTTTTTTCATTAAACATATCCCTCTCTGCGCATCGCACCAAAATATACTCAACAAGATATCATCTAAGCAATATAATAATTGTTATTTCGTGCTTGTCCAGCATAAATTTGCTAATCTTTCATGCCCGTTGGACACAACCACCTATGAAAATGTGTTCTGGAGAAGTTGAAGAACGGGTATGTCACCCTGAGCTTCCGCAATGTCATCCTGAGCGTTAGCGAAGGATCTTACTCCTCACCGTGGGAAGATTCTTCACTTCGCTCAGAATGACAATAAGTCTATTTTCTGCATAAAAAAGCATTCCTGGATATTGTGCCAGGAATGCCGGAAATTCAAATTCGGTTTAGGTGACATTACAGCTGACATAGCTACAAATTTAATCTCGGCTTTTTCCTTTAAGTTTATTTTTAAGAATAAACTTCTGTCTTCTAAATTCCCGAACGAAAGTGATTCCATTTTCCACACAAAAATAAATCAGCGGTTTGTAAACATAATCAAACATCCCAAGAAATTCAGTGAATTTGCCGTTGAACCCTTTTTTAAATTTATAAAGTCCATAAAGCGGACTGTCTTCATTGAGGTCCCCGGTAGCCCCACGGAAGTCATACAGATCACAGCCCGATTCAATCGCCAATTTAATCATTTCCCACTGTAAAAGGTAATTGGGCATTAAATTCCTGAATTCATTACTGCTGGCTCCGTATAAATACCAGCATTTGTTACCGTATAAGATGGCAATTGATCCCGCAATAGGTTGTCCCTCGTAATATGCCATAAAAAGTCTGACGTGTTCGGGCCCCAAACAATCATACACGTTTTCATAATACTTTTGGCTCCGCACTATGAATTTATCACGGATACCAGTGTCAACCATTAGTTTGTGATACTCAGTCAGATCATCTCGGGAACCTGCCTTAACCTCGACCCCCTTTTTAAGGGCCAATCTGATATTATATCTGGTTTTATTATGAAAGGACTGCAGCACTTCTTCGGGTGTCCTATCTTTTACATCCAAACGAAAAACAAATCTTGGCTGAATACCCTCATAGGGCTTCAGACCACCTTTAAGTTTGTAACCAAGAGTTTTCATTATGTTTTCAAACTGGGTATCGTCTTTTTCGATATCCGGATCCATTTTTAAAACATAACTGCGATATTTTTTGGCCAGTTGTTTGGTTTTAATAAGCAGTTCCCGCAAGGTGGCGGAATCATGTGGATCGCATACCGGTCCACGAGGTGAATACATCATGGTGTATGGCAAAAACGGAATTCTTCTGATCAAGAGACTCATAGAACCTTTTATTTCTCCGTTATCATCTTCGACAACAACCACCTCATTGAGCCAGAAGGATTTTATCCTGGCCCATTGTGGGGATTGCATAAAATGCCCTTTTTTATTGACTTGGAGGAATGATTCATACTTTTCTATAAATTGTTGAGATTGATTATTCAAAACTCCACTCCTGACATTAGCAAGGTTGTCTTCGCCCGGAAGAAACGAAAAAGTGTAAAATAATTCAAGAATCTTGGCTACATGCGTGATTATGATATGCCAAATTACGCCTATTTGTCAAGGTCGCCTTATTGCACCTTTGAGGCTGGTAGGATGGTAATGATTTTGGTGCCTTCATTTTTAATACTTTCTACTTTTATTTTTCCATGGTGTTGTTCAATGATCCAATAGGCAATAGCCAGCCCCAGGCCAGCACCTCCCTTTTCTCTGGTTCTGGATTTATCGGCCTTATAAAAACGGTTGAAAATGTAAGGCAAATCTTCCGCGGCTATTCCTGGGCCGGTATCCCGGATTGTGATTACGGCTTTATCCCCGCTCAAGCTGCAATTTATATCTATTAGTCCGCCGGCCGGAGTGTATTTGATACTATTATCTAAAAATATCCGCAAAGCTTGCTTGATTAAAGTCCGATCACCTTCAACTGTAATCATTCCATTTACTTCCCCAGTTATGTCGTGCTGGGAATCTATTATCCGGCTGTCTTTTACCACTTCGTCAACCAGTTCATTTAATGAAAAGGGCGCTGTTTCAAGTTTCTGCTGCTTCTTATCGGTACTGGCCAGGAACAGCAGCTTATCTACCAGCTCTTTCATATAATCAGCTTCACTTTTAATGGCATCCAGGGATTCCTGCAATACAGCTTTGTCTTCTTTGCCCCAGCGCTGGAGAAGGTTGGCGTAACCTTGGATAACGGCCAATGGGGTCCGGAGTTCATGGGAGGCATCAGATACAAAAGTGTTTTGCTGATCGAAGGAGGTTTGAATCCGATTAAGCATTTCATTAAATGTTTCTGCCAGTTCCTTAAGCTCGTCGTGAGAGTCAACCACATCCAAACGAGTGTTCAGATCACCTACTGATATGGACTTGGCTGTCCGCGTCATATTATCAATCGGTCTTAACATTTTCCGACTGGCTCTGGAGCCGATGATGATGGTCAGGAAAATGGCCAGTAAAAAGCTGAACGTAATCGCCGCTATTAAACCAACCAAGTAGCCTACCTCTTCAGAGAGGGGCTTGGAGACCTCGATTTTGTTAATGCCATCAGCAAGTTTTACCGTGGTCTCATAATGCAGGCTATCATCAATGGAGGTTGTGGGAGAAAGTCTGGTTCGCGAGGCTGAGGTGCTGGTGGGGGGGGCAGTAGCCGTGGTATAAATAATACCGCCCTGATCATCAAATATGATAACGGTGATAGCTTCAATAGCAGCATAATTTTTAACCTGGTTGTCGGGAATTGTACCATTTGTACTAATTAAGCCAGTAATAACCTGGCTGTTCATTTCCAGAGATTTATTGGTTTGATAGAGAAGAAAGACGCCAAAGGATGAGGTGAGTATTGTCCCCAATATAAGGAGTATGGTGGAAAATATTAAAGCATAGGTCACGGTAGTTTTGAAAGTAATAGAGAACCGCAGCCGTACATTTATGGCCTGAAACAGCTGGCGGAGCAGCTGAGGTATGTAAGCCAAAATTAGTCTCGCTATCTGCAGTAGGAGCATGGAGACGAACTTCACAACATTTTTTAGAATCCTGGCGAATTGTCCTGCTTTACTCATGTCTTAAGACATAACCCACCCCTCGTACCGTGTGAATTAGTTTTATGTTATATTTGTCATCAATTTTACTGCGCAGATATCTAATATAAACATCCACGGCATTGCTATCTCCGAAATAACCATATCCCCAAACATTTTCAAGAATTTTATCCCGGCTGAGAACCAGATTTTGGTTTTCGGCTAAATATTTCAGTAAATCATATTCCTTTTTAGTTAATTCAACCGGTTTATCATTAATGCTGACCGAATGCTGATCCAAGTTTATTGTTAGGGCACCAAGAGTAATATTATTATCGTCTTCGCTAGGTTTTTTGGTGCGTTTTAATGATACCCGTATTCTGGCCAGAAGTTCTTCAATAGCAAAGGGCTTGGTCATATAGTCATTAGCACCAATGTCAAGCCCCATCACTATATCAGTCACTTCATCTTTGGCCGTGAGCATTATAACTGGCATAGATGAAGATTGGCGTAGACGACGCAAAACCTCCATACCGTTTAGAGAAGGCAGCATTACATCGAGAATTATCAGATCAAAATTACCGCTTAAAGCTCTTCCCAAACCGATACGGCCATCATGAACCTGCTCCACCCGGTAACCTTCATGGATAAGCTCCAACTCCAGAAACCGCGCTATCTTTACTTCATCTTCAATGATTAATATTCTTTCGCCGGCCATAAAACCCACTTTCTTACACTGAAAGGTTTATAATTCCTTGTTAAAGTTGCTACTGTCTGTGTTTAATAATTTTTACATAAACTAAAGCTATACACAATAACTTCCGCATTGGGACATTGGGACGGGTCCCCCTGTCCCAATGTCCCGGCAGTCTATTTTTTATTGATTGCATCTGCCACTTGCTCACCTACTTTAGTAGCGGCATTGGATATATCATCCAGGGTTTTGTTGATCTTCAAATCTTCACTGCCCGGTTTTTCCAAGCGAATCTTATGACCGGTGAACAAGGCCGCTAATAAGCCAACGACCGTTAAGGGCGGAACTATAGCAGTAGTTATGATGCCAATTGTTAGCGGTAAGTCAATAATGTTTTGCTCGTTTTTGCTAATTTGGAACCTGGTTTCATTACAGGTTCGGACCGCCTTTTTAACCGTAGCTCCAAACCCGGAGGTAGAGTGATTGTCTTTAGGGGGAGTCTTAATTTTATCTTGTTTCTCCAGATAAATCAGAGCTTCTACAATATCGTTATTGCATTTTTCCAGAGCTTCTCTGGCTTCTTCATAAGAAACATTGGCTCTCTCTCTTAGCATTTCAATAAGTTCTAATCCAACCGTCATGGTAATTCCTCCTTTAAATTCTTAACACGTCCTTAGTATAGAACCGCTGCATTAAAGTATGCTTATACCAAGATTAAAATCGGATTAAAAATTGTGTTTGGCGAATGGGGTATAGGGGCAAGGGAGGACCTGGCCCCTTGCCC
The DNA here is from genome assembly GCA_963665865.2 of Syntrophomonadaceae bacterium. GTDB lineage: Bacteria > Bacillota > Syntrophomonadia > Syntrophomonadales > Syntrophomonadaceae > PHAA01. Next base: position 2,883,887 of record CAXXWF010000001.1, on the reverse strand, counting down.
CATTCGAACGGTTTTAGTATTATTGATAAGATGGGATGATCCATGAAATAACCAGGCGTATATCTGATTAAAGGCTGGCATAGGTGGAAAAGCTTAAGGTAGGGTTATCAAACGTCAGTTAGGAGAACATGTATGTCCAGAGTGGCTGTTATCCGATGTGAAAGTTATCAATATGATGAAGTGCAAGAGGCTGTCAAACGGGGATTGGATTTGATCGGCGGTGCGGGGTCTTTTATAAGGCCGGGTGAAAAGATTCTTTTGAAGCCTAATCTGTTGACGGGGGAACCTCCCGAGAAATGTGTTACTACCCATCCGGCAGTGTTTAAAGCGGTGGGCGAATTGCTGCTTAATGAGGGGGCTGTACTATGCTATGGTGATTCGCCCGGCTTTGGCAGTCCCGAGGCAGCAGCTCGCAAGGCTGGAATCGCAGGCGCAGCCAAAGAGCTTGGGATCGACCTGGTTGATTTTCGCAATGGTGAAGAAGTATTTTTTGCCGAGGGAATACAGAATAAAAAGTTTGTAATAGCCAAAGGAGCTCTTGCCAGTGAGGGGATCGTGAGTCTGCCCAAATTGAAAACCCATGCTTTAACTCAGATGACTGGCAGCATTAAAAACCAGTTTGGCTGTGTACCAGGAATTCTGAAAGGGGAGTATCACGTAAAACTGCCTGATTTGAGAAACTTTGCCCAGATGCTGGTGGATTTAAACAATCTTCTAAAACCGCGTTTATTTATTATGGATGGAATCATGGCGATGGAGGGCAATGGTCCCCGAGGTGGCCGTCCCCGGAACATGAATGTTCTTCTTTTTTCCAGTGATCCGGTGGCATTGGATGCGACCATCTGCCGGATGATAGGTTTGCGGCCGGAAGCTATTCCTACTCTTGAACTAGGCATGATATCGGGGCTAGGTACATATCGGCCCGAAGATATTGAACTTTTAGGTGATGATATTGGACTATTTGTGACTGCAGATTTTGATGTTAAAAAGGAATCTGCCGCCCGTCCTAAGAAAATGCCGGGCCTGCTCACCAACCTGCTGGTAGCTAGACCGGTTATTATAAAGGAAGGTTGTGTGAAGTGTGGGGTATGTATCGAAGTTTGTCCGGTTACCCCCAAGGTACTGGAGTGGCACGATAGCGACCGTACCATGCCTCCAATTTACGACTATGACCGTTGTATAAGATGTTACTGTTGTCAGGAACTGTGTCCCGAAGGTACCATAGTGGCAAAAATACCGGTATTACGTAAGGCGATCCAATGGATAAAAAAACAACCTGCCGGAGGTTAACGCCGACAGGTTGCAGCGGAGACATCTGCAGTTCTGTACAATTGGTTAGACGCCTTTTAAACCCAGATTCCAATAGGTTGCTGGGCCGGCAACTCCGTCAGCGGTGATTCCGACTGCCATTTGGAATTTCTTGACGGCAGCAGTGGTCGATGAGCCAAATTTCCCATCAATAGTTCCCGGCGAGAATCCTTCATCCGCTAGTTTGGTTTGCAGGAAGAAAACATCGAATCCCTGATTACGGTCGGAACGTGATTGTTGCAGCAACCGTCCTCCCATAAAGGTATTAAGGTACAGTTGGTAAAATGTTGCGTCACCTACGATCCCGTCTGCAGTCAAACCTCTATCCGTTTGAAAAAGCTTGACCGCTGCCTCAGTTTTCGATCCGAAAACCGAATCGGCTGGTCCTCCTAGGGCTGTAGCATACTTCTTAGCGGTACTGGCTAAACGGTTTTGCAGTATCCATACATCTCGCCCCGTAACCCCTTTCTTTAGAGTACGGGATCCAAAAACTGGTCCGACCGCGAACGAACCGGTAGGTTGACCCAGATATAAAAAGGTGTTCTTTCCGACGATTCCATCAGCGCTCAAACCAAAATATGTCTGAAACATTTTTACGGCAGTTTGAGTAGTAGCCCCAAAAACGCCATCAACAGTTACATCCGGGCCGGTAATTGATTCCGGCAAATCATTAAGCAGGCTTTGCAGCACCTTAACGTCGTCCCCAGTGCTTCCCAATTTTAGAATGCGACTCCCAAAATTATTAACCACTTATTAGCCTCCTTTCATAAAGTTCTATATATCTTATGAGATTCATAGACATATAGTTACCGGGTTTTGCAATTTATTACAAAGTATAAATTAAAAAATATTAAGTGCTGGTAATTTTTTAGATTTAGCCTTGCTCCTTAAAAAAACAGCAGCACTAAGAAATAGACGTAGATAGCAAATCGACCTGCATTATTTGCTCTTTGAGAAAACTTCGCCAGTGTATCAGTACAGATTTTTCAAACTGCGTGAAATCAGAGTTGTTAAATGGGCCTAAATCATATCGGCGATCCTCTTCTGGCAATCGACGGGTACAAGTATTTCCCTCAACCTTCCATTTAGTATAATAGTGATTCGCTGCCAAATTTGAGGTTACATAGTCCCAGGAGGTTGGAATATAAACATATTCTATTTCCTCACTTTCATAATAACTAATATCCGCCTCTTTCAACCTAATGACAATATCACTATCCTCATATCCTCCGCCAATATAGCGTTCATCAAAAAAACCAATCTTTCTTATCAAGTCTTTTTTAAACCCGAAAAAACCAAACCGGTAAAGTGCAACTATTCCCCAGCCTTCATCCAGCATAGATAAAATTCTTCCCACAGCTGAGACTGTGGGGCGGGCCTTATCATTGCATATAATGATTTTTTCGTAGTTACTGGACACAATACAGTCATTAATAAGCTTAGAAAAGGAAGGATAACTGGTACCATCAAAAACCCTATTGTTAAAATATTTTAAACATAATTGTGCTTCATGGCTTAATTGAGGTCTATGGGAGGGTATAATTATTTCATAGTCGATAACCATAGTAAATTCATCTCCGAATAATTTTTTCAACCATGTTCCGGATTGCCTTAACCTCCATGGATGATAGGTACAAGCATAACCGTTCTCAGAGTTTACCCCATTCCCTATCTTGATTACGAACAACCTGGTTTTGTCTTGCGTAAAAAAGGTCCCGGTTGAAAATGGTCTCAGGAGAATTAGCGCGAGCATACCAAATCCGTTCATGATATAAATGTATGGTCTCGGCTGCAGTCTGGAAGTAGGTGCAGCCATTTTTTGTAAGCCTTAACATCAAATCATTATCATCATAACCGATACCGGTAAAGTCTTCGTCATAGCCTCCAATAGCAAAAAACTCCTCGCGGCTGATAGAGGTTAGAAAAGGCAAACTGGTGTTTAACCCCGGGTAGTTATTGTAGAAGCCCTTATGGTCATAAGACCCGTTGGTGACAACCAGATTATACAAAAAAGAGCTATCCTGATCATCCCGGGCGATAGGGATGCCAAGCAGTTTAGGGTTGGATAGCAAGGGGAAGGTCAATTGGGCAATACAATTATTAAGATGGAACATTTCTGCACATGAAATTATTAGTATTCTGCCGCTAGATAGTTTAGCCCCGATATTAATGGCGAAACCCGGTACGCGCCATTTGATATTACCATCCAAATTTCTTTGTCCGGTAAAGACATATTTTAAATTAAGCCTCGATTGGTATTCTTGACAAATGGCTTCAGTTTCGTCGTGAAGACCGTCATTAAGAACAATGGTTTCAAAACCGCTTGGCATGGCTTGCCTAGCCAGTGAACAAAGGCCCCACCTCAAAAGATGAGGCCTCTGAAATGTAGTTATAATAATGGAGGTGGTACAGTCCATCCGCAGGTTTCCCTTCTGAATATTTAACTTTTCATAAAGCGTTCTTTAAAATTTATTTTTTGATTCAAATTGTTCCATATAAAGAGCGGTAAGGATTTAAACTTAGCCCATCTTCAAGTATCTTTCTCTCCCCATTGGAAGTGATATACAATGCTGTTGAACGCAGTTTGGTGTTTTATTCCAATGTCTTTTAGCTTTTGCATTATAACCGTATCTCCAGAAATACATGCTTCCCCCCATTTAGCAATTACCGGATTATAAATGTCACTGCCAATTACAACCTGCCCTTCCGGGTAACCTCCCACTTTTTCAAAGTGCTGTCTGCGGATCAGCAAAGGCATGAATAAACCGCTATTCTCGACCCTGGGCTCGGCTATGGAAGCAGCATATACTTGGAAGTCCTCCTCTTGATAGGTGTCGAAATTACGTCCCAAGTCCTTTTCAATTCCGTAAGTTCCGCTGGGCAACTTGCCTGATTCTATTAAACGCGAACATACACAATTGCTTCCATCGTAAAATTTCCATAGATTATCTAACCATCCCGGGCTAAAGGCCATGTCGGAATTTATCATGACCAGGAAATCACCTTTGGCTTTAGTGGCGGCAAAGTTGTACGCACGGTAAACATTATTGACATACCATTCCGATTGTTGTTCGGGGGTGTTGTTAAATACATAATGAGGGATATCATTATCCTGCAGGTAACTTAATACCTCTTCAGTAGCGTCATTGGCAACAAAGAAGAATTCCTTGCGGCGCATGTCGGTGTATTTCATCACCTGTTCATATACAAATTTCAACCAGTCTATACTTTTATAAATAAGACATATAATTGAAAACTGCGGCTTGAACACTTCAGCGCGGTATTCTTCCACATAAGCCAAAGACTCTTCCCAGGTTAATGGAACCGGTTTTTCATCATCAATCCACAGGTTCTCAGGGAATAGCTCGCGAGGTACCTGTTCTAAGACCAGTTGTTCTTCACTGATCAAGCGATCCAGCATGTTATAACCGCTTTGGCCATGGGACTGGTAAACCAGGTATTTGTGAGCCAACCGCTGCCGGGAGGAAAATCCGTAGTGTAAGACCTGAACCACATCGGTCCACTGCAAACGTTGCACACTGGAAGGAAACATACCCTGGTGAAGTCCCGGGCGGGTTTCTTTATAGCACATACCCGGAACAACTCGCCATAAGCGTACAAACCACCCCGCATCATATAGACTGTCCAACCTTCTCCAAGTATGACTGCGCCAGATATTCATTTCGTGAAAAACCACTCCGTCATTTTTGTTATTAATACACGTGGCGCATAAGGATTGCAGGCAATCTGATGCACTGGCGGTTAATACCTCATCAGCATCCAGCCATAGGATAAAATCGGGTGAAAGCTTTAAGGCTTCTTGCAACAGAAGCTCTTTATGACTTAATTCATTAATAAAATCGTTCGTTGAGCTTCGTATTACATAAGGGGTTTGGGTTAATATATATTCATAACTGCCGTCAGTACTGCCATCGTCGTAAACAACCAAAGCATCTACCAGAGGCTTCACGTATTTAACGAAACGTTCTAAATTCCCTTTGCTAAGTTCATTATAAACCTGGCAGATACATACTATTGAATAGCGCTTGTTCATTAGCTGATTATACTGGGGATCTTGCCAGGATAACTGCGTGCTGCGCTTCCTACAGATAGCCAGACCAGGCGATACCGGAATAGTCATTAATTCATAATCATCACTGTAGTGTGACAATTCCTGGGCTGCCAGATAGGCAGTTCCACACAGGGTTGGGTGCATAAATCTCTCATCACCTGGATGAACATCATGTAAAAGAATAAGCCCATGAGGAGCGACAAACGGCAGATAAGCATAAAAGTCCTGCAATACCGCTTCTCGCGAATGATCGGCATCAATAAACAACATATCAATCATTAGATTTTCGGTCTCCAATTGCTTAATGAATTCCTGGGTCGTACTATTGACGAAGCGGGTCTTGTTTGAATTCAACATGTACTTATTGGCATTGGGATCTATATCCACCCCGATCAGATATTCAGCATAAGGAACAATCCGGTTAAATAATGCACAGTATTGTATTCCCAGTTCTACATATACTCGCGGCCTTACGATACTGGCCAGGTGCACAATAAAGTCTTCATGCCAACCCACCCCGGGGTTTTTGTTTAGGTCAATTAGCTGTGGAGAATCCACTATCCATTACCTCCTTAAAATTATCCTGGTATAATTCCGGAAATGATTCTTACTACTGTAGCACTAACCAGTTTCTTCATATATTCAGGCGGCGGTGCCCATTGGCAACCCAGGGTTAAGGCAGTATTAACCGCGGACAGAATTGACTCGGGCTCACAACCAGCGATAATGCTGCTGCCCACCTCCACCGTCTCGGGTCTTTCTGTAACAGCCCGTAGAATAACATTGGGAACGCCCAATATGCAGCACTCTTCCTGCACCGTACCGCTGTCGCTCAAAACGCAGCGAGCCTGCTTTTCCAGATGAACAAAATCGAATAGACCGGCAGGTTCGATGACTATGACTCCATGTCCATACATAATCTGCCTGTTTTTATCTAACTGTGAGCGGGTACGGGGGTGCAGACTGCAAATTACCGGTATTTCATATTCCAGATGCAGAAGATGTAAAGCCTCTATAAACTGACCTAGGCGGTAGGGAATATCTACATTTTCAGCCCGGTGCAGGGTTACCAGAAAATAGCCTTGAGGATCTAATTCAAGCTGGTTCAATATTTTACTGGATTCAATTTGGGCGGCATAATACTCCAGGACTTCTAAGATGGGATTGCCGGTAACAAAAATTTTATGACTGGCAATACCTTCCCTAAGCAGATTGGCTCGGCTGCGTTCAGTATAGGGGAGCAAAATGTCGCTGCAGTGGTCAACGATACGCCGGTTCACCTCTTCGGGAACCAGGTCATCATAACAACGGTTGCCGGCCTCCATATGAAAAACCGGGATACCCATTCGTTTGGCAGCAATTGCTGCCAGAGCACTATTGGTATCGCCAAGTATGAGTATACGTTCCGGTTTTTCCTTAGATATTACTGTCTGACAATTCGTTAGAATAGCGGCAATTTGCTCTATAGCGCTTCTTGAAATGCAATTCAATGCGTAATCAGGTGCACGTAAACCCAGTTCATCAAAGAAAATATCATTCAGACGAGTGTCATAGTTTTGGCCGGTATGTACCAGCACATGCTGGCAAAGCTGGTCGAGAAGGGGAATAACCCGACTTAAACGAATAATCTCCGGGCGAGTTCCCAGTATGGTCATGATTTTCATCGCAAGAGCTCTCCATCATAGCTTAGTTCCGCATCAATATTTAGATGATGGCTGTATAATAGTTCTTTGGTTCCCTCTAAGCTCAACACCGAATCACCTGAGCTGTATTCTTTTTGCAGGGCCTCTAGCCCGGGTTCTTCCTGCCAGAGTTCTGGCAGCATAGGTTTGATAGCATAGTGCTCACCTCGGTCATAAGTATGCCAGGCCTCTTCATGGGATACCAGGATTTCATGAACCTTCTCTCCGGGTCTGATGCCGGTAACGGCTATATCTATGTCGCGGTCTTCAATTAATGCGGTGGCGACATCAATGATCCTGGAAGCAGGCACCCGAGGAATAAATATTTCTCCCGGATGAGCACATTCAACAGCAGCCAGGACGGTATCTACCGCTCGATCTAGTGATAGCAGGAACCGGGTCATATCACGCGTTGTTATGGTAACCGGCCCGCCACTCTTGATTTGTTCATGGAAAAGAGGGATTACCGACCCCCTGGAAGCCAGTACATTGCCGTAACGAACACAGACAAAGCGAGTGGCAGGAATTCCGATATTGGCATTAATGAAAACCCTTTCCTGAATAGCTTTGGTCATACCCATGACATTTACTGGCTTACAGGCTTTATCGGTAGAGACTCCAACCACCGTTTCTATGGGCAATTTATTCTGCCTAATTGCCTGGACGATATTCTCTGGTCCATGGATATTGGTTTGCACGGCCTCTGAAGGGAAATACTCGCAGGACGGAACCTGTTTCAATGCTGCTGCATTGATAACTATATCAACTCCGTCCAGGGCGGCACATACCGAATAATAATTGCGGATATCCCCTATCCTAAATTCCACCAATCGCTCAAAGTCCCGGTAAATGATTTCATCCGTGGCCTTCATTTTCTGCTGGTATTCCACCCGCATGAAATGCTGCTTGGCTTCGTCGCGAGAAAAAATAATTATTTTGCGGGGAGAATCGGCTTGATTGGACAAAAGACGGCGGGTCAGCACTTTGCCTAGGGATCCGGTTCCACCAGTAATAAGAACGACTTTATCCTTGAAAAGAGACATCTAGATCCTCCTATCTAATACCGTAAGGTATGGTGAGATAATCCTGGTACATCTTATCAATCATTTCTGGCCAGGATGGCGGAGAAAAACCCGATAAATTACGAAACTTACTGGAATCAAGAGAGCGATCACAAAAAGTGTCATCATAAGGATCAATCGCTATTTCTTTGTTATATTTAAGGGCTACTAATTTGAGCAGTTCATATTTGGTTATTGGATTAGAGGATAAGTGATAAACCCCACTAATCCTAGTATTGGTGATAATGTAGCGGGCAATAATGCTGGCCAGCTCCACAGTTGGAAAACCTGAGTAAATATGGCGCGTAAACCCAAGAGTTCTGTCTCTCTGGGCCAAGAACCATTCAATAAGGCCTAGTTGGGATTGCAGCTCATGTCCGATAATAGAGGTACGCAGGGTCAGACAATGTGAATAGTCCACCTCACCCAAGAACTTGCATCTTCCATAAAGGTCCAAACCATCGGCAACATCGTTCTCCAGATATCCGCCCTTGGCTCCGCTAAATACGCAATCGGTGCTTATGTGCAGCATTCGAGCCTCTACTTCAGCACATATACGAGCTATCTTGTGAGGGAAAAGAGCATTAACATAAATATTTTCATAGTAATCCTGCCCCAGCACACACTGCTTGATTATGCCGATACAATTAATAACCCAATCAGGTCTAACTAAATGGATGACCTCAGCAAGGCTGGTGAAGTTATTAACATCCACATCGAAATGGATATTTCCTGTTAATTGTTGTGGAAAATACTTTAACCATGCATCCCGTTTACGGGCAGTGCCAAATACATGGAGATCCTCATAACTAGAAAGATGAAGAAACAGTTTATGCCCCAACATACCACTTACACCGAGGATTAGAATTTTTGTACCTTCCATCTCAGCCCTTCTTCCCAATAGACCAAATATTTAACGAATTTAGTGTTACGTTATTCAAATAACGACAAAAAGGTGCCGATTTTAGGAGGAATTTTCCTAAAAGTCCACACATCTTTTTGCTGAAGATCATATTGTGTTAATGAACCTTCCATTTAATAGAAGAGGAGGTGTTTTAATGGGGAGGAATTTTTGTAATCATAGATTGGGATGGGGGTTCTGTAATTGTGAGCCTTGTATAATATGTTGTCCGGGTATAACCGGAGTGACCGGATTTACGGGGACTACTGGTTCAACGGGTGCAACTGGTACTGGCACAACCGGGTCCACAGGAGCAACGGGGCCAACCGGTGATATCGGAGCTACAGGTTCTATTGGAGAAACTGGTGCCACAGGTACAGGAACGACAGGAGACACCGGATCTACAGGCGCAACAGGCATAGCAGGACCTGCCGGAGCAACGGGTGCAACTGGTACTGGCACAACCGGGTCCACAGGAGCAACGGGGCCAACCGGTGATATCGGAGCTACAGGTTCTATTGGAGAAACTGGTGCCACAGGTACAGGAACGACAGGAGACACCGGATCTACAGGCGCAACAGGCATAGCAGGACCTGCCGGAGCAACGGGTGCAACTGGTACTGGCACAACCGGGTCCACAGGAGCAACGGGGCCAACCGGTGATATCGGAGCTACAGGTTCTATTGGAGAAACTGGTGCCACAGGTACAGGAACGACAGGAGACACCGGATCTACCGGCGCAACTGGCATAGCAGGACCTGCTGGAGCAACTGGTACCGGCACAACCGGATCCACAGGACCTACGGGATCTATCGGTGCAACAGGAAGTACTGGAACTGCAGGAGCAACTGGTTCCACCGGGCCAGCTGGAGGAGTATTGAGCTTTGCAGACTTTTTTGCGTTGATGCCTCCGAATAATGCAGCAACAGTTGCTGCTGGTGCAGACGTAAGCTTTCCGGCAGATGGACCTACTAGTGGGGCTGCTATTGTCCGTACTGGTCCCAGCACATTTAACTTGTCCGCAATTGGCACTTATCAGGTTTTGTTTCAGGTGAGTGTGGACGAAGCTGGCCAACTAATTTTAACTCTTAATGGCGCGGACCTGTCCTATACGGTGGTCGGGCGAGCAACAGGGACTTCTCAGATAGTAGGAATGGCTCTTGTGCAGACGACAGTCATAAATTCATTACTCACTGTACGAAATCCCGCTGGTGAGTCCACAGCACTAACCATCACTCCCAACGCCGGAGGAACAAGGTCTGTTTCAGCACACCTTGTTATTACGCGAATCGCATAGAGGGAAATCGAATAGTAGAAGTATTGATATTCCGGAAAACGATTGGGGCACCCGGAACCATATTAGTCGTACTTGGTTCTGGGTGCCCCATATGCAACTCGGCGGTAACCTATTTTCGTACCTTTCATCTTCCCAATAGACCAAATATTTTATTAGAATTTAGTGTCACGTTCTTCCAATAATGACAAAAAGGTGCCGATTTTAGGAGGAATTTTCCTAATAATCCACACACCTTGGGGTTGTAAATCATATTGTGTAAAGGGACCCTTCCATATTATTGAAGAGGAGGTGTTTTAATGGGTCGAAATCATTGTCATCCCAGATTAGGATGGCATTTCGGTAATTGTGATCCTTGTATAATATGTTGTCCGGGCATTACGGGTGCAACTGGTTTTACTGGGACTACTGGCTCAACTGGTACTGGAACAACCGGGGCTACTGGTGTTACCGGGGCTAGCGGGCTTACCGGATCTACCGGATTGACGGGTTCTACCGGATTTACCGGCTCTACGGGATCAACTGGCGCAACCGGTACTGGAACAACTGGGGCAACTGGGTCTACAGGTGCAACCGGAGACCCTGGAAACACAGGAGCAACTGGAACTGGAACTACAGGCTCAACTGGTGCTACTGGAGCATCTGGCATAACTGGAACTACTGGTTCAACAGGCGACACGGGGTCTACCGGGGCTACTGGAGCAACCGGATCTACTGGAGCAACTGGCACTACGGGCTCAACCGGATCTATCGGAGAGACAGGGGCAACTGGAACTGGAACTACTGGTGCTACTGGAGAAACTGGAGCATCTGGCATTACAGGAACTACTGGTTCAACAGGCGACACGGGGTCTACCGGCGCTACTGGAGCAACCGGAACTACGGGCTCAACCGGATCTATCGGAGAGACAGGGGCAACTGGAACTGGAACTACCGGCTCTACCGGCTCGACTGGTTTAAGTGGGTCAACTGGAGATACCGGGTCCACGGGTGCTACAGGAGATCCTGGGGCCACAGGAGCAACTGGAGCAACTGGCGATACTGGAGCCACTGGTGAAACTGGCACTACCGGTGCGACTGGAGTCACAGGAGCAACTGGAACAACTGGATCTACAGGAGAAACTGGATCTACAGGAGAAACTGGGTCAACCGGAACTACGGGTTCAACTGGTGCGACCGGAGAGACTGGTGTTACTGGCTCAACAGGAGCTAGCGGTTCAACTGGGTCAACTGGTACTTCGGGAACAACAGGTACCACCGGTGACACCGGAGCCACTGGGTCTACTGGAGCAACCGGAGCCACTGGGTCTACTGGAGCAACCGGAGCAACCGGAGTAGCAGGAGCAACTGGACCAACTACCCAATTAAGAGGAATTGAGGTTCAATTGCAAGGTGCAACAGGCTCAGTTGCAGCTGGATCACCGGTAATATTTGACACACTGGTAACCAATCAAGCGCTATTTATTGCCTACAATGCTATAACAGGTACAGCAACCATCACCCAGTCGGGATTATACTATGTTGATTGGTGGGTAGCTACGGATGGTATTTTTGGCGGAACAGATGTATTTATAACCTTTAGCATAAAGACTTCACAAGGCGATAATGTAAAAGCTTCGACTCCCATCGTAATCGGCCAAATAAGCGGAAATGCGTTCATTCAAATTACGGCGAGTACGATAACACCGGTAACCCTACAACTTGTAAACGCAACCGACGGAACTATAGGTTACGCATTAACCCCAATAAAGGCGAATCTAACTATATTCATGGTAACTTTTTAACTAATACAAGATGAGGCTGAATACTTGCCCGGGACTTAAAAATCTTTTAAAGAAAGGAGAGTTGATGTGAGTACAATAGGTCTCCAACTTATTAAAAATATTGGTGGAGTAGTTGCTACCAATGGCAATGTAATATTTGAGACGGTAGAAAATAGCTTCGGACCGGTAAGCTATAATGCAGTAACGGGAGTAATAACAATCAGCCAAACCGGCAGGTATTTTATTAACTGGTGGGTAGCGACTCAATCAGCAATTGGGACACAAGATATAAAGTTTTCAATCGTAACATCACAAGGTGATGATTTGGCTGGAGACTCGCCTTTAAAAACAAATGAGATGCTTGGTTTCGCGCTCATACAGGTTAATTCCGCGCCCATAACATTAAGCCTGGTTAATAAAACAACTAGTTCCGTAAGATATGCTGTTTTTTTAACTGATATAGCAAATCTAGTGTTAGGGCAACTGACAGAAGAAGTAGGTGGCCCAACCGGTTCTACTGGAGAAACAGGAGCTACTGGTACCGGAGCCACCGGTGCCACAGGTACTGGAACTACAGGCCCAACCGGATCTACTGGTGCTACCGGCTCAACAGGTTCTACGGGAGAAACAGGGGCTACAGGTACCGGAACCACAGGTTCGACAGGAGCAACAGGCGATACTGGAGCTACAGGAATAACAGGCGATACAGGAGCTACAGGAATAACAGGCGATACAGGATCTACAGGAGCAACCGGTGATACCGGAGTCACGGGAGCAACAGGTGATACTGGGGCCACAGGTACTGGAACTACAGGCCCAACCGGATCTACTGGTGCTACCGGCTCAACAGGTTCTACGGGAGAAACAGGGGCTACAGGTACCGGAACCACAGGATCTACAGGAGCTACTGGTGATACTGGAGCCACAGGAGCAACCGGCGATACTGGTTTCACCGGAGCCACCGGCGATACAGGTTCTACCGGAGCAACAGGTGATACTGGGGCCACAGGTACTGGAACTACAGGCCCAACCGGATCTACTGGTGCTACCGGCTCAACAGGTTCTACGGGAGAAACAGGGGCTACAGGTACCGGAACCACAGGTTCGACAGGAGCTACTGGTGATACTGGAGCCACGGGAGCCACCGGAGATACCGGTTCCACTGGAGTAACCGGCGATACTGGAGCCACAGGAGCAACCGGCGATACTGGTTTCACCGGAGCCACCGGCGATACAGGTTCTACCGGAGCAACAGGTGATACTGGGGCCACAGGTACTGGAACTACAGGCCCAACCGGATCTACTGGTGCTACCGGCTCAACAGGTTCTACGGGAGAAACAGGGGCTACAGGTACCGGAACCACAGGTTCGACAGGAGCAACAGGCGATACTGGAGCTACAGGAATAACAGGCGATACAGGATCTACAGGAGCAACCGGTGATACCGGAGTCACGGGTGCAACAGGTGATACTGGGGCCACAGGTACTGGAACTACAGGTACAACCGGAGATACTGGTGCTACCGGCTCAACAGGTTCTACGGGAGAAACAGGGGCTACAGGTACCGGAACCACAGGTTCGACAGGAGCTACTGGTGATACGGGAGCCACGGGAGCCACCGGAGATACCGGTTCCACTGGAGTAACCGGCGATACTGGTAGTACAGGAGCAACCGGAGATACTGGAGCCACAGGAGCAACCGGCGATACTGGTTTCACCGGAGCAACCGGCGATACAGGTTCTACCGGAGCAACCGGAGATACTGGGGCCACAGGTACTGGAACTACAGGCACAACCGGATCTACTGGTGCTACCGGCTCAACAGGTTCTACGGGAGAAACAGGGGCTACAGGTACCGGAACCACAGGTTCGACAGGAGCAACAGGCGATACTGGAGCTACAGGAATAACAGGCGATACAGGATCTACAGGAGCAACCGGTGATACCGGAGTCACGGGTGCAACAGGTGATACTGGGGCCACAGGTACTGGAACTACAGGTACAACCGGAGATACTGGTGCTACCGGCTCAACAGGTTCTACGGGAGAAACAGGGGCTACAGGTACCGGAACCACAGGTTCGACAGGAGCTACTGGTGATACGGGAGCCACGGGAGCCACCGGAGATACCGGTTCCACTGGAGTAACCGGCGATACTGGTAGTACAGGAGCAACTGGCGATACCGGTTCTACGGGAACAACTGGCGATACTGGATCTACAGGAGCAACCGGTGATACTGGTGCCACGGGAGCCACCGGCGATACTGGCAGTACCGGAGCCACGGGCGATACAGGTTCTACCGGAGCAACCGGTGATACGGGTTCCACCGGAGCAACCGGTGATACGGGTTCCACTGGAGCAACTGGCGATACAGGTTCTACCGGAGCCACCGGCGATACTGGTTCCACTGGAGCCACCGGCGATACAGGTTCTACCGGAGCCACCGGCGATACTGGTTCCACTGGAGTAACCGGCGATACTGGTAGTACAGGAGCAACTGGCGATACCGGTGCCACGGGAGCAACAGGGGATACAGGAGCCACGGGAGCCACCGGAGATACCGGTTCCACTGGAGTAACCGGCGATACTGGTAGTACAGGAGCAACTGGCGATACCGGTGCCACGGGAGCAACAGGGGATACAGGAGCCACGGGAGCAACTGGCGATACAGGTTCTACAGGAGCAACCGGTGATACTGGTGCCACTGGAGCAACTGGAGATACCGGTGCCACGGGAGCAACAGGCGATACTGGAGCCACCGGAGTAACAGGCGATACAGGTTCTACAGGAGCAACCGGTGATACGGGTTCCACCGGAGCAACCGGTGATACCGGAGTCACGGGTGCAACCGGTGATACTGGGGCCACAGGTACTGGAACTACAGGCACAACCGGATCTACTGGTGCTACCGGCTCAACAGGTTCTACGGGAGAAACAGGGGCTACAGGTACCGGAACCACAGGTTCGACAGGAGCTACTGGTGATACTGGAGCCACGGGAGCCACCGGAGATACCGGTTCCACTGGAGTAACCGGCGATACTGGTAGTACAGGAGCAACTGGCGATACTGGAGCCACGGGCGATACAGGTTCTACCGGAGCAACCGGTGATACTGGGGCCACAGGTACTGGAACTACAGGTACAACCGGAGATACTGGTGCTACCGGCTCAACAGGTTCTACGGGAGAAACAGGGGCTACAGGTACCGGAACCACAGGTTCGACAGGAGCTACTGGTGATACTGGAGCCACGGGAGCCACCGGAGATACCGGTTCCACTGGAGTAACCGGCGATACTGGTAGTACAGGAGCAACTGGCGATACCGGTTCTACGGGAACAACTGGCGATACTGGATCTACAGGAGCAACCGGTGATACTGGTGCCACGGGAGCCACCGGCGATACTGGCAGTACCGGAGCCACGGGCGATACAGGTTCTACCGGAGCAACCGGTGATACGGGTTCCACCGGAGCAACCGGTGATACGGGTTCCACTGGAGCAACTGGAGATACCGGTGCCACGGGAGCCACAGGCGATACTGGTTCCACTGGAGCAACCGGCGATACTGGTTCTACCGGAGCCACCGGCGATACTGGTTCCACTGGAGTAACCGGCGATACTGGTAGTACAGGAATAACAGGCGATACAGGATCTACAGGAGCAACCGGTGATACCGGAGTCACGGGTGCAACCGGTGATACTGGGGCCACAGGTACTGGAACTACAGGTACAACCGGAGATACTGGTGCTACCGGCTCAACAGGTTCTACGGGAGAAACAGGGGCTACAGGTACCGGAACCACAGGATCTACAGGAGCTACTGGTGATACTGGAGCCACGGGAGCCACCGGAGATACCGGTTCCACTGGAGTAACCGGCGATACTGGTAGTACAGGAGCAACCGGAGATACCGGAGTCACGGG
Organism: Syntrophomonadaceae bacterium; assembly: GCA_963665865.2. GTDB lineage: Bacteria > Bacillota > Syntrophomonadia > Syntrophomonadales > Syntrophomonadaceae > PHAA01. Next base: position 2,867,883 of record CAXXWF010000001.1, on the reverse strand, counting down.
TGCAACAGGTGATACTGGGGCCACAGGTACTGGAACTACAGGTACAACCGGAGATACTGGTGCTACCGGCTCAACAGGTTCTACGGGAGAAACAGGGGCTACAGGTACCGGAACCACAGGTTCGACAGGAGCTACTGGTGATACTGGAGCCACGGGAGCCACCGGAGATACCGGTTCCACTGGAGTAACCGGCGATACTGGAGCTACAGGAGCCACCGGCGATACTGGTAGTACAGGAGCAACCGGTGATACTGGAGCCACAGGAATAACAGGCGATACTGGTTCGACAGGAGCTACCGGGTCAGGTTTGGCTGCATTTGGTTATGTTTATGACTTGGCTGTCACAGGAACTAATGTTATTGCTGGTGGTTCGGATGTTCCTTTTTCCAACAACGGTCCTTTGGTTAACATCGGCCATACTGCAGGTAATGCTGATGTAAATGTTAACAATACCGGTAATTACGAGATCGAATATAGTGTTAATATAACAGCTGGTGTCGGCGCTGCAATTGCCATTACTGTAAATGGAGCACCTGATCCGTCCACCCAGATAGACACTCTGGTTACATCTGGAATAGTAGCTGGTCAGGCCATGTTAGGCCTCACAGCTGGTGATGCTATAACCCTACGAAATGACTCAGCTACTCCAATCACATTGGATCAAGCACCAGGAGTAGGAGCACAATTAAACATTTTTAAATTGGACTAATTTGTTTTTGAGGGGGCAGTAACGAAACTTGATTAGAGTTCGTTGCGGTCCCCTTTTACATTAGGTTCTGAATGCCGGAAGTTTGTATTGTCAAATAGACCTTCGGGGTTATTGGTTTTTTAACTACCTGGGACAGAACCTAAATTAACATGGATTAATAAACTAGTTAGTAAAAATGATGTGAGGGGAAAACATGAAGATCAGTATAGTTCTTTTGACTTTTTCAGATCTAGAATTAACCCAGCAATGCTTAAGAACCATTAGAAAACAAGCTAGTGAACCCTATGAATTAATTGTAATCAATAATGGGTCTACAGATGAAACCGTAGCATACTTGCAGGGACAGGATGATATTCAACTCGTTTTGAATTCGGAAAATCAAGGTATAGCCCGTAGTTACAATCAAGGGACAGGGCTTGCCAGCGGAAGATATATTTTGTTTATGAGTTACTATAGCTTATTGACTGAGAACTGCCTGAGCAACATGTTACGCTGCCTGCAATTTCATGACACTGCCGCAATGGTAGGTCCCGTGAGCAACGATGTCAGTGGTCATCAACGTATACCAATATCTTACCGGGATATAAGCGAGATGGATAATTTCGCCCGAGCAAACCGGGAGAAAAACCTGGGTGAGACCAAACAGGTATTTCGTCTATTAAGCCATTGTTTGCTAGTTAAGAAAGAAGTGCTGGAGGAACTCGGAGGATTTGATGAACGTTTCAGCCCGGAGACCTATGAAGATGATGACCTGTGCTTGCGAGCCATAAATAAAGGATATTCTCTGCATATAGCACGGGATGCATTTGTTCATTATATCAACCCTCTTGCGCTGCCCACAGCCGATCCAGCCAGCTATTTTAAGCTGTTAGCCGAAAACAGACAAGAAGCCATTGATAAATGGGGCTTTGATATTGCCGATTATCTGCTTAAGTTACGAATGCCAATAAGTATTAGTCTATGTATGATTGTTAGAAATGAAGAAGAAGTTCTGGCTCGCTGTCTGGATTGCGTAAAAGAGATTGTTGACGAAATCATCATTGTTGATACCGGTTCAACTGATAGCACTAAAGATATTGCTAGCCGCTATACGGATAACATCTATGATTTTATTTGGATCGATGACTTTGCTGCCGCCCGCAATTTTGCTTTTGACCATGCCGGTAAGGAATATATTCTCTGGTTAGATGCCGATGACATTTTATTAGAAGATGACTGTACAGCATTACTCATGTTAAAACAGAACCTGGATCCATCCATAGATTCAGTTACTATGAATTACAATCTAGCTTTCGATCAGTATGGGAATGTAACCACTAGTTTGCGCAGGAATCGTTTAGTAAAACGGTCCAATCATTTCCCGTGGATTGGAGCAGTGCATGAATACCTGGCTGTTTACGGGAGGATAATGGATAGTGATATTGCCGTAACTCATAAAAGTGAATGGCATGACTCGAATCGGAATTTAAATATTTATGAAAAACGCCTGGCGGCAGGAGAAGCTTTTTCTCCTCGGGATCAGTATTATTTTGCCAATGAATTAATGGATCATAAATTCTATGATAAAGCCATCGAATGGTATCAAAAGTTTCTGGCAACTGGGCAGGGCTGGGTGGAAGATAATCTTTCGACTTGCAGAAAACTTAGCGACTGTTTCCAGCAGTTAGGCGACCTTGAAAATGCAGAAAAATATATTTTCAGATCATTTATGTATGATACTCCTCGGGCTGAGTTTTGCTGCCGCCTCGGTTACCGGTTTCAGCTTAAAGACCAATTCAGGCAAGCTGCCTTCTGGTTTAAATTAGCCACCCAACTAGAAAAACCCTTAGATAATCGGGGTTTCATGGATCATGCCTCCTGGACCTGGCTGCCCCATCTGCAGCTCTGCGTGTGTTATGACCGGTTGGGGGACTATGAGCTGGCTTATCGACATAATGAGATCGCAGCAACATTTATTCCAGATGACCTTAGTGTTTTAAATAATAGAGAATATCTTAAAAAAAGGCTGGGGAAAGAACAATCCCTATCTCAGGTGAATGAAGTATGATTGCGGTAACTTAGTATTTGCATTTGGTGGAATACCGGTTAATGGTATGGCAATGCAAGTAAAGCGTATCAACCCAATTAAACTAATTATAAGGGCTTTCCGCTTATCGGAAGGCCTTTTCTATTCAATGAGGTTGTCGATCATATTATTGATCAGTTGCCTTTCCTTCCACCAGACTCACGGAATTTTGGTGTTACGATATTCCAATATAATAATAAATGATCGTATATATAAGATTTTCCACCATATCTACACCTTTTTTTGAGTTTTATCATATTGTGTAGGTGTATACTTCCATTTTATAGTAAAGGAGATGGCTAAAAAATGAGTTGTTGTCATCAAAGTTTTGGATGGCATTTCGGAAATTGTAATCCTTGTGTAATATGCTGTCCGGGCATAACCGGGGCAACTGGATTTACTGGGACTACTGGCTCTACAGGATTCACCGGCTCCACCGGCTCTACAGGAGCTACCGGCACAGGGACTACCGGTTCTACGGGGTCAACGGGATCCACCGGGTTTACCGGCTCAACGGGTTCAACCGGAACAACTGGTGCAACGGGTACTGGAACAACTGGATTTACAGGTGCGACAGGAAATACTGGAACTACAGGAGCAACAGGGTCTGGCTCTACAGGTTCAACCGGCGCAACTGGGGGTACTGGACCTGCTGGCGGAGGAGCTATTATACCTTTTGCATCAGGGGCACCAGTTAGCCTGACAACGGTTCTCGGTGGCGCAACCGGATTAGCGGGTTTGATTGCCTTTGGTAGTTCAGCTGAAACCACTACTATACTGGGACCAACCATAGACCTAACGGGCTCACCTCTTCAAATTCTTAATATGGCCTTTTCTGTTCCCCGTGCCGGAACGATTACATCAATCGCTGCATACTTTAGTACAGTAATAGGCTTGGCTTTAATCGAATCATCAATAACCATTACCGCACAGTTATACAGTTCAACTGCACCAAATAATACTTTTTTACCGATAGGTACTGCCGTAATACTAACACCCGCACTTACAGGAATATTATCAGTTGGCGCTATTAGCAATGGTATTCTTACTGGGCTATCCATAGCGGTTACCCCTGAAACCCGTCTTTTAATGGTATTTTCAATAACATCTACGGGTGAAACACTTGTTAATACCGTCCTCGGATATGCCAGTGCAGGAATTACTATAGTTTAAGTCTAAACTGCACCAAGGTATGCGTGGAGCTTGGGCTGTAACTAGATCTTGCCAATTATCCTGTTATAGGAATAAAGAGTCTGCTGAAAATTTTTCAGCAGACTTTTGCTTTCTATACCATCTTGATATATCGAAAACACATTCTACGGAATAGAAGAACTCACAGAACTAACCTGACTAAAGTACCATATTATATAAATTAGTAAAATCATGTGGAGGAAATCGACAGTGGCAATGAACTGCGAAATAATCATACCATCGAGTAGGCCTCAATTGAGAGAAGAAGCGCAGCTATGTGTAAAGGATTTTAATAACCGCGTTTTTGACGGTACTAGTTATCCTTCGTTTTCTAAGCTTGCTAATGACTGTATCGTTACCAGTAACTATGAAAAAATCATCATATGTAATGACAAGGCCCGCCCTACAAATTTGAACATAGAGAAAATCCTAATCATGCTGGATGAAGGCTGGGGTTTAGTTGCACCTTATCGGTTTGGCTTTTTTGGATTTAAAAAAGACTTAATAAGGAAAATTGGCTTTTTTGATGAAAGTTATGTTGGTGGAGGCTACGAAGATAATGATTTTATCCTTAGGTTGAAGGAGGCCGATATTAGTTATTATGAGAATGAAGAAATTGACTATATTTATTTGCCAACGTCATGGAATTACGAGAGGTCAAATATGGCGAGGCATTATTATGAAACCAAATGGAAACTTGATGGAGATACTTATGTGCGGCGGTTGCCTGAACAAAATTACGAATATGATATAGGCCCCTTTATAAATACTAAGTTTACTCAGTTTGATAAGTCAGTACTTCTACCAGTACGACGTAACCTAAAACAACAAATAATGCGTGTTGATTTGCTGTCACCAGCTACTTACTAGTACTATTTTATCTATTGGTCAGGTGTGAGGCAGTAGTTTATTCGTATGCTTTTCTTAATCGTGTCTTGGGATTAAACATGTCATCCAACCATTACTTATTTTACCTCAATGTAACAAAATTTAGGTTTAATGAATAGTTTAGGATAGAACTAGTAATAGTGATTTACAAGGAATTTTATCAAAGGAGGTCTGTTGTTAAACACTTTTCGAAAAATGGATTGTTCTTCCTGGTTATACCATAATTAATAAGGAGGTTTTATTAGATGACTAATTATAGGCCGCGTGAAGGGAATGGTTGTCATGATTCTGATTCCCATTTCCAACATCAAGAGGTTGTTTTAAGCTGCGGAAAAGGAAATGGATTAACTTTACCGATAGGGGGGGGCTGCGAATGCGGTTCAAGCAACCGCTGGCAACCACCTACACTGGTAGTCGGTACAGTAAATCTTGACATCTCAGACAGGCATAAACCAACTGTTAAAATAGATTTTTCCAGTCTGATTAATTTCGGAGCAACTAGCGATGGTGGAGAATATTTTCTGGGTATTATATTTCAATTAAGTAAAATCAGTAATAGTGGTGCCAAGATTCCGCTGGCAACATGGATATTTGAAAAAAAAGTAGATACTTCAGATGACGATTGTGCTCGATGTTGCAATCCCAATGGCCTTGCGCCGATAGCCGATCCGGTACAAGTCAATAACCGCGAGAGTTTCGCATTTAGCTGGTGCGAGTGCGATGCCTGCCCAGGTTGTTTCACATATATATTGGAAATTATCGATTTCGAGAGTGCGTTTATTGATTTTGCATCGATTTCGAACGTCAGTATTAGCGCTATGGCTGTCTAATGATATATATTTTTAACTACAGGATTGGATTGATGGGTTATCCATAGGAAACTTAAAAGGAGGCATTAAAGCTCCTTATTTGCTAAATTATTTAGAGGCGATATACGGGGACTGACCTTGCAGAGCAAATTGTCTGTCCCCGTATCTTATCTGTCCTGTTTAACAACTATCCTGATTACATCTCAACGAAGCTCGGTAGGAACAAATGCGTCTATCAGGCCTATAACAAATGCTGCCAGCAGAGCTCCAACAATGGTGACGCTAAGTAGAGTAGGAATAGCATATTGGGCTAGATAAATAACTATAGCTGCTACGATGAACCCTACAAAACCACGACTGCGCGGGGATATCTTGTCGCCCATCAATTTCTCGATCAGCCATCCCATCAGGGCTATGACCAGTGCCGCAGCCAGCGCCCCCCAGAAGCCAGCCACCCGCATACCAGGAACGAGATAGCCTACCAGCATCAATACTAAGGCAGACACAATAAATCGTACAACTGCTTGAAACATATTACTTACCTCCTTTTCTTATTTAAAATAATCATCTCTAACCATTAGATTCTCACTAATTCGGCAGAATTATTCTTTATTATTTAGGTGCTTTCGTCTGATAATAATTTACTAATTCATTAAGGGGAGAATACCACAGGATGGCCGAAGCAATTTCAATAGTCCCTAGGACCCCGGAAATAGTTGCTGGCCAGCCTGTAATTAGTTTGGTGCCGGATAGAAAAAAGAAGCAGAAAGCCAAAACATAATGTGCTATAACTCCATCTTTACTGAGCAATATCTACACTCCTTTATTTATTCAGTTATTAAAGGTTAACTCTTAGATTGATTCTGACCGGAAGATTGACCCTGCTCGGATTGGGCGGAGAGTTTTTCTTCCAGATTCTTTAAATTTGTCATAGCAATTTCACCTTTAATGATGACTAGCTCCATCTGTTTGCTTTGAATAGCTCTTTCGAGATCTAAGATGGCAAACTCTGTCTGACTGACCAATTTAGCATCAACTTCTTTGGACTGAGCACTCAAATAGACCCAATGTTCCTTGAATTTTGGTACATGCTCAGCGGCTGCCGACCAATTTTTACGGCTGGACTCGAATATTGCAGACATAACTTCGTATTTAACCTGATAGAATTCAGATGGAACTGAGGTTGTAAATAACGCGGTCAGATCGGCATAATTTTTATATAATATTAGTGCATCAGAAATACTTTCCTCTAGTTTTTGCTTGCTTATATCTTGAGTAAGCTGTTCTAAGGCCTTATCAAATTGGTCCCTTGCACTGATGGTCATTCCAGCTCCGACCGCTTCTGGCATTAGAGTATTCCAAGTACTGTGAATCTCTTTCAGGGTACTAAACTCTTTTTGCCAATCTGTGCCCTGCCCTTGCGATTGCGTATTCTGCGATTGAGTTTTTGGGGTTGTTTGTGATTGGGTCGTTTGCGATTTTGGCGCTTGTGATTGTGCCGTTTGGGATTGACCAGATTGAGCTTGTCCAGATTGGGATGGATCAGTTTGAGATTGCCCGGACTGAGATGATTGCCCGGACTGAGATGACTGCCCAGACTGAGATGATTGCCCAGACTGAGATGATTGCCCAGACTGAGCTTGAGGGATTAGGTGAATGTTTTGTTGCATAACGGCCATATTTTTTGTTTTGAATTTTTTATCTAGTTCTGAAATTATCGTATCTAGATCAGTGGAGATGGTTTTTAACTGAGCGGGAGCTTTAGGTTTCGATCCGCTGGAATCGGCGGGCTTCTTCGCCGCTGTGCCCTTGGAGCAGCCCGGTAGAGCAATCATACAAAATATTAGAATGAGAACTATTATACTTCTGGATTTGTTCAAGCCAATCACCTCAATTTCCAATAAACATATTTTATTAATATCAAAATTTACATAATCTATATTGCCCCAAAACCTAATCAATAATGCTAATAACATTAATGACGGCAGTGTAAATGATTGGGCAATTTAATTTTATTCATGGTTTTATTTATTGACCTTGTATTTGAATGTATAATAAGGAACGTAATGAAAAAGGTGAGTGGAGCCAGTTAGTTTCTAGCCTCTGCGGCCTATTGATAGGTGGGCGGATATTATTGGCTACCGGAAGGTATTGGTTTGGATGAGGGGGGCCAAGAAGGTTTGAAGTTGTTTAAATATCCAATAACTGACTTGTCCAAAATAGGTCTAGCCAATCTATTGGTTGTTTACATAGTATGGAGCAGTACGTATCTCGCTATACGGGTTGGAATGGAAGAGGGCAGTGGTCTTTCGCCTCTGGCGATGGGGACTATCCGACTGATGCTGGCTGGGGCTATTCTAATTGGTTTTGCTTGGTTCAGGGGTCACAAATTGAGAATAACATTCCATGAACTATATGTACTCACTGTCACCAGTTTTCTATTATGGGTGGTCTGCAACGGCTTGGTAATGTGGGCTGAACAACATGCAAATTCCGGATTTGCTGCACTAATTCTAGCGACTAGTCCCATTATGGTTGCATGGCTGGATTATTTGTTGTCACGGCATGTTCCTTCGCGGCTTCTATTGGGCTCGCTAATATTTAGCTTTTTGGGTGTGGGATTATTAATGGCACCATCAATGCTGCAGGGAAATTCTACAGAGTTTATTGCCGGTATCGCGCTTCTGGTTTGTTCATTAGGCTGGTCTGGGGGGACAATTTTTCAGACTCACAATCCGGTTAAACTTGAGGTTACAGTTATCTCAGCCTATCAACACCTTATTGGCGGCTGTATTTTTGGGTTATTGATGCTGGTCTTCCAAGAACCGCTGCCGCATCCTACGCTGAGAGCCTGGGCAGCATTAGCCTATTTAATCATTTTTGGATCAGTATTTGCTTTTACAGCATTTGTCACAGCAATAAAACTCCTGCCCATTAATATTGCTATGACTTATTCGTATGTTAATCCGGTTCTGGCTTTATTGCTTGGCTGGTGGCTTTTAAATGAACCAATAACCTTTTGGACTCTCATCGGTGCGACGATGGTAATACTAGGAGTGGCAGGAGTTTTTCAGGGTAGGATAGAACCATCCAGAGTGCAGGGACGGAAAACTGCTCAGGTTGAAGGGTGAAAAATAAAAAGGGAATGGGCAAAGAAGTGAGAAAAACAGTTTTAGTAACCGGTAGTTCTAAAGGCATTGGACGCGCAACTGCAGAACTGTTTGCAGAGAATAATTATAATGTGATGATAAACTACCTGCATTCCGAAAAGGAAGCCTGCTCTTTGGTGACATTACTGGAAAAACAGGGACACTCGGTTATGGCCTTTAAGGCGGATGTATCGAAGCGCGAACAGGTTGAAGCTATGGTGGCTTGCTGCATCAGTCACTTCGGATCAATTGACATTCTAGTGAATAATGCCGGTATTGCACAGCAGAAGCTTTTTTCGGATATCACGGAGGAGGAGTGGGACACTATGTTTGGTGTCCATGTTAAGGGCATTTTTCATTGCTGCCAGTGCGTTTTGCCATATATGATTAATAGAAAGCAAGGGAAAATAGTTAATATATCATCAATATGGGGAATGACGGGAGCCTCTTGTGAGGTTCATTATTCAAGTGCCAAGGCAGCTGTCATTGGTTTCACCAAAGCGCTTGCCAAGGAATTAGGACCGTCAAATATACAAGTTAATTGTATTGCTCCCGGAATTATTGCAACTGGAATGAATGCTGCATTAGGAGAGTCTGAAAGAGATAGCCTCCTGCAAGATACGCCTCTAATGAGATTTGGAACTCCAACTGACATAGCTCACGCAATCCTTTATCTCGCATCGGATAAGGCAGATTTTATAACCGGACAGATAATAAGCCCTAATGGGGGATTTGTCATTTAAAATAATAAATTGCTTTTACCAGAGCTCATGATATTAAATGTAATATTTGGAGGACTGCAAGCTATAATCCAATGCTTCGTAATTACATGTAGGAAAACGAATAGGGGGAGATAAGTATATGTTCAAGAAAGCTTTTCTGGTATTCATTTTAGGTATTTTCATAACTATTCCTGGAGGTGCATTGGCTAGACCGGCACTGGCTGATTATACCGATGTCCAAGATAACCGGGCCGAGCAGGATATAAATATGGTATCCGACTTGGGGATAATGAACGGTACCGGTATCACTAATCAGGGATTAAAAGTTTTTTCTCCCGATAGTGATCTCAGCCGTTCCCAACTTGCCTTAGTGCTGCAGCGCACTTTTCAACTGGATTATGGGCAGATTAGGTTCATTAAGGCGCCGTTAGCAAGTGATTATTTTTCGGATGTGGACAACCAGGCATGGTACGCTAATGGGCTGGTTATGTGCGCAATCAATAAAATATTTGATGTTGGCAGCAATTTTTATCCTGATCGGTCGGTCAGCCGTATTGAACTGGCCAGAAGCATAGTCCGCAGTTTTAACGCCAAAGGTATAAGTGTGCCTATGGTCATGATGATGCCAGTGTATGCAGATACGAACTCCCTATCCCAGGACGATATGAACGCCATGGTATTTGTTAATAATACCGGTATTTTGAAAGGGGCGGGCGAGTATTTCCGACCCGATGCCCCGGTATCACGAGCTGAATTAGCTCAGGTTTTGAGCCGTTGCATTAGTTTAATGGCTGTTAATGAAGAAGACTACAACGGTAAAGATTATCAGTTAGTCGTCGGACAGAGTCTGATCATATCCCTTCCCAGCAACCCAACTACGGGGTATAGTTGGAGTAGCGCGAGTTCCGGGGAAGAAGGCATTCTGAGCGAAATGGGGAATACTTACCGCAGTGACAGCGATAATAACCAGCTCCTTGTGGGCCAGGGCGGTCGTGAATACTGGCAATTTAAGGCCCTTCAGCCGGGTACCGCTGAATTGCAATTGGTATACAGCCGCCCCTGGGAGAGTGTTCAACCGGCCCAGGTATTTAAACTAAAAGTAACGGTATCGCAAACTGCGGTACCTACGGGTTCGGTAACCATTAGCGGTAATGAAGTGACAGAATCATCGGATAACATGAAGGTTGAGGTTGATATTCCGGTGATATCAGGCTTGGTTAATAATGCATTGCAATCAAAACTGAATGCCCAGTTTGCTAAAGATGCAATGGATCTAAAAACACAGCTGACTATCGATAATGCGGCTTATGTGCAAGAATGCCTGCAAAATAACTTTCCCATCAGGCCCTACGAATTGGTTTCAAAATATAAGGTGAATTATATTACTGAGAAAGTACTAAGCCTGTATGTAGATTATTATCAATATACCGGCGGGGCCCACGGCATGACCGATCGCAAGCCTTATAATTTCGATTTGTCCACCGGCCAGGAGCTGGCTTTACAAGACCTTTTCAAGGACAACTATGACTATAAAACAGTAATTAATAAAGAAGTGAGCCAACAAATAAGTATTGCTCCAGAGAACTATTTTAGTGGAGATATGGGCTTTAAAGGCATAGGGGACGAGCAAAGATATTATCTGGAAGATGGTTTTTTGGTGGTTTATTTCTCGCAGTATGAAATTGCGCCGTATGTCACTGGTATTCCTGAGTTTAAAATACCTCTCTCCCAGTTTGAGGATGGAATAAAAGCTGAGTTGATGCAGTAAAAGCTGAAGAGATAAGTGAAAATGATTTAACCTTAAAACAATGTTATAGGGCTTTGCGATTATTATTAAGAAATCGCAAAGCTTTTTTTATTGATTGCAATCCAATTTAGGATTACAGGGGTAAGGGGGAACGGTTCTGCCCAACTCCCTTAAAATGCAACAGAAAATATCACTTGTCATAATGGTAAAGTATACCTATAATATAAATGACCGGACGGTCAGTCATTTATATTTGCATCATTTCATTTTATGGACTAAAGCTGCCTTGCAGAAAAAATGGGAAGGGGTCAGGAGAATAGTGAACATACCAAAGAAACAGGTTTTAATCATATTAGCATTGGTGCTTGTGGTTGGCAGCGGAATAATTGTATATAAGCACTCGGGGGCAAAAAAACAATCTGAACAGGCATCCAGCAATAAGGTTGCCGTTCAAGTGCAACCGGCCAAGACGATGGAATCTACCTCTGCATTATCGCTTAAAGCTAATCTGGCACCGGTTGAAAAAGGGATTGTGGGAAGCAAAATGTCTGGACAGGTGGTACGAATCTTGTTTGAGGATGGCGACATGGTCTCTCAGGGACAGGCATTGATAGCTTTGGATGACCAGGATTTAAGAAACCAGCTGCAATCGGCGGAAATCAATCTTCAGAAGCTGCAAGCTACCCTGGATTCATCCCAACGGAGCTTTGACAGGTCAAAAGCCCTTTTTGATAGTGGTGCTGTCTCAAAATCTACTATTGAAGACGTAGAAACGGCACTAAAGTTGGCCCGGGCTAGCGTTGATGCAGAGCAAGTGAGTATACAGAGCATAAATAATTCTTTGAATAATTCGGTATTACGGGCTCCCATTAGCGGCGAAGTCGATGAAAAAAATGTCAGTTTGGGGCAGTATGTCAGTCCGGGAACGGTCCTCGCCACTGTAAAGAATACCACATCCATCAAGGCAGTCGTTCAAATTAAGCAGAGCGATCTGGACAAAGTTAAGGTTGGTCAAAAAGCTACTTTGAAACTTTCCAAGGATAATGCCGACACTTATGAAGGGATAGTCAAAAACATTGATGCATCGGCAGATTCTTCTTCAAGGGTTTTTGATTGCCAAATTGAGATAGATAATACAGCTGGCAAGCTTCGTTCCGGTGTATTTGGCTATATTGAAATAGCCAATGAGCAAAAAAAAGAAATCCTTGCTATCCCTTTGGCAGCCTTGGTTGGTAATGAAGGCAGTTATTCAGCTTTTACAATGGAAGAGAATGTAGCTCGTAAACATTCTGTAAGCATTGGTGAGATTCAAAATGATATGGTTGAGGTTATTACTGGTATAAAGGCAGGAGAAAACGTAATTGTCAGCAACCTGAACGTCCTTCAGGATGGAGATGCGGTTGAGCTTGAAGGGCAGGGGATTTAATAATGTTTCTGACTAGAATTAGTCTTAAACGTCCAGTCTTTGCCTTTGTGGTGATTATAGCTTTAATAGCGATGGGGATCACTGGACTTAGGGGGCTGGCCATGAATGACATGCCAGAGACCAATATACCTTACAGTGCTGTAACTATTACCCTGCCAGGTGCTTCTCCCGATCAGGTAGAGTCAAAAGTAACCAAAAAGGTTGAAGAAGCAGTAGGACAGATTTCCGGGGTTAAACATATTACCAGTACAGTCAGTGAAGGCTATTCCATGACTATAATCGAATTTGAGGCTAATAAGTCTGTGGACGTGGCTGCTCAGGATGTACGTACCAAAATAGACAGTATTCGGGCTTCGCTGCCCGATGATATTGGAGAGCCAGTTATATTAAAGTTTGATATGAATGCCCAGGCTATTATGTCCCTGGCGCTTACCGGGGACCTCAGCGCCGGAGACATGTCACAACTAGTAGATGACACTATAGTTCCTGACCTCAATGCTGTTAGCGGAGTAGGATCCATTACTTCATATGGCCTACAGGAACGGGAAATTCAAATCAAGCTGGATAAAGAGAAATTGGCCGCTTTTAAGCTTACCACTAGCGAGGTTCTAAGTAGTTTACAAAGTGATAATATTGACAGCCCTAGCGGTACGGTTAGCGACAGCTCCCGGGAAATTACCCTGCGAACCTATGGCAGTATCAAGAATGTTAATGATTTCAAGAATATACTGCTGGCTACCCGAAATGGAACTGAGATACGGGTGCGTGATGTTGCTGAAGTAGTCGATGGCTTCGCGGACAGGAGCAGTTTATCTTATTACAATGGTAAAGAGTGTATAGGTATTGATATTGTTAAGCAGTCCGGTACCAATACGGTTACCGTTGCTGAAAATATCAAAAACAAAATAGCGGAATTACAAGCTAGTCTTCCAACCGGAGTGAAGCTTGATGTAGTCAGCGATAATTCTACTTCTATACGTAACTCCGTAAACAATGCTGAAGAAACCATGCTTGAGGGCTGCTTGCTTGCGGTTTTTGTAGTGTTTCTGTTTCTGCGGGGAGCGGCCAGTACTGCTATTAGTGCCATATCTCTCCCCACATCTATTATTACCACCTTTGCAGCTTTGAAGTTCATGAATTTTACTTTAAACAGCATGAGCTTAATGGGACTTTCCCTAGCGGTGGGATTGCTGATAGACGATTCCATTGTGGTTATTGAGAATATTGTTCGGCATCTGCGAATGGGGAAATCTCCATTGCAAGCTGCTCAGGAAGGTACCACGGAAATCAGCTTGGCAGTTATGGCCACTACATTTACGATAGTGGCGGTATTTCTGCCCATGTCCATGATGAGTGGAATGCTAGGATCATTTTTTAAGGAATTCGGTTTAACTATAGCTTTCAGTGTACTGGTTTCTTTATTTGTATCGTTAACCTTGGTGCCATTATTAGCTTCGCGCTATCTTAAAAATGAAGAAGACCAGCACCCCAAGGGGCCAGTGGGGAGATTTTTAGCTAAATTTAATCAATTATTTGATAAACTGGCAGTTTATTACCGAAGTTTACTAGGGCTGGTACTGAGTAATCGCAAGAAGACTATGGCTATAACGATAATTTTATTTCTTCTCAGCCTGGCTTTAATACCGCAAATGAGTATCAGTTTTCAGCCCGCTCAAGACAAAGGAAAAATCACCATTAGTGCTAGTCTGGATTCGGGCTTAACGCTAGACGCAGCGGAAAAAAAAGCGAAGTCTATAGAGACGATTGTCAACAAATACCCTGATGTCCGCAACATTTATACGACCGTAAAACAGGATAGTGTTAGTCTAAGTATTGAACTGACGGATAAGCAGGATAGGAAAGAAAGTGTTGATGAAATCTCAGCCAAAATGCGGGATGAATTAAAACAGGTCTCCGGAATTGATTTATCCGTAGCCGGATCATCCAATGGCATGAGCTCCGGTAAGAATTATACCCTTCATATTCAGGGCGAGGATTTTGGTCAACTCCTGGCATACAGTCAAAAAGCCAAACAGATATTAAGCCAGATACCTGGAGCCGTTGATGTAGGCATTAGCTATAAAGCTGGGAAACCAGAAGCCCAGATAGTGGTTGACAGAGATGTAGCGGCCGACCTGGGAGTCAGTGCCGCAACGGTATCCACTACCTTAAAAACGTTGTTTAATGGGGTAGTTGTCGGGCAATATGAAGTCGGCAATAACCGCTATGATGTGCGGGCCCTGCTAAAAGATGACCAGCGTCGTGATCTCAGCAGCTTTGATGGTATATATTTGCCTAGTTCCAATTCAAACACAGGAATGGTCGCTCTTGACCAGTTAACCAAAAAAGTTTATACAACCTCATCATCAACCATAAACCGTTATGATAAAAATCGAGAAATACAAGTTCAGGCTAATTATGTAGGCATATCTTCAAGTGAACTGAGTTCTGCCTTTATGAAAAAATTAAATAGCGAACTGCCATTACCCAAAGGGATAAGTACCGGTATGGGCGGAGATCAAGCCTCAATGCAGGAGGCTTTGGGTGGTTTAATACAAGCGGTGATTTTAGGGATATTATTTATATTTTTAATTTTGGCCGCCCAATTTGAAAGTTTTATTGATCCACTGGCAATTATGTTTGCTCTGCCGCTTGCTATTATAGGGGCGATGATAGCATTATATGTGAGCGGCAGTGGACTAAGTATGGTTGGAGGAATAGGCATTATATTCTTATTAGGGTTGGTAACCAAAAATGCTATCCTGCTGGTGGATTTTATTAAGCAGAGACGTTCGGCTGGGATTGAACGTAGAGAAGCCATACTGGAATCTGGCTTAATCCGTTTGCGGCCTATTTTGATGACTACCCTGGCTATGATTGGTGGTATGCTTCCTTCAGCTCTGGCGTTAAGTACCGGATCTGAGATGCGTCAGCCGATGGCTCTAGCCATAATCGGAGGGCTCATTTCTTCCACTCTCTTAACCCTGCTGGTGGTGCCGGTAATGTATACGATACTGGATGATTTAATGGTTAGGTTTAAAAGGAAGCCAAAGGTGCAGTTAGTCTCTGCTGAGCATGAGGTATAAGTATTCTCAACCGCATATGACTTTCACCTGATTCTTGAAATAATTGTTTTTGTTTAAGGGGTTTATATATGACTACAATCTCAAATATAAAAGCACCTACTGATCAATCCATGTTGCCAAGGAATATAATTGCACCACTTCTTGCTGTTACCCTTGGCATCTTTATGGTTATACTTGACAGCACAGCTGTGAATGTAATACTGCCTAGATTAACCAAGGAATTCAATAGCACCCTATCTGTTATTCAATGGGCAGTGACAGGATACACACTGGCTCTATCTGCAGTCATTCCATTGGCTGGCTGGATGTCCAAACGTTTTGGCGCCAAAAGAGTTTTTCTGGTCAGCGTTGCTTTATTTACACTTGGCTCCGTGCTCTGTTCGCTGGCAATAACACCCGAACAAATAATTGCTTTTCGTGTGATTCAGGGTCTTGGGGGAGGAATGGTGGCACCTATAGCGATGGCCCTCACCTATAAGCTAAGTCCCCCCGAGAAGGTTGGGATGATCATGGCTATGTTGGGAATCCCCATGCTGATAGCCCCTGCACTGGGACCAGTCTTGGCCGGATGGCTTGCCGACTATGTGTCATGGCAATGGGTTTTCCTGATTAATTTACCGATTGGAATCATTGCAATACTCTTTGGATTACGCGTTTTACCGAATTCTGAGCCTACGAAAAGGCTGGCTTTGGATATGGCTGGAATGCTGCTTGCACCCATTGCTTTTGCCTCGCTTGCATATGGTATAAGCGAAGGTGGAAGCAGCTGGACATCGATGAGAACATTGACAGGCTTACTTGTCGGCATAATAGGCTTGATGATATTTATTTACGTTGAGTTAAGACACAAACAACCGTTGCTTGACCTTCGTATATTTTTTCTTCAAGACTTTCGAAAGGGTATTGCAGTTCTATGGATTTATCAAATTGCTATGGGTGCAGTGTTTTTCATTGTGCCTATATTCTTGCAACAAATACAAGGCTATAGTTCCTTTCGGGCAGGCTTAATTATGTTGCCAATGGCAGTATCATCTGCAGTATTTATGCAAATTGGAGGGCGTTTGTTTGATAAAAGGGGTGTGCGCCTGGTAGCAATTTCAGGATTAGGGTTTGTAACATTGGGTGTATTCCTATTTTCTCAGATTCCGGCGTCTTCGGGTTCAAGCATGATCATACTTCCGCTGGTATTCGTCGGTGCCGGGATGGGATCGAGTATGATGCCCCTGAATGCTCATGTTATTCAAACCGCTCCCCCAGATAAGGTGGAACATGTAACTTCTTTAACCAATGCGATGCAGCAGGTGATGAGCTCATTTGCAGTCACAGGCGTAACCTCTATATTGGCGTTGAGAACTGCCTATTATACTAGAGAAGCTGCTAATCCACTTTCAGTCGGCGTATCTTCCTATGGTGATACGTTCCTGGTTATAGCTGCGATTGCTTTATGTGCAGTTCTTGCCAGCCTTCTACTTACTAAGTCCAACATGTTTAAGAATGAAACTGAGAAACCTGAGCCATCTGCTATGACAGTACTTTAGGCAAGTTTATTCGTTATTTATATATCTCTACGATTTCTGTTGGGACGGTAGAATAACATAAGTGTTAATATACTAATAAAAGGTATAGTGCAGGGAGAAAAAATCATGGCCAGACCTAAAGACAAAGCAGACATCATATTGGCAGCTGCCATAAAGACCTTCATGGAAAAAGGTTTTGCCCAATCCAGCATACAGGATATTGCCAATGAGGCAGGTATTGCTAAAGGTACCATATACGAGTATTTTAGAACCAAAGAAGAGCTTTTCATTCAGGCCGTTAAGCTTCATACCAGTAAACATTTTGAGCAAATAGATAATATTGCCTTGAGTAAAAATCCGCTTATAGTCAAGTTGGGTGATTTATTGGATACCATCTTGGGAGCAGCGTCAGAAGAGCATTTTAAATGGATGGATTTTATTTTTATTAATGAATTGGCACAATTAAGTAATCAATCTAGGATGGAATTTCATCTGTGGCTTGATAATATGCGAGACAAATCTACTGGCAAAATAGCGGAGATATTGGCTCAAGCTATCAAAAAAGGTGAAATTAGAGCCATAGATACAGAGTCCGTTGCCAGATCCATTCTTAGTCTTATAATGGGTACAAATATGCAAATGCGGAATAAAAAATACTCTTATGAACAAATCAACCAGGAAGAGGCCAATATTCTTGATTTTATTCTTAATGGAATAGGATGCCTGTAGAAAGGCATGAATTATTTAATGATAATATTAAGTAAGGTTACTCGGCACAGCCAGCCGATAACCGATACCGGGCTCGGTCAAAATATAGATTGGTTGGGTTGGATTGGGTTCGATTTTTCGGCGCAGTTGTCTGATAAAAATCCTCAAATAATGGTTTTGATTCTGGTATTCCTTACCCCACACATTCGTTAAGAGATAACGGTGGGTTAATACCTTTCCAGAATTTATAGCCAGATGTTTAAGGATCTCGTATTCGATAGGAGTTAGCTTGACTTCTTTTTCATCAACTTTAATGACACGATGGGCCAGATCGATAGTTAGACCTCCTAGAACCAGAACCGGTTCATCGTTTCCCATAAGCTGGTGGCGTAACGCTACCCGAATACGCGCAATAAGTTCCCCCATGCTGAAGGGTTTGGTAACGTAATCATCGGCGCCTTCTTCTAAGGCCTGGATCTTATCCTGTTCTTGTTCGCGGACCGAAAGGATAATGACCGGAACCTTACTCCACTCACGGAGGCGCCGAATTACTTCCAGCCCATCCAGGTCTGGCAAGCTCATATCCAGAATAAGCAGATCAGGATGAAATATCGCGGCCTGAGAAAGTCCGTCCTGTCCATTTGCAGCCTCGCCGATATCAAACCCGTAAGCGGTCAAGGCCACTCTTAATAACCGACGGATTTCGACTTCATCATCAATAACTAGAATCCTGACTCCGTTAATTGGCAAGGTCATCACCTTCCTTCTCGCTGGGTAATGTAAGGGCGGGTGGTTCCTTGCAGGGTAAAGTGAAAATAAACTGCTCTCCGCCACCGGGTCTGTTCTTGGCCCAAATCCGTCCGCCGTGAGCTTCAATAATACCCTTACAGATAGAGAGCCCCAATCCGGTTCCACTTACATAACCAGGGGAATGCATGCGATAAAACTTATCGAATACTTTGTCCTCGTGTTCGGGAGGGAGACCTTTTCCCTTGTCAGCCACGGTAATCTCTATTTCACTGTCTTTCTTGGCAACTGTGATGCTTATCTCACTCTCGGGCGGGGAATATTTGACCGCATTATCAAGAATATTCGCAAATACCTGTTCGATTAATGCGCTGTCAACCTCAACCAGCGGCAAATCAGGGGGGATGTTGATATTGAGCGGACGTCGATCAAATAACCCCTCATATTGTCTTAAAACTATCCCGATGATGTCCTGTATATCGTACCATTCACGGTGCAGTTTTATTATACCGCTTTCCAGGCGAGCCATATCGAGCAGGTTGCTGACCAGTCGATTCATTCTTTGGGCACCCTGTTTAATGTTTTGCAGCAGAGACCTGCGCTCTTCAGGGCTGTATATGTCATCGCCATCCAGCAAGCTGGTAACTGCTCCGGTTATTGAGGACAGAGGCGTTCTCAAATCATGGGAAATAGAGTTGTAAAGAGTGGTAGAGAGCCTTTCGCTTTCCTCCAGGTTCCGTATCTTTTGGGCTTCGCCAGCAAATTTCAACCTGCCGATGGCTAAAGCCGCCAGACCAGCCAGGGCTTCCAGGAGGTTTCTTTGTTCAGGTAACAGGTACTTCTCCGGCTGGCTTAGTTCGGTGCCCAGCACTCCCAGAACTTCTTTTTCAGTTTTGAGGGGAAGGTAAACACCGGAGGCTCCAGGCAGAGTTTCTGTACCATTTCCAGCTAGCTGTCCATGTTGATAGGCCCAAACTGCTACAGCCCGTTCATTAGCATCTACCTCCAGGCTGCCCAAAGGATTACTGGCAGCACTTATAGCCAAGCTTCCGTCAGGCTCAGGCAGCAAAATGGTGGTATCGCCGCCGATGGTCTGCGCAACTTGTTCAACAACCTTACTAAGCAAATCATCCAGCTCTGTTACGGCGGTAAGTTCACGGCTAAGGTTATAAAGGGCTCGGGTGCGAACTTCACGTTTCCTGGCTTCGTCAGCCTGAAAGCGAAGCCGGTTAGCCATAGTACCAGTAATTGTTGCCACCAACAAAAACACACCGAAGCTCAGCAGGAAACGGAGGTCATATACTGTCAACTTAAAAACGGGCGGGACAAAAAAGAAATCAAAGGCTAAAACCCCGGAAAGGGCTGCGAAAACTGATGGCGCTAATCCGAGCCTCGCAGCGGCGAATAGCACCGGCAGGAGGTATAACATAGCCAGATTAGTCAAATCTATAGCGTTACCCGCTACTTGACCCAGGGCTGTAATTAACAGGATTTGTATAAAGACCTTCAGGTAGGGGAGCATTTTTATTTCTTGGCCGGAAATTGGGGTTGGTATAGATTGGGCATTAGTCTCAGATGTTCCAGGTATTACGTGTACACTGACTCCTTTACTGCCACGGATAATATTATCCACAACTGATCCCTCTAGAAACTCTTTCCAGCGGGAACGCAAGGGCTTGCCTAGCACAATCTGGGTAACATTATGCTTGTGGGCCAAATCCAAAATTTCTTCTGCTACGTTTCCCCCATTTAATACAATCAATTTGGCTCCCATTTCCTCTGCCAAGCGCAGGTTAACCGATAGATTATTTCGCGTCTTGGGGGTTTTGGGGGAATTACTCGGGGTTTCCACATATGTTACCAGCATCTCCGCCTTGAGGTTGGAGGCCATTCGCCTAGCAACCCGCAGTACCCTGGTTCCGAAAGGACTGCCGCTGATGCAGGCCAAGACTCTTTCACCTGCCGGCCAAGGAGTATCAATCCCATGTTGATGGCGGTAATTTTCTAATTGCTGGTCTACCCTCTGAGCGGTTTGTCGCAGGGCAAGTTCGCGCAGAGCATTGATGTTGCCCGGCCGAAAAAAATTATGGAGAGCATTTCCTACCAGTTGGGGGACGTAGACTTTCCCCTCCTTAAGACGCTGAATCAACTCTTCAGGAGGTATATCCACCAGTTGAATCTGGTCAGCTCTATCCAATATTTGGTCAGGAACCGTTTCCCTTACCCGGACTCCGGTAATCTGAGCCAGAATATCATTTAAACTTTCCAAATGCTGAATGTTAAGGGTCGTATAGACGTTTATACCTGCACCCAGCAGTTCTTCCACATCCAGATAGCGCCTGGGATGCCGGGAACCGGGTACAGTAGTGTGGGCTAGTTCGTCAACCAGCACTAATTGAGGATGCCGGTTAAGGATGGCATCCAAATCCATTTCTTCGAAGGTTTTGTCCCGGTATATAGTACTCCGTGAAGGGATTACCGGCAGACCTTCCAGCAGAGCTTCGGTTTCCTTTCGCCCGTGAGTCTCCACCCACCCTACCACCAAATCCAAACCCTCAGCCAAGCGCTCATGAGCCGCTTCCAGCATGGCATAGGTCTTGCCAACACCGGCTGCCGCACCCAGGAAAACCGTAAGCTTGCCCTGAGCATCTTTCTGTATTTGTCCTAGAAGTTCGTCAGGATTAGGTCTCCTCTCCCGTTCCATAGCGTCTCCTTTCTACTGAGAAAGTTTAGTGTTTTCAAGGAAAGTTAAAGACTGTACTATTTTAATAATGTCGGTAGTTAACTCCGCTTTCTTTTTCATATTTTCCGGGTACACATCAAAAATATTAAAAACATAGGCCTTGTTTTTCCGTATAAAGCTTTTTTGAATCTGATATCTCTCCAAATCATGGGTGGGCTTGTACAACAGGAGTTCTGTTACAGTGTGAAAATCTTTGGACACATCCACATCATAGTCTAATGTTTCTATTTCGTGAGTTTTAAATCTATTCAAGCGTTTTTGTGCATAGCTTATTATATCTGTATCGCCAGCATTTTCTACAACTATACTTATTTTTGGCAATAAAATACCTGCATTTTTGGAAACAATGATGGTAGCAGCATAAATGTTCAAAGGCCACCCCAATTGGCTCATAACGGTGTGCTCCAGCCCCCGGTCTTCAACCCAGCCATCAGGCCATGACACTTTATATCTCATGGTCTTATTTATAAAGGAACGCTCGGTTTCTTCGAAATGATGCGTCTCTCCGGTACTGCCGGGAACCACAATGGTTGCCCCATACTTCTTCAATCCTTCGTAAATATTGTCTATAGAATCCGGTATGAAAAACACAATTACTCCTCCCCAACATGAACATCTTGATGAATATTATTACGGCTTAGTCAGCGTATCCAAAGCCAGGTTTAGCTTTAGCACGTTGACCCGCGGCTCACCTAGAAAACCCAGGTATCTGTTTTCGATATTATTCTGAACTAGATCAAGTACTTCCTTCTCGGGTAGATTTCTAGCCTGGGCCACCCGCCCAACCTGTAGAAGGGCCGCTGCTGGTGAGATATGAGGATCCAATCCGCTTCCCGAAGCGGTCACCAGGTCAGCAGGTACCAGGGAACCTGCGGGGAGACCGTTGTCGGTTCGCAGTTGTTCAGCTCGCCCGGCAATACTGTCTATGAGCTTTTGATTAGTTGGTCCCAAGTTAGACCCGCTGGAACTGGTGGCGTCATAGCCATCGCTGCCTGCTGCGGAGGGGCGGCCATGAAAGTAACTCGGATCAGAGAAATTCTGGCCAATCAATGCTGAACCTAACGGTTGGCCATTTTTATAAAGCAGCGACCCATTGGCTTGATTGGGAAAAATCAGCATCGATATCCCGGTCACCGCTAAAGGGTAAACGATACCTAAAAGCACAGTGAAAGTGATTAATATACTTGTCGCTTTACTAATCTGTTTCCACATAAATTTAATCCCCCTCCTATTAAGATAGTCCTAAAACAACCAGGATAATGTCAATCAATTTGATACCCAGGAACGGAATGATTAACCCACCTACACCGTAGATGAAGATATTACGCCTTAAAATGGCGTTTGCTCCTAAAGGACGGTAGGCGATGCCGCCCAATGCCAAGGGGACCAGGGCCACAATAATCAAAGCGTTGAATATAACCGCCGAAAGTATGGCGCTCTGAGGTGTAGCCAATCCCATAATATTTAATACGTTTAACTGCGGGTAGGCAGCGGCAAAAAGAGCCGGGATTATAGCGAAATATTTAGCTACATCATTGGCTATGCTGAAAGTGGTCAGGGAGCCCCTGGTCATCAATAGCTGTTTGCCTATTTCCACCACACTGATCAACTTGGTGGGGTTGCTGTCCAAATCCACCATATTCCCAGCTTCTTTGGCTGCCTGAGTACCACTGTTCATGGCTACCCCCACATCAGCCTGGGCTAAAGCGGGCGCATCATTGGTGCCGTCACCGGTCATGGCCACCAGATGTCCTTGATCCTGATAATCACGAATTAATTTAAGCTTGGTCTCGGGGTTAGCCTCCGCCAGGAAATCATCCACTCCTGCCTCGGCGGCGATGGCCGCAGCTGTTAGCGGGTTATCCCCGGTGATCATGATGGTTTTAATACCCATCCGCCGCAATTCAGCAAAACGTTCCTTGATGCCGCCTTTCACTACGTCTTTAAGGTATATTACACCCAAGGCTCGCCCATTGTCGGTCACGACCAGAGGAGTGCCGCCCTGTTTGGCAATATTGCTTGAGACAGTTTTTATTTCATCCGGCAGAGTTTGCTCTTGGCCGTGCAGGTAGTTTTCAATGGCTTCGGCGGCTCCCTTGCGGATTTCCCGGCCCTCCATGTCCACCCCGCTCATGCGGGTGTAAGCACTGAAGGGAACAAATTTGACCCCCAGGCTGCCGAGATCACGCTGCCGCAAGTTATATTCATTCTTGGCCAGAACCACAATGCTGCGCCCTTCCGGGGTTTCGTCCGCCAGAGATGACAATTGGGCGGCATCAGCCAGAGCTTCAATTGACACACCGGGCGCCGGAATAAATTCGGTAGCCATGCGGTTGCCCAGGGTAATGGTTCCGGTCTTATCCAGAAGGAGAATGTCGACATCTCCAGCGGCCTCCACGGCTCGTCCTGACATGGCCAGCATGTTGCGCTTCAGCATCCGATCCATTCCGGCGATGCCAATGGCGCTCAACAATCCTCCAATGGTAGTAGGGATCAAGCATACCAACAAAGCTATTAGTACCGGGATGGAAGCCTGAGCGCCGGAATACATGGCGAAGGGCTCCAAGGTTGCTACTGCCAACAAAAAAATTATGGTTAACCCCACCAAAAGAATAGTAAGCGCTATTTCGTTCGGGGTTTTCTTTCTCTTGGCGGCCTCTACCAGATGGATCATCCGATCCAAAAACGTCTCCCCCGGATCGGCGGTGATACGTACCTTGATCCAATCCGAGAGCACCTTGGTGCCGCCGGTCACAGAACTCCGATCATCGCCTGATTCACGGATAACGGGCGCGGATTCTCCGGTGATAGCGCTTTCATCCACGGAGGCGATGCCTTCAATGACCACACCGTCTCCGGGAATAATATCCCCCGCCTCTACCATCACTACATCGCCCTTGCGTAAATTGGCGGCAGAGATATTGTCCGTTTTTGCCCCGCTTATTTTTTTGGCTACAGTCTCACTACGGGTATTGCGCAGAGCTGCGGCCTGGGCTTTGCCCCGACCTTCAGCCAGAGATTCTGCAAAGTTGGCAAAGAGAACCGTTATCCAGAGCCACACCGCGAGCTGGATATTAAGTGCCAGGTGGTCATGATTTCCCATGGCCAGATCCCGGGAAACAAAATAGGTAATTAAAAGCGCGCCTACCTCTACCACGAACATAACCGGGTTGTGCCATAATATACGGGGATCCAGTTTGCGAAAAGAATCTTTAACCGCCTGCCAGATAAGGGCAGGAGTATAGGTTTTTGACATCATTTATACACCCCTCCTAAAAAGTCTTTCCGGAAAGCATCAGTAGATGTTCAACAATTGGACCCAGGGCCAAGGCCGGAAAGAAGGTCAAGGCTCCGACAATCAGAATTGTACCGATCAACAGGACAGTAAAGAGAGGACCGGTAGTCTGAAAAGTGCCGGGTCCTGCCGGAGCCACTTTTTTTTCTACCATGCTTCCTGCCAGCGCCAGTACGGGCACTATGATTCCAAAACGGCCGATAATCATGGCGAGACCCATGGTCACGTTATAAAAGACAGTGTTGGTGGTTAAACCAGCAAAAGCACTGCCGTTGTTGCCTGCCGCTGAAGTAAAAGCGTAGAGAATCTCGCTCAGACCGTGAGGGCCTGGATTTAAGACTGATGAAACACCGGTCTGACTTACTGCCGCCGTCCCGGCCCCCAGCAAAATGGCTGCAGCAGAAATAAGCACCGCAATTGTAGCCATCTTCGTCTCTCGGGCTTCGATTTTTTTGCCCAGATATTCCGGGGTACGGCCTACCATTAAACCGATTATGAACACGGTAATAATAACAAACATTAAAATGCCATATAACCCTGCTCCTACACCCCCGAAGACTACCTCTCCGAGCATCATCAGGAAGAGCGGTACCATTCCTCCCAGGGGAGTCAAACTGTCATGCATGTTGTTAACCGCCCCACAAGATACGGCGGTGGTTGCTGTAGTAAATAGAGAAGAGTCGGCAATCCCAAAGCGAACCTCTTTGCCTTCCATGGAGGTAGGGCTACTGACTCCTAATGCCTGGACATTTGGATTGCCAAATGTTTCGGCGGCATAACACACTCCGAGGCTCAGGGTGAATAGAATCAGCATAGCTGCTAGTATGGACCGTCCCTGTGGTGCGTCTTTTACCATCCGACCGAACGTAAAGACCAGAGCAACCGGGATGATCATTAATGCCAGCATCTCTAAAAGATTAGTAAAAGATGTAGGATTTTCAAAGGGATGAGCGGAATTAGCGTTAAAAAAGCCCCCGCCGTTGGTACCCAGCATCTTGATGCTTTCCTGAGAAGCCACCGGTCCCATCGCCAGAGTCTGTTTCAGGCCTTCCAGGGTATTTACTGTCAGGTAGGAACTCAGGTTTTGAATTACGCCTTGAGAGACTAACACTAAGGCAAAAACCAGGGACAGTGGAAGCAATATATATAAAGTGGTACGGGTCAAGTCAACCCAAAAATTTCCCAGGGTTTTACCTTGGCGCCGGATTAATCCGCGGATCAGAGCCACTGCCACTGCCGCCCCGGTTGCGGCACAAACAAAATTCTGCACAGTTAGCCCGGCCATCTGGGTAAAATAGCTCATGGTGGATTCTCCTGCGTAGGACTGCCAGTTGGTATTGGTCACAAAGCTGGCCGCGGTGTTAAAAGCCAGATCCCATTTAACCGCCCCAAAATTCTGAGGATTAAAGGGCAGATGGCCCTGAGCCAATTGCAGGACGAATAATAAAACCATCCCTAAAAAATTAAAGAGTAAAAGCGCTCCTGTATATTCGCGCCAACCCATCTCCCGGTCTGAATCAATTCCTGATACCCGGTATATGAATTTTTCCAGGGGGCTAATAATCCTATCCAGTAGAATGGATTTGCCAGTAAAAACCTTTTCCATATAGGCTCCCAAAGGCCAGGCTAAACCAATAACCAAAATAATAAAAAGGACCATCTTGAAAATATCAATGGTAGACATCCAAGCACCTCCGCTTTCATTAAGAAGTTGGTAAAATACCAGACAACTATTAAGTCTGATTAAAGTTAAGGGCCTTTAATCATAAATCTTCCGCTTTAAGCAGTGCATAAACCAGATAAATAAATAGCAATACTACAACCAGCCCGCCCAGTGCAAGATCCATTACTTTAACCTCCTTTACCGAATAGCTGTTAATAGAACAAATAATACTGCGGCAAACAGCCCGCCCAATACAAGATCCAAGCTTATTACCTCCTTACCCGAATAGCCTTGATACATCGAATACCAGTATTTGTTTGAGATTCCAGTGTTTTAAAACATTTATAATTATTATGTTGTTTCGGTTATATCTTTATCCGGACTTAGCTGAAGCTAGCGATTGAAAATACCACTGCATCTCAAGTTCATCATAAATCGGATCAGTGTCAAATTAGTGTTAATAAAATTGCCAAGCGCGTAAAAAAAACGTAAAGAGAAGTGACCTTGCGATTAAGGTTTTGACAAACCTTAACGATATGCAATATATTACAGTCATATGGAATTGCTAAAATGATGTGTTATACTGTTGTCCAAAAAGGAGTGGAGGGTACCCTGTGAAGATTGCGGTAGTGGATGGCCAAGGGGGTGGGATTGGAAGAATTATAGTAGAGAAGCTGCGCCAGGAAATGGGCAGTACCTGCCATATCATAGGGCTGGGAACCAATGCCGTAGCCACTTCCCTAATGCTGAAAGCGGGTGCCAATGAAGGAGCTAGTGGGGAAAATGCAGTAGTTCGTACTGTCTCCGGAGTTGATGTGATTATAGGTTCTATTGCGGTTATTGCCGCCCATTCTTTTCTGGGTGAGCTTACTCCGGCTATGGCTGAGGCTATTGCTTCGGCCCGGGCACTCAAGGTGCTTATACCGCTGAATCGTTATAGCCTGGAGATTAGCGGAATGGTAGACGAACCTTTGCCTTTACAGGTGAATCATTTGATTTGTCGGGTAAGACAGATATATGACAGCGGTAAGTATTGATTGATGGAAAGGCAGGTGCAGATAAATGTGTAAGAATATGCCGCCTCTGGAATTGGCTATTCAGTTTCATGGACATATATGTCCAGGCCTTTTAATGGGTATTCGGGCTGCGGAATTTGCCCAAAAGCAACTGGGAGTTAGTCAGGATCGGGACGAAGAATTACTGGCTGTGGTTGAGACGAATTCCTGCGGGGTGGACGCCATCCAGGCTATACTGGGCTGTACTTTTGGCAAGGGTAATTTAATTTTTAAAGATTACGGGAAAAGCGTGTATACGATTGCCAGCCGGGATAAGAACCGGGCAGTGCGTATTGCTCAGAAATTTAAAGACAAGCCAGATCCGGATTCCTTGCGTTATCGCCAGTTGAACCACAAGGTCGATTTGACTGATGCGGAAGTCAGTGAGAAGGAAAACCTGCTCGGGGTTATTTTCGAGAAGCTTATGAGTACACCATTTGATGAACTTTTCAACTGGCAGGAGATTGCTTTCGATTTTCCTGAGAAAGCCATGATTTATCCCACGGTGCAATGTGCTGTCTGCGGGGAAGGGGTTATGGAACCCCGAGCCATCAAAACTGGGCAAAGCTATACATGTCCTAGCTGTGTATAAAGGATGGAGGTAAAAGCAATGTGTGAAGCCAATGTTTATGTTAACCGGGGTGGGCAGGAGGAACTGCTCATGGAGAGTGTAGATCGAATCGTCCCGGGCGAAGACCATAGCATTTTTATGGAAAATATTTTTGGGGAACGTCGGATGATCAAGGCTAGAATCAGGGAAATGGAATTGGTCCATCACCGCATAATTCTGGAAGAAATACTCGAGGAGACAGTTAACCGCCACCTGGAATTGTGGCTGGAACCAGACACGGATCATGGCCATTTTCATACAGGTGAGGAAGTTGGATTAAAGCTTTATAAGGGCTATAACATGCAGCCAACCCCTAACGCTGAATATACGAATTTGCAGGCCTATGTTGTTACTGATGGAATTCCACAAGAGGTTAAGATGCATGACCATCACGGCACCATGGAGATAAAATTAGATCAAGAGATAGATGGGCTGGTTCAAGTATATGTTCATGAAAAGGGGATTCAGGAGTTATATGCTACTGCCTTGGTAGAGGTGGGACATCATCACCATCACGGCGTGAAGCCAGCGGGTCTGCCGCTGGAAATATTCCCCTCGGATTATAGTCACGCGCGTTTGGGCGAAAGCTACGAGGTAAAGGTGTTAAAAGACGGTCAGCCTCTGGCTGGAGCTGAGATTAGGGCAACCTATAGCAGCACCCAGAATAGGGATTACCCCCACCGCTTGACTACGGATGAAGAGGGTCGGGCTCGCCTATTTCTTACTGCCCGTGGCAACTACCTTTTTTCGGTTTCAGATGGCAATATCGTTAGTACATTTACCCTTTTAAAGAGTTTTTAATAAATTTGTCGTAAAAATTGTCTTTAGTTTAAGAAGGAATAACAATGTTAATGCCGAATAATTAAATATAATAAGCACTATGAAGGTGCTCGCATATTTGGTATAACCATAAAATTAAGTATTCCGAATTTAGTAGAAAACTGCATATAGTCAAATAATACCATGAAGGTATCGGCTGGTCTGAAGACTGCTGGTATTGTTCGTGGTTTTTTATGCTAGTATTGCCGGAACATCTGACTGTACAAGCTAAGAAACCAGAACGGCTCACTATTAAAAGGAGGTTACGACATGCACATTCCCGATGGTTATTTGAGCCCACAGACGGCAGTCCCATTTTTGGCGCTTATGGTTCCAGTATGGGGCGTAGCGGTAAAAAAGGTGAAGGAAAAATTAAAAAAGAGAGATGTTCCGGTTTTGTCGATCGGAGCGGCCTTTTGTTTTACTATCATGATGTTCAATATACCTATCCCCGGAGGCAGTTCCGCCCATGCTGTAGGAGCGGTGCTGCTGGCAATTTTGCTAGGCCCCTGGGCGGCCTGCCTGGGGGTGTCAGTAGCTCTAATTATTCAAGCCCTTGTTTTTGGCGATGGAGGTATCTTGGCTATTGGAGCCAATTGTTTTAATATGGGTTTCGTAATGCCTATGGTCGGCTATTATGTTTATAAGTTGGTAAAGGGCAGCGCAGATGAGCGTTCGGGTAGAGCTTTGATGGCTGCGGCAATCGCAGGCTATATTGGTCTGAATATGGCCGCTCTTTGTACTGCATTGGAGTTTGGCTCTCAATATAGCTTGTTCCAGGCAACTGATGGTACTCCGCTCTATTTCATGTATCCTTTAAAAGTGGCGGTAGCAGCCATGATGTCCGAGCATCTTCTTTTAGCCGGACCGGTAGAGGCGTTGGTCGCCGCATTGGGATTACGCTTTGTGGGCAGCACCTATCCTAATCTACTCTTAGAGTCTGCTTCTATGAACAAGTTTGGCAATAAAGCGGAGGTGATAAACCATGTTTAAGAATTACCGCAAATTGTGGTGGGCATTGGGAGTATTTATAATCCTTTCTCCATTGGGATTGATTGCGACCGGTACTGCTTTTGGCGAGTGGGGGGTTGATCAGTTGGGGGAGGAAGTCGGCTTCATACCGGCCGGGCTGGAGAGGATGGCTGCTTTATGGACGCATGCACCTCTGGCTGATTACGGTATAGCAGGATTTGATGCTAGTTTTCTCCAGTCATCTGCCGGGTATATCTTATCAGCGATTGTCGGAGTGGCACTGGTGGCAGGTATTACATCAATTTTTTCAAAGTTTGTAAAGGAATAATAAATGACAGAGCATAACATCGACAGGAACGTCAGCAGGATAGAGCTTCCCGGATGGATGGATGAAATCTCGGGTAATTTAAATAGCGGAGACTTTAGGCTGAAACGCCGCCATAATTTTCTGGGGAAAAGTATTCTCCAGATGAAGCGGGTATTGGCTGAAGAGCTGCTCACGGAGCAATATGCAAGTCGGGACGGTCTACTGCAGAGGATGGATCCTCGTATCAAGCTGATAACAGCTGTATTATTAATAATTCTGACCGGACTTAGTAGGAGTGTTCCGGCACTACTGGGTATGTGGGCCTTCACCATCCTGCTCCTGCTGTTGTCCAACTTGCCACTGATTGCTCTGCAAAAACGTATCTGGGGTTTCATTCCCCTTATAACCCTGGTGGTTTCTATTCCCGCCATGTTTAATATTATCATTGACGGTACACCTCTGCTTATGATTCACCAGTTCTCACATCCATCAACATGGCTGAGAATTCATATTCCTGCTGACATATTCATCAGCAAGCAGGGATTTATGGCTGCTACTTTTATGTTTTTGCGAGTAGGTTTATCGTTGTCAATGGGGGTTTTACTAACCATGACCACTCCGATCGCAAAACTCCTTAAGTCTCTGCAGATTATGGGGGTACCCTCCCTATTGGTTATGATAATGGAAATGAGTTACCGTTATTTGGTACTGCTTTTGAACCTCTCTATTGAAATGTTTGAAGCGCGCAGTCTCCGGACGGTAGGAAATTTGACTATGACTTCGAGGAGAGCACAAGTCGGGTCCTCTATTGCAGCTCTGTTTGCTAGAAGCATGGATCTTTCAGAAGAGGTTTACCTAGCCATGACAGCTCGAGGCTATACAGGTCAGGCGGTTAGCGCTGACGGAAAACAAAATTGATTCAACTACGCAAATCAGTATATACTGAAGCGAGTAAATCGATAACTGTGAAGCAAGGGGACGGTTCTCCTGTTTCCTCCATAAACTGAGCCCGAGGAAATTGGAGAACCGTCCCCTTGTTCCTATTGATAGGGAGGAAACCCCATTGGATAAACCGCTATTTTGCTTGGATAAAGTGTCTTTCGGCTATGCTTCTGGCGAGCCGATTTTTCGCGATATTAGCCTGGATATTGGAGCTGGCGAGAGGGTATCTCTGCTGGGAGCTAATGGTTCGGGAAAATCGACCCTGCTGAAAATACTGTGCGCGTTGATTTTCCCAAGCCAGGGACGTTTTGAAGCATATAACCAGGAAATTACTGAGGAACGTATGGAGGATGACCAGGTTACCCGGGAATATCATCGGCGGGTGGGATTTATCTTTCAAAATTCTGATGTACAGCTTTTTACCACTCGGGTATGGGACGAGATAGCATATGGGCCTTTACAAATGGGACTGTCTCAGCAGGAGGTAGGTCAGAGGGTGGAGGATGTACTGGATATGCTTAATATCCAGAATCTCCGCGAAAGGTCACCCCACCGTCTGAGCGGGGGAGAGAAGAAGAAGGTTGCGGTTGCCTCGGTTCTGGTGCTCAATCCGGAAGTTTTGATCCTGGATGAACCCACCAGCGGTCTGGACCCCAAAACTGAAAGATGGCTTACTGATCTCCTCCTGGAGCTTAACCACAAAGGCCGCACAATAATTGTCTCCACCCACAATCTGGAGCTGGCCCACGTTATATCAACCCGATCTCTGGTTTTGTCAGAGTCCCACCAACTGGTTTGCGACGGTTCTACTCGCGATATTCTGGAAAACCGGGAATTGTTGATGGCGGTTAATCTAATCGATGAATACTGTCATGTACATGGCGAGAGTGAGCATATCCATCGATATACGCATGGTTAAGTGAACCGTCCTCATGCCTCACAAACCTCAAAAAAAAGACCCTCCGCTTTAGCAAAGGGTTGAGAAAAAGATTGGGATTGGATACTAGAAAGAGCCAGATTCATCTCTAATCCACCCCAGCATGTGCACTGCCATACCCGAAGATCCTGGCTTGTGCTAGTTTTCACAAAAATAGCCAGACCACGTGCAAAGGTCTGGCTATAAGGCAAACATAAAGTAACCTTCCTAGCTTGCTCCTTTCCACACTGGGAGGCACACCCGTTTCCAGCTGAACCCAACGGTCTCATAACCATAGATAACCTTAGGTCATGAAACTCGGAGATCAAAGAATGAACTGATGACTTATTCTAGTTAAAATGATTTTACACTGCACTATTGATTATCGCAATAGTAAATTATACTTTATCTGGCCTAAAGAGAGATTAATAACAGTTGTCTGCGCCTGGAATGAAAGAGGAGTCCTTCGTGTAGGCAGACCAGGTAAAATATTTTGACCATTTTGCAGGATTTATAGTTTATACGCAGAATATATGAATTATTGTGTTTATATTTAGGCTTCATATTGTGTTATTATTCTCAAAGCCTGGATACCTAAGGCAGGAAGCTCATGAAGGGCTCAAATACTTAAATATTGATCGGCTTTGGTAAGCAGGATATGTGATAATAGTAGCGAGATATTTCTGGATTAAGACCGGAGTTAGTTTTGCTTGCTAAAATATGGAGTCTAGTAAAAAGTCGTTTGGTGCACTATTATTAGGGCACATAACAAAATTAATATCATAATCGGTAGTGTTAAAAGGAGATGCTCAGTTTACACAGGTATTAAGCGGGTTCATGAAGGACTCAACTGCTTAGGTATTTGTGCGTCTGGTGCTCGGCATTTCTTGCCGGGCTTTTTGTTTGGGAGTTAAAGACACTGAAGTATTCAATGAAATATGAGGTAAGTAATGTGCACGAATTATCGCTCATGGAAGGCGTCCTGAACATGGTTAGAGAAAGCGCCGTGCAAAACAACATTTGCAGGATTAACAAAGTCAATCTAGTGATTGGTAAACTCGCAATGGTGCTTCCTGACAGTCTACAGTTCTGTTTTCAAGCCTTGAGCAGCCAGGAAGAATTATTTCAGAATGCTCTTCTGGAAATTAAAGAAAGGGATGCGGTTATTCGGTGTGCCGTTTGCGAACAAGAATTTACCATGGAAGATGGCTGGTGTTTCGTTTGCCCTAGTTGTGAGGGGATTGACGTCGCAATCATAAGCGGACGGGAAATGTATCTCGACTATTATGAAGGAGACGATAATTAAATGGTTCAGATAAATATGGAAAGTAATCTTTTGGGCGCCAATGAACTCCTGGCACGGAGAAACCGGGGTATATTTGCCGAACAGAGACTCCTGGTAATAAATCTTATGAGCTCCCCTGGTTCCGGCAAAACAACCATTTTAGAAAAAAGTATAGAGTTTCTTGCCGGTAAGCTGCAGATGGGTGTAATTGAGGGAGATCTTTATACCGACGAAGATGCCCGGCGTATCGAAAAAAAGGGCGCTCGGGTCATTCAAATTAATACTGAGGGGGCCTGCCACCTGGATGCAGGCATGGTAGGGACTGCTTACCAAAAAATATCCGCGGGTGACCTGGAATTGGTTTTTATAGAAAATGTAGGGAATCTAGTCTGCCCGGCCGAGTTTGACCTCGGGGAAGATTTTAAAGCTGTGGTCATAAGCACGACCGAGGGCAATGACAAGCCGCGTAAATACCCATTGATTTTTCATGAAGCTCGAGTGATACTAGTCAATAAGATAGATCTTTTGCCTTACACTGATTTTAGTCTGGACAAGGTTAAAGAGGATATTGCCCAGATTAATCCCTCTGCTACGGTATTTATGGTCTCAGGACGTACCGGGGAGGGTATAGAAGCCTGGATTGAATGGTTATTGGAGGAGGTGAAGAAGAAAAGACCGTAAAATATAGATAGAGATAAATTTACGTTCTTTATTCGTATTGGGATTGGATTGGGAGCTATTAGATATTTAAAAAGTGGGGGGAATGTATGAAATGCCAACCAAATTAAGTCGTCGCGACTTTATGCTTGCGTGCGCAGGTTCTGCGGCAGCCGTATCCTTAGCAGGATATCTGTCTCCGTTTATAACTGAAGCTGCCGCCGCTGGTGAATTGCCTCCAGTAATCTGGTTAGCCGGAGGTGCCTGTACGGGCTGTTCGATTTCCTTATTAAACTGCGAAAATCCAGACATTCAAGACGTGCTGTTAAAAGTTATAAGCCTGCGTTTCCATGAAAATGTTTCGGCGGCTCAAGGCGAGTTAGCCATGAAGGCCGTTTACGATGTTGTTGAAAAATACGCAGGCCAGTTTGTACTGTGTGTTGAAGGATCTGTTCAGGTAAAGGAAAATGGGAACTGGTGTGTAATCGGAGAAAAAGACGGCAAACCTGTGACCATGCTGCAAGCCGTTCAAGATGTCGGCAGCAAGGCCGCGGCCATCATAAGCGTTGGGACTTGTGCAGCTTATGGCGGACTGCCGGCAGCCGATCCTAATCCCTCTGATTCCAGATCAGTCGCAGAGATTGTTAAGGGCAAACCCATCATAAATATCGGTGGATGTCCGCCCCATCCCGACTGGATAGTTGGGACAATCGCCCATTATCTGCTCTTCAAAGAAGTCCCCGAACTCGATTCCGCAGGGCGTCCGAAGATGTTCTATGGAAGAATAATCCATGACAACTGCCAGCGCCGTCAGTATTTTGACAATGGCATTTTCGCCAAAAACTTTGGCGAGATGGGCTGTATGCTGGAACTGGGCTGCAAAGGACCAATTGCCCACTGTGACTCGACCACCCGCCTATGGAATGGTGGGGTCAACTGGTGCGTCAAGTGTGGCGGAGTGTGCTTAGCTTGCACTGAACCTGAATTCCCGAATTGGCCGATTTATGAGAGGATGGCAGAGATGCCTACCAGCCCTGTCACAACTGCCACAGTTGACCAGATCGGTTTAGTTCTGGGTGGGGCTGCGGTACTGGGAATTGGCGGCCATCTGGCTGGCAATGTAATGACCGGCCGCATTGGAGGCTCCCATAAGGAAGAAGAGAAGGAAGGTGACAACTAATGGCACAAACGATTAAGATCGATCCCATAACTCGTATTGAAGGTCACCTCGGGGTAGAGGTCGAAGTCGAAGGCGGGGTTGTTGTAAAAGCCAAATCTATGGGCATGATGTTCAGAGGTCTTGAATTGATTATGCAGAACCGCGATCCTCGCGATGCTCAGCAGATCATGCAAAGAGTCTGCGGAGTCTGACCGATCGGTCATGCCACCGCGGGTACGTTGGCTTTAGATAGTGCTTTTGGAATCGAACCGCCACCAAATGGGCGGATCATTAGAAACTTGATTTTGGGTTCAAACTATGTACAGTCTCATATTCTGCACTTTTTCCATCTGGCTGCACTTGATTTTGTCAAGGGCCCGGATGTACCGCCATTTATTCCCCGCTATGAAGGGGACTATCGTCTGCCCAAAGATGTTAACGATCAGGTGGTCGGTACCTACCTGGAGGCTCTCAAGATGCGGCGCAAAGCTCATGAAATGGCAGCCCTGTGGGGTGGACGTATGCCTCACAATCAGGCCATTGTGCCTGGAGGAGTCACCGAAGTTCCCGACAGCCAGAAGATGGTGGATTTCAAGTTCCGTCTGGCTGAACTGCAGACCTTTATTGACACTAAATATATTCCTACCGTTAAAGCGGTTGCGGCAACTTATCCCGAATACTTCAATATCGGTGCAGGCTGCAAGAATATGATGTCCTATGGGGTATTCCCCTTAGCAGAAGGTGCGCTTAAGGATTTTGTCCATCAGGAGAAATTCTTCCCCTCCAAGGTTTTACTCGGCGGTCAGCTCCAGGATCTCAAACCCGAATTAATCGGAGAAGATGTCAAATACAGCTGGTATAAAGACGAAATTGATAAAGAGCCCACCAAGGCTGTGGTAGCACCTGAACTAAGCAAGAAGAATGCTTATTCCTGGGTCAAAGCCCCCCGGTACAACGGTAATGTAATGGAAGTTGGCCCCTTGGCCAGATTAATAACCGCTCAGAACAAAGATGTTTTGGCTCTGGGTGACAAAGCTTATTCCGTACTGGGCCGTCACTATGCCCGGGCGGTAGAATGTTCAATGATAGGTAAAGCTATGGATGAATGGGTTATGAAACTGGAAGTTGGACAACCGGTTTGCACACCCCATAAAGTGCCGGTAACAGCTCAGGGTATGGGTCTGACTGAAGCTGCCCGCGGCGCGCTGGGACACTGGAACAAGATCGAACATGGCAAGACTGCTGTTTACAATGCAATTGTACCCAGCACCTGGAACATGTCCCCCATGGACGACAGAAATCAGATGGGGACCATGGAACAAGCTCTGGTTGGTACGCCAGTGAAAGATCCTGCTAATCCGTTTGAAATCGTCAGAGTAGTACGTTCCTTCGATCCCTGCTTGGCTTGCGCGATCCATGTAACGACTCCGGATAAAAAGGTTGTCAGCCAGTTCGTGATCGGTTAGGGGGGGGCAGTATGATTAAAACAATGGAGTTAAGACACCCTCTGTGGCTTAGGTTACTGCATTGGAGCAACATGATATCAATTACCATGCTGGTTCTGTCAGGTTTCTATATCCATGCCCCCCAGTGGTGGGGATGGTTGTTTAACAACATGGATAATGCCCGGACAACCCACTTTGCTTTCGCTATGGTGCTTTTCGTAGGAGTAGTGGTCAGGCTCTATATGGCGTTTGCAACTGGAGATTGGCGCAATATCGTATATGCACCGATAAAAGATACCTTGAAGTTCCCCAGTATGATTATGTACTATTTGTTCTTAAGAAAAGACCATCCATATTATGGTAAATACAACCCCGGCCAGAAAGGTATGTATACTGGCGTTTTTATCCTGGCATTATTTCAAGTTTTAACCGGGTTTATCCTGTACAAACCCGGGAACTTTGCCTCATGGGCATATTTCTTCGGCGGATACCTGGTGGTCAGGATCCTCCATTATATCGTAACCTGGATATTTATACTGATGGTTATGATTCATGTATACCTTGATGTAGCGGAAGGCATACCGGTCCTGATGTCCATCTTCACCGGCAAGATTCCTGCTGATTTCCATCACGGTTATCATGAAGATGAAGTAGAGGCATCTCATGGTGGTAAAGGGATCAGCGCTTAATTAGGAGGAAAATTTTTGAGTAAAGTCATGGTCGTAGGCATCGGCAACCTCATAATGCAGGACGATGGTGTGGGGGTTCATGCCATAAGGGCTCTTGAAGAACTTGGATTTTCCGATGATGTAGAATTGATCGACGGCGGAACTCATAGCTATGATCTGATAGAGGAATTCTGCCGAGCTAAGAATCTAATCATAGTTGATGCCATGCATGCCGGGGGCGACCCGGGTACTATATACCGGGCCCCCCTGGATGAACTGGGTCTTGAGCCTGCCGAGGACATTACGTCTTTGCATGAGCTGCATTTTGTCGAAGCGATGAAAATGACCCGCATGTTGGGTTACAATCCACCCACCATCGTATTTGGCATTGAACCGGCATTAATCGCAGTTAGTATGGATTTAAGCCCTCAGGTAGCTGCAAAGTTCCCCCGGCTTGTTGAATTGATACATCAGGAAATATTGAAAATTCTTGATAATTAGTTCAAAAAAGAACGGATAAATTTAGAAGAAAACAGAAAAATAACTAATGGCAGGGTGGGTTGCACTAAGGACATTCCTTTGCGGCCCACCTTGTAATTAGGTGTTAATACCTTGTTAACCCTAATTCTATATCTTCTCGTCGGTCAAATTTCTGGAGCGGGACAAGGGGACGGGTCCCTTGTCCCGCTCCAAGATATCCAATATGGGACAAGGGACCCGTCCCCTTGTCCCGCTCTTGCTTAATCCTCCGCCTCGCCCTACAAAAATTTTACTAGGGCCATAATATATAGGCTTAGAGTTGACAGGGTATCAGGCAGTTAATAAAGGATTCATCGCATTTACATTATAGTCAACAGTATACGTGGAGGGAGGCCTATCTTAGCCGTGAATTATAAGACATATCGAATTTCGATTAAAGGAATTGTTCAAGGTGTAGGATTCAGACCTTTCGTCTATCGTCTGGCCCAGGAATTCGATTTGAAAGGATGGGTTTTAAACTCATCCGCGGGAGTATTTATCGAGGTTGAAGGCGAGGAGCAACAGTTAAAAGCCTTTGCCCGCCAACTGGCAGAAGATCCTCCCCCTCTGGCAGTTATTCGAAGCTGTACTATTAATGAAATTGATCATCAGGGGTTCAAGGAGTTTTCTATCAGGGAGAGCGATGACCGGGAAGAAACGCTGGTTATGGTTTCGCCCGATATTGCTGTTTGTGCGGAATGTAAAAAGGAAGTTACCGATCCGAAGGATAGACGCTATGGCTACCCTTTCATTAACTGCACTAATTGCGGACCTCGCTTTACCATTATTAAAGATCTGCCTTATGATCGGGCCAAGACGACCATGGTGGATTTTCCAATGTGCCCGGATTGTCAGGAAGAATATAACAATCCGCTCTACCGCCGCTTTCATGCGCAGCCAAACGCCTGTCCCATCTGTGGACCACATACCACCCTTCTGGATCGTTTTGGTCAGATGGTGGCTGGCAGTCCCAAGGAATTATTGAAACAAGGTTATATACTAGCTGTTAAGGGCCTGGGAGCGTTTCACCTGGCAGTCGATGCTAACAATGCAGATGCGGTGCTTGCGCTGCGCCGGCGTAAACAGCGTGATGCCAAACCGTTTGCGGTTATGGCCCGTGATATAGCGGTAGCTGAAAAATACTGCCATATTAATTCAATCGAAAAATCCTGGCTGACATCTCCCCAAGCACCGATTGTGGTTATGGAGAGAAAAGAAGGAAATGGCCTGCCAGAGGAAATAATACATCCAGGGATTAATACCTTGGGGATAATGCTGCCCTATACGCCGCTGCATCATCTATTATTTGATGAAGAACTTGAATTATTGATTATGACCAGTGCGAATATTAGCGATGCACCACTTATTACTAGTAATGAAGAAGCCTTAGATAAATTACAGAATATTGTTGATTTCTTCTTGGTTCACAACCGGGAAATCTATAATTCCTGTGATGATTCGGTTATGCGGATAACCCCCTTGAATACTCCTCAGTTTTTCAGACGTGCGCGAGGATTGGTACCGATGGGTATTCCTATTCAGAACCGTTCCAAGTCGGTATTGGCTTTAGGCGGCGAGATGAAAAACACCTTTTGTATAACCAGACAGGGAGAGGCCTTTTTGAGCCAGCACTGGGGCGATTTGGACCATTATGGTAATTATCGCAAATTCCTGCAAGGCATTGAACGCTTCAAGAGTATGCTGGCGGTGGAACCTCAGGTAATTGCCCATGATCTGCATCCTAACTACCAAACTACCCGCTGGGCGCGAGAACAGAAAAACATTCCTAGAATAGAAGTTCAACACCATTATGCTCATATGGCAGCGGTTATGGCCGAAAATGGTCTGGAAGGTGAAGTTATAGGGCTTATTTGTGATGGCACCGGCTGGGGAACTGACGGAGCGGTCTGGGGCTGCGAGGTCCTGGTAGGTGATTATCGGCAGTATAGGCGGGCAGCCCATCTAAAATACCTATCTTTGCCCGGCGGAGATTTGACGGCGCGCAAACCCTACCGGATGGCCTTTGTTTACATGTTGGAAACTTTAGGGGAAGAAGGGGCCAAGAGTGCCGAGCAATTATTGCCTATTTTAACCAGAGAAGAAAGAGATATTATCTTAAAGCGCTGGCACAACAGTCAGGCTGATGTGCAGACATCTTCCTGCGGACGATTGTTTGACGCGGTGGGAGCGCTGCTGGGGATTTGCAGCATTAATAACTATGAGGGTCAAGCCGCTATTGAACTGGAAGCCCGGTGTGATCCCTGGGAAAAGGGTAGGTACGGTTTTCAGTTACAAAAATGCGGTTCGATGTGGAATATGGATGTAATACCAATGTGGCATGAAATGCTTGCTGATATTGAGCATGGCCAGCCGGTAAATGGGATTGCTAAGAAATTTCACCTGACCCTGGTTGATTTATTTGTTGATACTCTGGTTAGAATAAGGGATGAAAATGGACTAAACCGAGTAGTTTTAAGCGGTGGGGTATTTCATAATCAGATTATTCTGTTAGAATTAATTCAGAAGTTACAATCTTATGAATTCCTAGTGTACCAGCATCAGCAGGTTCCGCCCGGGGATGGGGGAATTTCGCTGGGGCAAGCGATAATAGCGAGTGAGGTGAATTCCTGATGTGTTTAGGTGTACCTGCCAAAGTAATTAAAAAAATGGAAAATTGTGTAGCGACAGTAGATGTTAATGGCAACCAGACGGATATAAACATTAGAATGACTCCTGAGGTTGAGTTGGGGCAGTACGTACTGGTCCATGCCGGTTTTGCCATGGAGATCATAGATGAAGACATAGCCAAAGAGACGATGGCTTTGTTGATGGAGCTGCAGCCGTATGACTGAAGATAAAACCTATATGAAACAGCTTCTGCAGGAGATTCAAGACGAAAAGCAGGATATTTCGCTGATGGAAGTCTGCGGAACGCATACCATGGCCATTGCTAAGAGTGGAATTCGCGGTCTGACTCCTCCTAATCTTAAATTGCTTTCCGGGCCTGGTTGCCCGGTATGTGTAACAGCCCAGGGTGACATTGATGGAGTTATTGAACTGGTAAGAGAACCCGGAATTTGCTTGCTTACCTTTGGAGATATGATGCGAGTCCCTGGAACCAATAGCTCGCTGCAGGAGGAACGCAGCCGGGGAGCTGATATCAGGGTGGTTTATTCGCCTCTTGATGCTTTGACGGCAGCCCAAAATATGCCAGACAAAGAAGTAGTATTTTTGGGGATAGGATTTGAGACGACTGCTCCAGCAGTAGGAATTACCATTGAAGAAGCCATGAGAATAGGCCTTAAAAATTTCTCGGTCTTGTCTTTGCACAAGCTGGTGCCGCCCGCTCTGGAGCTTATCTTTTCCGATCCCGAGATCCGGGTGGATGGTTTGATCTGCCCAGGACATGTTTCGGTTGTAATCGGATTAGAGCCCTACCGCGTTCTGGCAGAAAAATACTCCAAGCCATGTGTAATTACCGGTTTTGAGACACTTGATGTTTTGGAAGGCATCGTTATGTTGCTGCGGCAGCTGCACAAGAACGAGGCCAAGGTTGAAATCCAGTACCGTCGGGTGGTTAAAAAAGAGGGAAATCCCGTCGCTCTAGCTACCCTGGAACGTGTATTCAGAACCATTGGAGCCCGCTGGCGGGGATTAGGATTCATACCTGAAACCGGTCTGGAGCTCAGCCCGGCTTACGAAAAAATGGATGCCCGTAAACGGTTTAATATGCGTGATATAGAAGATATACCGATAAAAGGCTGTGCCTGTGGTGAGGTTCTTATGGGTAAAATTACCCCGCATGAGTGTGCTCTTTTTGGAAAGGGATGTACTCCTCTGCGCCCCATCGGACCATGCATGGTTTCCCACGAAGGAGCCTGTGCGGCTTATTATCGGTTTACACCCATTAGGAATTCCTAAAAGGAGCGATCAAATGAAAACAGACAGAGTATTAATGGCCCATGGCAGCGGTGGTCTAATGAGTCAGGAATTAATTGAGAGAGTCTTTAAAAAGTCCTGGAATAATCCCTACCTGGATCCTATGCTGGATGGAGCGTTACTTGATTTACCCCCGGGCCGGGTGGCTATGAGCACTGATTCATTTGTTATTACCCCTATATTTTTCCCGGGTGGGGATATAGGTAAAATTTCTATATGTGGAACTGTAAATGATTTGGTGGCATGTGGAGCTCGCCCTCTGTTCCTGTCAACCGCTTTGATTATTGAAGAGGGGCTGCCTATGGACGAGCTGGAAAAACTGGCTGAGTCCATGGCCAGAACGGCCCGGGAAGCCGGGGTTAGTCTGGTAACCGGTGATACTAAGGTAGTTGGCAAGGGCAGTGCTGATCGGATTTTTATTAATACTACCGGGATTGGTGTGATACCCCCGGGGATTGATTACCGACCCAGCCGCATTCAAAACGGAGATGTTATAATTGTGACTGGTCCGGTAGGGGACCATGGTCTGGCTATTCTAGCTCAGCGGGATGGACTGCAATTTGATACTCCCGCCCTGAGCGACTGCGCTCCTCTGGTTAATATAGGCAAAGTATTAGAGAAATACGGTGCAGATGTTAAATGTATGCGGGATCCTACCCGGGGAGGCCTGGCCACCGTGTTAAATGAACTGGCGCAGCAGTCGAGAATGGGCATATTGGTAGAAGAAGCGAAAATACCGGTTTCACCGGTCGTGCAGGGTGCTTGTGATATGTTAGGATTGGATCCTCTCTATATGGCTAATGAGGGCAAAATGGTCATATTTGTGAACCGTGATCGTGCCGTAGATATTATTGATGATCTAAGAAACCTTTCCGAGGCTGAAGGAGCCGCCATTATTGGTGAGGTTGCCTTTGAACCTGCGGGGATGGTCTTGATTGAGACCGAACTGGGTGCCCAGCGTATTTTAGGGATGTTGGAAGGGGAGCACCTGCCCCGGATCTGTTAGCAGTTGGTGATGCTGTTGCTACAGTTGGGCTTATATATTTAATTACAAACAACTGAATTAAAGAATTAACTAGCGAAGTCCCGTAAAATTTTTGCGGGGCTTTTTTCTGCATATCTTGGATATTACAAATATAACTACAGTTTAAACAAGCAATTATAATAAATTATAAATAATTACAACTACAATTCACACTATGAACAACAAAAAAATGACCCCTGGAAGGGGGCCAAACAAAGGAATATATGAAATACCAGTTGACGTACGTCGCAATATCGCCAACTATGTACTATTATAACATAGCTGTAGTAATAATAAAAATAATTTTATGTTATATATATTCTAAATATATATAACTAATTATAATACAATTAATAAAGGAATTTCTGCATTTAAGTAGAATGTCTACTGTAGTCGAAAAATTGTTATTTCTATATTGCAACTAAATATCAACATTTGAATATCCAAGAAATGCTGAGGTTTACACAGAAAATAAGCAAACCCATGAAGGGTTCTACTGCTTAAGGTTAGTGCGGCTAAGCTCGGCATCTAGGCACCGGGCTTATTTATTTGGGCAGTGGATGCCCTTGTAGTTAAAACTTTATATAAAGGGATGCTAAGGTTCACGCAGGAAAAATAAGTGGATTCATGAAGGGTTCTACTGCTTATGTGTTTGTGCGTCTGGTGCTCG
The DNA here is from genome assembly GCA_963665865.2 of Syntrophomonadaceae bacterium. Classification (GTDB taxonomy): domain Bacteria; phylum Bacillota; class Syntrophomonadia; order Syntrophomonadales; family Syntrophomonadaceae; genus PHAA01. The sequence continues at coordinate 2,824,431 of CAXXWF010000001.1, read as the reverse complement.
GCATTTCTTTGTCGGGCTTTTTTATTTGGATTTGTTGTCTTATAACGATTTTAGTCTGGACAAGGTTAAAGAGGATATTGCCCAGATTAGTCCCTCCGTAGTGGTTTTTCCGGTCTCGGGATGTACTAGGGAGGGTATAGAAACATAGATTCTATGGTTGCTGGGGGAGGTGAAGAACAAAAACCTTTAAAAATAGAAAGATATATTATTCGTTTTGTTGTAAAAATTGTATTGTTATTTGGGATTTGGATGGGTAATTATTAGCTATTTAATAAAATGGGGGGAATGAATTAAATGCCAACCAAACTAAGTCGTCGTGACTTTATGCTTGCTTGCGCAGGTTCGGCTGCGGCTATATCCTTGTCGAGTTATTTGGCGCCATTCATGGCCGAGGCTGCTGCAGCGGGAGCGCCTCCGGTTATTTGGCTTCAGGGAGCCAGTTGTACGGGCTGTTCAATTGCGTTGTTAAACACTGTGAACCCGGAAATTAAGGAACTTTTACTGAACGTTATCAGTCTCAAGTATCATCCCAATGTTATGGCAGCCGCTGGGGACTTAGCCATTCAGGATGAATGTTACAAAATCGCCAAGGATAATCCCAAAGGATTCTTCCTCGTCGTTGAAGGTTCTGTGCCTACAGGAGCTGAGGGCAGGTTTTGTATGGTAGGTGAAGAAAATGGACAGCCTATTATGTTTGAAAAGTTGGTTAACGATATTGGAAGTCAAGCCCAGGCTATCTTAAGTGTGGGAACTTGTTCCTCCTTTGGTGGCTGGCCTGCGACTCCACCCAATCCTACCGGCTGTAAGGCGGTCTCTGATATAGTTAAGAACGTACCTATAATTAATATAGCAGGTTGTCCTCCCCATCCGGATTGGATAGTGGGTACTATTGCACATGTTTTACTTTATAAAGATATACCTGAGTTGGACAGCTTTGGTCGTCCTAAAATGTTCTTTAATCAAATTATTCATGATAATTGCCCGCGCCGCCAATATTTTGACAATGCCATATTTGCCAAGACCTTTGGAGAAATGGGTTGTATGCTGGAACTGGGATGCAAAGGACCGATAGCACACTGTGATGCTACTACTCGTCAATTTAATAATGGGGTAAACTGGTGCGTGAAATGCGGTGGAGTTTGTATTGGATGTACTGAAGCTCAATTCCCCGCTTGGCCCATGTATGAAAGAATACCGGAAATGCCTATTAGTCCTGCCATGACTGCAACGGTTGACCAGATTGGTCTGGTTTTGGGTGGAGCAGCAGTTCTGGGCATTGGTGGCCATTTGGCTGGTAATGTTATGACTGGTCGCATTGGACCCCACAAGGACGAGAAGGAAGGTGACGAATAATGGCGACACAGAAAATAGTTGTTGATCCCGTAACTCGGATCGAAGGTCATCTCAAGCTGGAAGTAGAGGTGGACAACGGGGTCGTTGTTGATGCCAAATGTGGTGGCACATTATTCCGGGGTATGGAGTTAATATTGCAGGGACGGGATCCTCGAGATGCTGAGCAATTGGTACAGAGAATCTGCGGCGTATGTCCTACCGGTCATGCGACTGCCGGAGTTCTGGCGCTTGATAATGCTTTTGGCATTGAACCTCCTCCCAATGGCAGAATTATCAGAAACTTGATTTTGGGTTCCAATTATGTGCAATCGCATATATTGCATTTTTTCCATCTAGCAGCGTTGGATTATGTTAAAGGACCCGAGGTGGCACCTTTTACTCCGCGCTATGATTCTGACTACCGTCTTCCTGCGGACATTAATGCCCAGGCCGTTAGTTATTACCTGGATGCATTAGTAATGCGCCGCAAAGCCCATGAAATGCTGGCAATATGGGGAGGCAAGATGCCCCATGTACAGGCGATTGTTCCCGGTGGTGTATCGGAAGTACCGGATACCGAGAAGATATATCAATTTAAAAACCGCTTGGCAGAATTGATTGACTTCGTTGATAAAGTTTATGTGCCGACCGTCAAGGCAGTAGCCGGAGTATACTCAGATTGGCTTAGCATCGGCAAAGGCTGCTCCAATATGCTGGCTGTTGGAGGATTCCCCTTGGAAGAAGGTATGGATCATATCAAAAAGGCCAAATTCTTCCCGTCAGGAGTCTATGTCCGCGGTCAGTACAAGGAATTAGATCCTGGGTTAATTGAGGAACAAGTAAAATATTCCTGGTACAAAGATGATACCGGCGGCAACAAACCAACCGAAGCCGTTGTGGTTCCGGATGCAACTAAAAAGGATGCTTATTCCTGGATGAAATCACCGCGTTACAATGGAGAAGCCATGGAAGTTGGCCCCTTGGCACGTCAATGGATAGCCAAGAACAAAGATGTATTAGCCTTAGGAGACAAAGCCTTCTCAGTTATGGGTCGCCATTTTGCCCGTGCGGTTGAGTGTTCACAAGTGGCTCATGCCATGGACGAATGGGTTATGAAACTGGAAGCCGGACAGCCGGTTTGCACTCCTCACAAGGTTCCGGTTACAGCACAAGGTATGGGTCTGGCGGAAGCTTCCCGTGGCGCCCTGGGACATTGGAACAAGATTGAACATGGCAGAACTGCAGTCTATAATGCCGTAGTTCCAACTACCTGGAATGCTTCTCCGAAGGATATCAGAAATGTACCAGGACCAATGGAACAAGCCATCATTGGTACCGCTGTGAAGGATCCCAAGAATCCAATGGAATTGGTTAGAATTGTAAGATCTATGGATCCCTGTTTCGGATGTGCGATCCATGTTATGACTCCTGACAAAAAGGTCATCAGCCAGTTCACGATTAACTAGGGGGTGGAATAATGATAAAAACGATGGAATTAAGACATCCCCTGTGGCTCAGATTGCTGCATTGGAGTAATATGATCTCCATTACTTTACTGGTCGTATCTGGCTTTTATATTCATGCTCCGCAAACATTCCATTGGTTGTTCAAAACCATGGATAATGCCCGGACGCTGCATTTTGCGATGGCCTATTTATTAGTTTTTGGTATGGTGATGAGGGTCTATTTCGGTATAGTAACCAAGGATTGGCATAATGTTATTTATCAGCCCATTAAAGACACCATGAAATTTCCCAGCATGATCAAATATTATTTGTTCCTAGCCAAGGATCATCCCTATTACGGGAAATACAACCCCGGTCAGAAGGGCATGTATACCGGCATTCTGTTTCTGGCTATATGTCAGTTTGTAACCGGCTTTATACTCTATAAACCTCTATATTTTACACATGCAGCCGGTCTCCTGGGTGGCTATGTAGCCCTTAGGGTCGTCCATTATATAATCACCTGGATATTTGTATTAATGGTAATGGTTCATGTGTACCTTGATGTAGCGGAAGGTATCCCGATCCTGAAGTCTATATTTACCGGCAAGATCGCTACTGATTTTCATCACGGTTATCATGAGGATGAAGTGGATGCTCATAGTGAAAAAGGCATAAGCGCTTAATCAAGGAGGCTAAGACTTGAATAAGGTTTCAGTCGTGGGTATAGGCAATCTGCTTATGCAGGATGACGGCGTGGGTGTGCACGCCGTCAAACGCCTGTCAGAACTGGATTTGCCGGAAGGTGTCAATCTGATAGACGGGGGAACACACAGTTATGATCTGGTAGAATTCTTTTGCGAATCCAATATAATAATTATCATAGATGCCATGCAAGCTGGGGGAGAGCCGGGAACTATTTACCGGGCTCCCTTGGAAGAATTGGGATTGAAAACGGATGATACTTGTATTTCGCTCCACCAATTGCATTTTGTTGATGCTATGCATATGGTAAATCTCTTAGGGCATCATCCCCGGGCCATTGTCTTCGGGGTAGAACCCGCTTCCATTGAGTTAAGTCTGGAATTGAGTCCGGAAATAGCCGCAAAGTTGCCCCGTTTGGTGGAATTAGTTCATAATGAAATAATTGAGCTTATAGCCTAAATGAAGAGTAATTTGGTTATTATAATATCCAAGCACGTAATTAGGGCGGAGTAGGGAGAAAATGCAGGACAAAAGGGGCTCAGGAATTGTTCAGGGAGTAGGAGGACCTATGTCTTCTGTTTACCCAAGGAGTACGAACTACGTGACTGGGTTCTATATTCCTAGCCTGCATTTTTATTGAAGTGGGAAAAAAGATGTAAACCAATATACAGTTAGAGGGGGCTGGAAGAGCCCCCTTTTCATGGAAATGATTATTCATGCACCTCAATTGACACGTCGGGATTAAAGGGATTAGTACGCATGGCGAGGGAAAAAAGATAGGGGTAATTCTTATGCAGATTTTCCATATAGTCAATCCATTGATTAATAAGCAACACATAAACCCGGCTGCAATCACCTTTTAAGTGGGAGTAATCACTACGGGGCAGGTGGTTTAAATCGGCTCTGCCACTCAGTTCTTCCGTCAGGTGAAATACGGCTCGCAATAGTTGGGAAAACGTCTCGTGTTCAAGCAGGTTGGGATTTTCCAACAGACGTAGGAGATGATTTCTTTTTAAGTATAGATATGATTTTAATTCATCAAGTTGCGTATTAAAGGTAGACTTGTCCAAGTTAATGTCCTGAATATTTCTTTTGGCCTGATCAAAATCGTATTTCGACCATGATGAATTTAGCTTTAAATACTGACCAAAACTCACGGCTTCGTGGTCTGACGAGGCTAAAATTTTGAGCAGATCAGTACCTACATCACTAAAAAATGCACCAATAACCATATTTAGTTTCTGCAGGCGGATATTCTTGTCTCGCTTACCCATTAACTGGTTTAAAACGATGGTCACTAGGGCAGTAGAAATAGGTAAAAATCCCATTTGAGCGACAAAATATTTAAATATGAATGTCGAGTCCCTGAAGATTAGAAAATGTATATAATAAATTACTACCGACGTAAGTATGAAGCACAATATCAGCGTGGCCAGCCAATTAGCTCGTTTCATTTATTTCTTACCCCTTTCACAATATACTTCTCTGCGGACATGAGACTCACTATATTAACTTGTAGTATCAATTACGGCAATGGTACAGCGGGAAATACAGACCAGTCGTTCTGATTCATCATATATGCGTATGTCCCATACAATGGTGGTCCTACCTACATGTACGGGAACCCCCTCGGCTCTAACCATCCCATCACTGACGCTATGAAGATGATTAGCGTTAATCTCCATACCTAAGGCCGTCTGATGCTCCCGGTCAATAAAAAGATAACTTCCTGCTGATGCTACAGTCTCAGCTATAACCACTGAGACCCCACCGTGCATTATTCCGAAAGGCTGGTGGGTTTTCATGGTTACCGGCATAGTTGCCGTTACTCGTTCACGCGTATATTCGGTGATCTCAATTCCAAGAGTTGCCATAATGGTCTGGCTAATATCAAAATCTGGACTGATCATACAATTATTCCTTTCGGGTTTTATGGTAATTATAGCATATCATCAACCTTGATTTGTATTGCTAAAGGATGACAACTATGTCAATTGTAGCAGCTGCCAGGCACATAAAAATAGGCCCCAATAAGGAGGCAAGTTAGGCCAGCGCTGCACCGGCTATCATGCCAACACCTTAGCCGTCGTATATATATCACCTTCATTGCCTAGGCTAAGTTGTTTTAGCGGGCAGGCCACCCAGTAAGACCGCTCATTGGTTGGCCAGACACCTCAGCCAGTTACTAAGAGAACCTGTGGAAGTACTTTGAATACCTTATATGGATTGATTACTATAATGATAACATCGGGAAAGTAATCCAACTGCTACCAACAAACACCAACAAACGCAAAGAGCAGACTCATATGGAATCCAAGTGGGGTTTCTGTGATTTTGGTAAAAGAATAGGGATATAAGCTCCGATGATAAGTTACAGCAATAAGAAACAAAATAGGGAGCGAAAGCAATTAGAGGCTTTCGCTCCCTATTTTGTTTTGCAATTATTTCAAGAATTTCTTGATATCCTGATTTATAGCAACCTCCCCAAAAACGAATTTTGTTTTGGTTGTACCAAAGGGTGCTACATGCATGACGAAATCTTCAATTTCCTCCAAAGAGGATACCGACAATATGGCTATATAAGAAGAGTCACCCGCTATTCTATAACAGGTTTCACACCGGGGATGGTTCACAATATAATCAGGCGACAACTCATAATTAAAATTCTTTGTAGTAATTTCAATTACACACTTAATTTTTAATCCCAAATTCTTCTTGTTAACTCTTATAGTATAGCCTTCTATAACTCCGTTAAATTCCATTTTTCTGATTCTCTCAGCAACAGAGGGGGCAGATAAATTGACCTTTTTTGATAATTCCCTTATCGATAACCTGCTGTCATTCTGCAATTCAGACAATATAGCAATATCAATATCATCTATTTTCATTTGCTGTCATTACACCTCCCGACATATATCATATGAAAAAAATAGGGAGAATAAACATATCCGATATAAAGTGCTGGTCCTGAAATCTATTTTAAAATCGATTAAAAGTTTTAGCAAATTATTACACGAACTGATTATTTGGGTGCTTGCCTGAAGAACATCGGGCTATTTATTAATGATAACATAAAGAATTAATAAAGTCTCAAAAGCAAATAAATAGTATGAAACCGATAACGTATGAAACGCAATAGAGTTGATACATGTTGTACAATCAAAAAAACACTCTAGCCAAATGATTGGGCAATTTGTTGTTTTCGGAACGAGTCTTGGCGGAAGGGAGGATTAATGTTAATGTGAAGAAAATGAGATTATTGTGTATAAATTTTTGTTAGAGTGCTTTTATTGATCTGAAATACAGGTCTTGAAAGGAGTACATCGGAATATGGAAACTTCCAATATTAATAAGCTTATAAATCAATACGCAGAAGCGGTTGAGCCGAAGATGATTGAGTGGCGTCGTGACTTTCATGAGCACCCGGAGCTTGGCAACCAGGAATTCAGGACAAGCAAGGCTGTTGCTGATCATTTAAGAGAATTAGGGTTTGATGAGGTCCGCCACGGCGTTGCCGGAGGAACAGGTGTCATCGGAATTCTTAAAGGTGGGAAGCCGGGTCCTGTGGTCGGATTGCGGGCAGATATGGATGCCCTCCCAATTAAGGAGGAGACGGACGTACCTTTTGCTTCCAAGGTTACTTCAAAATGGGGTGATCAGGAAGTGCCAGTTATGCATGCATGCGGACATGATGCACATACGGCCATGCAAATGGCGGCTGCTGAGGTCTTTTCCAAACTACGTGCTGAATTAGCCGGCACTGTAATGTTATTCTTTCAACCAGCCGAAGAAGCAGCAGCTCCGGACTGGGTGGGGGATTCAGGGGCGGATCTGATGGTGAAAGAATTACTTGCGAGCGATGGTATCAAACCCGCTGTAATGTTTGGTTTGCATGTAGACGCATTTGCCGATCGAGGAACTGCAGGTAGAGTTACGTGCCACACCGGAGTCGTCAGTTACGCTATGGATATGTTAAGACTTACCGTGAACGGAATGGAAGCACACGCGGCCACACCCTGGAAGGGCATTGATGCAGGCGTTGCAGCTGCCCAGGTTCTTCTGGCCCTGCAGACAATTATGAGTCGGAACGTTGATGTTATGAAAAATCATGCTACATTGTCAATAGGAACCATTCATGGTGGAAAGAAGTTTAATGTTGTCCCGGATCGGGTCGTGATGGAGGGAGCCCTGCGTATAACCGATGCTTCAACCCGCGCCGAACTAGAAAAGAGAGTTACAGATATCGCCACTCATGTTGCTGCAGGCACCGGAGCAAGTGCTGACGTGAATTGGTATCATTGGTATCCACAACTTTATAACAATCCTGAATTGGTGGATAAAATGTTTCCAAGCTTAGAAAAGGCAGTGGGTAAAGAGCGGGTTGCTATTGCTGAAACCTGGATGCTGGATGACTTCTCCCATTTTTCAGAGGTTATACCGTCAATATTTTTAAACGTGAGTGTAGTTCCCGAAGCAGATGATCCAAGACCAACTGGAGGTCATCACACTCCTCTCTTCTTTATAAACGAGTCTGCTCTGATCAACGGACTTAAGGCCATGCTGCAACTCACATTTGATTATATGGCTATGTAAGAGGTTTAGGGCGGGGGCAATATACTATTAATTAAAGAGGTAATTATATTCAGAATCTCATTTTTAGTTAAGTTAACAGATCAATAAAATGTGGAGGAGATTGCGAATATGCTAGATAACAATGTGTCGACAACTCCAGATGGTTCAAAGGTTAATGGGAAGTTTAATTATACGATTGTATCTATGTTGTTTTTAGGTTGGCTTATAGGCGGATTTGATCGAATGGTAATGAACTTTTCTGCCGTACCCATAACTAAAGAATTTGGCCTTACTGCTACTCAAACAGGCATGCTCATCAGTTCATTCTTGTTGTCTTTCCTTATTATGCAAATACCCGGAGGATGGTTTGCAGATAAATTTGGACCCAGAAAAGTTTTATTAAGCCTTGTTTTTGTTTGGTCAATATTTACTATTTTCACTGGTATAGCTTGGGGGTTTGTCGCCTTATTGGTCATTCGGTTTGGTTTTGGTATTGGAGAAGGACCATTTTCTTCTGCCTGTATTAAGATGATAAATATGGAGTATCCTAGAAAGTTTCAGGGCAAGGCACTTTCGTTGGTATTGGTATCCAGTGGAATTGTTTCGGTTACAGCTCCCCTATTCGCTGCCAAGGTAATTGCCGCAGTGGGTTGGCGTCCTCTTTTCCTTGGGCTGGGCGTTTTTGGAGCCGTAATAGCGTATCTTTGGTTTAAATTCTTGCCTAAATCGACCACTGACAAAGCTGGAGGTGAAAACGCACCAACAACCAATGCTGTAGCCAAAGAAAAGATTACCTATGGTCAAATGCTTAAGGTACCCATGGTATGGAGTTTATTAATCGCCAATTTGGGGACATATTCGCTTATGTGGGGTATAAATGGCTGGATGCCATCTTATTTGGTTAAAGTTGGTGGACTTAACCTGGTATCAGCCGGATGGGCGATGTCAATACCAGGAATCGCTTCTTTACTGGCATTTCTTTTTGCTGGTACTATAGTGGATCATTTGAAACCTCAACAAAGCAAACTAGCGGCTATCTGTGCTGCTCTAATTTCAGCAGCTCTTTTCTATTTGATGTATACGGGGTTAACTGTTTACCAATCCATCGCTTGCATCACGGTAATAAACTTCTTCTTTGGTTTTCTCGCTATCTATATACCCGTTGTTATGATGAAAAATTTACCTACAGAAATAATGGGTAGTGCTAATGGTTTTGTGATGTTTGGAGGACAAATAGGAAGTTTTGTTACACCTATAATTATGGGTATGCTGGTTGACGCATTTAAGGGTAATTTCAGTATGGCCTTTTGGTACTTGATGGCTGTCTCGATTGTTATGATGGTTGCCTTAGTGACTCTGAAATCAAATACTACAGAGCATTTTGCGGCTGAATAAGATAAAAATCTAAAATAACTTTTAATACGGCAAATAACAACCATCTTATTCAACAGGATATACTTTCTTTTAAATCAACTGCTTGTTGGCTGAGATGGTCTTGTTTGCCCTAAATACCTGAGAAAAGAAGATGATTATGGGAATTATTATAACTTATTAAATAATTTGGGAGGAAAAAAATGATGAAGGCATTAGAAGGAATCAGAGTTATAGATCTAACCACAGCCTTTTCAGGACCGGTTGCTACCATGCAACTGGCCGACCACGGCGCCGAAGTAATAAAAATAGAAAACAATAAGACCGGGGATCCGTCCAGAACCTGGACTCCTTTTGTAAACGGTAAAGGCGCATGGTACCCGACTATGAACAGAAATAAGAAAAGCATCAGCCTTAACTTACGAACCGATGAGGGTAAAAGAATACTTTTAGAACTGGTTAAAACGGCAGATGTAGTGGTAGAAAACTATAAAGGTGGGACCATGGAAAAAATGGGCCTCGGATATGAAGTGATGAAGTCAGTTAAACCCGATATTATAATGGCTTCCCTGTGTGGTTATGGACAGACCGGGCCTTATAAAAATCAAGGCGCATACTCCAATCTGGCTGAAGCCATGGCCGGGACCTTGTATCTAACGGGTTTCCCGGATGGAATGCCATGTGGATCAGGTGTTGCTTTTGGCGACAGCGTGGGGGGCGTTTTTACTGCTCTGGGAATATTAACAGCTTTGATACATCGCAATAAAACCGGGGAAGGTCAGTATATAGATGTATCCATGACTGATTCTCTGGTGCATTTGTCAGAATGCTTTATAGGTATATATACTTTAACTGGAGAGGAGCCCAAGCGCATGGGAAATCGGGATGCGGCGGCTTTCCCTTATGATTTATTTGAAGCTAAAGATGGTTATTGTATTTTGAGTATCACCAATGTAAATGATTGGACTCCATTTGCTAAGGCTGTAGGGTTGGAACATTTGATTGATGATCTCCGTTTTGACACCAACAAGCATCGTATAGAAAATCAAAATGAATTATTTCCCTTAATTAATGAGTGGAGTAAGCAGAGAACCAGAGCTGAAATCGAAAAAATCTTTATGGAAGCAGGACAGGCCTATTCGCCAGTTCTGAAGATCAGCGAAGTAATAGAAAATGAGCAAGTTAAGGCCCGGGATATGATAATCGATATGGAAGACCCGGATTACGGTAAATATAAAATTCAAGGTGTCCCGGTAAAATTAAGTTTGACTCCGGGGTCGGTTGATACCCCCGCACCCAGCATAGGGCAGCACAATGAAGAAATTTATACCCAGATCGGTATAACCCCCGAACAGATTGCGGGGTACAAAGAACAGGGTGTTATGTAAAACGGGTTATTAACCTTGTGTACTATTTTAAATTGAATTTAGGAAGGAAGAGATATTATGGAAAGAGCTACACTTAGACTAAGAATGGGAACGAATGATGCACATTATGCAGGAAATTTGGTGGCCGGGGCTCATCTTATTGAATATATGAGTGATTGCGGTACCGAATTAATGATAATGGAAGCCGGGGATGAAGGGTTATTAGCTTCTTGGAAGCATATTGAGCAGTATATCCCGGTGTACGCTGGAGATTACATCGAAATTAAAGCTTGGATTAGCAGATATGGCAATACTTCCAGAGATTTTGAGGTAGAAGTATATAAAGTATGTGAGCCAGCTGATGGTGGGGTTACGGGCGCATGTAACATTATAGAGCCACCCCAATTGGTAGCCAAAGCATCAGGGGTTGGAGTAATACCGCAAGAAGCCAACCGGGGATTGCAGGTAGCCAAGGAGGACATACCCTATGTTCCCCACAATGGAGTAATGTGGTGGGAAAAGAAGTAGATTTCCTAAATTATTTTAATGAAATAAGGATAATGAGGTGAGCAAAAATGACAGATCTAACCAAAGGGGGCAGTTTCCTGCTAGGCCCATGCAATCCTAAGGATATCTTCACCCCTGAGGATTTTACCGATGAGCATAAGCTGATTTATCGTACGGCGATGGGATTTGTTACCGACAAGGTTTTGCCCAACATGGACGCTCTTGAAGCCAAACAGGAAGGCTTGAACAGTGAACTTCTATTGGCTGCCGGTGAGCTGGGCCTCCTGGGAACCGATGTTCCAGAAGAATATGACGGTTATGCGATGGATAAAATCAGCACCAGCATCATCGCCGAATGTATGGGGCGGGCCGGTGGTTTCACCATGACCCATGGCGGACAGACTGGCATCGGCCAATTACCGATCGTGTATTTTGGAACGCATGAACAGAAACTGAAATATCTACCGGGGATAGTCTCCGGCGAAATCGCTACCGCGTATGCCTTGACTGAACCGGGCGCCGGCTCAGATGCACTGTCGGCAAAGACTTGGGCAGTACTCAACCCAGAAGGCACCCATTACATTTTAAATGGCACCAAGCAGTTCATAACCAATTCAGCCTTTGCCGATATATTTATAGTTTTTGCCAAGATCGATCGGGCTAAATTCACCGGCTTTATCGTGGAGGCCAATACAGAAGGACTGTCAACCGGTCCGGAAGAACACAAAATGGGTATTAAAGGCTCATCCACCCGCACCTTGATTCTGGAAGATGTGAAAGTGCCGGTGGAAAACGTACTATATGAAATTGGCAAAGGTCATGTTATCGCCTTTAATGTTTTGAACATGGGACGCTATAAGTTGGCCGGCAATGCCATAGGCAACTGTAAATATGCCATTGAACTGGCCGCCCAGTTTGCCACTGAGCGCAAACAATTTGGACAGCCCATTGCAGAATTTGGGTTGATAAAAGAAAAATTTGCGGAAATGGCCGCCCGCACCTATATAGCCGAAAGCATGGTCTATCGTACGGGCGGGTTGCTGGATGGCATGATGCACAGTCTGGATATGTCAGGTGCTGATGGAGGCCAGGTTGCCGCTCAGGGTATTGAAGAATACGCAATGGAGTGCTCAATGAATAAAGTATTTGCCACCGAAGTTCAGGCTTATGTAATGGATGAAGGGGTGCAAATCCATGGCGGCTATGGGGTTACTTCCGAATATCCTATCGAAAGACTATATAGAGACTGCCGAGTATACCGGATATTTGAAGGGACCAATGAAATAAATAGACTGGTTACCACCAGCACTCTGATAAGACGGGGGCTGAGCGGGCAGATAGCATTGAAAGAATCAATTGCCAAAGTACAGGCGCATTTGGATGATTGGGTGCCGTCCTGCAATGGCGAAGCCGATATGGTACAGGCGGCCAAGGAAATATTACTATTTACGCTTGGCAAGGCCCTGGACAAATATGACAAGGACATACTCAAACATCAGGAGATCGTGGGCAAAATTGCCGATATATCAACATATATCTTTGGCATGGAAAGCGGTTGGCTGCGGGCCCAAAAAGCATTGAAGAGAGATGGCGAAGAAGCAGCCCGGATCAAATTAAACATGGCCAAAGTTTTCATAAATAGAGCTATTGGATTAATATACAATCTGGCCCAGGAGATACTGGCGTCCTTGGCCGAAGGTAATAAGATACAGAAGTATCTGGATGATTTGGACATGCTGTGCCATTACCAGGCAGGTAATAGCATTGCCATGCGCCAGGAGATAGCCCAAGCCACTACCGCAGCCATAAAGTATGTTGTTTAATAGGTATTAAACAAATCAGGTCCATATAAATTTAACCAGACATCATATAAGTGTAATGCTGCTTATATCTTAACGAAGTACGCGATTAAATATATTTATATTTACCAAAAATATCCCCTTATACTTTCCCCTGCTTCGGTATGATTAACCGGAGCTTTTTTTTACCAGCAAATAGAAGTTGGTTAATCATTCTTGCTGGGCGGATAGTTCAAGTAGATTAAGTTTAGGATGGGACCTTGATCAAATGGATGTTAGTACCTGCTAAATTATTCAAAAGCTAACAAAATTGTCTAATAATATATTCAACAATAAATGGAGGAGAAGTTATATCATGGTCAAATCAGAATCGCTGATAGGAAAACAAACGGTAAAGTGTTTTTCCTGTAGTCACTTTAACTTTTGTTTGGTTTATTGGGGTGCGGACTGTAAAAGGCAGGGAGGGAACAGGATCCCGCGGTTAAAGTCCAGTCTGGATAAGGTGGTAAGAGAGAGGCGCCAGCAGCTATCAAAATCAGAGGAGCCAAAAAAAGTCAATAATAATAGCAGACAGCTAAACTTAAAATTGATCGAGCCGATTAGGACGAAGGTGGCAGCTTGGTAGTGCGCCGGATCTACCAATGATTCAAAGTATCGGATTTATCATAGAGGCGGATATGATTTGCGTTTTTTCCAAACCAACCGCCCTCTGGTTATTACGGTCAATAAAAAGATAACTTCCGGCTGATGCTACTCTCAGGTATAACCACAGAGACCCCACCATGCATTATTCCAAATGGCTGGTGGGTTTTAGTGGTTACGGGCATGGTGGCTACGACCCTTTCGCGTGTAAATTCAGTGATTTCAATCCCCAGGGTTTCCATAATGGTCTGACTCCAATCAAAAGAGGTTGTGACCATAGCGTAATTCCTTCCTAGCTTTTTTGGTAATTATAGCATATCACTGACCTTGAGTCGTAATGCAAAAGGATGACAAACATGTCAACTGGGGCACATAAAAATTGGCCCCAATAAGGGGCCAATAGGAGATATAGCAGATGAGAGCAGAATTGTCTCCCATAATTTAAAAAGCTCTGAATGTAAGTGCTAGTCTGGTTTTAACTCTATGCTGATACCATCTGCATCAGTGCCTTTCATAGATATAATTGAAAAAATAATATTATCTTTGTAAAACTTATATTTCGATATGTCATCCCGGGTAAAGCCGTTGGCAGTAATTCTAGCATAGGCTTCTGCCAGCTCTATTCCAGGCTTAATACCATATATTGAAGTATTCGGGTTCTTGGTAGTAACTCTCCTTACTGTGCCCTTATCAGATTGAAAACCGACGTTTATTAGCTTATCTGCATACTCATATTCATATCCATATATGCACATGGCTTTTTCACCCTGGGACCCGGCCGACTCATGTACCTTGGTCTCAGCCATACCAAGCTTTATTCCCAGAACATTAATGTTGGGGTTTACTTCCTTTTCAATAATAGGAGAGGTAGAACTCCCGCAACCTGTTACTACGGTGGCCATTATGAGTACAAGGGCTGCCCATTTAAATAACAAAGTCAATTTATTTTTCAAGTGTATAGTTGGCCTCCTGCCAGGCTACTATTCCGCCAGGAACTCTATATACATTGGTAAAACCTTGCTCCAAAGCTATAACTGCTCCCAGGTCGCTTCTGGCACAACCCACGAATCCACAGTATACAACTATAGTCCTGCTCTTATCCGTTCCCAGGAGTTTAATAAAAGCGGCCTTTTGCTCATCAGTAGCATCTTTCATAACTGTCTTAGGAAGCTCAGCATTTACTGCTCCCGGTATGCGACCCTTGGCAAAAGAATCTGCGGGCATGGTGTCAATTATTATCATATCTTTCTTTTGGTCTATCCAGGTTTTCAGTTCTTCCGTGGATACGAGCTTATATTTGCCTGCATTGGCATCTTTCATGAACTTAATGGTTGCCTTTTCGATGGCAATCTCGCTGCCATCAGGAGCTGTACCTACCTTGGTGACAGCAGGAGCTGCACCTTCCTTGTTGGCAGTAGATCCGCATCCTGCTACAACAGAAAGAGATAACACCAACACCATCATTAGAATAAGAACCTTCTTTTTCAAAATTTCGACCTCCTTTTAAAATATAATTGTCTAAATATAGAACATTCTGGATAGGAAATTATATTCCTGCATAATAAGTATAAAAACTGGTTATATATGGTGCGAAAATTAATAACCAATAGTTATTTTAATAATAATCTATTATATGATACCTTATGTTTATGAAGCTGGAGGGAGTGGAGAAAACCATGTTGGAAGATATTATCCAGGGTTTTGCCAGTGCAAGGGAAACAAATATGCTGAGTATAAAACAAGCCAAGGAGAGGGGCCGTAAAGTGGTCGGGGTCTATTGCACCTATTGTCCGCAGGAACTTATATTGGCGGCAGGTGCTATACCCGTCGGACTATGTGGTACCAGGGAAGAACCAATTGCGGCGGCGGAAGAACATCTACCCCGCAATCTATGTCCATTGATTAAATCGTCATACGGATTTGCGGTTAGCGATACCTGCCCCTATTTCCACTTCTCAGACCTGGTAATTGGGGAGACTACCTGTGACGGTAAAAAGAAAATGTTCGAGATTATGCAAACGTTCAAGCCCGTGCATGTTATGCAGCTGCCCCACATTAATAATACTCAGGCATCATTTGATCTGTGGGTCGATGAACTGCGGCGATTGAAGGCGCGTCTGGAAGAAGAGCTGCAGGTTGAGATTAGGAATGAGGATATATGGGCGGCGGTTGAGGTAATTAATCAGGAAAAGAAGGCTATGAAAGCGATTTGTGACCTGAATAGGGCAGATCCCCCGCCGCTCAGCGGGATGGATCTGCTTACTGTTGCCTGGTCAAGGAGTTTTAGCAGTGATAAAGGAGAGATGATCGGCAATATGAATGGACTGGCCCGGGAGGCCAGTCTTCAAAGCAAGAACAACGGTGAACCTGCACCTCGGGTACTCTTAACAGGCTGTCCCGTTGGCTTGGGAAGCGAGAAGGTTATTCGCATAACGGAAGAACTGGGCGCACGTATCGTAGCTATGGAAAACTGTTCCGGCTATAAGACCTTGGAACTGCAGACTGATACTACCGGAGATGACCCCATCGTCGCCCTGGCGGAAAAATATCTGGCGATTCCTTGTTCCTGCATGAGTCCCAATTCCGGTCGACTCGATTTATTGAATCGGATGATGGATGATTTTTTGGTGGATGCGGTAATTGATTTGACCTGGCAGGCCTGCCACACTTATAATATTGAAGCATATTCAGTAGGTAAGCTGGTCAAACAGAAAGGACGTCCCTACCTGCACCTGGAAAGTGACTATTCGAATTCTGATCTGGAGAGCTTAAAAGTACGCATTGAGGCTATGTTGGAGATGGTAGAAAAATGATTGGCATTGGCATAGATATAGGTTCGGTAGCCACCAAGGGTATCCTTATTAATGGCGATATACAATCGCGAGCAATGGTACCCACCGGTTGGAGCCCGCGGGATGCCGGACAGGCGGTCATCGGGCAGCTCCTCGATTTATCTGGAATAGCACGTTATAACGTGGAGCAGATATTTGTTACCGGCTATGGCCGGGTTGCGTTTGCAGAAGCGGATAAAACGATAACTGAAATAAAATGCCACGCGCGGGGAATAGCGGAGCTTTATCCAGAGGTTCGGACTATTATTGATATCGGGGGGCAGGACAGTAAAGTCATTCGCATTGGTGATAACGGCCAAGTTTTGGATTTTGCTATGAATGATAAATGTGCGGCTGGAACCGGCCGTTTTCTGCAGGTTATGGCTACGGCACTAGGCCTGGATGTCAGTGAGCTGGGGGATGCGGAAGAACCTGCTCAGATGCTGTCTATCAGCAGTATGTGTACTGTTTTTGCAGAATCGGAGATTATTGGCTTGCTGGCTCGAGGTAACCCCAAAGGCGGAATAATCGCGGGTTTACACCAATCAGTAGGTAAAAGAGTAGCCGCTATGGTCCGAAGAATGGGCATAAAGGAAGATGTAGCCTTTACCGGTGGGGTAGCTATAAACCGAGGAGTACAGCGAGCCTTGCAAGCAGAACTAGGCACTGCGGTAATAGTATCAGATGCCTGTCAATATACGGGTGCCCTGGGTGCAGCTTTATTAGCAAGTAAATTATAAGACATATTAGGGAAATGGCTTAGTCAGAGGTGCGTTTTTTTAGGGACAAGGGGGACAATGGACCTGTCCCCTTGTCCCTGACTTTTGCAATGATTTCAATGGACTTTAACTGGCAAGTAAGTTAGATTTAGCTTAGATATGCAATTAAAGTCCTATTTTGGTAAGGGGGTATGGAAGTGGAAAAGTACATTAGGGTCCAAGATCGGGAAACTATTTTGGAGATATCTTATGAGGATATGATAAAATATCACGGACGATTTAACATCGGTGGGGTGGCATTGGCCTTTAAAGCGCTGGAGCTCGGCCTGCCCCAATTACTGCCCCAGGGGGAGATTCCGATGCGCAGCAAGATTAGTTTCAATTCTGCCCTGGGCGATGCTGCCACCGGGGTTGTCGATGGGGTGGAAATGGCCACTCGGGCCCTTTCGCGGGGATGTTTAAGCACAGATATGACTTCCGGATGTGATATTGCCGCCCCCGTAAATCCCGATGGCGGCAAGTTTTATTTTGAAATCAATTATGATGGAGTTGGACTTGGGTTAGCATTGAAAGAAGGTCTTATACCGGAAGAGTTTACCGACATATTAAGAATAGCGATGGAAAGAGGACTAAACAAGGATGAGATGCAGAGGCTGCAAGTGGTGAAAGAGGCAATAGCCGCCACTGTGATTGCAATGGAAGCGAAAGATTTATTCAATCTGTACTATTTTTAAATAATGACCTCAATAATATAATGGATTGTTGTGGCATCCACCCCGGCCATATATGAAATTTGTGGAAAGATCATAATACAGCTATAATCAAATAAAAGAAAGGGGTGTGTACATGCAGGCAGGAGTACGCAATAGTCTAACGGGAACAATTATTGAAATCAAGCAGGGTGATATAATGTCCGAGGTTATCTGTCGGGTGGGGGGTAATGAAATCACTTCGGTAATGACCACCGATTCTCTTCGTGCGGTAGGATTTCAAGTAGGGGACACAGCAACAGCCTTAATAAAGGCTATCAATGTTGTCCTTATAAAGTAAGAATAAAGATAAGAATGAAAACCTCACTTGCGTGGGGTTTTTATGTGGGTATAAATACTTGCTTCTGACTCCTATTGCCCAGCATGTTTTTTAGTTCCAGCATCCGGCTATGACTGGGGGGATTGATCTGGTCCAGTTCATAGTCCAGCCCCAGCAATTTCCACTTGTGACTGCCCAGGGAATGATACGGGAGGAGATCAACTCTGGTGACACTGTCCAGGTTGGCTATGAAGTCAGCCATAGCCTGAAGATCATCTTTCCCATCGGTAAGCCCGGGAACGATTACATATCTGATCCATATTTCAATCCCTCTGGCATTAATTAGCTGCAGGTTTTCAATATTGCACCTGTTTCCAGCTCCGACCAGGTTGTTACTCCCTTCATTATCTATGTGTTTAATGTCGGCCAGAAAAAGCCTGGTCAAAGGCAACATTTCCAGCACCGTCGGCGCAGCAACGTAGAGGGAGGTATCTATGGCGGTGTGAATGTGCTCTTCCCTACACATTTCAAACACTTCCTTAACAAATTCAGCTTGTAAAAGTGGCTCACCCCCGGAAAAGGTCACACCTCCACCTGATTTATCAAAATAGGGGAGGCTGCGCAAAATAACTTTCATGATCCCTTCCGCAGAGTACTCCCTTGCAGTTGCCGCATCGGGATTCCAGGTATCAGGGTTATGACAATACTTGCAGCGCAGGTGGCAGCCCTGCATAAAGATAACTGTCCTAATGCCCGGACCATCCACTGTGCTGAAGGTATCAATTGAGTGAACTCTTCCGTTAATAATTTCCAGGCCTCCAATCAACATGTTAATCATCTGAAGTCCTTTAAGTATTATCTAAAAACTCTGGTAATTTTAATCATTATCCGTAGGGTTTCATTACTTCCTTATATTGGGGGCTGTTTACCTAAAGAATTTAACAATATTTAATGGTAGACAGGCAGCATAATTTTGCTATAGAATGTCCGTAAATAAAGTTTGAATAACTATAATGAAAAGTTATTTAAACTGACAGTTAAGCGGCTCGATTGGAAAATCATCGTAAAAATGATATTTGTAAAATATTTCTTAAATATTTAAAGGAGGATTTGTATGACCGATTACCATCAAATGTGGAAAGACCTAGGGATGGACGTAGAGAAACATGAGGCTTTGTGTGAAGTATTACCGGATGCTTTTGGCGGGGTATATCTTGACCAGGATAACCGTCCGGAGGGAATGGGATTCTTCGATTTTGTAGTATCCGAGATTCATGGGATAAGACCGGCTGAACTAATTGAACACCAGAAGACGGGTGGCAAAGTATTCGGTACCTTCTGTGTTTATGTCCCCGATGAAGTTGTGTTTGCCGCCGGAGGTATTGCTACTGGTTTATGCGGGGGATCACAGTTCTGGGTTTCCGGTGGTGAAAAAGTTTTACCACCTAATACCTGCCCGCTTATTAAGGCATCAGTAGGAGCCAGATTAGATAAAACCTGTCCTTTCTTCCGTATTGCCGATATGTACGTAGGTGAAACAACCTGTGATGGCAAAAAGAAAGCCTGGGAGATACTTGCCCAGGAAGTCCCGGTACACATAATTGATATTCCCCAGATGAAACGGGCTAAAGATATAACTGCTTTTAAAGAAGAAATCATGGAATTCATCAAAGTAGTGGAAGACTTTACCGGCAATAAGGTTACGCCAGAAGCTCTGGGGGAAAGTATCAAACTGATTAATAACAAGAGAAAGGCTTTGCAGCGACTCTATGCGACACGAAAAGCTTCACCGGTTCCCATCAGTGGCAAGGATGCGCTGTTGGTGACCCAGATTGCTTTCTATGATGACCCCGCGCGCTGCGCGCAGATGACCAACCAACTGGCTGAGGAGCTAGAGGGGCGTATTAGTCGTAGTGAGGGGGTTTTCCCGGCTGATGCCCTGCGCATTCTGGTTACCGGTACTCCGTTGGCCATACCGAATTGGAAATTACATCATATTATCGAGTCAGCCGGAGCTACAGTCGTAGTTGAGGAACTTTGTACCGGAACCCGGTATTTTGAGAATCTGGTTGATGAGACTGCTACTACTCTGGAAGGTCAGGTACAGGCTCTGGCGGAGCGTTATATGAAGACCAACTGTGCTTGTTTTACTCCTAATGCAGGTCGAATCGATGATATCGTACGTCTGGTCGATGAATATAAGGTGGATGGGGTTATTGACGTTAATCTGCAGTTCTGCAACCTTTACTCAACGGAAAGTTATTTGGTTAAACAAGCTCTGTCTGATAAAGAAATTCCAGTTCTGCATATTGAAACAGATTACAGTGAGCAGGATGCGGAACAATTAAGGACCAGAGTAGAGGCATTCCTAGAAATACTGAAGAAGTAGGCTCGGATATGACTAAGAACGTAATGCAATAGGGACAAGGGGACAGATTTACTGTCCCCTCAGACCGTCAAAAAAGTCCAAGAGCGGCGTTATTAACGAAAGTCCGTTCAATCAACCTCATGTACGCCTCAATCACGCACTTTCATTAATGCCTTGCTCTTGAACTTTTTTGCTCGGTCTGCCTTTATTGACACCCTGAAAGGGACAGGTTTATTGTCCCCTTTTTAGTTTCGCAGTATATAGTTTGCGATTCTGATCTTGGCCGAACATGGCTGCGCAATTATATCGATTAATCTGTATGAGACAGCGGCAGTTAAACAATTGGTGCCAGGACATGAATTGTCTGTTCATGATAATTCGAGCAAAGATTAAAGGTGTTGCCAGTCTATAGACTTTTATAAAAGGTGCGCATGATAATCTCTTCCTGCTGCTCCCGATTAAGTTTTATGAAATGTACCGCATAGCCCGAGACTCGGATAGTAAGGTCGGGGTACTTTTCCGGATGCTCCATAGCATCTTTTAAGGTCTCCAGTCTTACCACGTTAATGTTGATATGTTGACCCTCCTGCGCAAAATATCCACCGATAAGGGCTGTTAGATTATGAATTTGTTCAGGTAGGGTGGTACCTAAAGCGGAAGGAGTTACCGAAAAGGTGTAAGAGATGCCATCCCGGGTATATTCGTAAGGTATTTTAGCCACCGAATTGCAGGCGGCGATAGCCCCATTTTCTTCGCGGCCATGTAAGGGATTAGCTCCTGGTGCCAACGGCTCGCCCCGCTTTCTGCCATCTGGAGTAGTGCCGGTGTGTTTCCCATAAACCACATTGGAAGTTATGGTCAGAACCGACAAGGTATGTTGGGCGGCTTTATAGCAAGGATACTTTTGCAGCTTGCGGGTAAAAGTCTTTACCACATCCACCGCCAGTAAGTCGACCCGATCATCATCGTTGCCGAATTTAGGAAAAGCACCATTAACTATAAAATCGGTGATAATTCCCCTCTCATCCTTCACGGCTTTTACCTGAGCATATTTTACAGCACTTAAAGAGTCCGCAACTACCGAGAGACCAGCGATGCCAAAGGCCATGTAGCGGTGGATATGGCTGTCATGCAAGGCCATTTCTATTTTTTCATAAGCATAACGATCATGCATGTAATGAATGGCATTCATGGTATTTACATAAAGGGAACTGAGCCAGTCCATCTGCATACGAAAGCGGCGCCACACTTCTTCATAGTCCAAAAAATCATCTGCATACACCGGCATTTCCAGCCCCACCTGCTCCCCGGTAATCTCATCCCGACCGCCGTTCAGAGCATAGAGGAGCAGCTTGGACAGATTGCAGCGAGCTCCAAAAAACTGCATTTCCTTACCCATCTTCATAGCC
Organism: Syntrophomonadaceae bacterium; assembly: GCA_963665865.2. GTDB lineage: Bacteria > Bacillota > Syntrophomonadia > Syntrophomonadales > Syntrophomonadaceae > PHAA01. The sequence continues at coordinate 2,802,335 of CAXXWF010000001.1, read as the reverse complement.
GAGACACAACAGGCAATCCCATAATCATCTCCAAAAAAAGAGCGCATAAGATCATCGTTTTCATACTGAATGGAACTAGTCTTGATAGAGATAGCGGCACAGTAGTGCATAAAGGGGGTGGGTAAATGCTCAGACCATAGCACGGTCATATTTGGTTCAGGTGCCGGGCCCAGATTTTCCAGGGTATGAAGGAAACGGAAGCTGGTTTGGGTCACCAGAGGGCGACCGTCAATGTCCGAGCCGCCAATAGACTCCGTTACCCAGTTGGGGTCGCCAGCAAAAAGGTTGTTGTATTCAGGGGTTCGCAGGTGTCTGACCAGCCGCAGCTTGATAACCAGTTGGTCGATCAATTCCTGTGCTTCCGTCTCATTCAGAATACCAGCCTTTAAATCTCTCGTGATAAAAATATCCAAAAATGTGGATGTCCTGCCCAGACTCATGGCTGCCCCGTTTTGTTCCTTGATAGCAGCCAGATAGGCAAAATAAAGCCATTGTACCGCTTCCTGAGCATTAATCGCAGGACAGGAGATATCCAACCCGTAGGTCAGAGCCATGGCTTTAAGTTGCTGCAGAGCTTTTATCTGATCGAAAACTTCCTCCCGCAACTGAATGTTGTCTGTCTGCATAGTTTTGTTGAGCAGATGCAGATCTTGTTCCTTGCTGGCGATAAGAAAATCAACCCCATAAAGCGCAACCCGGCGGTAATCGCCGATAATCCTGCCCCGCCCGTAGGAATCAGGCAGACCAGTTATAATACCTACCCGGCGGGCGGTTTTCATCTCCGGGGTATAAACGCTAAAGACCCCATCATTATGAGTGCGTCGATGCAGGGTGAAAAACTCCTGCAAGCGGCTGTCCAGCTCATAACCGTATGCCTGGCAGGCTTTGACAGTGGTATTTAATCCTCCATATATGTTAATCCCGCGCTTTAGTGGTTGATCGGTTTGCAGTCCTACTATCTTTTCCAGCCTTCTGTCGATATATCCCGGATTATGACTCGTTATGGTTATAGGAATATGGGGATCAATATTAGCAACTCCACCTTTATCATGCTCGGTGCGCAGCAAAACCTTGCATTTATCCCAGAGCTGGCAGGTGGTTGCGGTTGGCCCTGCCAAGAATATCGCATCTCCATCATAAGGAGTATAATTCTTCTGGATAAAATCCCGAACATTTATCTCCTGCATCCAATGTCCCGGGACAAAACCTTTCCATGCTTCCATAGTATGCACCGCCCTTTCATCATTGTCTTAATATTGTTTGTAAAGATCGGCGGAAATAATCATTTCTTTCTGGAGTTAGGCAAACAAATAACCTAGTCAAAGGTTATTTGTCAAAACCGTATATAACCTCCAAGCCATGACGAGTCTACGAATAATAAATGGTATAATATTAAGATAAGGATTATATATTCGCATTTAATCAACTCCACTTCAAAAGGTTGTGTTTTAGTGACTGAATACTTGACACCAGCTCTGGAAGATTATTTGGAGACTATACTGAGGCTTTGTCAGGAACATGGTACTGCCAAAATCAGTGACATTGCACGTCAGATGAAAATCGCCAAACCCAGTGTTACCCAGGCGGTATCTTCATTGCGCCGTGAGGGCTTGGTAAATCAGGCTCCCTATGGGCCTATATCCCTTACCGATAAAGGGCAAACATATGCCCAGGATGTTTGGCATCGTCACCAGGTAATCAACCGCTTTCTCCTGGAGGTCCTCAAGGTTTCGCCTGCAGTTGCTGAAAATGACGCTTGTATGATAGAGCATGTCATTAGCCCTGAAACAATTTTGTGTATGGCTGACTGGCTGGGGGAAAAACCGTCGGTCACCTTTATGGCCCCGATATCCCTTGATACCATGCTGCCTGGACAGAAAGCTCGGATAGTCAAGATTCAAGGCAGAAGCAACCCTGTTAAGCGCAGGATTTTGGAAATGGGACTTGTTCCTGGTGTCGAACTGGAAATGAAACGGGTAGCCCCCTTGGGAGATCCCATAGAAATCATAATTAAGGACTATTACCTCAGTCTACGCCAGGAGGAAGCTGCCCTGCTGCTCGTGAATCTTATTAAGGAATAAAAAATCAAATTTATGTTTAGCAGCCAAATCTTAACGTAATATAATGTTGAATATGGAAAGGTTGAGGGATAGCAGGTTTTTCTCTGTTATTTCTTCAACCTTTTTTACACTGCTATTATATTGACTAATGAAGCGGAGTATATTTTTGTAAAGATAATTGCAGGACAAAATAGGGGTTGACAATAATTCCAGGGGTGATATTATGATATTAATAATCATTATCAATTCTGTTGTATTGATAGATGATTTTTATTTTGCTCATAATGTTAGGGTAGCCTAACATTATGATGGAGGTGAATTCAGTGGAAGCAATCATTTTAGTGGTAATTGGTTTGATGGCCTTAGCAATTATTTGCTTCAGGGCAAGAAAACTGGTGGATACGGTTAGTGGCAAAGAGGCACAGAGTTCTTGTGATTGTGGTATGTGCTCTAAATCATGCTCTAGCCGCGAAATTTCAGATAGGGCCAATAATTCGAACCGGATCTAACCCATTTCAATTAGTGAAAAATGATGATTATAAAAAGTAATGCAATTGATAGAAAAACTGCTAAATCCTAACGAAAAGATAATTGGTTGTGGAGGTGAGCAATATGACCCGTACTCTGAAAGAGCTTATCCCTGGTGAGCGTGCTCGAATTAAGGCCATCAATGGTCACGGCAGCACCCGTCGCCGCATCGTTGAAATGGGGCTAGTACCTGGAGTGGAACTTATCATGGAACGTTGTGCGCCCCTGGGTGACCCCGTAGAGATTAAATGCCAAGGGTTTCATCTGTCTCTGCGCAAGGAAGAGGCGGATACCATAGCTTTAGAATAAATCGCTGGAGGGGAATTTATAATGAAAGATAAAGACATCGTGATTGCTCTGGCGGGCAATCCTAACTCAGGAAAAACTACCATATTTAATGCCATGACCGGCGGACGTCAGCACGTAGGCAATTATCCCGGAGTAACCGTGGAAAGAAAAGAGGGCCATGTAAAGTATAAGGATCACGATATCACCGTAATTGATCTTCCAGGAACATACGGACTCTCTGCCTACTCACCCGATGAAGTAGTGGCACGCCAGGTAATAGTTCAGGAAAAGCCTGATATTGTGGTCAATATAATTGATGCATCTAATCTGGAACGCCATCTTTATCTTACTATGCAGCTTAAGGAACTTGAAGTTCCAATGCTGCTGGTGCTGAATATGGCCGATGTAGCCGAAAAGAACCAATTCCAAATTGATTATAGTCTATTATCCCAGCTTGTAGGTGCTCCGGTAATACGAACGGTAGGTACCAAAGGGGAAGGGGTCAAGGATATTCTTGAAGGCATAATACAGAAACATTCAGGGCAGATTGACCCATCGGCAAGACAAGTCCGCTACCGGTCGGAGGTCGAAACAGAGGTAGATATCCTCCTGGAAAAACTAAAAACCACACCGCTTTTCGATCAGGAAGCAGCTGCCCTAAATGATGGCAGCCTTTCTCCGGCTTCGCTGCCTTCGCGTTGGCTAATAATCAAACTTCTAGAAAATGATAAGGAATTGTGCAGTACAATAGCTAAGTATAAAGACTTGCAGGGTTTTCTTAAAGATGCCGATCAAAGCCGCCTGCGTTTACAAAATCTTTTGGGGAATGATCTGGAAGTAGCCCTGGTAGAAGACCGCTATTCATTTATTCGCGGTATTTGCCGCGAGGTCTGCAAGGTAGGCATTTTGGACCGGGCTACAATAACAGAAAAAATAGATAACATCCTTTTAAATAGAGTGCTTGGAATTCCGATATTTCTTGGCCTGATGTGGCTGCTTTTCCAGTTGACTTTTACCCTCGGTGCTCCGCCCATGGACTGGATAGATGCTGGAATTGGTGCTCTGGGAGACTGGATTAGTTCCAACATGAATGACACCTTATTGCGTTCGTTGCTGGTAGACGGTATTATCGGCGGGGTAGGTGGAGTAATTGTCTTTTTGCCTAACATACTGCTGCTTTTCCTGGGGATTACCATTTTGGAGAGCACAGGTTACATGGCTAGGGCCGCCTTTGTCATGGATCAGATTATGCATAAGGCAGGTTTGCACGGAAAATCTTTTGTTCCGATGCTGATAGGTTTCGGCTGCGGAGTCCCAGCACTAATGGCAACTCGTACCCTTGAAAATGAGCGTGACCGGTTGGTAACGATGCTGGTTACCCCTCTTATGAGCTGCGGTGCCAGACTACCGGTTTACGCGCTGCTGATTGCGGCTTTTTTCCCGGCTCAAACAGGTGGGAATATCCTTTTCTCAATATATTTGTTGGGAATCGTTTTAGCTATTATAATGGCCAAAGTATTTCGCACCTGGATCCTGCCTGGTGATGCAGAACCTTTCGTAATGGAACTGCCCATTTACCGCTGGCCAACCCTGAAGGGAGTATTAATTCACATGTGGGAACGGGCCTGGTTGTATGTTAAAAAAGCAGGTACCATAATTTTGGCTATTTCAATATTGATGTGGGGTCTCTTTACCTTCCCCGCTGTTGATGCGCAGGGTCAAGAATTTGAAAGTGCCACCGCTCAGATGGAAAACAGTTATGCCGGACGAGCAGGCCAAGCTATTCAGCCTATATTTGCACCATTAGGGTTTGATTGGAAGACGAGTGTAGCTCTGGTGGCTGGCTTCGGTGCTAAAGAAGTGGTGGTTAGTACCCTGGGAACCCTTTACAGTATAGAAGATGAAGAGGCTCTGTCTAATGAAGAGGAGTCAACGGTACAAGGTTTTGCCGATAGAGCCAGGGAACAATCCGGGTATACACCTCTGGTAGCCTATGTCCTTATGGTCTTTACATTACTATATGTTCCTTGTATGGTTTTTATTGCCACAATGAAAAGAGAAACCAATACCTGGAAGTGGCCCTTATTTACTATTGGATACACTTTGGTCCTGGCCTGGGTGGTTTCCTTCCTGGTCTACAGGGGAGGATTGCTATTGGGAATTGGGGTCTAGATCAAGCAGAAATATGAGATGGTTCTGCAATGTCCATATGTTGTCCTATCTCAAACTAAAAGAGTGTGTCATTAGAATAAATAGGCTTTATAATACTATTTGATTATATGAATAAGCTGGCGAAGCGTAGCATCTCAGAACACAGCAGGCATATGAAAAAGCCAGATAATTAGATTGGGACGGGGTTGCTAAAAATATTACATTTGTTCTCCTTATCGGCAATAAACCAGATTGTAGAGATTTATATGGAATCTCAATAATCAAGGAGGAGTTTCTTTTGATTGGCCGCTACACAAATACCAGAAATTATAAAGAGCTGCTGCAAATGAACTTATTCTACCGCGTATCTGCCGGGTCTGTGCTGATCCTTTCCGCCTATATTCTGAGCAGGTATGATTATTTGCTGTGGGCTCATATATCAGCTCTTGTGGCGGTTGCTATTCTGGGAGGCGCTATTATTGCAGGTGCCATTCGCGGGATGCTTAATAGGGAGCTTAACGTGGACGAGTTAGTAAGTCTGGCGATAGTTGCTTCCGTAATCATTGGGGAGTATTTACCTGCGGCAATGGTTGCTTTGATCATGCTGCTGGGCTCATTATGCGAAGAGTACACTTCCCAAAAAGCCCGTCAGGCGATTAACACCCTGATCAGCCTGAATCCTGATCAAGCCACGGTTATCCGCAATGGCATTGAGGTGTCGGTTCCTGCGATGGAGATAATGACCGGGGAACGGATAATAATCCGTTCCGGAGATAAGGTCCCGATCGATGGCAGAATAGTAAGAGGCTACGCATCCTTTAATGAGTCGTCCTTAACCGGGGAATCTCTGCCGATGGAGAAGACAATTGGTGATGCAGTTTACTCCGGGACTGTGAATTATTCGGGAATGGTTGAAGTCGAAGTTGAAAAAGTTGGAGAAGATACCACTCTGGGAAAACTAATTAAACTAGTTCAGGACACTGAAAACAGTAAAGATCCAATCTTTCGAATCACCGATCACTATGCTCGTTATTTTACCCCGTTAATATTATTCCTGGCTATCTTGACATACTTTTTATCCGGGGACCTCTACCGAGCTATCACCATCCTGATCGTAGGCTGCCCCTGTGCTTTTATTCTGGCTGCTCCTACCGCCATTATATCCGCTCTGGGCAATGCATCCCAAAATGGTATTTTAATTAAAGGCGGTGCTTACTTAGAAGAGGTTGCCCGGCTCACTATGATAATCTTCGATAAAACCGGCACCCTCACTACCGGGACTCCATTGGTGACGGACATTACTCCTTTAAATGGCGCTACTCCTGAACAGGTAATGGCTCGGGCAGCCAGTACAGAAAGGTACTCCAACCATCCCCTGGCCCGCGCTGTTATAGATTGGGCTCATGAAAAAAAGCTGGAATTACAGGAACCTCAAATGGTGAACGATTTTCCTGCTATAGGAGTTGAAGCGATTTTTGCAGAGACCAGGACTTTCGTAGGCAGCGTTCAAGAAGGGGATTTAAAGGTAATAGAGGCTTCCGGTTTACCAGGTGATTTCCAGGGTATTAAAACCCTCGTAGTAAAAGAGAACGACAATATTTACGGCCTGGTTCATTTTCAAGACGTGATACGGCCGGAAGTTCACGGTCTGATTAATTCCCTTAAAAGAGCAGGTATAAAGGAGTTTCTAATGCTCACCGGAGATAATGATGAAGTAGCGAGTGAGGTTGCCAAACGGAGCGGAATCGAAAAGTATCAAGCTGGGTTATTACCGGTACAGAAGCTGGCTATAATCAAAGAATATCAACAAAGGGGCTACAAGGTAGCCATGATCGGGGATGGAATAAATGACGCACCCTCTCTGGCCGCAGCCGATATTGGCATTGCCATGGGGGCTATGGGAACAGAGGCGGCTTTGGAAGCTGCAGATATTGCATTTATGAGCGATGATCTCAGTAAACTACCCTATCTTTTAAGCCTGGGTATTACTACAGTACATACTATTCATATCAGCATTATTTTAGCGTTAAGTTTTAATCTCTTGTCTTTACTGGCATCCGGACTTGGTTGGTTGAGCCCTATCACAGGAGCCATAGCTCATAATCTAGGGTCGGTTGTGGTTCTGCTCAATTCTGCGAGGTTGATAAGGTACTCTCCCCCAGATAACCATTTGATTTAATCAGTACAGATTTATCAAATGGTTCAGTTCTGTCTAATCTTATTTGAACGTGATAAAATAGATGAGCATAAAATTCCTGGTTGTGGTTGGTGGATAATGATTATTTTTCAGGTAAATAACTTAAATAAATCTTTTGGGGATAAAGAGATACTTAAGGGCGTTAGTCTTGCAGTTCAGGAAAAGGAACGGGTTGGTCTGGTAGGGCTTAACGGCTCGGGCAAAACGACCTTGCTGCGATGCCTGACGGGTGAGCTGCAGCCAGATGCCGGTGAGCTTATGATATCCTCAACATTATCTCTGGGCTGCTTGGCGCAAATGCCTGATATCCAGCCAGGCATTTCTGCCTGGGATGCGGTAATGGAGATCTTTGCCAACTTAATCGAGAAACGACACCTGCTGCAAGAATTAGGAATTAAAATGGGTCAGGCAGGATCAGATCTTGATAAGGTCATGGAACAATATGCTCGTATTACGGAGGAATATGAACGGGCCAACGGTTATGCCTGCGAAAATACGGTTCGGCGTATTCTAACAGGTCTCGGTTTTGGGCCCGAAGAGTTTCAGCAGCCTTTGGAAACGTTCAGCGGTGGACAGAAAACCCGTTTGAACTTGGGCAGACTTCTAGCTCTGGCACCGGATATCCTTCTCCTGGACGAACCGACCAATCATCTGGATATGGCTTCGGTAGAGTGGCTGGAGAATTTTATATTAGGTTATGCCGGAACAGTCCTGGTTGTTTCCCATGATCGAATGTTCTTGGACCGGGTTGCTACTCATATAGCCGAACTTCGCGGCGGTCGGCTAAAATCATATGCGGGTAATTACAGCGCCTACTTGCAAAAAAGAGCTGCTCAGGACTTGGCTGAACAGCGGGCTTATGAAAAACAACAGTTGCATATCCAGAAAACCGAAGACTACATTAGACGTTTTAAGGCGGGAATAAAGTCCAAACAGGCTAGAGGGCGTGAGTCGCAACTGGACCGTCTGGAACGTTTGGAAGGACCTGTTCAGGAAGCCAGTCTGCGCAAGAAAAAGATAAGTATAAACCAGGAAAGCGGCAACGATGTATTGAGCGTTGAGGGATTATATAAATCTTATGACGAACTAAAACTGCTGGAGAATGTCAGCCTAAAGATTAAAAAGGGCGATAAACTAGCTATTATAGGTCCCAATGGATGTGGTAAAACTACCCTTCTCAAATTGATAAACGGGCAAATCCCTCCCGACCAGGGAGAGATCAGGTTGGGCAGCAGGGTTGAGATCGCCTGTTTCTCACAGGAACATGAAGATCTCGATCCTAATGTTACGCTGCTTGAAGAAATACTGTTTAATTTCGACCTTACCCTGGAAGAGGCTCGTACCATGCTGGGTGGGATGTTGTTTAGTAAAGACGAGGTTTTTAAAAAGGTAGGGGATTTAAGCGGCGGTGAACTGGGAAGGCTGGAATTCTTGAAAGTCATCCTTTCCGGTGCCAACTTTCTAATCCTGGATGAGCCGACCAATCATTTGGATATAGCCAGCTGCCAGGTAGTGGAGAATATGCTGCGCCATTTTAAAGGAACTATACTCGTGGTTTCCCACGATCGTTATTTTATCGATCAGGTAGCCGATCGGATTATTGCAATTAAAGATGGTCATTCAGAACTTTACCTGGGCAACTACAGCTATTACCATGAGAAACAAGTGGAAAAAGAAAAGAACTTGAGCATAGAGAAACGTGAATTAAAAGAAAAGCTGGTTAGGCCAGATTGGCAGCAACGGGAAGAAGAAAAAGAACGCAAGCGCGTCCAGCGCAAACTTAATCGAGAATTAGCCTCCCTGGAGGACAGCATTATAACGACCGAAAACAGGAAAAGTGAGCTGGAAGCCCTTCTTTCCGAACCAGCCACCTATAATGATGAAGATAAGGCTCGACTCTACAATACTGAATATCAGCAGGTGGTTAAACTGCTGGCAGAGGTCTATGATCGGTGGACTACTATTAATCTGGATTTAGAAGAATTTAATTTATAATTAACGGGCCCCAGGGGCATCGGTATTGCTGCTGCCTAGTCAGCAGCAACTGAGAGTACTGATGAAGGACCGTAACCCGGAGACTTAAGCGGAGCACGCAGCCCGCTTATTTTTAATTAAGGCTGAAATATGGGATAATGACCGTATGGAGTGTCTAAAAGACAGCAATCAATGATGATCTGAAAGGAATCTTATGGACTTCTTACCGGTAAACCAGAATGATATGATCTCAAGAGGCTGGGACGACCTGGATGTAATAATCGTGAGTGGGGATGCCTATGTCGATCATCCTGCCTGGGCTGCGGCCATCCTGGGTAGATTCTTGGAAGATAAAGGCTACCGGGTAGGCATTATCGCCCAACCCGACTGGCGCAACCTGAATGACATTAAGAGTCTGGGCCAGCCCCGGCTGTTTTTCGCTATTTCCGGGGGCAACATGGACAGCATGGTCAATCATTACACGGCTGATAAGAAGAGACGGCGGGAAGATATGTATTCGCCCGGTGGGAAAACCGGACTGCGGCCCGACCGAGCCACCATCGTTTACAGCAATTTGGTTCGTCAGGCTTATCCCGGGGTGCCTATCGTTATCGGCGGGGTAGAGGCCAGCATGCGACGTTTGGCTCACTATGATTATTGGAGCGATCAGGTTCGTCGCTCCATTCTGCTAGACAGCAAGGCTGATCTGCTGGTTTTTGGCATGGGAGAATATCCGCTGCTGGAAATAGCTAACCGACTTAAAGCCGGTCAGAATATTGCTTATATGCGCAATTTGCGCGGAACCTGTTATCTGGCCAAAAACATGCCTCCAGATGCCAGGGAACTGCCTTCCTTTGAGGAAGCCGCAGGAGATAAAAGGGTCTTTGCACGGGCAGCCTGGATGATGCAGGAGGAAATCAATCCCTATTGCGCCCATACCATGGCTCAAAAGCATGGTGACCGTTGGGTCATTCAAAATCCAGCGTCCTTGCCGTTGTCAAGCGAACAGTTGGATGAAATATATGGACTGCCATTTATACGTCGTTACCACCCTAGTTATGAAAAGTTAGGAGGGGTACCGGGTCTGGAGCCGGTCCAGTTCTCCATTGTCACCCACCGGGGCTGCTTTGGCGGCTGTTCTTTTTGTTCCCTGGGTATGCATCAGGGTAAGTTTATTCAGAACCGCAGTCCTAATTCTATTGCCAGAGAGGCCTCCCATTTGGCTACTCACCGTGATTTTAAGGGAACGATACCCGATGTCGGAGCACCGTCTGCCAATATGTATGGGTTAAGGGGGCTAAAGGAGGAGATTTGCTTTGATTGTCGGCGGAGCAGTTGTCTGTTTCCGAGTATATGCAAAAATCTTAATACCGACCATTCTCCTTCCGTGAAACTGTGGGAGCGTTTGCGAAAAATCAATACAATCAAACATATCTTTGTGGCCTCGGGCATACGCTATGATCTGGTGCTCCGCGATAAATCCAGCCGGTATCTGAAAGACTTATGCCAGTATCATGTAGGAGGGCAGTTAAAGATCGCTCCTGAACACGTTGCCTCCCGGGTCACCGGAATAATGCATAAACCAGGCAAATCGGAGTATATAAGGTTTATAGACAAGTTTAAGCAGGTTAACCAGGCTTTGGGAAAAGACCAATATCTGGTGCCTTATTTCATATCTGCTCACCCGGGCTGTGATTTATCGGATACGGTTGAATTGGCTGAGTTTGTACGTGACCAACTGCAGTATTACCCGGAACAAGTTCAAAACTTTACACCTACCCCCATGACGGTTTCTACCTGTATGTACTATACGGGACTCAATCCGGAGAATGGGAATGTTGTTTATGTGCCCCGCCAGGACTCTGAGCGTAAAATGCAGCGTGCCTTACTGCAATACCGCAACCGGGCTAATCAAAGTCTGGCTCGGGAAGCTTTGCTAGCCTGCGACCGTGAGGATTTGATCGGTTCCAGCCCTCGTGCTCTGGTTCGAGGAAAACCCTCATTGGCAACCAGCCATAAGAATCATCGGTCAGGAAATAAAGAAACAAAAAAACGAAAATAATTTAATTTATTCAAATATTTTGCAGGAGGAATGTGGGTGAACACGGGTAAACTCGAAAGGGCTGTTTTAGTCGGGGTAAAGTTGAAGAAAGAACAGGATTTTGATTTTGCATCTTCGCTGGAAGAACTACAGGGATTAACCGAAGCGGCCGGAGGAATCGTAATTGCCACCATGGTGCAGGCCAAAGATCGACCAAATTCATCTACATATATAGGTAAAGGTAAAGTGGAGGAATTGATCCAACTGGTTGCAGAATTAGAACCTGACCTGGTTATTTTTGACAGTGAACTTTCACCTGTACAACTTCGCAACCTGGAAGAAGCGGTAGAGACAAGAATAATAGACCGAACCATTCTGATTCTAGATATTTTTGCTCAGAGAGCCCATACCAGAGAGGGTATACTTCAGGTGGAATTGGCTAACCTGGAATACCGATTACCTAGGTTAACCGGGCGGGGAGTCGAAATGAGCCGATTGGGCGGAGGCATCGGCACACGGGGTGCCGGCGAACAAAAACTGGAACTGGATCGAAGACGGATTCGCAATCGCATCCAGGATATCAAGCAGCAGATGCAAAAAGTTGAGAATACGCGCATGCTGCATCGCAAACAGCGACAGCGGGCCGGACTAAAGACTATCTCTCTGGTCGGATATACTAATGCTGGAAAATCATCGCTGTTTAATTCCCTGTGTATAAATGCTCATCGTTCCGGAAACGAGCAAGTCGCTGCGGATGAGCGACTTTTCCAAACCCTGGATACTACCACCCGAAAAATATCGCTGCCCTCGGGAAGGGATGTTCTCATTACAGATACGGTAGGTTTTATCCAGAATCTACCCCACCATCTTGTGGCTGCTTTTCGTTCCACTCTGGAAGAAACAGTGGATGCCGATCTACTCCTTCATGTTGTGGATGCATCGGGTACGGATTATCTTGAAAAAATGCAGGTGGTGGAGAAGGTACTTCAGGAATTGGGGGCAGCAGACGATAAAATCCTTACCGTGCTTAACAAAGCGGATCTTATTGACCATAATCATGGAAGCCAAAAAGTTGGCTTTTTTGTTTCAGCCAAAACCGGCCAAGGTCTCGGGGAACTGCTGGGTAAAATAGAAATCAAACTTGATAAATAGCGGGAAATAGCCTATTACTACAAATTCCAGTAAAAAATACTGATAGACAGGACATCTGGTGGGGGGTAAAATAAATTTCGAACGTTTCTTTAGGAGAGGGTTTTTTGTATGGCTTTTTTCGATAGTAAAAAAGGTATTTTTAGTTTGGCTATATTAGTTTTCCTTGTGATGATGGCTGTTGGAGCAGTCCTGGGCGGACAATTAAATAGTATATTTTTTGAATCCGTTCAAACCAAAGACGTCAAAGGAAAAGCTATCAATATTTTATTCATGGGTATAGATGCCCGCGATGCCAAAGCTAATTCGCGCAGTGATACTATGATTGTAGCCAGTATAGACCCAACTACGCAAAAGGTCGCCATGGTATCTATACCGCGTGATACCCGGATTAAGAACTCCGCTGGTCAGTATGACAAGATAAACAGCGTTAATTTCATCGATGGACCGGAAGCAGCCTGTAAGGAAGTGGGAAAACTCCTGAATGTCCCGGTTGATTACTATGTGGTAACCAATTTTGGAGGGTTTGGCGATATTGTCGATGCTCTGGGAGGGGTGCATATCAATGTGGAGACCAATATGATCCATCCCGATGACGTTAATCCAGAGCTAGCGATCAATTTAACCAAAGGGTACCAGTATCTTAATGGCAAACAGGCCTTGGCCTATGTGCGCTATAGGGGCGGACCTCTGGCTGATATTGGCCGTACGGAGGATCAGCAAAAATTTATTAAAGCATTGGCCGCAGAAATGCTGCAGAGTAAAACTATCCTGAAACTGCCCCAGCTTATCCCGGAATTAAACAAAAATATTCGTACGAACTTACCGCTCACCGACATGATTTACCTGGCCAATATGGCTCAGAAGTTGGATATAACTAATATAAATGCGCAGACCCTGCCCGGTTATTTCTATCATGATGATATCACCGGGGCCAGTTATTGGGAGGCAGACAAGAAGATAGCCAGTACTATAGTAGCATCGCTGATGAATGGGGAAACCATCAAAGTGGTTGAAGATACGCCCGCATCAGCTCAACCCGCCAAAACAAGCCCGGCAGCAGCTGCAGTGCCGAAACCGCAAGAAGAAGTTGTGAAGAATCAGGAGGCTGTTAATACAATAGATTCTGTAAGCGATAAAACCGGCGATGCGGTGAATAAAGACGGAAAGACTTCGGTTACTCCCGTAGTTGATGTAAAACCTGACTCAACCACTACCACTGATACAAGTAAAACCGTAGATAAAACTACGACTCCAGTTGGTACGGAAAAAGATAAACCGACCCCAGATTCGAATACTAATAGTAACACTAGTACTATTACTAATACTCAGGAAATTCGGCCTTAATTTGACTGGAAACAGGGGGGACGGTTCCCTTGTTTCCCCCTTAATTGATGGGCATGAGGAAACGGAAGAACCGTCCCTCTGTTTCCCCTTGCTGCAACTCTATTTATGGTCCTGTTTATAGCAGGTTAGTATCTCACCGTAGTACATAACATGATAATCCTCTTGCGGGTAGCAATTTTCACGGATTGAATTATCCAGATTTTCTGGCTCCATGACCTGCTTGAAAACTAACTGACATTCAAAAATCAAACCACATTCCCCGATTACCGGGCTATCTATGCACTGGGCTGCTTGGACCGTAAGATTCGCTTCCTTGAATTTATCTATATCCCGTCCTGATTTGGTTCCAGCGATAGCCAGGGATTTCTTCAACTCGCCGGGTGAGGGTATGCTTACTGAAAAGTCTTTGGACTTATTGATTAATTCATGGGTATAACGAGAATAACGCACCATGACCATCATAATAGGCTTTTGCCAAATATAACCTATGCTTCCCCAACCAATAGTCATAGTATTCAAGAGGTCTCCAGCCTTTACCGTTAAAAATGCTCCCTTGGGTAATTGCTTAAGGAACTGCTCAGAATAATCTTCATAGGCAACCATATTAACCATACGTCATAAACTCCTTTCAAAAATTAGGGATTATTAGTACCATAAAGTTGCGGAGAGTTTTTTTAACTCTTTAGTGAACTAAGGCGCTTTATAAAGTATATAACAAAGTATTACCGCTTAGCATTTTTTATATATATAATTAACAGGTTGGATCCTTGACTGAAATCTTGATTAGCGGATGGAATACGAAGGGGGTTAATAAGTGAGAAAATGGCTGGTTATGGGGACGGTTTGGTTGCTATTGATGGGATCAACTGGTTTAGCCTGGGCGGGGTCTTCCGGGGCGGAATCCCCCCGAGCAAATATAACTGGTACTTATAATGTCACCTTTACCACCGATCAGGGACAAGAACAGTCTGCCAAGATAATGATAGAAGACTTGAAAAACGGTAAAGTGCAAGCAAGTGGCGATTATAAGGGATATCCGCTCAGTATCGTAGGTGATCTAACCGGAGATGTTACCAAGGGAGGAGCAGTCTGCAGCTTCAATATCAACAAGCCGGGGTTGGTTACAGGGAAGGCTGAAATTACTATCCAGTTGGTAGATAACAGCTATCAAATGCAAGGCCAGGGCAGCGGATCATATTCCTACCTGGGCAGCACCGGTGTAGTTTCTGGCCGGGTACAGGGAAATCGCCCGTACCCCGCAGCGACTCCCAATAACTCATCCCTGGGCACGGCAGCTTTATATACAGGACTACTAATCTTAATGGCTGTGTTAATATATATAGCCTGGCGCCACAGGGCGAAGAGAGTAAAAAGTTAGATAGTCGTCTTCGGGAACTTTAGGCTTCCATAAGCTCGATACGCTCACCGTCCGGTCCACAGAAGAAAATTATTTTCTTCCCATTCATAGTCAGGCGCGGATCAGCCGATTCAAATTCAAATCCCTGCTTCTTCAAGCTGACCACGGCTGATTGTATATCTGATACTTCAAAAGCCAGATGATCATATACACGGGACCTGTCCCCGTGTCCCGTGTATACTCCCGCTTCACGCAAGGCAGGCGAAACGGCAATATATTCAAGCAATTCTATAGTCAAATCACCACATTGCAAATATATTATTTTCATTGTGTCATTGACTAGATGATCGACGACGGCACAACCAAATACCTGCTTGTAAAAATTAGCTGATCTTTCGCAGTTAGACACTACAATACCCAGGTGGTCAAGTTTGTACAATATTATCACCTTTCCATTTCAGAATAGTGACAAAAAGACCGTCCCCTTGTCACTCTACCCCTGTCACTAAGTCTGCTTGCAGTTGGGGCAATATCCGTATATTTCCAGCTTATGGCCGGTAACATCAAAACCGGTCCTAGTCTGAATCAATGTACAATATTCCTCAAGGGGACAATCATCTAGCCAAAACATTTGCTTACAAGCAGTGCAAATAAAATGATGCCGGTGTTCTGGCCTATTCACCTCGAAGTAGGTCTTGTTATCCCCGCTAATATTGGTCTTGGTAATCAAATGTTTAGATACAAGTGCCTCCACAATTCGGTAAACCGTGGAAATATTTATGGAAATATCATTCTTCTTTAGTTCCCAAAATAATTGGTCAACTGTAACCGGCTGCTCCAGGGTGGCTAATATCTCCAGTATCAAATTACGGCGTTTAGTATTTTTTAGGCCGTGGCTTTGCAGCAAGCCTTTATAAGTGTTATTTTCCTTCACTTCAAGTCAACCCCTCAAGATTTTGCAGCATAATACGGGACACGGGGACGGGTCCCCTGTCCCACTTACCGGAAACATGGGTGGGACACGGGACCCGTCCCCGTGTCCCGTGATCAGGCTGTAAATCGGTTGCGTAGAGCCAGGGTAATAAAAAAGAAAACTGCCGCAACTAAGACTATGGTAGCTCCGGTAGCAGTATTCCAATAATAAGATAAGGCCAGTCCAATGATGCCTGAAACAATAGCGACTAAAATAGAAACGAAGTGATACTGTCTCACATTTTGGGTTACATTACGGGCTGCGGCAGCGGGCAGGACCAGTAAAGAGTTTATGATGAGTAAGCCTACCCACTGGATGGTTATCGTAACGATAATGGCAATCACGGAAGTAAAAACGATTTCAACCAGTAAGGTATTTATACCTTTGCTGGCTGCCAATGATTGGTTCAGGCTTACTAAAAGTATCTTGTTAAAACTAATCATCCATAACAGGGTAACGCCTGCAAACGCACAGAGCAGCATTAAGATTTCAGAAGGTGTTATGCTGAGCAAGTCGCCTATTAAATAGGATGAGTATTTATTAAAGCTGCCTCCATAAGACAATATAACCAGTCCTGCGGCAATGGCTGTTGAGGAGAATACCCCGATAATAGTGTCTGTAGAAGACTTGCTTTTGTTCTTAATTATTGTAATAATAACTGCGAAAAATACTGAGAATACGGTTGCTGCCCAGATAGGTTTTAGCATCCCCATAAGAGCTCCTAAGGCTATCCCGGTAAAGGCACCGTGCCCAAGTGCATCTGAGAAAAATGCCATTCGATTGCTTACTACCATTGTGCCCAGCATCCCAAACAATGGGGTGACCAGCAATATCGCCAAGAGAGCATTTTTCATAAATATGTGTGACATCCAGTGAAAAGGAAGCACAAAGTCAACGATGAGATACCACCAGTCTAACATTTTAGGTCTCCTTCCAAGTTATCAGAGGGAAGCTTTATTTCCCGTCCCAGCTTATACCAGGACATGCCGAAAATTTTGGCGGTACGTTCATCATTAAATACTTCCTGGGCTGACCCACTACAAACCACTGTTTTGTTCATAAGCACTACCCGATCAGCATAGCGGGCTACCAGATCAAGGTCATGGGACACCAGGATAATTGAGAGGTCATAGTTCTTTCTAAGCTCAGAAACGGTATCATAGAAAAGCTCTAGCCCATTATGATCGATACCTGCCACAGGTTCGTCCAGAAGCAGAAGATCAGGTATGGGATCAAGCGCGAGGGCCAGTAAAACTCGCTGCAACTCTCCTCCTGATAATGTTCCCAGTTTGCGGTTGACTAGATGGTCTGCTTTTACCCGTGCCAGACTGGTCACAACCCTGGTGAGAATGGCTTTCGGCTTTAATAACCAACTGGGCATATTGGTCCTGCAGGCCATGAAAATATCGAATACGCTGGTGGGACTGTCCAAATCAAAGTCGAGATGCTGAGGCACGTAACCTATCAAAGGGTTGCCATTGTGGATGCCCTTAACATCAATGTATTTTAATTCTCCGGTATGATTTACTTCACCAAGTATAGCTTTTAGAAGGGTTGTTTTCCCCGCGCCATTGGGTCCTATAATTGCGGTGAGTTCCCCGCAGTGGATATGCACATTTACATTTTCTAAAATTTTGGTGTTACCTATGCTTACTCCGAAGTTCTCTATTTTAGTGCAGCAAAGACCGCCGCAGGCGTCGTCTGATTTACAGTTGTGTCTTATTTCATTTATCATTTTAATGCTTCTTCCAATGTTTTCAAATTTTTCTCCATAATATTAATATATGCATCAGGAGTCAAGTCACCTGAGACGGCTGGATCTAAGTCATACACTTTGGCTCCGGTCTCTCGCGCTATGGTTTCAGCAGACTTGGCAGGGTACTGGGGCTCAGCAAATAAGGCGGTGATTTGTGAAGCGCGAACGGTATTTATTGTATCTTCTAATTCTTTCGGGGAAGGTTCCGTGCCAGGTTCTCGCTCGATAACCGCAGCGATATTTAGATTGAATTCCTGGGCGAAATAAGGGAATGCCTCATGGAAGGTAATAATATTTCTATTTTTTACTCCATCCAGGCTCTGATGCATTTGGGCTCTTAAGGTTTCGAGCTTATTAATATATTCTTCAGCGTTGCTCTTATACTGTGATGCATGAGCACTATCAAGCAAACTGAGCTGCTCTGCTATGTTCCTGACCTGCAAAATATCATTAGAAATACTAACCCAAACGTGTGGGTTCTCTTCGCCGTTGGCATCTTTTAGCAGCTCAATTCCTTGGCTGGCCTCAATCATTTTAAGATTAGGCTGCTGCTGCAGGGCCTTATTTAAAAAAGTCTCCATGCCGGCACCATTTACGATGAAAACATCAGCTTTTTCCAGGGTTTTTAAATCTTCGGGAGTAAGCTGATAATCGTGTAAACAACCAGTTTGCGGCTTAGTCATATTTATGACCTGAATGTCAGAAATACCCTTGGTAACATTAATCGTGGATATATATATGGGATAGAACGATGTGAGAACCGTCAGCTTTTTTTCAGAGTTATTTGACGATACTTGGTCGCTCGGATTTTTAGCCGGTCCACACCCGCTTATAATCATCATACTAGCAGCCAAAACAAACATTAATTTAATCAATCTGGAATACAATTTTACAATCCTCCGTAAATAATATATAATGATTCGCATTTGCACTTACATTATATTCCTTTTGTTGAGGTTTGTACAGGTTTATCAGCGATTTTTATTACGCCTGTATATTTAAAAAAATCCACTGCGTTTTATTTAATTTCGATAGTAGTATAGAATAAATCTATATTTGAGAAAATTAGAATGAACATATGTATAGGAGGTATGAATTTGGGAGCAAATGCGATTCAGAAAAGAGAAGATATATCGAGCGAATTTAAGTGGAAACTGGAAGATATTTACCCTGATGAACAATTGTGGGAAGGAGATTTCCAGGCGATTAAAGGCCTGGCCAATGAGGTGGATGAACTAAAAGGAACCCTGGCCAGCTCTGCCGCTGCTTTGCTCAAGGTTTTACAGCTTAGTGATGATCTGGGACGGAAATCCGAGAAATTATATGTATATGCCCGGATGCGCCGCGATGAAAACAACGCCAACCATCATTACCAGGCCATGTTTGATAGGGCCGAGGGTTTAAGTGTACAGGTGGGCAGTATCACTTCTTTTATTGTTCCCGAAATACTTACTATTCCCGAGTCCGATTTAAAAGATTTTATGCAGACTAACCCGCAGCTAGCCATATATCAACATTCCATTGATGAAATACTGCGCCAGAAGGCACATATCCTTTCCCCCGCAGAAGAGCGGCTTATGGCCATGTCGGCCGATTTATCCATGGCTTCCGGCAACATATTTACTATGTTAAATAATGCCGACATTAAGTTCCCGGTAATTAGAGACGAAGCCGGCCAGGAAGTGGAGCTTACCAAAGGCAGGTATGGAAGTTTTATGGAGAGTCCTGATCGAAGGGTTCGTCAAGATGCCTTTAACGGACTTTATTCTTCATATAAAAGTTTGATAAATACCCTGGGGGCCAGTTTGGGTTCCAGCGTAAAAAAAGATATATTCTATGCTCGGGTCAGGAAATATCCATCAGCACGGGAGGCATCCCTGGATCAGGATAATGTACCGATAGAGGTATATGATCGATTGATTGAATCGGTGCACAGCCATATGGATCTTATGTATCGTTATATGGCCATTCGCAAAAAGCTCTTAGGGATTGCTGAATTGCACTTCTACGATATTTACACACCATTAGTTCCGGAATATAAGATGGAGGTGCCGTATACCAAGGCTCAGGAAATGGTAGTAAATGCCCTGCGGCCGCTGGGAGCAGAGTATATTGCCCATTTACAGGAGGGTTTTACCAATGGGTGGATTGATGTATATGAAAACGAGGGCAAGACCAGTGGGGCTTATTCCTGGGGTTCATATGACACCAATCCCTATGTCTTAATGAACTATGATAATAAATTAGATGATATGTTCACCCTGGCCCATGAAATGGGGCACTCCCTGCACAGTTGGTATTCCAGCCACGCCCAGCCTTATGTATATAGTCATTATGCAATATTTGTAGCCGAAGTAGCTTCCACGGTCAATGAATCACTCCTAATCGACTATTTGTTGCAGAATAGTCAGGATAAACAGGAGAAGATATATCTGATCAATCATTACCTGGAACAATTTCGGGGGACAGTCTATCGGCAGACTATGTTTGCCGAATATGAAAAGATCATTCATGAGCGGGCTGAACAAGGAGAGGCGCTTACCCCCGAATTGTTAAAGCAAATTTATCGGGATCTTAACCGTTTATATTATGGCCCGGAACTAGTCATGGATGAAGAGATTGAGATCGAATGGGCCAGAATTCCTCACTTCTACTCAGCTTTTTATGTTTACAAATATGCCACCGGGTTTTCAACCGCTACCGCTCTAAAAGAGCAGATCTTAAAAGAAGGAGATCCGGCTGTGGCCCGTTACCTGGAATTCTTGAAATCCGGCAGTACCGATTACCCTATAAATCTGTTGAAAAAGGCTGGAGTCGACCTGCTGACACCGCAGCCGGTAAATGATGCCCTGAAGTATTTCGAGGAACTGTTAAATCAGTTGGAGGAATTGGTATTATAGGGTATAGTAATCCTTGGACTTAATCAATAAGTTAATAAGTTGATCATAATATGTAGAGGATATTATACGTACGATAGGGGGCCTGAGCCAATTTGACCCATTTGAACAGCGAGGCAGTTTTTGATGAAAAAATTAGAAGTATCCTGCCCCTTTTGCAGGACTACCACAATTTTGATCTGGTCATCGGTATACCATTTTATAATGAGAGTGAAAAGCTCCCTTTGATATTGAGGTCAATAGATGAGGTTTTACAGAGCTGGATCGGCAGACGCCAGCTTATTGTCTGTGCTGGTGATTGTTCCGGGGAGCAAACTCTCCGTGAGATTCAGAGCCTGACTCTAAAACATCCTCATATTGAATTCCTGATGCCTGCGGAAGCCAGTGGCAGAGGCATGAGTATCCGAGCTTTTCTGGAGATCGCTAAAACCCTGGAAGCTGATTTGTTAGTTTTCAGCACCAATATGGGAACTGAATTAGGACCTGGCATAGACCAGAGCTGGCTGGAAAGTCTCTTGAGTCCGATTCAGGGCAATTATGATATTGTCTTGGGGAGTCTGCGGCGCTATTTGGGCATTGACAGTATTGCCTACCAGTTTGCAGTGCCGATCCTGGAGTCTTTTTATGGCAGCCGGATTGGCGACCCTCTGGGAGGAATTTATGCTATCTCTCACGATTTTATAGAAGAACTGGACGGAGAAGCTAAATTTTGGACTGGAACTATAAATGGTCATGGTATCGATTTTTGGCTGATTACCAGGGCCCTGGCATGGAATAAGCAAATCTGCGAAGTGAAT
Organism: Syntrophomonadaceae bacterium; assembly: GCA_963665865.2. Taxonomy (GTDB): domain Bacteria; phylum Bacillota; class Syntrophomonadia; order Syntrophomonadales; family Syntrophomonadaceae; genus PHAA01. The sequence continues at coordinate 2,780,820 of CAXXWF010000001.1, read as the reverse complement.
CTGGGCGGTGTGATTAAGAATCATAATCTGTATCGTAGAAACCATATTTTCTATGAAATGGCTATGACGGTGTTTGAGTGCCTTCGGCGTGATAGTGCTAGCTGGTTGCGAGAGCGGCTGTTGATAAAAGTAGCCGATGTGCTGATTCGCAGTGAGGTGGAGAACCCTGATACAGCGGAATACCCTATTAATGAACTGCTGGATAATTTTCATAAGACGGAGGGTGAATTTCGGGATATTATTGTCCAGAGTCTGCCTGCAGACGCAATTGCAGAAATAGACCGGATTGCAACCTTGGAGACTGAACAATTCATTTTGGGTGATAAATTGTGGGTCTCGAGTGTAATGAGTCTGCTGCTTAGTTATGTTTTCGAAGCGGAAGAGCAGCAGAGCCAACGATTATTGGCTTTAACCGCTTTATATAATGGGCGTGTAGCTGGCTATGCCAACCAGATGTCCAGCTTCCGCAATTTGACCAGCATTTTCGCAGGTGCTGAACAAGATGATATGCTGGTTGGTAAAATGGATTCAATCCGTCTGCACCTTACAGCCGAATTCTGGAACCAAAAGCCACAGTTTAATCAGATGTGGCTGAACAAATCAGAACAGAGTAAACCTCCTCTAGTGCCTCTGGGTTATATGGAATATGTACCGGGCAAACCTGTGGTAGTGCCCAAGATAATTCTTGGTCTGGATAAAAGGGTAGTGCAGGTCGATAATGTTTTTAAAAAACTGAGGAAGCAGTATGAAGATAAATTCAATCGCTTTATAAATGAAGGTCTAGGTTTGGAGAAAGATGCGGATTCAAATCAAACTGCTGCGGCGGTGGAAGATTTTATGATGGAGACCGAAAGAGCTCTGGAGAGCCTGCTGCCAGGAGATCTTTACAGTAAGGCTGGTCTCGATAAATTTGTTACTTCTCTGTTCGAACTACTGCCCCACCAGTCTATGTTTACTATCAGTGCCGATCTCCTGCGAGAAATGGTGATGCGGTTTCCGCCTATTAACCTCATGATCCCTCTGGGATACTATAAGCCGGCGGATTTGATAAAAAATATGGATGTTCGCGATGTAGTAAGTTATTCCAACCTGGTGGAGAGTTGGAGTTATTCAGACCGCAATCTTAATTGGCTGGTAGATGAGCTCAGACCAATTAATTTTGAACAGGTTGATATTAAACCGCTGGTGAGTAGTGATGATTTACCTATCGACACAACATCCCACACGCGCATATCAAATTTAAACCGGATTACCGCCAGAGTGACAGTTCGCCCACTGGCTCCGGGCAAGGGGGGCAAGTATCCCCGGTTGATCTATTTTACCTCTATAATTAGGCGGCTCGGCGTAGCTGAACAGTTTTCACGGATGATTAATCAAATTGTAAGTGAAAGAAAAAATATCGGGGTTAAGACCCGTAATGCTATGCTGGGTTTGCGGCAGGGAGATGATTTTTCGGCCACAATAATATTTGAGAATATGCACCATCGCCTGCTGGTAAGAAATATTAGATACATTGCCGCCAAACTGGAGGCTGAGGGTAAAAGTGACATCGCTCGGATATTTAACCTGATGGCAGACGGATATGGACTCAGCCAGGTTCTGGAAAATGGCAATTTCTTAACTTGCACTGCTTGGAGCTGGGCCAGCTATAGTTTCAAGGGTGGGTTGAAGGCACCTGGGCCCCTTACTACCAGCGTGGAGGCGCGCTGGTTCAACCATGATTTTCTGGAAGAACTGTATCAGGAACTCGGTTATGACCCGGCCGAAATCATGCAGAACGCTTTTAGGATGATCTATGCAGGGAAGAGCGGACATAATTTATTGGACAGTCTACTGCCGGCCCGGCCCAAAGACGTACCGGTGGTTATCCAGGAGTCCACCAATGAGCCCAGCAAAACATTGCAGCGCTATAAAGGCAACCCTCTGCTAGAACCGATTGCGGACCATGCCTGGGAGTGTAAATATGTGCTTAATCCCGGTGCATTGCGGATCAAAGACAAAGTATACCTGTTCTACCGGGCAGTGGGGAATGACGACGTATCTTGCATTGGGCTGGCCGTCACCGATGGTTATCAGGTTCTGGAAAGACTCCCTGAGCCTATATTTTCACCGACTATGCCGGAAGAGAAGATGGGTTGTGAGGATCCGCGTCTTATCATTATTGATAAGCGAATCTGGATGCTTTACACCGCTTATGATGGCAATATGGCCCAAATAGCTGCGGCCTCCATTAAAGTGGAAGATTTCCTGGAGCGCAGCTTTGATAAATGGCAGCGCGAAGGCCTAGCTTTCAAAAATATTTGGGATAAGGATGCTATTCTATTCCCAGAGAAAATTAAGGGCAAGTATATACTCTATCATCGCATAGAGCCGTCAATGTGGATTACTTACATGAATGAAGTGGTTTTCCCCTGCCGTGAACAACATGCCATTATCATTGGGCCGCGACCTGGACGCATGTGGGATTCTCTAAAAATTGGTGCCGGAGCTCAACCATTGAAGAGCATATATGGTTGGGTGCTGATATATCATGGGGTGGACTATAACTACGTTTATCGCCTGGGAGTCATCCTTATTGATCTGGCCGATCCCCAGAGAGTATTATACCGTTCCCCCAATCCTATTCTAGAGCCTGAAGAGGATTATGAAATTGGCCTGAGCGGAGCATGGGTGCCCAATGTAGTATTTACCTGCGGTGCCGTCGCCGGTTCTGATAAGGACGTGTTGGAGGATGACGACGAAATTCTGGTTTACTATGGAGCCGCTGATACCAGTATTGGGATGGCTCGGGCTACCCTGGCTGATTTGATACCCGAAAAGTTCCGTCAGCTTCCTTTAGCTTGATATACGGCTTTTTATCAAGCTGATTCGCCATTTGATTTTAAGTTATTCAATAGTTCGCAGGAATTTAGGGTTATATGTAGAAATAAATATAAACAAACAAAATTGCCCGACGGTTGTCGGGCTTTAATTTATCCTGGGGGATAAGGTTGTCCATGTGATCTGATCTGGTTCATTAGACTGGTCAAATTCCAAATTGAATTTATTAACCTTTACTCTCATCAAATACTTCAATTCTTTACTTTCCAGAAAATGAACATGTCTTTTGATGGGTAACCTCGCTCAAAAAGAATTAAGTCATTTTTATGCCCCTTACCCAATGCCCGTTCTATTAATTCTTAAGCCACTTCTCTATCGGCAGCTTTCCATGTTCTTATGTCTGATTCAATTATATAATCATTCTCAGCGTCATATATAACACAGCTATTACTCTCGCTTGCTGTCTATCACTCTGGTTGTGATAATACTCGAAATGCTCTATGTTGCTAGAGGTATTGGGGATTTCGGTTATACTACCATCTACCGCAAGTAATCTATAGCCCTTATATTTTTTAAAGTTGTCACCCTCATAAAACCAACTTGTAAAATTATCATTTAATTCTATAAATGGTTCGCTCTTAAATTTTTGTCTGAGCTGCGAAAATGCTTGCTTTGTTATAGTTTATTCTCCACCTAAAAACTCAAACCAATCATCTATTTCAATTTGTAGTGTCTTTTTTAATCCTTTCAATATGAACCACACTGCTTCATTAAAGCTCATTTTCGATGTAGATTTAGAGAAATAGGCATTTTTAGCACGGCTGGTGAACATAAGAATCATTTATTTGTACTATGGTTCTTTCCAATAAAATCATAAAGCTTTTCAAGAAGATATACCGATATAACAGTATCCGCTTCCATCGTTAGGGGACTTTGTATTTGTAAATAATATGTATTAGCTACAGGATATTAGTATTAGTGTATAGAATATGTAAATATGAGTGATGGCGAATAGCTGCAATCTGATTTGCTTTTTATCTTTGTAATAATTAGAAATAGAGGTCATAAAACTTGAGCAACTTTGACTCTTTTGATAAAGATTCGCTGTGGCATTTAGCGATACAAAACTACTATTCAAAAATAGTTAATGTTGTGTATTATTTGACTAGAGATTCAGTCTTGGCCGAAGATATTGCTCAGGAGACTTTCGCCACCGCTATGGAAAGATTCACCCAACTGAGAGACCCCAATAAGTTTTTGCCGTGGCTTACGGCTATAGCTGTTAATCTAGCTAAAGATTATTTAAGACATAACCAGAAAACTGTTTTGGTATCTCATATAGATTTTGCTGCAATTGGTGCTACAACTAATGACCCTTCTGAAGAAATAACCAAGGACATGGAAGCCCAGGAAATAATTACGAATGCCCTTCCCAAGCTTTCTCCACGAGAGCAGAAAGTCATTGTTCTGAAATACTATTTAGATATGAAGGAAAAAGATATTGCTTTCAGTTTGGGAATAAGTATTGGTACGGTGAAGAAATCACTATTCCGAGCCCGATCTAAACTTTGCCATGAACTACAATGTTTTTCTCAAAAGGATGGTGATAATTAATGTTAGAAGATGATTTTGGAAAATTTTTAAGCGAGAGCTTTAAAACAGCTGAAATCAAAGTAAATACACAATCTAATGAAATTGAGCAGCAAATCATAAACAAACTGAATCGAATTCATGAAAACAGAAAGAAAAGGAACCGCATGGTTCTAAAATTAGCAGGAAGTATAGCTATATTACTATCTGTCTACGGGTCAGCAGTTTATCCAGAGTCAGCCTATGCACTTAAAGAAAAAATGGTTCAAACAATTGAAAATTGGGGCAGCCAAGTACAAATTATATTCTCTGGTAATGCTAGTTCTTCAGAACTACATACTATTGATATCGAAGTGGCTAAAATTCAGCAGGATGTTCCATTTGCGATATTGACACCTCACTATATACCTCCGGATTTCAAATTTAAGAGTATTAACATAAGTCCGCAAGATGACCAGATTAAAGTAAATTTAATTTTTAATTCTAATAATTCAACCATAATTCTCATTCAAACCCAGATTACTGGTAATCGGAGCCAGAAAGTTAATATAAATGCTCAGCAAGGAAAGGTAGAAAAAATGGTTATTGGGAAATATGAGTGTAATTTGATTACCTTTAAAGATGGATCATGTAATGTGATCTGGATAACAGAAGATAATGTAAAATGTGAATTGTTCGGCAATTTAAGCATTGAGCAAGCGAAAGAAATATTTCTTTCGATATATTAAAAACATACCTATACTGAAGAGTAGGTAATCTAATCTTCAGTATAGGCAGTACTTTTTAATTCACAAAAACTGCATTACAAACTGATGTCTGGCTATCATAACTGTCGGCATCTTGGGCAGTATTAACACTTCTGGTTCGATAATAATAGCCTTGTTGGACTGTAATATAGGTAGATCCACTGACATAAAAATTATTGCTATCGCTGTATGTACGACTGGTTACGTCAACCCAATTAGAACCATTCCAACGTTGTAAGTACACAGTAACATCTAGGTACTGAACATTATTATAAGTATTGGTGTACCCTAAAATTGTCACAGTACCATCTAATTGATCTTCAATTCCACAAGACCATTGTTTAATTAATGAAGCTTCGTTTTCTAAAATATCAGCCCGTGTTTCTACAACGATGCTGCTATGGGATTGATTTGGGACAATCTCTTGTTGGGGTGGAGATATAGTAGCTCCTTCTGCCACAACATGTCCAGATAAGAAGAATAAAGACAGAGAAAATAGAGCTACAAAGATACAAAACCGTTTTTGCATGAGACACACTACCTTTCATTTTGTATTATTTAATCATAAGACAGTTTTAAAATAAAAAAGGTTGGCAAATTTATGAAAATTTGCCAACCTTTTTTATCGTTATTATGTCTTATTGTAAAAGACAATTAATTTAACACTGTTGATACCCTATAATAACTGAATCAATAGGAAGGAAAGGGGGGATAGGTAGGAATTTAACTTTATGTTAAGGAATTATAATTAAGGAGGTATTTTAATGAAACGGTTAAATAGTTTAATCTCTCTAACCTTGATATTTACTCTTTTGCTCTCGTTACCGGTATTTGCCAAAATAAATGAGGGCACAACAGACAATTCTAAAGATATTCAGGTATCTGAACAACGTTTAGACGTGTTTAATAGCATAATAGCTAAACATATGGCTAACAAGAGTTCAGGGGATGTTCTTCAGAAAGAATTGAAGCAAAATGGGTTTACCTTAATTAACACTGAAAAAGAAAACAAATCTTCAATACCAGAGGGTCTGTTAGGTGACATGGGTATAGAAAGTTTAAATACCTATGTTGATTGCCCTTGTGCAAGTATTTATTACGATGATCTTGATCCATCAAAATTTATAGCAAGTGGATTTTTTTTCTGGGACAGTGGGCTTTGGGAATACGATTTACCTAGTCCCTGCCCCCAGTCGGGTAATATGGGCGGAACCGATGCCTTCGGAATTAGTTTTGATAAACCTATAACAATTTATGCAAAAGACTTCTTAACCTGGGATAGAAACGGTAATTTATGGGAAGATACAAGTATTGCTGATACGCAAAATACTTATGGAGTAGCGTTTGCAGAAAATGACCAATATTTTTCCTATGGTGATGATTATACTTGGGATTCAGGCTTTGTATCTGTGAAATTTTTACCACAACAATCTGGAGTATATTCTGCATGGCAAACATTAGGCCATACATGGAGCACTACAGGTATCAGCAACATATCAATTTCTTCAAGTGGAATAGGAGTATCATTTACAAGTTCTAATTATAGGTGGACGCATGTTGCGCCTGAAAGTGCTCATTATACGTTTTAATTAATATATACACAACACGATAGGGGGTTAAACTCCCTATCGTATTCTAGGGGGCTCTCTTTATGTTAAGAAATAAAATCTTTTCAGCTTTCTTAATAATAATGCTTTTTTCAATTATAGGTTGTTCTGACCAAAAACATGGAATTCAAAGCAGCGACGTTGAATTATCGGCTGCAGCTCGACCATTTTATGATGAAAATGAATATATGATCTATATGAATAAAAGCGATACTACTGGGATAGAAAATACTATTCGTATCGACATAATGTGGAATATAGTAAATAGAAACTTAATCAAATCAAATAATTTGTATTATCCACCATATATAATAGTAATACCGTCAGATAACGATTTAAAATATTATGGAACAAATAAAAACATACCTATTCTCTTCGAAGGTCGGGGATCTATTTCGTCAGAAATAATAGATAATGTTTTAAAGGGTAACGAGGAATACGATTGGGAAAATATAGATAGCATTGGATATTTTCACGCAAGATCTAAGTCTTTTGAACAAGGGTTCTTGACATTTGCATTTTCAAAGGAGGATTTAGACCCACAAGAGACTATGCTTTTTAAAATAATTTTCATATATTATGATCCGGAATCAAAAACTGGATGGTTTAAACAAATTGATCGTGAGGCTAATTTAAATGGAATGCAATTACCTTAATCAGGCCATTATTAGACCTTAACATGCGGCTCTTTAATCAGCCTGTTTGCTCATCAATTTTAAGTTATTCAATAGTTCGCAGGAATTTGGGGTTAAATGTAGAAATAAATATAAACAAACAAAATTGCCCGACGGTTTATGTCGGGCTTTACTTTATAATTCAAGTTTTGTGGGACAGGGGGACAGGTCCCTTGTCCCACTCCAAGATATCCAATATGGGACAAGGGACCTGTCCCCCTGTCCTTTCGTTTGGCCTTGAGTTGATTGGAGGTAACCATGAAATCTTTAGTACTGGCTGAGAAGCCCAGTGTAGCTCGGGAAATTGCCCGGGTCTTAAATTGCAATACTAAGAATAAAGGGTTTATAGAAGGACAAAAGTATGTAGTAACATGGGCGCTGGGGCACCTGGTTACTCTAGCCGAACCTGATGATTACGACCAGAAGTTGAAGCAATGGCGCATGGAAGATCTCCCTATGTTACCTGATAAGATGAAATTAAAAGTTATTAAGCAGACTTCTCAGCAATACCAAGTAGTTAAGAGTTTAATGCAACGCGGAGATATAAAGGAAATGGTTATAGCTACGGATGCTGGAAGAGAAGGTGAGCTGGTTGCCCGTTGGATCATGGACAAAGCCAACTGGCGTAAACCATTCAAGCGCCTGTGGATTTCGTCACAGACTGATGCTGCGATTCGAGATGGTTTTGCTAATTTGAAAGCAGGGAGTGCTTATAATAATCTGTATGATGCGGCCGTATGCCGGTCAGAAGCAGACTGGTTAATTGGATTAAACGTGACTCGCGCTTTAACATGTAAATTCAATACACAGTTTAATGCAGGCCGGGTGCAGACACCCACCTTGGCTATGATAGTAAATAGAGAGAAGGAAATAAAAGAATTTAAACCCATAGACTATTGGACTATCCGGGCTGATTTTGGTGATTACTATGGTGATTGGCGCGATAATAAGGGACAGGGTCGTATATTTGATAATACCCGGGCCCAAGCTATAATAGCAAAAATACAGGATCATAATGGTATCATTGCGGAAATACGCAGGGAAGCCAAGAGTGAATTACCTCCCTTGGCTTATGATTTGACTGAATTACAGAGAGATGCCAATCGACGCCTTAATTTCTCTGCGCAAAGAACGCTTGCGGTTTTACAGAACTTGTACCAGGAACATAAAGTAGTAACCTATCCGCGCACCGATTCCCGCTACATTACCAGGGATATAGTGCCAACCCTGCCGGCTCGATTGCAGGCCATGCAGGTGGGACCATATGTAGATTATATTAGACCGCTGCTTAGTCAAAAAATTCAACCTGGTAAACGCTTTGTGGATGATAGCAAAGTTACCGACCACCATGCCATCATTCCTACTGAGCAACCCTTGAAATTAGCAAACTTGAGTATTGATGAGAAAAAACTTTATGATCTTATTGCGAAACGCTTTATCGCTGTTTTATATCCTCCTTACACTTATGACCAGACGACTATATCTACGGTAGTAAACGGTGAAAGCTTCCATTCTCGAGGCAAGGTGGTAAAAGATCTCGGTTGGAGGGGTGTGACAACCGGTACTGCAGAAAGGGAAGGAATTCAACAGGATGTACTTCCTGAGCAGAATTTAACCCAGCAACAAAAAGGTAGTCAAAAGAAAGTTATAAGTATTAAAGAGAATAAATCGAAAACCAAACCCCCGTCAAGATATAACGAAGCAACTCTTTTAACGGCTATGGAAAGCCCGGGGAAATTTATTGCAGATGAGGAACTACGCGAATCCATGAAGGGCAGTGGGCTGGGTACTCCCGCCACCAGAGCCGAGATTATAGAAAAACTGATTAATTCCTTCTATGTTGAGCGCAACGGAAAAGAACTGATTCCTACGTCAAAGGGGATTCAGCTGATTCCATTGGTTCCGGAAGCTCTGAGGTCGCCTGAATTAACTGCTCAGTGGGAACAAAAATTGACGGATATAGCTAAGGGAAAGGGTAGTAAGGAGCAATTTATTTCTGGCATCCGTCAGAGCGCGCGGGATATGGTACGGGGAGTTCAGACAGATGATGCTGAATATAAGGCCAACAATATTAGTAAAACTAAGTGCCCATCCTGTAGCAAATATATGCTTATAGTAAAAGGTAAGAGGGGCAAGATGCTGGTTTGTCCTGATCGAAACTGTGGGCATCGGCAGCCGGAAAAGGAGAATGAACATATCGGGTTGGGCAATTCTAAAAGGGCCAGTCAGATTAATCAAAAGTTAATCAGTCAGTACAGTGATAAGGAAGATATAGGTCAGAATCTGGGAGAAATGCTCAAAGCAGCTCTGGAGAAAAAGCGCGATAAATAGGGCTCTTCGCAATAATGAATACAAAAAGGTTCGAATTTTGTTGACACCGGTCGGAATACTGTTAAAATAGACTTAAACAAGCGTTTAAAACGGTTGTTTTATCAAACGCCTTGTAAGACTCCTACCTCTATAGTTAGGGAATAAATGGAATTTTTCCACAGCGGCGGGGAGGGTCCCTGACTGAGGAGGCGTTTGATAAAAACGCTCGCGGCGCGATGCACACAAAACGCGAAGGGAAGGCGCTATAGCGCCCGCGTTTTGGCGCGCAATTCGCATAAACGCTCATTGAATTTATATAGTAGAATAGTAGGTGAATTTTCGCATGGATAACACGACAAATCCTAAGCTTAGAATTCTGGAAATCGCTGAACAGCTTTTTGCTACTAAAGGTTTTGATGGGGTGACTGTGCGCGACATAGCCGAGCAGGCCCATGTTAATGTAGCCATGATTAACTATTACTTCAGAAACAAAGATGACTTATATCGGGGAATTGTGGAGAGTTATTTCGAGGGACTAAGTTCGGAATTGGATAAAGTTTTACGCCAGGAAACAGATCCGCGACTGCGTATCAAATTGTTTATCAATTGTTATATTGATTTCCTTTTCTCTAAACCGAAATCGCCCCAGCTTATGTTAAGGGCCCAATTTCAGAATGATACTCATATAGATCGGTTTGTAAGTGATTATTTTGCAAAGAACCTGATCAGAGTAGAGAGCACGATACAAGAAGGAATTAAGGAAGGTTATTTTATCCCGGTTGATCCCAAGTTGACCGTTATCAGCTTGTTAGGGATGATACTGTGGTTTTTTGCAGGTGCACCGATATTTTCACGGCTGCCAGGGATGGAAGATTATTTGGAAAGCTATAAAGAAAAATTTGCCCAGCATACCTGGGAATTATTTATAAAGGGCATCAGCTCGGGAGAAAGTCCTTAATTTTGATTTTTGTTATGTCTCAAGAATATTCTGGACACCACAAAAATAACTATAATATGAACGTAGAAGACAGTTAAGTCCTGCCGATAGTAGGTGGAGACTTAATAGGAGGAAGCACTTAATCATGGCAAAAATCGGAATACCCAGAGCCTTGGCTTATTTTATATACTTCCCTTTCTGGAAGGTGTTTTTCGAAGCGCTGGGCCATGAGGTAGTGGAGTCCTCTCCTACAACACGAGCGATTATGGACATGGGAGTTAAGGACACAGTTAGTGATGCGTGTATTCCCATTAAAATCTTTCACGGTCATGTCGAAGATCTCATCGACCGGGTAGACTATGTTTTTGTGCCCCGTCTGGTTAGTATGAGAAAATACGGCGATTATGGAACAGAAACACTATGCCCTAAATTCCTGGGTTTGCCGGATATGTTAAGCGCATCTATCAGCGGGCCGCTAGCGATGCTGGAGGTTCGTATTGATCTTAAAAAAGGCCGGCACGAGCTTTTTAAGGTTTATCAAGAACTTGGGGAAAGGTTAGGAGCAAATAATCTTTCCATCTATAAAGCCTTTGGGCGAGCATCCCGGGTTCAGAAAAAATACGAGAAGCTTCTGCAACAGGGTATATTGCCAGAAGCTGCCATGCAGCAAATTTTTGCGACCAGCAGCACCCGATCAGATGAAGCTGGAAATCTCAGGGACAACCCATTGCAGCTGGGGGTAGTTGGATATCCTTATACTATTTATGACCCTTACATAAATGTAGGATTGATGCGACTGTTGGCTAAAGAAGGGGTAATGGTCTATACCCAGGATATGCTGAGCCCGCGCCAGTTAAATAGTCAGGCTTCCAAATTGGACAAGGACTTGTTTTGGTATTTTTCCAACCGGGTGGTACAGGGGGCACTATATTTTATGGATGTGCAGCCGGTAGATGGCATGATTCATATCACTGCCTTTGCCTGCGGGCCGGATTCTATTGTGGATAAGTACCTGGAAATTGAAGCTAAAAAGCGCAAGATTCCCTATATGTCGGTAACAATTGACGAGCATACTGGTGAAGCGGGGATGAGAACGCGCATGGAAGCTTTTTTGGATATGCTGGAATACAGGAGGAATAAGAGTGAAAGTTAGCTTTCCCCGCATGGGGTATTCCTATTTGGCTTTCAGATGGTTATTTGAGGAGATCGGGCTGGAGGCCATCGTTCCGCCGGAACCGAATAATGAAACTCTTGATCTGGGGGTGCGCTATTCACCTGAGTTTGCCTGTATTCCTTTTAAAGTGCTGATGGGAACCTATCTGCAGGCGGCGGAGATGGGGGCAGAGATGATCATAACCTCGGGAGGATGCGGGCCTTGCCGGGCCGGTTACTACTGGGTAATGCATCAAAAGCTGCTGGATGAGATTGGAATGAAGGTCAAGATTATTGGCTTTGAGGAGCCCCAGAGGAATTACGTCGATTTTGTCCGCAAACTGAATCTGGTGCGCAAGGCCGGGCGGGTATCTATATCCCATTATTGGCGCAGCATAAAAACCGGTTGGTCGAAAATAAAGGCCTTGGATGATTGCGAAATTATGTCCTATCAAATAAGGCCCTATGAGGCTATACGCGGCGATACTGGACGGGCGCTGCAGCAGAGCCTGGATCTGATCGATCAGGCCAATGATTTGCTGCAGGTGGAAAAAGCACGCCAGGAAGCCTTGCAAATACTCCTGGAGGTCCCACGAGCAGAAGACCGCGATCCTCTGAAGGTAGGTATAGTCGGCGAAATATATGTTCTCTTGGAACCTTCTATCAACCACTATATGCTGAAGATGTTAGGCGAAATGGGGGTCAAGGCCGAGCGCTCCATTTATCTGAGCAGCTATGCTCGGGAGAATATTCTGGCTGAGGGCGAACAAGATGTTCGAGCGGCGGCCCGGCCCTATCTTAACGAGTCGTGCATCGGCGGCCATGGTACGAACAGTATAGGTGAGACTGTCCTTTATGCCAAGCATGGTTATGACGGAGTGATTCAATTAGCGCCATTTTCCTGTATACCTGAAATCGTGGCCAGAAGCATCCTGCCGCGGGTATCCAGAGAACTGGATATTCCCGTTCTGACCTTCTTCCTGGACGAACAGACCAGTAAGGCTGGGGTAGAAACCAGGCTGGAAGCTTTCATTGACCTTTTAGAGAAGCGCCGGGAAAAGAAGCGGGGGACCAAAGGCGCCTCCCTGATTACTTTACCGGCTGGCCGAGGTAAATGTGAAGCACTGCCCAACCTTGAGGTGGTAGTGGATAACAAGGCATTATGATCAAAGCAATAATATATATTTACTAAATGGAAAGGCTGGTTCTATGCTGCAAGGTTATCTGGGTATTGATGTAGGTTCGGTAAGTACAAAAGTAGTAATTATTGACCAGTGGGGAAAAGTTCTGGCCAGTCGTTACTTGCGTACCAACGGTCGCCCGATTGAAACCCTACAGGAGGGCATGAGGCAGGTGGGGGGCGAAATAGAAGACCGGGTGCAGATAAAAGGCAGTGGTGCTACTGGCAGCGCTCGCCATCTAGCGGGATTAATGATCGGGGCGGATGTGGTCAAGAATGAGATAACTGCCCATGCTATAGCCGCATCTAAAGCTGTCGAAGGAGTACAGACCATTATCGAAATTGGGGGACAGGATTCCAAAATTATAATAATGCGGGATGGGGTAGTTATCGATTTCGGGATGAACACCGTTTGTGCAGCTGGGACTGGATCGTTCCTTGACCAGCAGGCTTCCCGCCTCCAGATTCCCATCGAAGATTTTGGCAGCTATGCCATCAAGGCCCAGCATCCCGTTCGAATTGCCGGCCGCTGTGCTGTGTTTGCCGAGTCCGACATGATCCATAAACAGCAATTGGGATACAGCCTAGCCGATATTGTGGCTGGGCTGTGCGAAGCTCTGGTTCGCAACTATCTTAACAATGTAGGTAAAGGTAAAGAGATTCTGGCACCGATTATGTTTCAAGGTGGTGTGGCAGCCAATCTGGGACTGGTGAGGGCTTTTGAAAGTTACCTCCAGACGCCGGTCATTGTCCCCAGTAATTATGATGTTATGGGAGCTATCGGTGCAGCCATTCTGGCCCGTGATGTAATGGCCAAGAAGGGTGTTACGAGTTTTAAAGGTTTCATGGTAAAAGATCTGGCTTATCAAACGACCAGCTTCGAATGCAAAGGTTGCCCCAATGCCTGTGAAGTGGTCCAGTTTTACCAGGAGAAAGAACTTCTGGCTCGATGGGGAGACCGGTGCGGCACCTGGGGTGGAGCCTAATTAGTCTAAAAACAACCAATAGTAAAAAAATGTAAAATTATCTGCGGGAAACCTTGCTAAATGCAGAATATTATTGTATAGTAAAAAAGCCTTGTTCTATAATTCATCTCCTATTCGGGGTAATTAGGTTCAAGAGTATCTCCCGTTGAAGGAGGATAATTAATGTTTCAAGACAAATATTTGACTTGCAGAGACTGTGGTGCCGAGTTCCTGTTTTCAGCATCTGAACAGGAGTTCTATGCAGAGAAGGGTTTTGAGAATGAACCCGCACGTTGCCCTGCCTGTCGCCAAGCCCGGAAACAAGGTAGTAGAAATAGCGGTGGCGGAGGAGGAAATTTCCGTCCCCGTGATAACAACCGCCAGCAATTCCCAGCAGTATGTGCGGCTTGTGGCAAGGAGACTACGGTACCATTTGAACCTACCGCTGGCAAACCTGTGTATTGCAGAGATTGTTTCCAACAACGCAGGTAAGCATAAAACAGCTTATTAAGTTTGAAACAAGAAACCGGGTCGAAGGATAGTTCCTTCTGACCCGGTTTTTCTAGTTTACAGAGGCCACTTCTATCAGAATGGCATCAATAAGTTCCTGATGATGCTTTAACCACTTGCAGCTCATTGCGGATACTGTTTTCCATTAGCAAATCGGTCAGCAAAAGTGATAAAACAGATTCTGCTCCCTGGTTGGTATTTCTGCCGTCCTTGGTGATAGCGTCAAAACATCCCCCGGATGATTCATTATAGAGCGATAGGCGATGAATATTGTTGCCGCGAAACCACTGATAAGCCAGGTTGGCCAGATGAATATATTCATTTTTACCCAGGCACTGATATGCTTCCCAGCATGCGAATGCAATCGAAGCAGCGTCAACTGGCTGCTGATCGAAAAGGGGCACACTGCCTCCCCGGTGGTGCCACCCCTGGTTTCCTATTATATTCAAATAGCCCTCCCGAAATAGGATATCATTTAAAAAGTTTATGGATTCATGGGCTATTTTCAGACATTTTTTATCTCCATTGAAGGAATATACACAGAAGAGAGCATGCGCCAGGATAGCATTGCAATAGGTTAGGTAATCTTCAAACCATAGCCAGTCAGGCCTCCTCGTTCTATTATAAAGAGCGACCAAGAAGGCTGACAGCCTATTCACTATATCGTGCAGTTGTTTATCGGGGCAAGGCATCTTGCCCTTACACAAACCCACCAAGGTGTAAGCTATTGCTCGGGGGGAGGAAAAACCAGTTACATCACCGAGCTTGCAGCTAATCAGTTGGCTGGCCTGGAGTGCCAAATCCGGCCAAATACTGATGGTGGCCGCACTGCATGCCATGATAGCCCGGCCGATACTGTCTTCCGAATCGAAGGTGGAAGAGTATTTTCCATCCAAGAGCAAATTGCTCCAAGTCCCGTCAGAGTGTTGGGCATGGGTCAGAAAAGACATATAATGGCATGCGGCGGGATAACCTTTCTCACCTATATATAGGGCTACTAATAAAGCCCGAGCGTTGTCATCCAGGGTATAGCCGCTACGGGGGTCGGGATGGGCATCTCGGGAAAACTGAAGCATACCGATCTCATCAGTCAAACGCTTAAGATGACTACAATTTAGCATAAGTTAACTCAACCTCTTCATGATCGGTCTGATTACTTAGAATCTGCCGGAAAAAGCGGCTGTACTGTTGGCCAACATTGGGCCAGGACCAGGTATTACCTATCTCGAGAGCCTTTTTCTCAAGCCTTTTTTGCAATCCTTTATCATTCAGTATTTCTTCAATTAGGGCTGCCAATTCTTGTGACTCAATTCCCCTGGACAGAAGACCCCGGCCTTCACTTAAAACTTCGCTGGCATACGCATAGGGAGTAGATACTATGGCACGGCCACAGCCCATCGCAAATGCCATGGTACCGCTGACAGCCTGATCCATATTGGGGTAAGGACTCAGGTAAATATCCGTCATATAAAGGTATTCTCCTAGTTCCTTATCACTAAGATATTTATTAATAAATATTACATTATTTTCGATATGCAGTTCTGCTACCAGGTCGATGAGCATTTGCCGGTATTTTTCTCCCTCGTACTTCTGGAGCATAGGATGAGTTTGCCCCAGGATCAAATAACTTATCGAGGGAAAACGGGGCACCATATCGGCAACAGCGCGAATACCTAACTCCAGGCCTTTACCCGGACCAATCAGCCCAAAAGTACTGATCACTTGACGGCCTTGCAAACCGTGTTTGAGTTTCAGCTTGGACTGAGGATAACGTTTGAATATTGGTACCCCATGGGCAATAACGGTTATCAATTCAGGAGGAGCTTCGTATAGATCAGTAAGCAATGCGCAGGACTGTCTGGTCATACAAACAACGCCTGCTGCCCGTTGACAGAGGTCATTAAGAATGTTCTTCTGATTTTTGGAGGGTCGGGGAAGTACGGTATGGGTTACAAGAATAAATGGTTTATGCAATAACTTGACCATTTCCCGAATGTATTCTCCATCTTCGCCTCCATAAATACCATATTCGTGTTGAATTATCAGTAAATCGATATGAGGAGATGTGTTGACAAAGGCAGCTGCCTTGACATAATCCTGCTTGTGATGCTGCTGCAGGCTAAATACAACTTCTTCGGGGTAGTGGTAGGAAGAATCATCATCGGATACCGCCATCACCTGTACTTTATGTCCCTGCAAAAGCAAGCTGTTGCGTAGATCCATAGAAAAGGTGGCAATACCACATTGTTTGGGTGGGTAGGTTCCGAGATTAAGTATAGTCACATGTATCCACTCCTTTAATGTGTTCTTCGCCTGAATGTATATTCTATATTTTTTCCCGTCATCACAACCACTTATACTTATTAATAGAAAAATTTTAGTCGGACGGCAGGGCAGAGGCTGTGGCAATCTCGCTGATTATGTCCCCGGTAAGCTCTCCACAATCCCCTTATATCATAATGGCAAAAAATATGATTGATATCTACATCTCTCTTTTCTTCCTTATAATAAATCATGCCTCTCATTTTCCTGCAGCAGTTCAACCAAATGCCTTACATCCTGAATACGATCCCGATTGGCTACCAGAACGATGGCATCTGTTTCAACCACCAGCAGATTCTCTACTCCGAAAAGCACTACGGTTTTTTCAGACTGCTTAACCAAGCAATGCTGGCTCTCCATAGCTACTATGTCGCTGCCTATACTAATATTGTGCTCTTCGTCGCCATCCGCCAGTTCAGCCAGAGCATTCCAGTTACCCAAGTCGCACCAGCCGAAATCACTTTCGACAACTGCCATCCGGTCGCTTTTCTCCGCAATCCCGTAATCCAGACTGATATTGGGAAGATTGGAATAGGAACCGACATAACTATCATAACCATCAACCAACTCGGAATGTATCTCAGGCAAATAACGGGCAAATTCCTCCCGCAGGGTTTTTACCTTGCCAACATAAATACCTGAGTTCCATACATACCGCCCGGTGTCAAGATAAGACTGAGCCGTGGCGGCATCAGGTTTTTCCCGAAAAGAATCGACTCCAAACACATCCGGCATTTCCCCAATCTCCCATTTGCTCTTTTCGATATAACCGAAACCAGTTTCAGGTCGATTGGGTGCCACTCCTATGGTAGCGATACGGTTTTGACGGGCAGCGTGAACTGCTTTCCCAATGCTTTGGCGGAAAGATTTCTCATCCAGAACATGATGGTCAGAGGGGAAAATACCCAGTACTGACTCATCATCCTCCGCTCCACATTTGGCGAGGGCCAGGCCTACTGCCGGCGCTGTGTTTTTACCCTCCGGTTCACTTAATATTTCAATAAGTTCAGAATCGCCACGTTTGCTGACGAGGCTTTCAATATCCGCCAGAAGTTCGTCATTGGTTATTATCATAATCTTTTGGGCTCCTGAATTTACCAGACGATCAATAGTATGATCCAGCATGGTTTTATCCGCGACGAATTTACAGAGTTGCTTGGGATGACTGCGGCGGCTTTCGGGCCATAAGCGAAGGCCTTTACCACCCGCAAGTATAACCGATATCATTATTCATACCTCCATTTATAAGCAAACACAAAACTATTTTATGCTTTAGAATGGATTTTCATTCTCTAAAATGACGGCTTTTAAGAAATAATGACAAAAGAAATGATATTGAGAACTAGGAAAGAAGATGCAAGCATAGACTAAATATAATCTATTAATATAATAACATATAATGGAAATATTGTCGATATAGACTTCTTAGTTAATGAGGCCTGAGGATGAAAAGGGACCGGCAATATTTTGGGGTTTAGGACCGTAGAATTGATAATAATTGCACTGAATCCGACCATTATATAGCTTCCGCTTTTTATCTGCCTTGCGATTGAAGAACTTTTCAAATAAGGGATGAGAAGTGATGACGTAGAATGACCAGGTATCCAGGTTTCTGCAAACCATTCCCAACTGGCGGTATAGCTGCTCCACCTCCGCCTTCTCTGATAAGCGTTCTCCATAGGGGGGATTTGTTATCAAATACCCATAATGGTACTGGGAACGTAAATCACTTACAGCCTGACGTTGAAAGGATATTGATTTACCCAGACCTGCCTGGTTAGCATGATAACGGGCCAAGTCAAGCGCCTTGCCATCAATATCAAAACCAATTATGCCCAGAGTCTGTTGGTGAAGGATGGAATCGCGAGCTTCTTCCCGGGCGGAATGCCATATTTTCGAGGACAATTGGGGCCAATTTTCAGCAGCAAAGTCTCGATTTAATCCAGGCGCGATGTTGCGTCCCATTAATCCGGCTTCAATAGGGATAGTACCCGAACCGCAGCAGGGGTCAATCAGAGCCCGGTCCGCCCGCCAGCGGCTCAAATAAATCATGGCCGCAGCCAGGGTCTCTTTAATAGGTGCTTCAGTTGACAACTTCCGATAGCCTCGCTTATGCAGGCCAGCTCCACTGGTGTCCATTGTTAGCGTAGCCCGGTTTTTCAGTAGGGCCACCTGAATTCTGTAGCGGGGTCCGGTTTCCTTAAACCACTGCACCGGATATTTTACTTTCATTTTTTCCACGATCGCTTTCTTGACTATAGCTTGGCAGTCAGAGACGCTGAAAAGCTGCGAATGTATGGATTTTCCTTCCACCGGAAATTCACCAGTTTCTGGAATCCAATCTGCCCAGGGCAGGCTCTTGGTTTTCTCGAAAAGTTCCTCAAAACTGCACGCCTCAAATTCACCCAGTTTTAACAACACCCGGTCAGCTGAACGCAGCCACAGATTGCAGCGGGGAATGGCAGCAAGGCTGGCCTGGAAAGAAACCCGGCCATTTTCTATAACTAGGTTCTCAAACCCAAGTTTTTTCAATTCATTGGCTACGACCGCCTCTAAACCAAAAGCGGATGTAGCAATCAGATCGAGTTTATTCATAACATACCTGCCTTATACTTAAGTAGGACAAAGATGGCTTGGGTAAAGTGCAGAAACTACTACCAATATAGTACTATATTTCCCAATTGATAGCGAATTAGGTTGAGGGGATTACGATTAAAGTCATATGTTCTCAAAATAAATAAGTATATGGAAAAACATGGTTTGACACGATCATAACCTTCTCTTATAATAGAGCCAGTAATAATAGAATATTGGCAAAACCATCGAAAGAGGGTGACGCAAAACTGAAGGGGCTAAGGTAGATTAGTTCTACTACGCCAGCCAGCTGCTGAATGTTTAACCGTTTCTGTTTAAACCAAAACCCAACTGAATAAAGGCAAAGCTCTCGAAAGAGAGTGACGCAAAACTAAAGGGGCTAAAGTGGATAGATTCTACTATGCCAGCCAGTTGCCGAGTAGGGATATATATATTGTTTTTTAGGGGCGTTATTGCTCTGTGAAACCACTCGTCAATTGTGCGAGTGGTTTTTTGCGTGGAATTGAGAAAGAATTATTAAGAAAGAAGGAATAATAATGAATTTAATGATGAGATTGTTTAAAGAAGAAGAGGGACAGGGCATGACTGAATATGCACTGATTATTGGCTTGATAGCACTTGCGGCGGTTATTACAATGACCGCGTTTGGGACCGCAATAAAAAATAAATTTACCGACATCTCAACATCATTGACTGCTGCTGGTAATTAAACTTTCAATTAGTAGCCAGTTTAGTCATGCTTACGAATGCTAGATATATGCCAAAAGAAGGCCCTGCTTAAGTGTTAGGTAGGGCCTATTTTATCTAAGGAGGGTAAAAGAGTGCAGGATATGGTAATGGTGCTTGCGCTCTCAATCTGTTTGTTAACTGACTTGAGGAGTCGCAAAATCTATAATGTAGTTTTGATACCCACTCTGCTTTTTGGCCTCTTTTATAATCTGGCTATAAGTGGGTGGCCTGGATTGGGACAGTCCCTGTTGGGAATCTTAGCTGGATTGGGAATTTTAATTATACCTTTTGCTCTGGGTGGTATGGGGGCCGGTGACGTTAAACTAATGGCTGTCATTGGTGCGGTTAAGGGCCCCGTGTTTATATATTATACCGCTGTAGGAATGGGACTGGCGGGGGGGATCATCGGCCTGGCTATTCTGATTTACCAGCGAAGATTTTTTAATACCTTAACGACTTTTTTGCGTGGTATTTGGGTCATGTTACTCACTAACTTTAAAATCATTAAATTTAACTTTGATCATGAAAGAATAATGTTTCCCTACGGGCTAGCTATTGCAGCTGGTGCGATAGGTGCTTTTTGGTGGATGGGGTGATGTCCATGTTAAACTCTAGAATAAAAAACCAACGAGGCCAAGCCATGGCAGAGTTAGCCATTGTTTTGCCCATATTATTATTAATTATATTTGGGATTATAGAATTTGGCCAAATTTATGCGATTGATTTAGCTATTAACAATGCTGCCCGGGAAGGGGCTCGCGCCGCAGCCTTGGGGGCACCTGACGAAGATATTACCATAATTGTTAATGATAGATGCTCTTTTTTGGATTCGACTAAACTGGACCTGGACATTACACCTGAACCCGTGGAACGTATATCTGGAAATCCTGTGACCATAGATTTAGAATACCCAGTTGAGATCAATATACCGATAATTTCTGCGATTACCGGAAATCCATATATAGTCTCAGCCCAAGTAATAATGCGAGCGGAGTAAGGGGATGAGAACGGTGTTTAGGGTCATTCGTGAAGAAAAAGGCAGTGCAATCATAATTTTGGTAATCTGCTTAACGGTTTTAATGGGAATG
Source organism: Syntrophomonadaceae bacterium (assembly GCA_963665865.2). Taxonomy (GTDB): domain Bacteria; phylum Bacillota; class Syntrophomonadia; order Syntrophomonadales; family Syntrophomonadaceae; genus PHAA01. Next base: position 2,759,595 of record CAXXWF010000001.1, on the reverse strand, counting down.
GCGGCTATGGTTACGGATGCTGGTGCGATGTACTTAACCCGCTCCCGTCTGCAAACTACGGTTGATGCTGCTGCCTTGGCAGGAATCCAGGATCTGCCCGGGAACCCCAGTCAAGCGGTAGATTCAGCCAATGGTTTCGCACTTAGCAATCGCCCGTCTGATTCGATAATCGACACTCCGCAAGTTCTGGAATCGAACCGAGCTGTTTTTGTATCCGCGCATAAAACCGTCAATTTTGGCTTTGCACAGGCTATTGGTCATCAATCAGGGCTTGTAGCAGCGGAAGCTCTGGCACGTTTAGAGGCCATCACAGGTGTAAGCGGAGCGCTTCCCCTGGCCGTAATGAAAGATGTTTGGACTCTAGGAGATATAGTAACCCTTAAGGGCGGCGCCAAGGATACTATTGATGGTGGCTGGCGCGGAGCACTTGCCCTGGGGGGTAATGGAGCAAGCGTATACGAAGAAAACTTGAAGTATGGTTACAGTGATATTCTGAGGATAAACGAATTGGTTGATGTCGAAGACGGTAATATGAGCGGTCCCACTGAGACCGGGATAGACTATCGGATTACGGCGTGCCCGCATATACCGGAGTGCACCATCGGCCACTATGTTCTTGGTTGCCCTTGCATAGGATTAATTCCGATAGTTGACTACGTCTTATTGACTGATAAAAAGGGTGATCAAACCACTTCCAATAAACAGGTCAGGGTTGTCGGATTTGCACTTTTCTTGATTTCCAATGTGCCCGGCAATGGTGGTGACTCTGAGGTTACAGGCCAATTTATTCAGGGGGTAGTTCAAGGCGAAAGCGATCCCGGTGGCCAGGATTTCGGATTATATACAGCAAAACTGGTTCAATAACACCTAAGGAGAGATGGTAATGCGACACAAACTGATCTTTATACTGGCTCTGATTTTTGGTTTAATGGCGGCTTATCTGGTCTATAATTATTTGAGCCATGTGAATAAGTCAGCCAACCTTGCCTATTCTGATGTGCTGGTTGCTGCTCAGGATATTCCGGCGAACACTGCTATTGCCACTACAATGATGGAATTGAAATCATTTCCCACTGAGTTTAGAAATGGTAAAGAGATTATCAATATAAAAGACGCTGTTGGGAAAGTTTCGCTAATTACTATTAATAAGGGTCAAGTGATCACGGCGAACCAGCTCATAAAACCGGGCGATACTGGGGAAGGGCTCGCCTATGCAGTCCCTGAGGGTTACCGCGCTATGTCAGTACCTATCGATGAAGTTAGCGGTGTTGCCGGTATGCTGAAAGGAGGGGATCGGGTGGATATTATTGCTGAAATATCCATAGGACAGAACCCGACGCTGCCACGTTCCGTGGTCGTTCTGCAAAACGTGACAGTACTGGCCGTTGGTACCAACCTATCTCCAGCAAAATCAGCCGCCTCTGACAAAACAGTCCCAGCCAAGACTGCCACGGTAGCCGTTAGTCTAGAGGATTCTCTGCGGTTAAAAATGGCCCTGCAAAGAGGGAATATTAGTCTCTTACTTCGTTCTCCCGCGGATCAAAGCACAGCTAATCCAATACCCTTTGGAGACGATGGATTTAATATTCCCGCTGCTGTGCCTGCCGGAAAGGTTTAGTAGAAAAGGTCCACAGATGTGCAATTAGTAAATTATGCAGTTAATATATATTCTGAACTGAAAGGGGAGCATAACACCAATGGATAAGATCAGGGTCTTGATTGTAAGCGGTTTGGCTGAATACCGCAGGGAGTTAACCGACAGTATCTCCCAGGAACAGGACCTGCAAATTATTGGGGAAGCATTTAATGGAGACAATGCGGTTAATAAAACCGAGCATCTGCTCCCCGATATTGTTATCATGCATTCTGAAATGCCAGTTATGGACGGGATCACAGCTGCCGAAAAAATAACCCTTGCCCACCCCGAGGTTGGGGTTATTATTATAGGAAATGAATCGGGAACTGAATATATTAAAAAGGCTATGTTGGCCGGCGCCAGAGATTATCTGCTGGAAGGTAACATTAAAACTGGTGAAATAGCAGAAGCAGTACGCAGAATTTTTCTTGCCGAGAAAACTCGATTAGCAAGCTTTGCTTCAGTACGATTAGAAGATAAGCAGCAAAAGCACAAGGTACCCCAGTTGGTTACTATTTTCGGAGCCAAAGGCGGCACAGGCAAAACGACCTTATCTGTTAATATAGCTGTTCAAATCGCCCGTGAAACCAGGAAAAGAGTCGCTCTGGTGGACCTTGATCTGCAGTTTGGAGATGTTGCCGTTTATCTTAATATCCAGCCTCGCCGCACAATTGCTGAGTTAGTGCAAGAACGTAACAACTGGGATATGCAGTTAATAGACAACTATCTAATTCCTCATAGTTCAGGTATTAGGATATTGGCCGCTCCTCTTAAGCCCGAGGATGCTGAATTAATCTTACCTGAACACGTGGAAAAAATCCTGGCGGTTTTGAGGCAGAACTTTGATTATGTAGTGGTTGATTCACCGCCGTTCTTTTCCGAAACCCTCTTAACTGCTCTGGATATGTCTAATCAAATTGTCATAGTTATGTCAATGGACGTACCTTCAGTAAAAAACCTCAAACTAAGCCTCAATCTGTTGGATAGTTTACATCACAACGGAAAAAGCAAACTGGTGATTAATCGTGCTTCCAAGCAATTTGGCATTGATATCAGCGATGTAGAACAGACGATTGATTTTTTGACTGCCGATCAAATTCCCAGTGATGGCCAGATCGTAGTCACTGCTGCCAATAAGGGTATGCCTTTTATACTTTCCCATCCGCAGTCTGAGGTAAGCAAAGCCGTGGCACGCTTAGCAGATATGATTCTAAAAGATTACGGTTACCAGAAAGATATTCGCGAAAAAAGGGAGAAAAGATCTTTTTGGAACAAACTGTTAGATAGGAGAGCTTAAAAATGTCACTGGCAAAACGTTTAAATGATAAAAGAGGTTCTACATATGGGGAACCTCTGCCATTGAAGGAAAAGCTTCCAGTACCAAACGAAAAAGTTGATAAATATAGTGATCTTAAAATAAAAGTTCACCAGGAAGTGATTGAGAAAATAGATCAAGAATTGAAGCAAAGCGATTTGTCCCAGGAAATTCTGGCCAAAAAGACTCAAGAGATGGTAATCAGTATACTGGAGCGGGAAGCTGGTTTTCTGCCATACTCAGAAAGACAGGCAATTGCTGCTGTGATTACGGATGAAGTGCTTGGTTTCGGCCCGCTTGAACCACTGTTAAAGGATAATGATATCACGGAGATTATGGTCAACGGACCCCGGCAAGTCTATGTGGAAAGAAAAGGTAAGCTGATACGCTCTGAAGTAGTCTTTCGCGATGACGAACACGTTATGCACATTATCGATAAAATCGTTTCCCCGATCGGCAGAAGAATTGATGAGAGTCAGCCCATGGTTGATGCACGCCTGCCAGACGGATCAAGGGTTAATGCAATTATTCCGCCTCTTTCACTTAAAGGGCCCAGCATTACTATCCGCAAGTTCTCCAAGAGTCCTTACACTATAACCGACCTGGTACGATTCGGAACTTTGAATGCACCTATGTCCAAGTTATTAGAAGCAGCCGTGAATTCACGACTTAATATATTTATTTCAGGCGGAACCGGGAGTGGTAAAACCACCCTGCTAAACGTTTTGGCCTCGTTTATACCCAGTGATGAGCGGATTGTCACTATAGAGGATGCTGCCGAACTGCAGTTAAATCAAGACCATGTTCTAAGTCTCGAAACTAGGGCAGCTAATATTGAAGGTAAAGGAGCCATTACTATTCGTGATCTGGTACGTAATTGCCTGCGTATGCGCCCCGATCGGATTGTAGTGGGAGAGGTACGTGCAGGTGAGGCCCTTGATATGCTGCAGGCTATGAATACCGGTCATGATGGCTCACTTACCACCGGGCATGCTAACACCCCCCGCGACATGCTGTCCCGGGTTGAGACTATGGTTTTAATGGCCGGTATGGATCTGCCAGTGCGGGCTATCAGGCAGCAGATTGCATCGGCGATTGATTTGGTCGTTCAACAAAGCCGCCTGCGGGATGGTACCCGCGTCATTACTCACATAACCGAAGTCTTAGGTATGGAAGGTGATACGATTCAAATGCAGGACATTTTTCTCTTTGATCAAAAAGGTGTCAATGATCAGGGAAAAATCATGGGCAGGCATCATGCCACCGGAATCACACCTAGGTTTCTAACTCGGATGGAAACAGAGGGAATTGTCCTTTCTCCCGAAATTTTCCACCCTTTATCAAATTAATGGGGGAAATTTAATATGGCAGGGATTATTAGCGCACTTACTTTTATGACAGTGGTTCTTTTCGTAATTGGCCTTCATCAATTAACTACTAGTAATCGTGATCATATAAAAAAGCGCATCGATAACTTAAACAAGAGCAGCAGCGAAGAGGCAGTCGAAACAATAAAAAGCCGCCCCAAAATCGACTTCAAGAACTTTTTGAGTGCACTGGGTAAAATATTCGCCCCCAAGTACTATACTCGTAAACTGGAGTTGGAATTGTCCAAAGCCAACATCTTGCTGCGGGGGGAAGAATTCATTGGCCTAAACCTATTAACCAGCGTTATGGGAGGGGTAGTGGGATTTGTTGTCTTTGGCAGAGTTGGGCCGGGGCTGCTTTTGACATGTGTGGGTATATTATTGCCAAGTTTCATTGTTAAACATCGCAAGCGGACAAGGTTAAACGAGCTTAACCAGCAAATCGGAGATTGCCTTACGGTTATGATCAATTCACTGCGGGCAGGTTATAGTTTTCAGCAGGCTATGGATCTGGTCGGAAGAGAAATGAATGGGCCATTGGCGGTAGAGTTTAGACGAACTATGCGGGAAATAAACCTGGGCAACACTACTGAACAGGCCCTGCAAAACCTAATCAGACGGGTGGAAAGCGACGATCTTGATTTAATGGTCACTGCAGTATTAATCCAGAGACAGATTGGCGGTAATCTAGCCGAAATATTCGAAAACATATCTAATACTATTCGCGAACGTATCCGTATTAAAGGTGAAATTAAGACCTTAACCGCTCAGGGCAGAATATCTGGAATGGTGATCGGCCTTTTGCCAGTCGGGATGTTTGCATTATTAATGTTAGTCAGTCCAGATTATATTAGCCAGCTCCTTGAACGGAGAGCTGGGTTGATGATTCTGGGGTTTGCCATTGGTTCCGAAATTATTGGCTTCTTATTGATCCGTAAGGTAGTAACCATAGATTTCTAAGGAGGGTTGTTCTTGCTATATATCCTGCTGGCAGTATTTCTCAGCATTTTTTGCTTGGTATTTGTGTGCCTAAAGCTTATTTTCAGTAGAAAAATTTTGATTGGCCTACGGTTAGAGAAATTAAAAAGGTTAACTCCTCAAAATAGTGGAGGGCTTGAAGACGAGCTTCAAAATTCCTTTAAGGATCGAATATACAAGCCCATGCTGCATAAAGCCTCTGCTTTTACCCAAAAGTATACACCGTTAAAACAGAGAGAGTTGACTGAAAAGAAACTAATTTATGCCGGCAGGCCGCTAGGATGGAGTGCTTCAGAATTTATATCCGTACAATATGCGACCGCAGCTGTACTTGCCATTATAGTCTATATACTTGCCAGTATCAGTCGCGCAACTGCCGAAGTGCAGTATTTGGAGGTTGTTTCGGGATTTATGGGCGGATATTTACTATGGTACAGCTTTCTTAGAATCAAAACTTCCGGGCGTCAGGCAGCAATTAATAAAGGATTACCGGATGTGCTTGATCTTTTGACAATAAGTGTTGAGGCGGGTTTAGGTTTTGATGCAGCCCTGCAAAGGGTGATTCAAAAGTCCCCAGGACCATTAGCTCAGGAATTTGCTCAAAGTTTACAGGAAATGCGCATGGGGAAAACCCGCAAAGAAGCCCTGAGGGACCTGGGTCTGCGTAATGATGTGGATGACTTAAACAACTTTGTGGGGGCGATAATTCAGGCAGACCAACTGGGAGTAAGTATTAGTAATGTTTTAAGAAACCAATCCGAACAAATGAGGATAGTCCGCAGGCAAAAGGTGGAGGAAAAAGCTATGAAGGCAGCCATTAAGATGCTCTTACCCATGGTATTATTTATTTTTCCCACAATTTTCTTGATCCTTCTAGGACCTACAGTGCTGCAATTAATGGAGACAATGAAATGATAAAAAAACGTTACTGCCAGGTTTACCATGCGGATATTAGAGAACTTATTGCAGAGCGAATTGAAGTAGCCAACGGATTTTTCACCCGCTTTAAGGGCTTGCTTGGTAGGAAAGGCCTCCAAGAAGGTGAAGGACTTTTATTATCGCCATGCTCATCTATTCATTGCTTCGGTATGCAGTTTCCGATTGATACCGTTTTTCTTGATAAGAAGTATAAGGTGGTTGATGTCTGCGCTAACCTGAATCCAGGTTCGATGGCTTCCCACCATCAGGCTCGTTATGTGCTGGAACTAAAAGCTGGTGAGGCCGAGCGGAATAAAATCGAAATAGGAGAGCAGCTCAGCGTTAGGTTTGGGTAAGAAACAAAAACCGGACTTCCTATTTAGGAAGCCCGATTCTTATTTTTTTCTGCTTTGGCGCGCTGGTCTTTATCCAGAATCATCTTTCGCAGTCTTAGAGACTTAGGGGTTACTTCCAGCAGTTCGTCATCATTAATAAATTCCAGGCATTTTTCCAGGGACATTAACAATGGCGGAGTTAAACGCAGAGCTTCGTCGGCGCTGGAAGAACGAGTGTTGGTCAGGTGTTTCTTCTTGCAAACATTGACCGCAATATCGACGTTACGAGCATTCTCTCCTACAATCATACCTTCATATACCTCTACACCGGCATCAATAAACAGGCTGCCTCTTTCCTGGACATTGAACAGGCCGTAAGCTACAGCCATTCCGCTTTCTGAGGCCACTAGCGAACCCCGGCTTCGGATCGTAATGTCCCCTTTATAGGGTTCATAGCTTTCAAATATATGATTCATTATACCGTTGCCGCGAGTATCAGTTAGAAATTCCGAGCGGTACCCAATTAAACCGCGGGCGGGTATCAAAAATTGCAACTCTATGGTACTGCCCGTACCATTTCCCATGTGTATCATTTCACCCTTGCGAGAGCCTAGACCTTCGATGACTGTGCCTACAAAATCAGAGGGAACCTCCACGAATAGTTTCTCTATTGGTTCGTTTACAACTCCATCAACAATTCTGGTTATTACTTCCGGTCGGGTTACCGCAAACTCATAGCCTTCCCGACGCATAGTTTCTATTAGTATAGATAAATGCAGCTCGCCGCGTCCGGATACCTTGAAACAATCTGGAGTAATTTCCTCTACCCGTAAGGATACATTGGAAAGAAGTTCGCGCTCCAAACGCTCCCGAAGATGTCTACTGGTGACATAAGTCCCCTCCAGTCCGGCCATGGGACTATTATTAACTACAAAATTCATAGAAAGAGTAGGTTCATCGATATTTATAAAGGGGATAGGGTCTATGACATCAACCGCACAAAGAGTCTCGCCGATGGTCATATCCTCGATTCCCGATACTGCTACTATTTCACCGGCACTGGCTTCCAGAATCTCCAGCCTCTTTAGACCTTCGAAAGCATACAAGGTATTAATTTTGACCCTTTTCTCCTTGCCGCTTGGGTTGCATAGAATCAGTTCCTGACCCTTGGTGATGGTACCCCGGCATATTTGTCCCACTCCAATTCTACCGACATAGCTGTCATAATCAATCGAAGAAATAGCCATCTGCAAGGGGCCGTCCTCATCACCTTTGGGAACAGGTATGACCGAAATGATCATATCCAGCAAAGGCTTCATATCTGTGCAGGTGCCCTCCAAGTCAATATTAGCAAATCCAATTTTGGCAGAGGTGTACATGACCGGGAAGTCAAGCTGATCTTCATGAGCGCCCAGATCAATAAATAGATCCAGGATTTCATCCAGAACCTCCTGCGGCCTAGCATCAGGACGATCTATTTTATTAATAACCACAAGGGGCTTCAGACCTGCTTCCAGTGCTTTTCTTAATACAAAACGCGTCTGGGGCATGGGGCCCTCAAAAGCATCAACCAGTAGTAGAACTCCATCCACCATCTTGACAATCCGTTCCACTTCACCGCCGAAGTCTGCATGACCTGGGGTATCGACAATATTAATCTTAATACCTTCATAATGAATACTGGTGTTTTTAGATAAAATGGTAATACCACGTTCCCGTTCCAAATCATTGCTGTCCATGACTCTATCCGGCATTACCTGGTTGGTGCGGTAAAAGCCGCTCTGTTTTAATAGCTTATCAACCAGGGTGGTCTTGCCATGGTCAACATGAGCGATTATAGCTATATTTCTAAGCTGTTTTTGCTTCATTTTTTTTAATCCCTTCCTATGTTACAGGGACATTCCTCGGCGAGGTGTGTCCCTATTCATTATATGGCGTGATTATCGGTGCAACTGTTCTATTATATCAGGGCCGGCCGGCATATACAAACTTTTTGTTTATTAAGTATAATTGTCGCAAATAACAAGAAACTTAAGATGTATTTAATTTTAAGTGCGATATTGTGTTGACAATTGTCAGGAGGGATGATATTATAGTTCTTGCGCGCAACACGGAAGTGTGAGAGCGAAGTTCCGGGAAACCGGGGCGAAGATCTTGATAAAACTGAACAAAGAGAAAAGAGAAGTGCGAAAAAATTAGTTCTGTAAAAGGAACTAGGTCCAGCGAGAACTTTTATTAGAGCCATCAAGGCTCCGATGAAGAAAAAAGTATGGGGATGAAACTTTAAGGTATTGGGACACACCTCCCAGGAGGAATGTCCCGTAACAAGGGGAAGTCACTATATTAATATTTATTGGAGAGTTTGATCCTGGCTCAGGACGAACGCTGGCGGCGTGCCTAACACATGCAAGTCGAACGGAGATATTAATGAAGCTTGCGATTTAATATCTTAGTGGCGGACGGGTGAGTAACGCGTGGGTAATCTGCCCATAAGTGGGGGACAACAGTTGGAAACGACTGCTAATACCGCATATGCTGAGCAATCAGTAAAGGAGGCCTCTTGACAATGCTTCCGCTTATGGATGAGCCCGCGTCTGATTAGCTAGTTGGTGGGGCAACGGCCTACCAAGGCGACGATCAGTAGCCGGCCTGAGAGGGTGAACGGCCACACTGGGACTGAGACACGGCCCAGACTCCTACGGGAGGCAGCAGTGGGGAATATTGCGCAATGGGGGAAACCCTGACGCAGCGACGCCGCGTGAGCGATGAAGGCCTTAGGGTTGTAAAGCTCTGTTTTAGGGGACGAATGTTACAGGGAGTAATATGTCCTGTAAATGACGGTACCCTAAGAGGAAGCCCCGGCTAACTACGTGCCAGCAGCCGCGGTAAGACGTAGGGGGCGAGCGTTGTCCGGAATTACTGGGCGTAAAGAGCACGTAGGCGGAGACTTAAGTCAGGTGTGAAAGACCGGGGCTCAACCCCGGGGTGGCACTTGAAACTGGGTCCCTTGAGGGCAGGAGAGGGCAGTAGAATTCCTGGTGTAGCGGTGAAATGCGTAGAAATCAGGAGGAATACCAGTGGCGAAGGCGACTGCCTGGACTGACCCTGACGCTGAGGTGCGAAAGCGTGGGTAGCAAACAGGATTAGATACCCTGGTAGTCCACGCCGTAAACGATGGATACTAGGTGTGGGAGGTATCGACCCCTTCCGTGCCGCAGCTAACGCAATAAGTATCCCGCCTGGGGAGTACGGTCGCAAGGCTGAAACTCAAAGGAATTGACGGGGGCCCGCACAAGCGGTGGAGCATGTGGTTTAATTCGATGCAACGCGAAGAACCTTACCAGGTCTTGACATCCAAAGAATCTCATCGAAAGATGGGAGTGCCTTCGGGAGCTTTGAGACAGGTGGTGCATGGTTGTCGTCAGCTCGTGTCGTGAGATGTTGGGTTAAGTCCCGCAACGAGCGCAACCCTTGCTATTAGTTGCTAACAGGTAATGCTGAGCACTCTAATGGGACTGCCGGTGACAAGCCGGAGGAAGGTGGGGATGACGTCAAATCATCATGCCCTTTATGACCTGGGCTACACACGTGCTACAATGGATGGTACAGAGAGCAGCAAGACGGTGACGTGGAGCGAATCTCAAAAAGCCATTCTCAGTTCGGATTGGAGTCTGCAACTCGACTCCATGAAGTCGGAATCGCTAGTAATCGCGAATCAGCATGTCGCGGTGAATGCGTTCCCGGGCCTTGTACACACCGCCCGTCACACCACGAAAGTCGGCAACACCCGAAGCCAGTGAGCTAACTAGTAATAGAGGCAGCTGTCGAAGGTGGGGTTGGTAATTGGGGTGAAGTCGTAACAAGGTATCCGTACCGGAAGGTGCGGATGGATCACCTCCTTTCTAAGGAGAATTGATATGTCTGACCGACATATCTAAATTCCTATCGGTCGATCTCTTCTCTTTCTCTTGTTCGTTTTATATATCTCCCATTTCGATGGGATTACCTTAAACGACATATCCCGTCTAGGCGGGATTATCTGTGTGTTGGTAGCGCTGTTATCTGACATAGATGTATAAAAGGTTAAATAACCTGACCACTGATGATTTAGGCTAATAGGCGACGGTAGCTAGCAATGCAAACAGGAGGCCGAAAGTCTGTCAGTCGGTGCGACGGTGACAGTTTGTCACCTAGTATCGGCAAGTAGAAGCCGGAACGGCTGACTGCCGATGATTTTTTGGGGGCCTATAGCTCAGCTGGTTAGAGCGCACGCCTGATAAGCGTGAGGTCGATGGTTCGAGTCCATCTAGGCCCACCATTATGGGGATGTAGCTCAGTTGGGAGAGCACCTGCTTTGCACGCAGGGGGTCGCAGGTTCGAACCCTGTCATCTCCACCATAATTAATTTTATTGTGGGCGATATATAATAAGGAAGTTCACAGGCCTACGGGCGCAAAAAGATCTTTGAAAACTGCACAAGATAAGAATAACGAAGTAGGAACAATTCACTAGAGACTCGAAAAAGAAGCGTAAGGCTGATTAAGGAGTAACTAGAGGAAAGTTCTCTCGCGAGGAAAAAGGTAATAACACATGAGGGTGTGTTATTACCAATAAAATAGGTCAAGATACAAAGGGCGTATGGTGGATGCCTTGGTACCAGGAGGCGAAGAAGGACGTGGCCAGCGACGAAATGCTACGGGGAGCTGCAAGCGAGCATAGATCCGTAGATGTCCGAATGGGGAAACCTAGCAGGGGCGAACCCCTGTTATCCTTACCTGAATATATAGGGTAAGAGAAGCCAGACCCGGCGAACTGAAACATCTTAGTAGCCGGAGGAAAAGAAAACAATTGTGATTCCCGAAGTAGCGGCGAGCGAAACGGGAAGAGCCCAAACCAGTAATGTGTAAGCATGCAGGCGTTGCATTGCTGGGGTTGTGGGGCGTACAGGATGACACTGCTTAGTCATCATAGAGTCAAAAACTAGTTGTTTAGACGAATGGATCTGGAAAGATCAGTCACAGAGAGTGAAAGCCTCGTAGTCGAAAAGCAGCTAGCTCTAAGTACTAACCCCGAGTACCGCCGGACACGTGGAACCCGGTGGGAAGCAGGGAGGACCACCTTCCAAGGCTAAACACTACCTGGTAACCGATAGCGTATAGTACCGTGAGGGAAAGGTGAAAAGAACCCCGGGAGGGGAGTGAAATAGAACCTGAAACCGTATGCTTACAAACAGTAGGAGCACGATTAAAACGTGTGACTGCGTACCTTTTGTAGAATGGGCCAGCGAGTTATGGTAGCAAGCAAGGTTAAGTTCGGAAAGGACGGAGCCGAAGCGAAAGCGAGTCTGAAAAGGGCGATAAGTTTGTTGCTATAGACCCGAAACTGGGTGATCTATCCATGACCAGGGTGAAGTCTCGGTAACACGAGATGGAGGCCCGAACCAGGGTACGTTGAAAAGTGCTTGGATGAGTTGTGGATAGGGGTGAAATGCCAATCGAACCCAGAGATAGCTGGTTCTCCCCGAAATAGCTTTAGGGCTAGCGTTA